>JAXHUH010000001.1:0-25573 GCA_034211175.1 Actinomycetota bacterium
GGCCGGCCAACCACCACCGGCGCCCGAACCACGCGAGCACCAGCCCGGCAGCGAGGGCCGCGGGGCCGACGAGGCCGGCGTAGTAGCTGCCGGCGACCAGCGACTCGTCCCCGCCCGCGGCCTCGCGCACCATCGGCGCGACCGTGCCGGCGGTGACGACCACGGCGACGAACCCGGCGAGCGCCACCGACACCCACCGGAACCGCGCGCGACCGGCGGCCAGCCCGCTGTCCGGTCCGGCCGTCCTCGATGTGTCGTCGGCGCCGTCAGCGGCCGGGTCGGCAGCGGTCGGGACGCCCGCCCGGAACGCGGCGACGAGCGGCACGACCGTCGAGACCACGCCGAGGGCGAGGATCGCCCGGTTGATCGACGGGTCGCTGCTGAACGCGTGGACCGACGTCACCGAGTAGGTCCGGGTCAGCACCGTGCCCCACACGACCGCGACGGCGGGGAGACCGAGCGCGAGCCGCTGGGCCACCATCGGTGTCCGCCGGGGCAGGTGGAGGGCGGCGAGGCCGAGCGCCCACGCGACGAGGGCGACGTTCTCGACCGGGTCCCACCCCCAGTAGCCACCCCAGCCGAGCTCGGCGTACGCCCAGCGGCCGCCGGTGGCCAGGCCGGCGGTGAGCAGGCCCAGCGCCACGGCCGTCGCCCGGCGGGTGACGTGGCGGTCGGGCACCCGATCGGTGGCGGCCAGCAGCGTCGGCACCAACAGCCCCAGCATCCCGCCGTAGAGCAGGGGCGGGTGCCACAACATGGCCGGGTGCTCGAGGATCGGCTGCATCCCCGCCCCGGTGACCGCCGGGATCTCGAGGCGGTCGAACGGGTCGAGCACGGTGAGCGCCACGAGGCCGCCGACCGCGGCCAGCACGCCGCCGACCCGGACGGCCGCCGGGCGCGCCGGGGCCCGGGCCAGGTGGGCGGCGACCACTGCGGCGGCGCAGGTCAGCGTGGTCCACAGGAGGAACGAGCCCTCGGCGCCGGCCCACAGCCCGGCCAGACGCAGCAGGACCGACGTGTCGGAGCGACTGTGGTCGACGACGTAGGTGACCGACCAGTCCCCCCGGACGAGCAGCACCGCCAGCGCGCCGTTGGCCACGACACCGGCGCCGGTGGCGGCGAGCAGCAGCGCCCGGCCCACCCGACGCGCCGCCAACGCGACCGCGCCGCACGCGGCGACGACCACGGCGAGGAGGGCGATCTCGCCCAGCAGGACCACCATCTCACGGTAGACGTCCGAGCCCACCCGCCGGTTCCCCCGAATCGACCCACCCCCGGGCACGGCGTGTCGGGAGCGCGGGCTACGATGCCGGAGCCGGTTCGGCGTTCCGACTTCCCCTCTGGTCGCCAGCTCACCTCGGTGGAGCTCCCGGAGGTCCCCCTTTGCCCCGTCACCACGTCGCACCGATCCCGGTCCTCGGCCTCGCGCTCGCTCTCCTGGTCGCAGGATGTGGAGGGTCGGACGACGGCTCCGAACCCGGCACCGCCACCGTGACCGAGATCATCGACGGCGACACGATCGTCGCGTCGATCGGCGGGACCACCGAGAACGTACGACTCGTCGGGATCGACACCCCGGAGACCCACCATCCCGAGATCGGTGCCGAGTGCTTCGGCGAGGAGGCGACCGACCGGATCGCCGAGCTGATCCCCGAGGGCTCCGAGGTCGTGCTCCTCCGTCCAACCGAGACCCGCGACGACTACGGCCGGCTCCTCGCCTGGGTCGTGCGCCCCTCCGACGACCTGCTCGTCAACCTGTCACTGGTCGCCGACGGCTACGCCGACATCCTGATCATCCAGGACGACCTCACGTTCGAGGACGACCTCCGCTCGGCCGCCACCGCGGCCCGCGCTGCCGACCTCGGCCTGTGGGGCGCGTGTGGCGGTCCCGACGAACCCGCCTGAGTGGCGATCGGGCGCGTGACTCCCCGGGCCCACGAGCCGCACTAGCGTCGCGGGCGTGTCGAGCCTCCTCGAACGTCTCGGGCACGGTCCCGATGCCCGGGTGGTGGTGCTGTGCTGTGACGGGCTCGGCGCCAGCCACGCCGCCAACGTCGGCGTCTACACCGCGCTCCGGCTCGGCTGGGCGACCACGGCCAGCCTGATGGTCCCGAGCCCGTGGGCCCGCGACGCGGCCGCCCGCCGGGTGGCCGACGACATCGGCGTGATGATCACGATGAACGCGCCCCACGACCGCCTCCGGTGGGGCCCGATCACCCAGGCGCCGACCCTGCTCGACGGCGACGGCGGGTTCCCCCGCACCGTGGCCGACCTGTGGGAGCACGCGGACGTCGACGAGGTCGCCCGCGAGTGCCGGGCCCAGGTCGAGCGGGCGAAGCTGTGGGGTGTTCCCGCTACCCACCTCGGCAGCATGCTCGGAGCGCTCACCATGCGGCCCGAGTTCTTCGACGTGCTGCTGGAGCTGGCCGCCGAGCTGCGCCTCCCGTTGCGGCTGCCGCCGCCGTTCCGGGAGAAGACGCTCCAGTTCCCTCTGCGGCGACTGTGTGACGAGGCCGGCGTCCTCCACGTCGATCACGTCGTCGACGTCCCCGGCGGCGACCGCGCCGCGCTGCTCACCGCCGTCGCCGGCCTGGCCCCGGGCGTGAGCGAGCTGCGCATCGCACCGGCGCTCGACACCCCCGAGCTACGGGCCTACGACACCGACTGGCGCCGTCGGGTCGACGACCTCGCCTACGTCACCGACGACGCCGAGATCCGCGACGCGTTCTCGTCGATCACGCTGATCGGCTACGACACCCTCCGCGACGCCCAACGCGACGGCTGAGCCTGATCGAGCAGCGCCGCCGGGCCACGGCGCCGGCACGTGCGCCTCACCGGAGAAATCCTGCCGTGGCCCGGGCTCAGTGGCGGTACGGTGGGAGTGTGATCTGCATGCTGCTCTCCGTGACGACGACGCCGGTTCCGCCCGGCGCCGACGCGTAGCAGCACGCGACACCGCCCCGGGCCCGAGGCCCGGCGGCGTGATCTGAGCGTCTCCTCCACCGGGTGTCGGGCCTGTCGACCCGAACCGAGGAGCCTCCGATGTCGTCAGCCCACCCCTCCCCCGACCTCGCGTCCCCGCCCGGCGACGACCCGCGTCCTGAGACCGACAACCCGGTCCCCGACCACCGCAGGATCGGCCGGGACCTCGGGGTCTTCGCCTCCGACGACCGGTGCGGCTCCGGCCTGCCGCTGTGGCTGCCCGCCGGTTCGGTGATCCGCTCGGAGATCGAGCGCTTCGTCGTCGACCTCGAGCGGGCCCACGGCTACCAGCACGTGTACACCCCGCACCTCGCCAAGCGGGAGCTGTACGAGCGCTCCGGCCACTGGGCCCACTACCGCGACGACATGTACCCGGCGATGGCGGTTGGTTCCGAGGAGGCCGTGTTGCGGCCCATGAACTGCCCGCACCACATCCTCGTGTTCGAGGCTGAGCGGCCGTCCGCCCGGGAGCTGCCGTGGCGGGTCGCCGAGCTCGGCACCATGTTCCGCTTCGAGCGCTCCGGCGTGGTCAGTGGCCTGTCCCGGGTCCGCCAGATGACCCTCAACGACGGCCACGTGTTCTGCCTGCCCGACCAGATCGACACCGAGATCGCGTCGATCCTGTCGATGGTGGCCGAGGCGTACCGGGCGCTCGGCCTGCCGGCGCCCCGCCATCGCCTGTCGTTGCGGGGCGAGGGAGCGAAGTACGTGGCCGACGACGACCTGTGGGCCCGCGCCGAGTCGGTCCTGCGGTCGGTGCTCGACGGGCTCGGCGTGCCCTACGACGAGGCGCCGGACGAGGCCGCGTTCTACGGCCCGAAGATCGACCTGCAGGTCAGCGATCCGCAGGGTCGGGAGGAGACCCTCTCGACCGTGCAGGTCGACTTCCTGCTCCCGGAGCGCTTCGGCCTCGTCGCCCGGGCGCCGTCGGGTGACGTCCGGCCGGTGATGATCCACCGCAGCATCGTGTCGACCATGGAGCGGATGGTGGCCCACCTGCTCGAGGTCCACGGTGGGGCGCTGCCGGTCTGGCTCGCACCGGCCCAGGTCCGGGTCCTGCCGGTGGTCGACGACGCCGCCGACCACGCCGACCGGGTCCTGGCCGCGCTGCGCGGCAAGGGCGTACGAGCGCGGCTCGACGACCGCGACGCCACCCTCGGCGCCCGGATCCGTGCGGCCCAGCAGGACAAGGTGCCCTACGTGGCCGTCGTCGGCCGCAACGAGGCGAGCGACGACACCGTGGCGGTCCGTCTCCGGGACGGCCGACGCCTCGACCCGATGCCACCGGAGCGCTTCGCCGATCTGGTGGCCGGCGTCGCCGCCAACCGGGGCGCCGACCTCGGACCGGCCACCTGAGGCGGGCAACGGCCGCGTCACTCACGATCCAGTCACTCACAACCAACTCATTCACAAGCAACGACAGTGGGCGCCGGAACGTAGGCCCGGGTGGGACCGCCGTCGACGGGCGGGAACAGGCGGGCCAGGCCACAGTGGGTGAAGACATCGCGGGCGAGGCGCGTCTCGCCCACGGCCGGTGCGCCGTCCGCACCGAGGGCCGGCAGCGCCCCGTCGTCGACGGGGTCGGTGAGCTCGCGGGCCGCGACCCGGGTGACCCCGCTGACCGCGCCGGGCGGCGGGTCGTGTGGGGGTTGTCGTCGGCCGACGCGAACCCCTACCCCGGACGTGGCCTCACCCGGGAGGCTCGTCGGGCATCTCGGCGACGTCCTCGGCTGCGTCCGCCGCGAGGCGGCGCTCCCGCTTGCCCCGGGCGACCTCGGTGGCGAGGGCGTCGAGGTGGGGCTCCCAGAACCGGCGGAACCGGCCGAGCCACACGTCGACCTCCCGGAGCGGGGTCGAGTCGACCGAGTAGATCCGCCGGGTGCCCTCGGGCCGCACGGTGGCGAACCCGCTGTCGCGCAGCACGCGCAGGTGCTGGGACACCGCCGGTTGGGAGATCCCGAACTCGTCGGTGACGACCTCGACGATGGCGCCCGACGCCCGCTCGCCCTCCGCGAGGAGCTCGAGGATGCGCCGGCGGACCGGGTCGCCGAGAACGTCGAACGCCTCCATCAGCGCGCCGCGCCGCCCTCGGCGCCGGCGTCACCGGTGAAGAACGCCCTCGTGCGCTCCGCCGCAGCCAGGGCGGCCGCCTCGTCGGTGCCATCGGCGATCGACGCCCGGCCCCAGCCCTCGCTGCTGCGGCGCACGTACTCGCGGCCCTGCTCCGACATCGTCCAGGCCTCCGCCTCGGCGTGATCGACCTCGGCTCCCGTCGCCAGGTGCTCGCCGAGGCCCATCATCGCCAGGTCCCAGCCGACGCCGGTGGCGCCGGGACCGAACTGGTCCCAGAACTCCGGGGGGACGTGGGCGACGTGCTCGAGCACGAGCTCGGTCCGCTCCGCTCCGATCGAGGCGAGCCGGACCTCGACCCAGCTGACCTCCCCACCGAACTCCCAGGTCACGCCGAGCACGGCCGGCGGCTCACACCGGATGACCTCGCCGCCGGCATTGCCCTCCAGCTGGTAGCGGCCGCCGAGCTCCAGGTTCCCCGAGACCGGCATGAACCAGCGGGGGATGCGCTCGGCGCTGGTGAGCGCGTCCCACAGGTCCTCGATCGACGTGTCATAGGTGCGGGTGGCGACGATGACCCGGGCGGTCTTGCCGTCCTTCTCCCGACGGGAGACCTCGCGGGTCACGGCTCCGATGCGGCTGGCGACGTCGACGTCCATGTCGGGCTCCTCGGTTGCGGCCGGCGACCGGGCGATCCCGGTCTCCTTCGGCGGCATGGGCAAGAATGTCAGCTCTCGTCTATATATGTCAACACTTATATAGGCGGCCGTTGATCCTGCGGGCGGGGCCGGAAATCGATGAGCCCGGGAGAGCGCCGAGGTCTACAACCACGGGAGATGGCTACGGGGATCCGACCCGAGCGCCGAGGACCCGGACGAGGAGCAGCACATGATGACGACCCACCGCGACCACCACCCCGCCGCGAACGCCGCCCCGGCGAGCCCAACCGGCGACACCGGCACCGGCGCGCCCGCGACCGCCACGCCGGGCGACGGCCGACCACCCGACGGCACCACGCGCCGTGGCTCGATCTTCGAGGTGATGTTCGCCCTCCACCGCCCCTGAACCGACCGTCGCCGATCGCGCCGCAACGGGCATGCGCCGATAGCGTCGCACGGTGGGTTGTGTGGACTGTGGCGGAGCAGGAACCCCGATCGACCTCGACGGACGCGTGACGCTCGCCCGTTGCTCGGCGTGCGCCCTCGTGTTCCAGGCCGGTTGGCGCGACGTGTACGGCGCCGAGCTGTACGACTACTACGGCGACCGCCTCGACTGGCCGGCCGAGCGTGTCCACAAGCCGCTCAACCTGACGCGGATGGGTGAGCTGCTCGATGACCTCGAGCCACGCGTCGGCGGGCGGCGGTTGCTCGACGTCGGATGCGGCGACGGCACCGCCGTGCGCGCGGCGTCCGAGCGCGGATGGCAGGCGCGAGGGATCGAGCTGTCCGAGCCCGCCGTGGAGCTGTGCCGGCGCTTCGGACTGGACTGCTCGGCCATCGACTTCTTCGACCCGTCGCTGGACGATGAGCGCTTCGACGTGATCATCATGATCGAGCTGCTCGAGCACGTACCCGAACCGGGACGGTTCCTCGGCCGGGCGGCCGAGCTGCTCGATCCGGGCGGGATGCTGTACCTCACGACCCCGAACTTCGGTTCGGTCAGTCGTCGGGTCCTCGGTGGCGACTGGCGGGTGATCCACCAGGAGCACCTGAGCTACTTCGACGCCCGACGGCTCCGGTCGCTGGCGGCCGGTGCCGGGCTCACCGTCGAACGCCTGACGGCCGTCAACATCTCGACCGCCACGTTGCGCCGCATCGCGCGGCGACCGGTTGCCGACGCCGCCGATCCGGGTGATCGGGCCCACCAGCAGGAGGTGCGCGCCCAGATCGAGGGTTCACCCGTGCTGCGCCTGGCGAAGACGTCGATCAACCGTGCGCTGTCCGCCACCCGGTCGGGCGACACGTTGAAGGCGTGGCTCCGCCCCGTGCGCTGACCGGTTCGGCGCCGGCGCCCCGCCGCTCAGGCGTCGGGGGTGTCGGTCTTGGCGGCGACGCGGTCGAGCGCGGCGCGGAACTCGGGACGGGCGTAGTAGCTCCACAGCTCGTAGAGCGGCCGGGAGCTGCCCTTCACCTTGGTGTGGCCGGCCATGAAGTGGACGACCGGCTCACGTTCGCCCCGCAGGTGGGCCAGCGCGTCGTCCCACGCCTGGTCGACGTGGGCGGGTGGGTCGTCGATCGCGCCCGAGCGGAACACGGGGCGGCCGCCCTCGGCCAGCTCGACCGAGTACGTGACCTTGCCGTCGGGGGTGCCGGCCACGGTGACCTCCACCGTCGCGGCGGCGCCCTCGTGCGGGGGCGCGTCCGCCAGCTCGCCGTTGAGCGTGTCGAACCACTCGTCGCTCAGGTACCGCATCATCAGGCCTCGGGGTCGGGGGTGGCGGGAACGTCGAGGCCGGCGAAGACGTCGTCCTCGCCGCCGCCGTCGGCGATCGGCAGCGGCGTCTCGCCGACGCGGGTGCGGGCGAGGATGTAGTCGTCGTAGGGGTGCGTGGCCCGGGCGACGTCGTCGGGTAGCCCGAACCAGTGGGCGGAGTCGGGGTCGATCTGGGTGGCGTGGGCCCGCAGCGCACCCCAGGCGGCGTCGAGATGGTCACCGATCGACACCCGGGTGGTGATCCGGTGGTCCTGCGACGGCCGCTTCCACCAGCGCTCGTCGTAGGGCGACTCGAGACCGAGCTCCTCGAACGCCGAGTGGCGGGCGGTCATGCGCTCCCGCGAGAACACCGAGTAGTAGAGCTTGGCCACGGCCCACGGCTCGGCACCCTCGGCGCCGTAGGACGGGTCCGCCGCCTTGTCGAACGCGACGACCGAGATGTCGTGGACCCGCAGGTGGTCGGGGTGGGGATAGCCCCGCTGGTCGTCGGGGTAGGTGATGACCACGTGCGGTCGCTCGACCCGGATCAGTTGCACGAGTCGGGCGACGGCCTCGTCGAACGGGGCGCGGGCGAAGCAGTCGGGGTGCTCGTTGTCCTCGGTCTCGGCCATGCCCGAGTCGCGGTAGCCGAGCATCCACACCTTCTGGTAGCCGATCGCGTCGGCCGACGCCCGCAGCTCCTCGCGCCGGACCTCGTGGAGCCGCGCCCGCACCTCGGGTCGTTCCATCGCCGGGTTGATGATGTCGCCGGCCTCACCGCCGGTGCAGCACACCAGCACCGTGCCGGCGCCGCGGGCGCGTGCCGCCGCGATCGTGCCCGCACCCTTCGACGCCTCGTCGTCGGGGTGGGCGTGCACGGTGAGGATCCGGGGTTCGTGGCCGGACAGGTCGAGGTCGGCACCGACGAGCAGCTCCATGACCCGGTCGACCGTAGCCGCTCGCCGCCCCACCCCGGAAGGCTTCCACCGGCCGCCGACGTCGCGTCGGTGGCCGGTCGGAGGTCGTCAGGTGCGGACCGCGCCGAGGGGCTCGAGGGACTCCTCGCCGGTGTCGTCGTCGTGGACGAGGCGCCAACCGAGGCGCGCGGCGAGGCGGTCGCGGCCCTCGTCCGGACCGCTGGCGATGAGCTCGTCGCCGGCGTGGAGCTGTGCCCGGCCCCGCGGCCGGTAGACGTAGCGGCCGTCGCGGCGCACCGCGAGCACGGCGAAGCCCGGCTCGGTCTGCAGGCCCAGCTCGGCCAGACGCGCCCCGTCGGCCTCCGAGCCCGCTGCTACAGGCACCCGGACCACGACCTCGTCGCTGTCACCGAGCGCGATGCCGATGATCGGGTGCACCTCCTCCTGCTCCTCGATCAGCCACACCATCTGCTGGGCCTGGTCGCCGAGGTCCTCGGCGGCCTGGGCCAGGTGCAGCAGGCCCCGCAGCGGCGACGGGTCGAGGTCGGTCTTCGCCGCCCGCAGGACCCACAGCTCGAGGCGGTCCTTCATCTCGTCGAGGCGGTCCTCGAGCTGGCGGACCTCGGCGGCGAGGCCGAGGTCGCGCAGGACGAGCGCCGAGTAGGCCAGGCCGACGGCGACCGACGACAGGTTCTTCATCTCGACGAGCACGTCGACGGCCCGGTCGACATCGCGCAGCACACCGTCGGTCGGGGGCGACGGCGGTTCCCAGGCCGGTGCACCCGCCATCTCCCTCAGCCTCGAGATGCCCTCCGGCGGGCCGTGGAGGAACAGCACGTCGCCGGGGACGAGCACCATCTCGCCCCGCACCTCGGTCACCCACTCCCGGTCGCGGCGCACAGCGATGACCCGCATCCCGGTCGCCACGGGCAGCTCGAGGTCGGCCAGCGCCCGGTGGGCCATGGACGACGTGTCCCGGACGAGCACCCGGTGGGCCACCTCCTCGGCCCGGGACAGGTCGGCGACCAGCTCGCGGGGGATGCCGAGACGGTGGGTGACGATCCGGGCGATGTCGACCGCGTCGTTGGCGATGCGCTCGATGGCGCTGATCAGCTGGAGCACCGACGCCATCGCGTCGGACTCCTTCGGGCTGCGGGCGGCGAGGGTGCACACGGCCCGCATGTCCTGGACCAGCGCGCTCATGTCCTCCTCGAGCTCGCCGATCTCCTCGGCCATGTCGGGGTCGGCGAAGTAGAGCGCCGCGTAGGCCAGGTCGACCATCAGCTCGGAGGTGTCCTTCGCCTCGGCGAGCATGGCGCGCAGGTTGCGGGGTCGCTGCTCCATCGTCGCCAAGATCGTACCGGCCGCCCCGTCACCCTCGCCGGCCGGTGCGGGCGGTGGTCAGCCTCCGGAGCGACCGGCCATCTTCGTCCCGGGCCGGTAGTAGCGGCGGGCCCAGATGCCGGTGCCGTCCTCCTCGCCGACCGGCATCCGCCACGTCGACACCTTCGCCGTCGTCAGCGGCACGGCCAGCAGGGCGCGGGGCTGGTCGATCGTGGCCTGTACGTACGCCTCGGCGGCGTCGGGCTCGATGTAGCGGCGGGCGATGTCGCGGTAGAGGTCGCGCCAGGCGTCGTCGTCGCCGAGGTCGTGGCGCAGCTCGGCGACACCCTGGACCGTGACCTTGCGGTAGGGCAGCGCCTCCTCGTCGATCGACAGGCCGACCCTCGGGTCACGGCGCAGGTTGGCGAGGAACACCGACTCGGCCCGGGGCGTGAACAGCACGTCGCCGTGGCGGTGGATGAACCACGTCGGCACGACCCGGGGCATCCCGTCGGCGTCGACGGTCCCGATCCGCACGAGCACCCCGCGGGTGTCGAGCAGCTCGTTGACCTCGTCGTTCGTCAGCTTCGGCACAGCCCCTCCCCCATCGACCGGGCCGGGACCCTATCGTCGCCGGCGCTCAGGCGGGGATGTCGGGCATGTCGGTGGCGGGGTTCATCGTCCACGACGGGGTGCGGCGCTCGACGAAGGAGGCGATGCCCTCCTTGGCGTCGGACTGCTGGCCGAACCAGCCGAAGATCTTGTTCTCCCGGCGCTGGGTGTCCGACAGGGCCGGCTCGAGGCTCTCCCACATGAGCCGCTTGGCGGTGGCCACCGAGACCGGCGCGGCGAGCAGGTACTCCTTCGCCATCTCGCGCGCCGCCGGTAGGACCTCGTCGGCGTCGAGCGCCCTGGTGGCGAGGCCCATCGCCGCGGCCTCCTCGCCGAGGATCGTGCGGCCGGTCATGAGCAGGTCGGCGGCGTTCGAGAAGCCGAGCACCCGGGGCAGCACCGCGTGCGACGCCAGCTCGGGGATCATGCCCCGGCGAACGAACGCGAAGGCGATCTTGGCGTCCCGGGCGACGATGCGGACGTCCGCGAGCAACGGGTAGGTGATGCCGACGCCGACGGCGTGGCCGTTGATGGCGGCGATCACCGGCTTGGAGATCTGGTGGGGCAGCCGGTTCGGGCCGCTGCGCTCGGGCCGGGGACGGTCGCGGCGGTCGAACGTGTCGCCGCCCCGCTGGAGGTCGGCGCCGGCGCAGAAGGCCCGTCCCGCGCCGGTGAGGATCACGACGCGCACGTCCGGGTCCTCGTCGCAGCGGACCATCGCCTCGCTCAGCCCGGCCGCGAGCTCGTCGTTCCAGGCGTTCATCCGGTCGGGCCGGTTCAAGGTGACGGTGGCGATCTGATCGACCACGTCGACCAGGACGGTCTGCTCCCCCATGAGCTTCCTCCCCCAGGTGTCCAGCTCACCGCCGACCGTAGCCTCACCCGTCGCCACCCGACGAAAAACCGTTCTTCGCCACCACCCCCACCACCCGTTCCGGGTTCCACCACGGGCACGGCCCGCCAACCCAGGAACCCAGAACAAGAACGTTGGAGGTGTCAGGTGGTCGGGGTGACGATCACGCGGCCGGTCGATCGGAGCTCGGGCTCGGTGCCGGTGAGCAGTGCCGGGACGGCGTCGAGCGGGCGGCGGGCGCCGATGAACGGGGCGGTGGCGATGCGGCCGGCGAGGACCTCGGCGGCGAGCGTCGGGATGTCGACGTGGGGGCGGACACCGCCGAGGCGGCAGCCGAGCAGCGCCTTGTCCTGGTAGAGCATCCGCGGCTGGAACGGGAGGCTGGTCCCCACCGGCGGCAGGCCCACGAGCACCGCCCGACCGCCCCACGCCAGGGAGCGCATGGCGCCGTCGACGAGGTCGGGGACGCCGGTGCACTCGAAGGCGGCGTCGACCTCGAGGCCGTCGAGGGTCGCCGCCAGCCGGGCGCCGTCGGGGTGCTCCCGGAGCTCGGCGGCGCCGAGCGCCTCGGCCATCGGGCCGACCGACGGGTCGCGGTCGACGGCCACGACCCGGGCGCCCGCGAGCGCGGCGGCGTGGACGACGGCGGCACCGACCCCGCCGACGCCGAGGACGAGCACGTCCTCACCCGGTTCGACCGCCGCCCGGTTGCGGACCGCGCCGAACCCGGTCACGAGCGCACACGAGATCAGCGCCGCGTCGGCGGCCGCGAGCTCGTTGGGCACCACCACGGCCTGGGCGGCCTCGACGACGGCGTACTCGGCGAACGCACCGATGCCGACGAACTGGTGGGCGGGCGCTCCCCGCCACCGCAGGCGGGGCCCGGCGTTCAGCACGGCGGCCCGGCACGTGGTCGGCCGGCCCTTCCCACAGGCCCGGCACGTCCCGCACGGTGTCAGCGTCGTCAGCACGACGCGCTCCCCGACGGCCGGCGTCGTCACCCCGGGCCCGACCGAGGCGATGATCCCGGAGGCCTCGTGCCCGAGCACCGCTGGCGTGGCCTGGGGGATCGCGCCGCTGACCGGCGAGCGGTCGGAGCCGCAGACCCCGGCGGCGTCGACGGCGACCACGACCTGCCCCGGCGCGGCCACCGGCTCGTCGACGTCGTCGACCACCGTGACGTCGTTGCCGTCCCACAGCGCGGCGCGCATCTCAGTGCTCCCCGCTGGTGGCCCGGGCCACGGCGCCCGAGCGGGCGACCTGGCGGAACGGCACGCCCTTCGACGCGTCGGTCTCGCGGGGCAGGCCGAGAACCCGCTCGGCGACCTGGTTGCGGAGGATCTCCGACGTGCCGCCGGCGATCGTCTTGGCCCGGACCCGCAGGAACGCCCACCGGTTCGGCTCCGCCCACCGGTCCCCCGCCGGCCACGCCACGCCGGCGCCGCCGTCGAGGTCGACGAACAGCTCCTGGAGCCGCTGGGTGTGGTGAGCCTGGAGGACCTTCGTCACCGCCGCCCGGTTCGGCGCGCCGGGGTCGGCGGCCTGCTCGTCGCGGTAGCGGGCGTTGGTCCACTCGATGAGCC
This sequence comes from Actinomycetota bacterium, assembly GCA_034211175.1. Taxonomy (GTDB): domain Bacteria; phylum Actinomycetota; class Acidimicrobiia; order Acidimicrobiales; family CAIXPF01; genus JAXHUH01. Next base: position 12,753 of record JAXHUH010000001.1, read on the forward strand.
GGGCGTCGATCAGCTCGGCGACGAGCCGGTCGCGCCGCACCGGGTCGAGACGCCCGCGGTGGCGCTCGACGAGCTCGTCCATCGACCGTCCGACGACCGAGCCTGGCGGGGACGCACCAACCCCGGAGCCGCCACGGCGCTCGTTGGCCAGGACGGTCCGCACGACCCGCCAGCCGTCGCCGACCGGGCCGAGCCGGTCGTCGTCGGGCACGACAACGCCGTCGAGCCGGGTCTCGTAGAACTCGGCGTCGCCCGTCATCTGGCGGATCGGGCTGACCGTCACCCCGGGTGCGGTCATGTCGACGCAGAAGCACGTGAGCCCGGCGTGCTTGGCGACGTCGATGTCCGTGCGGGCGACGAGCAGGCCGCGGCGGGCGAGGTGGGCGCGGCTCGTCCACATCTTCACGCCGTCGATCCGCCAGCCGTCACCGTCGCGGGTGGCCCGGGCCCGGACGCCGGCGAGGTCGGAGCCGGCCTCGGGCTCGCTGAACAGCTGGCACCACAGCTCCTCGTAGCGGGCGATCGGCGGCAGGTAGCGGGCCTGCTGCGCCGCAGTGCCCACCTCCGCGATCGTCGGACCGACCCAGGCGACGCCGATGGCGGCGTTCACGCTGCCGATGGCCCACCGGCGCACGACGCCGGCGACCCGGGCGGCGGCGTCCTCATCGAGTCCCCGACCACCGTGGGCCGGCGGCCAATGTGGTGTCATCCACCCCTCGGCGGCGACGGCCTGCACCAGCGCGTCGGCCGCATCGGTGCCGGCGAACGCCTCCAGGCGCTCGTGATCGCCGGCGTCGACCGCGGCGACCCACTCGGGCGGTGCCAGCTCGTGCAACCGGGCCTCCAGCTCGGCGACCGGGTCTGCGGCTGTCCCGCCAGGGGTCCCCTCGGCGGAACGATCGATGACCGCGCCGCTCATGACGCCGCCCCGTCGACCGGCAGCGCCCCGGTGGCCGGGCGCCGCTGGCTGAACCGGGTGCCGACGGCGATCCCGGCGAGGATGTTGCGCATCACCTCGGCCGTGCCGCCGCCCATGGTGAGGCCCCGAGCGTCGCGGAAGTAGCGCTCGACCGGCCAGCGGCGGGAGTAGCCGCGGGCGCCGTGCATCTGGATGGCCTGGTTGGTGACCCGCTGGACCATCTGCGACGACACGTACTTGGCCATGATCGTGGCCGTCTGGTCGGGGAACCCGTCGACGGTGGACCGGGCGGCCCGCCAGGTGAGGATGCGGGACACCTCGACATCGGTCGCCATCTCGGCGAGCTGCCACTGCAGGCCCTGGAACTCGACGAGTGGGCGGCCGAACTGCTGGCGGGCCCGCAGGTGGGTGATGCTGTCGTCGAGCGCGGCCTGGGCGATGCCGGTGCACATGGCGGCGTTGCCGCACCGCTCGGGGTTGAACTGGTTGACCAGGATCTCCGCGCCCCGCTTGCTGTCCGGGTCGGGCACGACGAGCACGTCGGAGGCCGCGATCGGCGTGTCGTCGAACCGGAGGACGGCCTCGGCCACGCCCCGGATGCCCATCTTCGGGTCGACCTCGGGCTCGGCCATGCCCTCGGCCCCGCGCCCGACGAGGACCGCGCCGATGCCCTTCGGTCCGGCGGTGCCCGGCGCCCGACAGAACACGATGATCGTGTCGGCCTCCGCCCCGCCGGTGACCCAGCACTTCACGCCGCGGAGGCGGTAGCCGTCGCCGTCGGGGGTGAGGGTGGCGGCGAGGTCGGTGCCCGACGAGCCGGCGCCGGGCTCGCTCATGCCGATGGCGAAGTGGCGCTCACCGGCGGCGACACCGGGCAGGTAGCGGCGGCGCTGGTCCTCGGTGCCGAGCACGTAGACGGCGCGCCACGGTCCGTTGAGGAACGGCTGGGCGATCATCGCGCTCGACGCGCAGCACCGGGCCAGCTCCTCGACGACGATGCAGCCCTCGACGATCGGCCGACCCCCTCCGCCGTAGGCCTCGGGGACGGTGAGGCCCAGCAGGCCGGCCTCGCGCAGCTTCTCGTAGGAGCGGGCCGGGAACACCTCCTCCTCGTCCCAGTGCGCGGCCCACGGGCGCAGCTCGGCCTCGGCGAACGCCCGGGCCCGGTCGCGCAGGGCGCGCTCGTCGGGCGACAGGTCCTCGATCGCCGAGCCGAGCCCGTACGCACCGGGCTCGAGCTGCTCCCAGATCTCGGCGTCGTCGATCTCGAGCGGGTCGCGCGCGACCCGGCCGTTGTGTCGCTGGTCAGTCATCGCCGACCACCACCCTTGCGTCGAGGGCCATGAGCTCTCCTCCATCGATCGGAATGACGGGGTTGCACTCCACGAGCGCGCCGCCGAGCTGCTCGCTCGCGGCGGCGAGCGCTCGCGCGGCGTCGACCAGGCCGAGCGCAGTGGCCGCCCAACGTCCGTCGCCGCCCGGGGACGTCGTCGCTTCGCCGAACACGCGCCGCTCGACAACTGCGGCCAGGTCCTCGGCCCGGTGGTGCGCCGGGAGCGTGACGGTGCGCCGGATCAGCTCGACCGCGCCGCCGCCGAGCCCGACGGTGATCACGGTCCCGAGCACGGGGTCGACCCGGGCCGCAGCGAGCAGCTCGACGCCGCCGCGCCGTTGCTCGACGACGAGCGCGGCACCGAAGCGGTCGAGCATCGGGGTCACCACGTCGGCGAGCCGGTCGGCGGTGACGTCGAGGGCGAGCGCGCCCGACGCCGCCTTGTGGACCGACGAGTCGACCTCACCCTTGACCACCACCGGCCAGCCGACGCGCTCCGCTGCGGTGCGTGCGTCCTCGATCGTCGTGACCCGCGCCCGGCGCGGGGTCGTCAACCCGGCGCCTTCGACCAGGTCGTACGCCTCGGCGGCCGACCACCGGGTGCGCCCGCCGCCCGGCTCGGCCGGCTCGTGGGCCGGGAGGTCCTGCGACTCGGGACGGTTGCCGTCGGCCATGGCCGCGACCGAAGAAGCCGCGACGGCGCCCTGGGCAAGGCTCGGGAGGACGGCTCGTCCCGCGGCGACGTGGGCGGCGGTCTCGGTCTCGCCGCCGTCGAGCACGGCCACGATCGCCGGCACGTGCCGGCGGTGGGCGGCCTCGGTGATCAGCGGCGCCTGGCCGTCGCGGGCGACGGTCAGCAGCGTCCCCGCCGCGACCATCCCGTTGGCGAGGTCGTCGACGAGGGTGTCGACGACGCCCCGCACGGTGGTGTCGTTGCCGATGCCGGTGGCGGTGACATCGACCGGGTTGGCGAGCGATGCGAACGACGGGAGCAGCTCGGCGAGACGGGCCCGTGCACCGTCGGACGGCGGCGGCAGGGCGATGCCGTGCCCGGAGAGGACGTCGGCTGCGACGACCCCGGCCCCACCGGAGCCGGTGAGGATGGTGGCCCCCGCCCGAGCCGCCCGGGGGTTGTTGGCCAGGCCGACCGCAGCGTCGATCAGCTCGACGTCGCCGTGCACGACGTGGGCGCCGACGAAGGTGAGCACGTCGGCGAGCGCGGCGCCCCCGGCGGACACCGCCGCGGTGTGCGACGACGCGGCCTCGGCGCCGATGTCGGAGCGTCCGCCGACGAGGGCCACGACCGCGACCCCGGCCCGGCGGGCGTGGTCGACCGCGTCGAACAGCGCGGGACCGTCCCGGACGCCTTCCAGATAGAGCAGCACGACCCGGGGCCGTTCGACCGGGCCGTCGACCAACCCTGTGATCAGCTCGGCCATCGTGTAGCCGTCCTCGTTGCCCGGCGCGACGAACCCGTCGAGGTGGAGCCCGCGACGGGCGGCGGCCTTCACGAGCCGGGCGCCGAGCGCACCCGAGTGGGCGGCGAGCCAGACGCCGGACCCGCCGGGGGCGTCGAGCAGCTCGTCGAACACCGCTGCGAACGTGAGCACGGCCCGGGTCGGGGCGTGGTAGAGCCCGACGGTGTTGGGCCCGAGGATCCGCATCCCGGGTCGGTCGTACGCCCGCAGGTCGCCGTCGCCGGTCTCGGCGAAGCCCGACGAGTAGACGATGACGTTGGCGGCCCGACCGTCGAGCGCGTCGAGGGTGTCGCGCACCGCCTTGGCCGGCACGGCGAGGCACACGGCGTCGAGCTCGTCGTCGCCGGCGTCGGCCAGCAGGTCGTCGACGGTGCGGGCGGCGAACACCTCACCGGCGAAGCCGGCGCCCTCGAGGTGGGCCACGGTCCGGGCACCCGGCTTGGTCGGCGCCGACATCGAGCCGATCACCCCGACCCGGCGGGGAGCGAGCAGTCGGGCCAGTGGCTCGTTCATCCCAGCTCCCGGGGTGGGCGCTGCGACTTCACGGTCCCCCACTCGGGCGCCCGCTTGGCCTTGAAGCCCTCGATCCCCGCCCGGGTCTCGCCGAGGGTGCGCAGCCAGTTCAGGACCCGGCGCTCGTGGTGGTAGGCGCCGATCCGGTCGTCCTCCTCCAGGAACTCGTAGGCCAGCTCCTTGGTCGCGGTGACCGACGCCGGCGCGCAGTTGCGGGCGATGTCCTGGGCCACGCCGATGGCCGTCTCCTCGACCTCGTCGGCATCGCAGAGCCGGGACGCGAGGCCGACGCGGTGGGCCTCGGCGCCGTCGATGGTCCGCCCGGTGAGCAGCAGGTCGATGGCCTGGGAGAACCCTACGAGGCGGGGCAGGAGCCACAGCGAGTTGCGGTCGGGCATGATCCCGATCCGGTTGAACGACAGCCCGAGGCGGGCGTCGCGGGCGACGACCCGGATGTCGAACTGGAGCGCCCAGGTCAGCGCCACGCCGTAGGCGACGCCGCCGATCCCGGCGACGATCGGGGTGGCGAGGCGCCACGGGACGGTCGACGGGTCGGACAAGGTCTCGACGCCGTGGACCTCGGGGGCCCGCCAGTCGACGTCGAGGTCGGCGCCGACGGAGAAGTCCCGGCCCCGGCCGGTGACGACGACGGCCCGCACCGAGTCGTCGCCGTCGAGCTCGACCAGCGTCGAGCCCAGCTCCCGGGCCATCCGCGGTGTGTAGGCGTTGCGCTTCTCCGGCCGATCGAGCCGGACGACGGCGACCGCACCCTGCCGTTCGGTGGTCACGTGGGGCGAATCGGTGCTCATGAGGTCCTCCCTCCCGCGGGTGCCGCGTTCAGCGCACCTGCGGCGTCGATGGCGGTGAACACGTCCTCGAATCGGACGGACAGCACGGCGCCGGTCGCGCCCGCGGCGGCGAGGTCGGCGAGGCGGGCCCGGCACCGGTCGGCCGGGCCGATGAGGGCGAACCGGTCGAGGAGGTAGTCCTCGATGTCGGGGCGGTCGGCGAGGAGCGTGGCGTTGGGGTTGGCGCCGGCTGCGCCGTGGTGGGCGAAGTCATAGCGCCGGTAACGCTCGCGCAGCACGTCGTGGAACGCCTCCGGAACGTGCTTGGCGGCGAAGCCCCGGGCGAAGTTGAACCGCGATGCCGAGATGGCGCGGGGCAGGAACGCCCGGCGGGCCTCGGCGAGCTCGGCGTCGGTGCTCGTCACCGCGAGCCGCAGCGACACCCAGCACTCCGTTGGAGCGTCGCCGCCGGAGGGGTCAGCCTGGGCGGCGCGAGCCGCGTCGACGAGTGCGCCGAGCGCGACCGGGTCGGCGCCGGAGCCGGCGACGATGCCGGCACCGTGGTGCCCGGCCAGCTCGGCCGTGCGCGGCCCGCCCGCCGCGACCAGCACCGGGCAGGCGGCGGCGCGAGCGGTGTCGGTCATCTCCCCGAGGAACGTGTCGAGCTCGGCGAGGCGAGCGGGGCGGAGGCCGACGTCTCTCACGGCGCTGTCACCGCTGCCGACCCCGCAGAAGAACCGGCCGGTCCGCCCGAGCGTCCGCACCGCCGACCGGTGGACGGACACATGGCGGGTGACCGGGTTGGTCACGCATGAACCGACCCGGAGAGTGGTGGTGGCGTCGAGCGCCGCGCCGATGGACGCGTACAGCTCATCGGCGCGGGGTGAGTCGCACACCCCCATCCCCCAGAACCCGGCGGCCTCGGCCGCCCGCGCCACGTCGGCGGTCCGCCGACGGTCGCGGGGCAGCCAGTTGACCAGCAGCTTCATCCGACGCAGGACCTGGCGGCGTCGAGGAAGCTCTCGTCGATCACCGTGTCGGCCGCGAGCGGCTCGTCGTAGTCGAGCAGCCCGCCGATGTCGATGAACGTCTGCTGCATGCGCTCGTTGAAGTCGGCGGCGCCGTCCATCCGCATCCCGGCGTCGAACACGTTCGGGGCGTCGACGACCAGGTCCTCCTCGGGGGTGTCGAGCGCCGTGCTCAGCGCGGCGAGCACCTCCGGGTCGTCCTGGTAGTCACCGGCGAGGTGCTCGGACGACACCTTGACCAGCGCCCGGAAGAAGGCCTCGGCGACCTCGGGCCGCTCGCTCATCGACGGGCCCATGAGCATGGCGGTGCCGTTCTGCGCATCGGGGAAGCCCTGGACGTAGCGGAGGTCGGGGTTGTCGGCGACCTGGCCCCAGAACGGCGTCGACAGCCAGCCCATGTCGAGCCCGCCCTGCTCCAGCGCGGCGAGGATGTCGGTCGTGCCCATCTGTCGGTAGGTGAGGTCGTCGAAGGTGAGCCCGGCGGCCAGCATCTGCTCGGCGAGGATGAACGTGGACGTCCCCCCGAGACCGGCGGGGGTCGAGACGACCTTGCCCTCGAGTGCACTCACGTCGAAGGTGTCCTGGTCGGCGGGGAACAGCTCGGCCTGGACGTAGAGGCCCTCCGCCGCGTCGGGGTTGGCCTCGTACAGCGGGGCGGCCCAGCGGATGTCGACGCCGGAGTTGATGGCGTTGTACACGCCGGCGTTGATCGTCGAAAGGGTCATGTCGAGACGGCCCTGGCCGAGCGGGGCCAGCGCGTCGCTGCTCGAGAGGTTCTCGATCGTGACGTCGAGCCCCTCCGCCTCGAAGTAGCCGAGCTCCTGGGCGAGGTAGACGGTGGCGAACGCGACGTTGGCCGACGATGCGGAGACGGTCACGCTCTCGGTCTCGGCCAGCGGCGCGCAGGCCGCGTCGTCGGTCCCCTCGCTGGTGGTGTCGCCGGCCGTGGTGGTCGTGCCGTCGGCGGGCTCGGTGGCGGCGGCCCCGGTCGTCGTGGTCGTCTCGTCGGCCGCGGGTGCCGCGGCGTCATCGTCGTCGCCTCCGCAGCCGGCGAGAGCGAGCGCGAGGACGCACAGCGGCGCGACGGCGCGTCGAACGGAGATGGGCAGCATTGGTTCCCCCTTGGTGGTCTTGCTCGGATGCGGGTCGGCTCGGCGGCGTGTGACCCGGTTGGTGGCGCGAATCAGCCTTCGTTCTCCGCCCACGGCGCCAGAAGGCGGCCGAGGAGCGAGACGAGTGCGCTGAAGACGACACCGAGCACCGAGATGGTGACGATGCCGGCGTACATGCGGTCGGCCCGGAAGAGCTCCCAGGCGTGCCAGGTCACGAAGCCGATGCCGTCGTTGGCGTTGACGAACTCGACGGCGACGACGAGGAGCACGGCGATGCCCGACGCCAGCCGCAGGGCGGCGACGATCTGGGGCATCGAGCCGGGCAGCACGATCCAGCGGAACGCCTGGAACCGGCGGAGCCCGTAGGACGACGCGACCTCGTGGTAGGCGGTCGGGATCATCGTCGCCGCCGACAGGGTCGAGAACACGACGATGAAGAAGACGCCGAGGGCGATGAACGCCAGCTTCGGCATCTCGCCGAGCCCGAAGACCAGCAGGAGGATCGGCAGGATCGCGAGCTTCGGGATGACGTAGAGGGCCCGCAGCATCGGTTCGAACGTCGCCCGCAGGAGCTGGGACTGGCCGAGGAGCAGCCCGACGAGCACCCCGGCGACCGAACCGATGGCGTAGCCGAGCACGAGCCGCTGGACCGTGATCCAGAGGTTCTCGGCCATCGTTCCGTCGGTGACCAGGCCGACGCCCTCGCTCCACGCGGCGGACGGCGAGCCGTAGAAGCGGGAGTCGATCCAGCCCTGGTCGGCGCACACCTGCCAGGCGACGAGGACGAGGACCGGCACAGACAGCCCGAGTGCCCAGTTGCGCAGTCGGCGTCGCCGGAGGTGGCCCCTGAAGTCGACCTCGGCGCCGCCGGGCGCGCGGACGACGATCTCGGACCCGGCTGGGCCACGCCTCGGTTCGCGCCGCTCGGGTGCCGACGCCGCAGCCGTTGTCGTTGCGGTGTCGCTGCCTCCTCGGACGGTCATCGCGCCACCCCCTGGACGGTGTCCTCGACCTCGTCGCGCAGCAGGTCCCAGATCTCGTTCTCGAGCCGCCCGAACTCGGGGTGGCCCCGCAGCTCCATCGACCGGGGGCGGGGCAGGTCGACGGTGAACTCGGCCTTGATCCGCCCGGGCCGGCGGGTGAGGAGCACGACGCGGTCGGACAGGAGGATCGCCTCCTCCAGGCTGTGGGTGATGAACAGGACGGTTCGCCGCTCCTCCTCGCAGATGCGCAGGAGCTGCTCCTGGAGGAGGGTGCGGAGCTGGGCGTCGAGCGCGGCGAACGGCTCGTCCATGAGCAGGATCTCGGGCTCGACGGCCAGGGCCCGGGCGAGGGCGACCCGCTGCTTCATGCCGCCGGAGAGCTGGCGGGGGTAGGCATTGGCGAACCCGTCGAGGCCGACCCGCCCGAGCCAGCTCGTGACCCGTTGCCGGATCTCGTCGCGCCCGAGGCGCTGGGCGTCGAGACCGAGGCTCACGTTCTTGGCGACCGTGCGCCACGGGAAGATGCTGTAGTCCTGGAACACGGTGGCGCACAGCTGGCGGGCCGGGTCGTCGTGGCGCAGAAGGACCTGGCCGTCGGTGGGCCGGACGAGGCCACCGACGATGCGCAGCAGCGTCGACTTGCCGCAGCCGGAAGGCCCGACGACCGACACGAACTCGCCCTGGCCGATCGACAGGTCGACCGGCGCGAGCGCCTCGATGTCGGTGCCCCGGCGGGAGCGGTAGACGCGGGTGGCACCTTCGACCCGGACCTTGGGATCGGCCTGGGTAGCCGTCTCGCTCACGGCGATGCCGTTGGTCCCCGGCTCGCTCATCGTGATCCCACCGGTGCGCCGGCGCGGGCGGAGGCCTGACGGGCGGCATCGGCGACCGCGTTGGCGACGGGACCGACGTCGTCCGGGAGGCGGTCGACGGGGGCCGACAGGCCCACGGCGCCGACGACCTGGCCGAAGCGGTCGAACACCGGGGCGCCGAGGCCCCAGACGCCGGGCCACAGGCCGTCGCGGTTGAACGCGTGGCCGTTGGTCCGCGTCTCGTCGATCTCGGCTCGCAGCGCCTCGGGGGTCGTGCCCGCCGCGGCGGCGCCGGCATCGATCACCCGGTCGCGCTCCGCAGTGTCGAGCCAGGCGAGCATCGCCCGGCCGGTGGCGGTGGCGAGCGCCGGCACCCGGTTGCCCAGCTTCACCGACGTGTGGATCGGGTGCTGGGACTCGACCGTCTCGACGTACACCGTGTAGCCGGCGTCGTAGACGACGTAGACGACGGTCTCGCCCGTCACCTCGGCAAGCGAGCGGAGGGCGGAGCGGATCTCGGCCATGGCGTGGTCGAGCCCGACGGCGGAGCACCCGAGCTCGAACACGAGTGTGGTGAGCCGCCAGCGCGAGTCCCGGTCCTGGGCGGCGAACCCCTCGTCCTCGAGCACCCGCAGCAGGCGCAGGAGCGTCGGCTTGGCCAGCCCGGTCGCCTCGGCGAGGTCGGCCAACGAGTGCGGCGGCTGCCCGGCCCCGAGCGTGGTGAGCACCTGCAGCACCCGCGCCGTCGCCCCCCGCCGCGGCGCGTCCTCGCCGTCGTCGTCGCGAGCCATCATCCCCCTGCGTTTCACTCAGTGGAACGCTGTTCCGTTCCTGTGATCAGGAGTGAATCCCACGACTGCGCGACGTGTCAAACGCCGCGCCTACGCGCCATCGGCGATGCGGGCGAGGACGGCGCACATGCGGTCCCAGTCGTCAGCGCCCAGCCGGGCACGCCAGTCCGCCTCCATGGCCCGGATCACGGCGTCTCCCTCGCGCTCGATCCGCCGGCCGCGGGGGGTCAGAGAGATGAGGCGAACACGGCCATCGTTGGCGTCCCGGCCGAACTCGACGAGGCCGAGGCGTTCGAGCTCACGGGCGAACTCCCCGAGGGATTGGGCGGTCATACCGGCTTCGTTGGCCAGGTCGGTGACCCGGATCCCTTCGTCGGGAACCATGCTCAACAGCCGACGCTGCGAGGACCGGAGCTCGTCGACCGACGCCTGCTCCATGCGCACCCCCATGTCGTCCCGCAGGGCGCGGAGCGCCCGGTCCAGCAGCGTGAAGACGTGTTCGGGGTTGACGGAACTCATAAGGAGACCTTAGCTTTCGGATTAGTAAGGTAACCTTCCCACTCTCGCTCGGGTCATCTCGAAGGGATGCGCCATGTCAACGGAGCCCGGAGCGGTCACGTGGACCGTCGATTCCCTGCTCGGAGGCGACTCGCTGGCCGACGTCCTCGGCCATGCGGTGGACGAGGCGTCGCCCCGGGTACAGGTCGAGCCGTATGCCTTCGGGTCGCCCGCCACCGGGGCGCTCCTGCGACTCAGCGGCACCCGGCCCGATGGCAGGAGCTGGTCGGCGTTCGTCAAGGTCCTCCAGCACGTTCGGCACTGGCCGACGCTCGAGCACCTGCCGCCTCCGGCTGCGGAGGCGTTCGTCACGCTGTTCCCGTGGAGGGAGGAGCTCTCGCTGTGGGAGCCGCCGTTCGCCGGGTCGTTCCCGCCCGGGACGCGCCCGCCCCACCTGTTCCGCGTCGTGGAGCTGGGCGACGACCGCGTGGCGGTCTGGATGGAGGAGGTCGACGCCGATCCGTCGCCGTGGACCGTCGAGCGCTACGCCCGTGCCGCCGGCATGCTGGGCCGCCCCAACGCTGCTGCCCTCGCCACCCGGGAGGCGATCGCGTCGACCGGCTTCGAACCGGCTACGGGCTGGCGGTGTCGGTGCGCTACGGCCTCGCCCGGGGCCCGGGCCCACTCGCCGACGACGAGCTGTGGGCCGGGTTGTCGGCCGCCGCCGACCGTGTCGCCGAACGCCGTCGCGTCGCCGGCGAGCGCCGAGGAGGTGGCCGCGGCGTACGCCGGGACCCTGCTCCTGCGCAGCGGCTTCACCGCCATCCCCTACGACGACCTCGGCTCGCCGCAGCTGACCCGGCGCCTCGCCTTGACCCGCTTCATCCTCGATGCCGCGCAGCGGCACCTCGGTTGACATCCGGACCCGTGGGCGCACCCCGGCATCGCTGCGCCGGGGCGCGCCGGTGCACCGGTCTGCGCCGGAGCGCGGACCGGGTTGCAGCGGTCAAACCGGGCTACTGCCGGCGGGGCGTCCAGCGCGTGCGGCCGGTGACCGGGTCGAGGGTGATCTCGAACTGGTGCTTGTGGCGGTGGTGCCATGTGCAGCGACATCGCCCGTTGATGTGGTCGGTGCGGCCACCGTCGGTCCAGCCCTGCAGGTGGTCGCCCTCGCACCGGCGGGCGTCGATGTCGCAGCCAGGTCCGTCGCACGTCCGGTCCCGGACCTGGAGCAGCTGGCGCAGCACGCCGGCGAACAGCCGCTGCTTGCGGCCGTAGTCGAGCACCACCCCGGGTGATTGCCACACGAGGCGCCGGACGTGGCCTTCGATGGCCGCGGCGATCGCGACCCGGGGGTGAACGACGGTGCCGTCCTGCAGCTCGCAGGTGCCGTCGGCCGGCGGGTCGGCCGGGGCGCCGCCCTCGGCCTTGACGTGCTCGGTGAACGTCTCGGCGTCAGTGTGGAGGATCACGAGCGGCTCGGGCCGCTTGCCGTCCTTCGGCGCCGTCGCCGCCCGATGGGCCATCTCGACGAGTGCGTCGGCCCGCCGCTGGCTCGGGGTGCGGGTGAGCTTGTCGGCCGACGCGTCCTTCCCGTGCTCGCCGACACACGCCGCCCAGTCGGCGTCGAACAGCTCCTGTTCGATCCGCCGGAGGCACTCGTCGAAGCTCGACCAGCCGACCGGGTCCAACACCGCATCGACCTTGCCCGTCCCGTCCCAGGTCCGGGTCGAGTGGCAGCGCCGCTTCTCCTCACCCGGGTTCGGGTGTGCGTCGTCACGGGCCGTGACCTCTTCGAAGAACGCCACCGTCTTCACGAAGTCCTTGTGGCTGAGCCGCTCGGCATTGCCGACGAGCATCTCTTCAGCATCCGCAGGCGCATCGACCCGCTCCGGAATCCTCGCCGCGGCGATCCGCTCGACATGCTCGGCACCGATCCGCCCATCAGCGAACGCCTCGGCAGCGATCGGCAACTTGTTCATGTTCCGAGCCAGCCGTACGCGCCCACCAGCAGCACGCTTGCTCTGCCGACAACGATCCTTCACCCACGCCGTCGGATGCCGATACCCGTCGACCGCCCACTCCCCCGCCCGGTCGAATCGACCCACCACCTGAGGCTCGTCGGCGCCGGCCGCACGTTGGAACTGATGACTGTGAACCGCCGCACCGGTACGGCACCCCGCCACCCACAGCAATCGTTGAGTACGCCGCATCGACGCTTCTCGGCCGTAGGATCTAACGCATGTCCGAACAATTCCGCGTCATTCAGTGGGCAAAGGATGTCGGCCCTCTGATGATAACGTTTCTCACCACAACCCTGTATGTCGCCCTCCGCCTACCAACGACGATCTTCCTGGCAGAGCTTGGCACATCGCCCGAATCCGTGGGTCTTGGGTACACGGATCTACTCCTTCGTTCAGCCTTGGGCGTCGTCGTCATGATCGCTCTAGCCCCGAATGGTCATGGCGAATGTGATTCGGTGATGTGCGGGTGCGCGGAAGAGCCCTTCTGAGCTGGGAAGATGTGGGTTGTCGAGATCCACAAGCTCCAGAACAGAAGGGCTCCG
>JAXHUH010000002.1:0-10946 GCA_034211175.1 Actinomycetota bacterium
TCCCGCTCTCCGCCGCTCAGGCGGTGCTTCCCGCTCTCCGCCGCTCAGGCGGTGCTTCCCGCTCTCCGCCGCTCAGGCGGTGCTTCCCGCTCTCCGCCGCTCAGGCGGGGGCCCGGGTCCGTTCGTAGGTGGCGCTGACCGTCTCGAGGAACATGCGCTCCCACTCGTAGGGCGTCACCGCCTCGTAGGCCGGGGTGGCGTCGCCGACGAGCTCGGCGAGCGGGGCCACCGTCGTGTCCACCGCCGGGAGGTGGAACGTCGTGATCGTCGTGCGGTGATCGGCCGGGTCGGGCGAGCCGACCACCCGGTGGCGGGTCGAGCGCCAGCGGTTGTTCGTCCACCGCGCCATGAGCTCGCCGATGTTCACGACGAACGCGTCCTCGCGCACCGGCACCGGCCGCCACTCGCCGCCGGGGTCGAGGATCTGCAGCCCCTCGTAGGTGCCGCGCTGGTGGAGGATCGTGAGCGTGCCCGAGTCGGGGTGCTCGCGCAGCAGGATGACCGGCTCGGCGTCGGGGGTGCCGACGACGCCCGACGCCGGGTAGTGGTTCACGGCGAGGCACGACACGTTGGGCTCGACCGAGCGCACCAGGCTCCCCGGCGCCACGCCGAGCGCCTGCTCGAACAGCTCCATGATCCGGGCGCCGAGCAGCTGGGTGCGGGCGAACAGGCTCCGCAGCGCCGGTTCGAAACCGTCGAGATCCGGCCACACGTTCGCCACGAAGTAGTCGCCGTAGCGCGCCGGCACGCCCGCGGCGGCGGCCGCTGCGGCGTCGTCGAAGCGGTTGATCTGGAACCGCTCCTGGGCGACCCGACCGTCGGGGTGGGTGTGGCGGCTGTAGCCCCGGAACGGGTGGCCGTTCGGGCACTGGTGGGCGTCCTTGTCGGGCTCGGGCAGCTCGACGAGCGAGGCCATCGCCGCGTACGCCGCGTCCAGTGCCTCCGTCTCGATGCCGTGGCCCACGATCTGGAGGAACCCGACCGTGCGGCACGCGTCGGCCACCGCCGCGGCGACCGCGGCGCGGTCGGTGCCCGCGAGGAAGCCCGAGATGTCGATGACCGGGATCTCGGGGGCGGTTGACGGGTCCACGGCGGGGCTCCTCTCGGGTGCGGTGCGCGCACGTCGGCCGGGCCTTCCCCGGTCACCGGGGGCGATGGAGGGTCGACCCGGGCACGACCCTACGGTCGGACCATCGGACCGGACCGGGTCGGAAACCTGAACGTCACGGGGGACGTCGCGAGCCACCCGCCGGGCGCGTCCACGGCACCGCCGTCGGGTCGAACTTCTTCGCAGCGTGGCCGGTGACGTGCTGAAGTTGGCCGACGTGAGGTTCGGCGTGCTCGGCCCGGTGACGGCCACCCGCGACGGTGAGACCATCGAGCTCGGCGGCGGCAAGCCGGCCGGGATCCTCGCCCTGCTCCTCACCGAGCCCGGCATCGGCCGCTCGGTCGACTGGCTCGCCCACGAGCTCTACGGCGGCGAGCCGCGGGCGACGCGGATCAAGACCGAGGTCAGTGCGCTGCGGCGCCGCCTCGGCGACGCCGACCACGAGGTGATCCGCAGCGTCGCCGGCGGCTACGTCGCCGACGTCGCCCGCGAGGACGTCGACGCGTGGCGCTTCGAGGACGAGGTCGCCGCGGCCCGCCACCTGGCGGCGACCGACCCGGTCGCCGCCCGCGACCGCCTGGCCGAGGCGCTGACCTCGTGGCGCAGCGAGACCCCGTTCCTCGGTGTCGCCTCGACCGAGCGCCTCGACCAGGTGGCGCGCCAGCTCACCGAGCTCCGCCTCGGCGCGCTCGGCGATCGGGTCGAGCTCGACCTGCGCCACGGCCGCCACCGGGCCGTGATCGGGGAGCTGGAGGCGCTGACGGTGGCCCACCCCGAGCACGAACGGTTCTGGCGCCTGCGGATGGAGGCGCTCTACCGCGACGACCGGGCGCCCGAGGCGTTGCGCATCGGCCACGGCGCGGAGGAGGTCGCCGCCGAGCTCGGCATCGAGCTGTCCGACGAGTACCGGTCCGTGCGCGACCGCATCGTCGTCCAGGACCCGCAGCTGCGCGACGCTCCCGCCGAAGGTCCCGGAGCCTGCCCGTACCGGGGCCTCGCACCGTTCCAGCCGGAGGACGCCGACGTCTACGTCGGGCGGGAGCGGCTGCTGGAGCGCCTGGTGCAGCGGGTCCGTGCGTCGCGCTTCGTCTGCGTCGTCGGCATGTCCGGCAGCGGCAAGTCGTCGCTGCTGCGGGCCGGGCTCGTGCCCCGGGCCCGGCGGACGGCGAACACCCGGCTCGTGTTCGTCCCCGCCCCCGGTGCGAACCCGGTCGAGGCGCTCGCCGCCGCGGCCGGGACCGACCTGGCGTCCGTCGGCGCACCGGGGCGCCTCGCCACCGCCCTGGCGGCCGCCGCGCCCGACGTCGAGCGGTTCGTGGTCGTCGTCGACCAGCTCGAGGAGGTGTTCACCCTCGCGTCCGACGACGAGCGGGACCGCTTCTGCCGGGCACTGGTCGGGCTGACCGCGCAGGCCGATCTGGCCGTGTCGGTGGTGGTGGCCCTGCGGGCCGACTTCTACGGCCGCCTGCTCGAGACGAGCGACCTCGGCCAGCTCGCGGCGAACGACCAGGTCGCGGTCACGGCCCCGACGCCGGCCGAGCTGCGCCGCGTGGTCGCCGAGCCCGCGGCGCGCGCCGGCGTTGAGGTGCCGGACGAGCTGACCGAGGCCGTCGTCGAGGCGTGCCACGACGTCACCACCGCGCTGCCGCTCGTGTCCCTGGCCATGGCCGAGACGTGGATGCACGGCGAGCCGGGCACGCTCACCCTGGCCGACTACGAGGCCGTCGGCGGCGTGTCGGGTGCCATCGCCCGCAAGGCCGACGCCGCGCTCGCAGCCGTGCCCCGCGACCAGCTCCCCCTCGTGCGTCGGGTGCTCGGGGCGCTGGTCGTGCCCGGGATCGGCGGTGCGCCCGACACCGCCCGCCGGGTGCGCCTCGCCGAGCTGTGGCATCGGCCCGAGGACGCCTCGGCGATCATCGCCGTGGTCTCCACGCTCCAGGACGCCCGGCTCGTGGTCGTCGACGACGACCTCGCGCAGCTGGTCCACGAGGCGCTGATCCGGGAGTGGCCGACCCTGCGGCGGTGGCTCGAGGAGGACCACGACCTCCTGCGGGCCCGCAGCCAGCTCGAGGCCGACTCGCTCGGCTGGGCCGAGGGCGGCCGCGACGACGGCTGGTTGTGGCACGGCACCCGCCTGGCCGAGGCCGAGCAGGTCGTGGCCCGGTGGCCGTCGCTCGGTGCCGTACACGGCGAGTTCGTCGCGGCCAGCCGCCGGCTCGACCGCCGTCTCCGGCGTCAGCGCCGGATCCTCGCCGGCGTCGCGGCGGTCGTGGCGGTGGTGCTGGCCGCCGGGCTCGGGTTCGCCGCCTCCGAGCTGCTGCGTTCGGAGGCCGATCCGCTCGCCGAGGCGCGGCCCGGGGCCGACGACGTCGCCGAGATCACGGTGCCCGACCTCGCCGCCTTCGCCATCGACCGCACCCCGGTCTCGGCCCGCCGCTACCTGGCGTGCCTCGAGGACCGCCCGCTCGCGTGCACCGCACCCCGCGCCGGGCGCGGCGTCGACCTGTTCGCCACCGACGTCCTCGACGAGCCGATCCGCTACGTGACCGCGCTCGACGGGCAGGCGTTCTGCGCCGCCGTCGGGGGCACCCTGCCGACCGCGGCGCAGTGGATCGCCGCGCTCACCGGCGGAGGCAGCCGCCCGTGGCCGGCCTGGGACGACCTCGTCGACCCCCGAATCGTCGACGACGACGCGGGGACCGCCTTCGACCTCACGGCGGACGACCCGAACGCCACCCCTGAAGGTGTCCGCTTCCTGGCCGACGGGGTGAAGGAGTGGACCCGCACCCCGGCCGGCGCGCCGAGACCGGGCGACGCGGTCATGGACGACATGACGACCGCCGTCCTCACCCCGGGCGAAACCCCGTACGAAACCGACCCCCTCGTCGCTCTGCAGTGGGAGGACTTCAGCCGGGACCTGGAGACGGCCGTCTCGATCGGGCTGCCGAACGTCGGGTTCCGGTGCGTGTACGAGCGAGGAGAGGACGAGTCATGAGCAACGACGGCGGGACGGTCGTGCCGATGCCCGGGCCCCTGGTGGCGCCCGACGCGACGGTGGGCAACGGGCTCGACGTGGTCGACCTCGTCGAGACCGACGCGGCGGGCTGGGACCTCCACCTGCGCTACCTCGACGCGGACGGCGAGCGGTTCGACATCACGATTCGCTGCCCCGACGACGCCCACCTCGACACGGTGCTCCGCGCCCCCCACGGGTTCACCTTCGCCGCCGACCACGTGCCGATGGAGGTGCGCCCGCCGGCCGCCGGTCCCGCGTACCTGACCCGCGAGGTCCTCGACCGGGTGGCGGCCCACCTCGGTGAGGTGGACCCGTGGCTGGCGGCCGCTCGCCGCGACGCCTCGATCGACGGGCTCCTCCACGACGGGCCCGGTCGACCGGACACCGCGGAGCTCGTCGACGACGTGATCCTCGCCCGCCTCGCCGAGCTCGCCGCCCACGGCCCGCAGTGGCGTGACACCATCCGCGCGCTCGGAGCCGTCGGTGTCGTCGACTGGGTGCTGGCCGTCACCCCGGCCGAGCTCCTCGCCGGCCCCGGCCGGCCGGTCCCGTCAGGCGGCGAGGTCCCGTCCGGTGAGGTCCCGTCCGGTGAGGTCCCGTCCAGTGAGGTCCCGTCCAGTGAGGTCGCAGGCGGTGGGGATGCGCCGCACCTCGCGGACGGCCTCACGGTCGATGCCCGCAGCGTCCGTGCGGACCGCGGCGAGTTCGAGGGGTACGTGCGGATGCGGATCGACCCCCAGGTCGGCGCGCGGCGACGGGACTGCTACCTGACCCGCGGTGCGCTGCCCAGCACCTACCGGGCCTACGTGCGGGGCCTGCAGGGCGGCGGGGCGGAGGCGAAGGCGTACTTCCAGAACAGGACCGCCTACCACCCCCACAGCAGCAACCTGTCGTGGCAGCGACTGCCGGTCGGCCGGTGGGACCGGGTGCGCCCGATCAACCCGGTCCGCCACAAGAAGCACCTCCTGTGCGTGCGCAACATGAGCTTCAACGCACCCTTCGTCTACGAGGTGCAGCTGCTCGGCGCGCACACGCTCCACCGCAACGACGTGCGCCTCTGACGCCGGGCTGGCGGGTCGGCGGGTCGGCGGGGAGAAATCCTGACCGTTCGTCGTCACCGGGGCCGGGCCGCCTCGTCGGATCGGGGTAACGGGATGCGGCGGACACGAGCCGACAGCCGCGGGCACGCGCACGCCGCATCACCCACGTCGCCTGTGCGCCGTGACCGGTTGTCGCCACTTCCAACCGGTTGCGGTTGCCGGTCCGACCATCGCCCTGGAGCGGACCGACGGCCGGGTGGCGGAAGACGAACGGGAGCGCCCCGCCAGCGCTCCCGTTCGTCGCGCCCACCCCACCGACTCATCCCGAACCGGCGTGGGAGAACGACGGCGCGCGGAGCAGAGAACCACGCCAGTTCCGGATCCGGTCCCGAACCCGTGTGGGTCAGGGTCAGGTGTGGAGGAGGCGGTAGGTCGACGGGCCGTGCTTGCGCATCGTGCCGCCGACACCGAAGGTCAGCCCGGCGAGGAAGTCGACGACCCGCCGACGCTCGTCGCGGTCGTTGGGGCAGACGACGGTGATCGCCTCACCCGCCTGGTACACCTCCGCCGGCGCCATGACGTCGTGGAAGGACGTGAGCACGAAGTGGTGCTCGTCGTCCTCGGCCGGTACCGCCGTCATTTTCGGGATCGTACACCGCGTGGAACAATGCACTCTTCCGTGGGTGGTGGGACGACCGCTCGGTGCAGTGCGGCCGGCGGCGGGCAACGGGGTACACGGACGAACGGACGAGCCCGAACACCCGCGGAGGACCGTCGGCGTGACCACCGTGAACGTTGACCAGTGGACGATCTCCGGGTCGAACGCGTTCTGGGGCAGCCCGACGATCCCGCTGTCGGAGGCCCACGAGCTCGTGATCATCCGGCCACGTCCCCGGTTGGGCTCCGATCGCATCATCGGGATCAGCCGCCGGTCGGACGGCGAGGTCGCCTGGTTGACGCCATCGGAGTTCTGGGCGCTCGCCACCCGGGCGCCGGTGCTGCTGCTCGATGTGACCCAGCCGTCGCCCATCCCGCCGGCGATCGGGCGGGAGCCCACCGCGTGGGTGAAGGACCGGGTCGAGCGCCAGGTCGGGACGCTCACGGTCGCGTCCGTTCCGGAGGAGGGCCGCCTGTGGATCCAGGCGCCGCCGGCGTCGGAGTGGGTGAAGCTGGGCGTGCGCGAGATGGAGCGGCTGTGCCTCGCCTGCCCCACCGTCATGACCCACAGCTGGGTGACCGAGCTCCTCCCCGCCGCCGGCTGAGCGGCCCGGGCCCGACGCGCTCGGTGGTTCACCCGACGCGCTCGGGCGGCGCGTGCCAGCATGTCCGGATCGCGTGCCGACGACGAGGTCGGCCGCGGCGCTTCGAGGGGGACGCGCATGACCGCCCGGATCCTGACCACCCACGCGGGGAGCCTTCCCCGCCCCGACGCGCTGGCCGCGCTGCTGGCCCGCAAGAGCCGGGGCGAGCCCTACGATGCCGCCGGGTTGGATGCCGCCGTGGAGGACGCGACCACCGCGATCGTCGCCCGCCAGGTCGAGCTCGACCTCGACATCGTCGGCAACGGGGAGATGGGGCGGGAGAGCTTCTTCACCTACGTCCGCGACCGGTTCCGCGGGTTCGGCGGGACGGGCGACACGAGGCCGTTCGACGACCTGATGGAGGTCCCGTCGCTGTTGGCCCGCAAGGCCCGCCTCAGCGAGTCCGGTGACAGCGTCTCGCTGCTCGCGGTGCCGGCGGCCGAGGGCGAGGTGTCGTGGTCGGGACCGGAGGCGATCGACCGCGAGCTCGACCAGCTGGGGCGCGCCGCGTCCGCGGCCGGTGCGCAGCGCTGCTTCGTGACCGCCCCGTCGCCCGGGATCGTCGCCACCGCCATGACCAACCGGGCCTACGAGACGCTGGAGGAGTACGTCGCCGCGCTCGTCGCGGGGCTCACCGAGGAGTATCGGCGCATCGTCGACGCGGGGTTCGTGCTCCAGATCGACGCGCCCGACCTGGCGATGGACGGCGCGGTCGCCTTCGGACGCAAGCCGCGGGGCGAGTACCTCGACTTCTGCCGGCTGGTGGTGGCGGCGATCAACCGGGCCATCGCCGGGTTGCCGTCGGAGCGGGTTCGGCTCCACGTGTGCTGGGGCAACTACGACGGCCCCCACGTGAAGGACGTGCCGCTCGAGGAGATCCTGCCGATCGTCACCGAGTGCCGCGCCGGCCAGCTGGTGCTGGCCCTGGCCAACCCCCGCCATGCCCATGAGCTGAAGCTGCTGGCCGACGGTGGCCTGCCGCCCCGGTTCGGGCTGGTCGCCGGGGTGATCGAGACGACCCACAACTACGTCGAGCACCCCGAGGTCGTCGCCGACCGCATCCTGGCGGCGGTCGAGATCGTCGGTGACCCCCGTCGGGTCCAGGCGGGGACGGACTGTGGCTTCGCCACCGCGTCGGGTCTCGGCGACGTGGCGCCCGAGGTGGTGTGGATGAAGCTGGCGTCGCTCGCCGAGGGCGCCCGCCGCGCCTCCGAGCGCCTCTACGCCCCCGCCTGAGCAGCCCGGGCGGCGGCGGGGACGTTCGGGACACGAGCAGGGCCCGCCCCCGGAAGGGGGCGGGCCCGGCCCGTCACACGGCTCGCCGCTGGCGATGAGGAGGACGTCAGGCGGCTGCCGGGTTGATCTCGAAGTCCACGTCCTCGACGTCGGAGGCGACGCCCAGGAGCTCGAGATCGTCCTCGTCGATGACCCCGTTGCCGTCGAGGTCCGCGATCGAGTCGGGTGCGTCGTCGTAGACGCCGTTGCCGTCGAGGTCGTCGACGACGGCGACGGTGAGGGTGGTCGGGCCGGTGCCGAAGGCGTCGGCGCCGACGAGCCAGGTGTCGTGGATGGTGGCGCTGTCCTCGTCACGGTCGCCGACCATGGTGAGGTTGAACACGCCGGCGAAGTTCTGGCCCGGGTTCTGGGCGCCGGCCATCAGGACGACGAGGCCGGGGACCTTCTCGTCGGCGCCGGGGCCGAAGCCGCCGGGCAACGGGGCGATGTCGGCGTGGCCGGCGGGGCCGGTGAGCTGCAGGCCGTCGAAGCCGGCGGCGGTGAGGCTCGGGTACTCGATGGCCAGGTCGACGACGAAGCCGGCGTTCTCGATGCCGACGTTCTCGTCGGAGCGCGGTGCCAGGATCTCGATCTCGACCGGCTCGTCGTTGTACTCGTAGCCGTCGGACGTGGCGCCGGCGACGGGGTTCAGCGGCGAGAAGACCGCGCCGAGCACGGCGGCGGCGACGGCGGTTCCGAGGACGGGTCGTACGCGCATGTCATGGCTCCCTGGCTCGTAGGTGGTGCGTCCGGTGCTTCCGCCGGTACCTACGAGCGCCCGCCCGGTCGGGTTCGACCGACGACCGGTGACCTTCGGCACCGACCGTCGCGACACCCGCGCCGTCCGCGCCCACCCACCCCGTTCTGGTCTACGTCGCCGTCCGCGTCGTCCCAGGTCGGCGACCCCACGATGTCGACCAGAACGGTCGGGTGGTGCGCGCTATCCGGGGGAGCCGATCGTGTCGCCGGGGTCGGCCACCGGGCGCCGCCGGGAGCCGGCGGGGACGAGCCGCACGGTGAGCACGGAGGCGATGATCAGCGCGCCGCCGAGGAGGTCGCCGCCGGTCAGGGTGTCGTCGGTCAGCCACCAGCCCATGACCGCCCCGGTCACCGGGACGAGCAGGAGGACGAGGACGCTCGAGGTCGGCGACAGGCGTCGTTGCCCGGCGATCTGGAACGTCAGCGCCACCGCCTGGGCGACCCCGCACAGCGCGGCCAGCAGCAACGCCCGTCCGGTCACGTCGCCGAGGCCGGTCAGCAGCAGGAGAGGGGTCGCAACGATCGCGGACACGGCGAGCTGGCCGACGTTGAACCAGGCCGAGGCCAGGCGGGGAGCGAAGTAGGCCACGGACAGGATGTGGCCCGAGGCGATCAGCGCGTCGAGGAGGGCGAGCCCGTCACCGGTGCCGATGTGGAGGGTCGCCCCGGTCATCACGTAGCTGCCGGCGACCGCCAGGGCCACGCCGGCGAGGACCGCCTTGGGCGGTCGGGTCCGGGTGGCGACGAGCACGACGATCGGCACGACGACGACCGACAGCGACGACAGGAAGGCGGTGTTGCTCGCCGTCGTGCGCTCGAGTGCGGCGCTGATCGTGATGAACCCGACGGTGTTGACCGTGCCGGCGATGAGGGGGCCGGCGAAGCGCCCGGCGACCGGGGCCCGGGCCTGTTCACGGTCGCGCACCAGCAGCGGGACGAGGACGAGGGCCGCGACCCAGAAGCGGACGGCGACGACGCTGACCGGGTTCATGTCGTCGAGCGCCGCCTGTGACGGCACGAAGGTGCCGCCGAAGAGGATGGCGCTGGCCACCATCAGCCAGAAGCCGCGGCGGTCGCCGGCGGTGGGGGCGGAGCGGCCGGCGCGGTCGGCGCCGGACGCGGTGTCGGTCAACGCCGCCTCGCCTGCTCGGCCCGGTAGCGCTCGAGCAACCAGGCGTTGAACTGGGGCAGCGTCGCCTCGTACGGCGAGTACGGGCCCCGGGGGGCGAACCGCGACCGCAGGCCCCGGTACATCCCGATGTTGGACTCGAGGTCGGGCTGGTCGATGGCCTCGATCAGCGCGAGCTGGCCCGCCATCAGCTCGTCGAAGTCGTCGCGCGCGATCGTCGAGCGCGGGTAGAGCCACGTGATGGTCAGCGTCGTCAGGCCGGCCGCCTGCGGCACGATCCGGAACATCTTGATGCCCATGGCCTCGACCGCGCCGAAGTTCAGGGGCGGTACCGCGAAGAACAGGATGCGCTCGTAGAGCTCGTCGGGCAGGCCCTCCATGACCGGGAACGGCGGGAAGCCCTCGATGGGCTCGCCGGCCCGCTGCACGAGCCCGGCGTGGCGGAACACACCGCCCTCGCCCTCCTCGAAGGTGGGGTGGGTGACGAGGTGGGCCGGCGCGTTCTCGTGCCAGCCGCGGTGCACGTAGGTCGTGTGGTACTGCTCGAGCGCGTTCTCCTGCATGTTCTTCCAGTTGAACGGCAGGTCGGCGAACGTCCGGGAGTCGACGACGACCAGGTCCTCGAACCCGTAGGGCGCGACCTCGGGGTCGAGCTTGGCGAGGGTCGGTGCGAGCGGTTCGGCGTCGGGGTCGAAGTTGGCGAACACCAGCCCGTGCCACACCTCGACGCGCAGGCGGGGCAGCGAGATCGTCGCCTTGAGGTGGTCGAGGTCGTGGGCCGGCGTCATCGACGGGGCGCCGACGAGCCGCCCGTCGAGGCCGTAGGTCCAGTAGTGGTACGGGCAGCGCAGGTGGCGGCCCTCGCCGTCGTCGTCGGGGATGACGAAGCCGCGGTGCTGGCACACGGCGGAGAGCACGTGGATCGTGCCCTCGAGGTCGCGGGTGACGATCAGGGGTTCGTCGGCCACCGTCACCGACAGACGATCCCCGGGCTCGGCGATCTCGCTGGCGTGGCACAGGTAGAGCCACGACCGCATGAAGACCGCCTCGCG
Source organism: Actinomycetota bacterium (assembly GCA_034211175.1). GTDB lineage: Bacteria > Actinomycetota > Acidimicrobiia > Acidimicrobiales > CAIXPF01 > JAXHUH01. The sequence goes on from JAXHUH010000002.1 coordinate 10,681, forward strand.
CTCGAAGGCCGCGAAGGCCTCGGAGGTGTACGCCTCGGGCGGCATGGTCCGGGCCGAGGCGACGTCGAGCACCGACTCGGCGACCTCGTCGACGACGCGGTCGACGAGCTCGTCGGGCGTCTCGGCCCGTGCGGACAGCGGGTTGATGATGCTCACGGCGCGAGCTCCTGGGTCGGTGGGGCGCGTTCGGTCGGGCGGCAGGGCCGCGGGTGTCGGCGGGAGGAGGGGACTGGCGGGTCGGTGCGGCGAGGGCGCGCGCGTCCGAG
>JAXHUH010000003.1:0-21261 GCA_034211175.1 Actinomycetota bacterium
GCACCGTCGACGACCACCACGACCGCACCGTCGACGACCACGACCACGGCGCCGACCACGACCACGACGGCGCCGACCACCACGACCACGACGACCCCGGCGCAGGGCCTGGTCCCCGTGCCCGCGGTCGTCGGCCTCTCACCCGCCGCCGCCGGCTCGACGCTCGCCTCCCAGGGGCTCGGCGTCAACGAGGTCGGCCTGCCCGGTGGTAATGGCGGCCCGACCGTCGTCGACCAGTCACCGAGCCCGGGGCGGCCGGTCCCGGCCGGCACCACCGTCGTGGTCGTCGTCCGCGGCGGCGACTGAGCGCCGGAACGCCCGACGGCCACGCCGTTGCCGTCCCGGGCCCCGCCCGATCGCTGCGTGGGCCCGGCGACCAGCGATGGGCCAAACTTGACGGGCACCCACGGCGGAAAGCGGGCGAGGCGGTCGTACCGTCGGACGCCGGGGTACCCCCGGGCGACCGGGGGGACGACGATCGGGGCGAAGGACGATCGGGCGGTTCAGTTGCTGAGGCGGAGGACCACTCCACGGGGGCTCATCGGCCGGCTGGTGGCGGTGTGCGCCACCCTGGCCGCGCCGGGCGCGCTCCTGGTCGGCGGCACGGCGTCGGCATCGGCCGCCGAGGGGACGCCCGCGCCCGGGTCGTGCACGCCGGCGGTCGTCGTGCAGGGCCAGATGGTCGACTGCTCGGTGGCGCTCGTCACGGTGAGCGGCCTCGACACCGGCGCCAACCTCCAAGCCGTGGTCGACGGCACCACCGACCTCGACCCCGAGTCCGGCCGCTGCCGGGTCGACGGCGAGATGCTGCGCTGCGACGCCGTCCCGGTTCCCTCCGGGGCCGTCGGCGTCGTCGATGTCGTGCTGCGCTCACGCGTCGGCACCGTCGAGCCGTTCGCGGCCGTCGAGGTCCTCCCGCTCGAGGACCAGCCGCTGACCGTCGTCGGGTCGTCCCGCGAACCGGTCGCCCTCGACGGTCGCCCGCTGGTCCTGCCGGTCATGTCGCTCGACCGCGCCGTCACCGACCTCGGCGTGCACGCGTTCGTCCGGGCCCGCGGCTCGGACGAGGTCGTCGACGTCGTCGAGGTCCACATGGCGGCCGACGGCGGCGGCGAGCTGACCGTGCCGCCCGGCGACCCGGGCCGGTACACCCTCCGGTTCTGCGTCGGCCCGACCCCCGACACCTGCCGGGAGGCCCCGGGCGAGTACCGGTTCCAGGTGCTCGACGCCACCCCGCGCCCGCTCGTCGCCGACCACAACGTCGAGGGTGCCGATCGCATCAACATGGTGCTCGTCGGCTCCGGGTTCGGCGCCGAGGACGACTTCGTCGAGGTCGCCCGGGCGATGGTGAGCACCGAGCCGCTCCTCCTCGACCGCGACGGGCGGCTCGTCGATCCCGGCAACCCCGACGCGGCGTCACTCGAGCTCGGCCCGTTCGCCATCGAGCCGATGCGCTCGCTCATCGACCGGTTCAACCTCTGGTACCTGCCCGACGATCTCGCCGACCCACGGGCCCTCGCCCACGGCCCGTCGTCCGAGCGCGGCTTCGAGAGCCTCGGCCTGGCGAACTACCAGGTCACGGTCATCGACCTCGGCCACAGCGGTGAGCTGCGGCGCTCCGCCGCCCACCTCGCCGACGTCGGCAACGCCACGACCGACCCGGTCTTCGGCAGCGCGGTGATCGCCACCCGGGCGGGCCGCCCGCTCGAAGCCGCCGACGTGTTCGCCCACGAGCTCGGCCACGCCCTCTTCGGGCTGCGCGACGAGTACATCGAACCGACCGGCGTCGCCCCCGGGCTCGGGGAGCCGAACTGCGCCCCCGACCGCACCGTCGCCGAGCAGTGGTGGGGCGACCTCGTCGGCGCGGTCGATCCGTTCGCCGACGAGTACCGGCGCATGCTCGTGGCCCACGGCTTCGTCGCCCCCTCGGAGGCCGATCTGGCCCGGGCGATCGAGGTGGGCTACATCGACGGCGGCTGCTACGTCGACGACGCGGTCGTCGTCCGCCCGACCCGCGACTCGCTGATGAACCTGATCGAGATCACCCCGGTCTGGGGGTCGGTCAACCGTGAGCGGGTCGAGACGGTGCTCGACAACTTCACCGGTCGTGCCCAGCTCTCCGAGGCCTCGGACCCGTCGGACCAGCTCGCCGACGTCGCCTGCGCCACCGCGGCCCGCCGCGCCGGTGAGGCCGTCACCTGCACCGCCCGGCTCCACCCCTACGTCGACCCGCCCCCCGGCGGCATCCGCATCCGCCTCGAGGGCGGCGTCCCGGTGGCGTGCGGGACGACCGGCGAGACCGGCGCCGCGCCGGTGGCGCTCACCTGTCGGGACGTGCCCTCACCGGTGCGGGCCGGGGTCCTCACCGTCGAGGCGTCGTTCGACGCTGCCGACTTCACCGCGATCGGCACCGCCGGGCCGCTCGAGATGCCCCGCATCGCCGGCGTGAGCATCGACGACTCGACCCCCGAGCAGGTCTCGCTCGCGGTCACCCTCGAGGACGTCGCCGACGCCGCCGACGTCGGCCTGGTCGTCATCGCCGGCACCGCGCAGCCGATGGCGGCACGATCCGCCCCGGTGACCACGCTCCAGGTCGCGATGCGGCCCGGTCTCGACGAGGTGTGCGTCGCGGTCGACGACGGCACCGGCGCTCCGCTCGACGGCAGCGAGCGCTGCGTGCTCGTCCCCGAGGTCGCCGCCCAGGTCGCGGCGGCCGACGCGGTGCCCGAGGGCCGGCCCCAGCTCGTCGCGGCCGCGGTCGCGGTCATCGTCGCCATCATCTCGGTCGTGGTCGTCGCCGGGCGTCCCCGCGACGAGCGCCTGAGCGCGACCGAGGCTCAGGACCCGGCCATGGCCGCGGCGATGGCGGCACCGACCGCGACCTCCACCGCGGCGTCGGCCGAGGCCGCGTCGGCGTCGTCCTCCCGCACCGCGAGGGCGCCCCAGCCGTCCGAGGAGACGAGGACCCCCCGCTCGGCCAGGTCGACCCGGTCGAGGCCGCCGAGCCACAGCAGCGACGAGTAGCCGTCGACCCCGAGCGCGTTCCGCAGCCGGGCGGCGCGGGCCGCGGTTGCGTCGCGGTGGTCGTCGAGGACCCGCAGCGTCTCCAGCGCGGCGACGACGGTGACCGCATCGGGCAGGTCGGGGACCAGCTCGACCGGCGCACCGCCGGGCGCCCCGCCGTCGACGAACCCGCCGTCGAGCAGCTCGGCCGGGCCGACGACTGCGGCGAGCGGTGCGCCGTTCGCCATCGATTCGCCGAGGACCACCAGGTCGGCGTCGATGCCGACCGAGGCCGCGAACCCGTGCGCTCCGGTGACCAGCCCGCGGCGTTCGTCGGCCACGATCAGCCCGCCGGTGTCGCGGGCGTCGGCGGCCTGGCGGCGGAGCGCCTCGAGCTCGCCCGGCGAGGCGCACGGGCGCACGACCACCGGCTCCCGGCCCGAGCCGGCCCGGGCCGCCGCGACGGCCACGGCGAGCGCGGCGTGGCCCGACCGCGTGAACCGGACCCGCCCACCGCCGAACCGGTCGACCAGCAGCTCGGCCAGGCGGACCGTCCCCTCGTGGAGCAGGCTCGTGGCGGTCACCAGGTCGGCCTGGCGGCGGACCGCCTCGACGATCCGGGGATGGGCGTGCCCGCATGCCACGGCGCCCGACGCCAGGTCGAGGTCGACCAGCTCGCGCCCGTCGGCCTCGAGCAGCCGGGCCCCGCGGCCCGAGCGGGCGACGGGCCGACCGGACGGGACCGCCGGGCCGAGCACCGCCGCGGCTCGCTCGCCGACCAGCTCGGCCACCGGCGCCGACGTGAGCCCGGTGACGTCGTCCCAACCGTCGGGCAGCGTCAGCGCCGGCCACGCCCGGTCGGGCTGCCAGCGCAACCAGGTCCCGTCGAACGGGCCCTCCCCGTCGGCGATCATCGCCCGCACACGGTCGGCCGCGGCCGGCACCCGGGCCGCGCCGTCGGGGCCGAGGACCGCCATCCGGGCGAGCTGGGCGAGGTCGTCGGTGTCCTTCGGCTCGCAGTTCGACCCGTCGGGCTCGGCCATCAGGTCGAGCGAGTGGTCGAGCGTGTCGAGACCGGCGCCGAACCGGCGCGGCGGGTCCATCAGGTCGATCTTCCAGCCCAGCGGCTCGAGCGTCTCGCGGTCGCGGAACAGCACCGCGGCCCACGGCTCGCCGTCGCAGAACACGTACAGCGACCCCGGACCGAACCACCGTTCCTCGCGCAGGACCCAGCCCTGGTCGGGGGTCTGGCTCTGCAGCCCGTCGAGGAGGCGGGGCCAGCCGACCGTCGAGTCCGGGACCAGGTAGCCGGCCACCAGCCCCGGCCGGTCCTCGATCACCCGCAGCGGGCGCACCGACCGGATGTGACCGGCCAGCACCTCCCGCAGGACGATCGTCTCGCCCACCTGCCACCGCTGCGTCGCACCCATCGCCAGCGACGGTACCGGCGCGCCACCCCACCCCAACCCGTTCCGGCCTACACACCCACCACGGCGACCTGGTCGTTCGTCGCGGCCCGTGTCGACCAGAACGGGCTCGTCGATGTCGCACTTCCCGGCGGCGGGGCGGGGTGCGACAGTGGACCGATGGAGCCCGCCGTGGTCGAGCCCATCGCCGGTGAGGCCGACGGCGTGCGCTGGTCGGTCCTCGACGGGCGCCCCCACCCGGGTCTCGACGGACTCGTCGTGCGCTACTCCGACTACACCGAGCACAGCCGGACGGCCCTGCGCCGCCGGCAGGTCGCGACACCCGGCGTGACCGTCATCCTCAGCTACGGCGACCCGCTCCGCCTCGAGTTCGACGGCGGCCCGGCCGTCGAGCACCGCTCGTTTGTCGCCGGCATCCACGACGCCTGCGTCATCACCGAGTACCAGGGTCCCCAGGGCGGGATGCAGGTCGACCTCACGCCCATCGGGGCCCACCGCCTGCTCGGGGTGCCGATGCGCCACCTCACCAACGAGCGCATCGACACCGCCGCGCTCGACGTCGCCGTGGACCTGGTCGAGCTCACCGACCGCCTCGCCCACGCGGCGACCCGGGTCGAGCGGTTCGCCGTCGTCGACGAGGTCCTGCTCGCCGCGGCCGCCACCGGCCCGGTGGTGCGGCCGGAGACCGCCTGGGCGTGGCGCCAGCTGCAGCGGACCGGCGGGCTCGTGAGCGTGAACGAGCTCGCCGACGAGATCGGCTGGAGCCGCCGCCACCTGATCCGCCGCTTCGGTGAGGAGATCGGCCTGTCGCCGAAGCCGGTCGCCCGGCTCCTGCGCTTCAGCCGTGCCGTCGACCTGTTCGGGATGTTGGCCCAGCCCGGCCCCGTCCCGGACGGCGGGCCGCGGCCGTTCACGATCAGCGACGTCGCCGCCACCACCGGCTACGCCGACCACAGCCACCTCGTCCGGGAGTTCCGCCGCCTCGCCGGCTGCTCCCCGTCGGCCTACCTCGCCGACCTCACCGCCGCCGGCCACGGCGCCATCACCACCCCCTGACACCCCCGAAGGCGGTTCTGGGTTCCTGCCGTGGCACGGCGTGCCGGCCGGGGAACCCAGAACGATCTGGTTCTGGGTTCCTGCCGTGGCGCGGCGTGCCGGCCGGGGAACCCAGAACAGGGCCGAGTGTGCGGTGTGCGAACAGAGTGCGCGCTGTGCGGACACGCGGTAAGGTCTGCGGGACGGGACATCAGGGGCCCTGACGGACGCAACCACAGGGGGCGAGCGCCGTGGCGACGACGCGGACACAGGTCGGGATCATCGGAGGAGGTCCCGCCGGGCTCCTCCTCGCCAAGCTCCTCCACACCGCCGGCATCGACAGCGTCATCCTCGAGCAGCGGACCCGCGCCTACGTCCTGTCCCGCATCCGGGCCGGCGTGCTCGAGCAGGGCTCGGTCGAGCTGCTGCGCGACGCCGGCGTCGGCGAGCGCATGGACCGCGAGGGCTTCGGTCACGACGGCGTCAACCTCGCGTTCGGCGGCGGGCTCCTCCACGTCGACTTCCGCGAGCTGACCGGCCGCCACGTCATGGTCTACGGCCAGACCGAGGTCACCAAGGACCTCTACGACGCCCTCGACCGCGTCGGCGCCGCCATCGTCGACGAGGCCCTCGACGTCCAGCCCCACGACGTCACCACCGATTCGCCGTACCTGACCTACACCCACGACGGCGAGAGCCACCGCCTCGACTGCGACTACATCGCCGGCTGCGACGGCTACCACGGCGTCAGCCGCACCGTCATCCCCGACGACGTGCTCCGCACCTACGAGCGCGTCTACCCGTTCGGCTGGCTGGGGATCCTGTCGGAGACGCCACCGGTGAACGACGAGCTGATCTACGCGAACCACCCCCGCGGGTTCGCCCTGTGCTCGATGCGCAACCCGATGCTGAGCCGCTACTACGTCCAGTGCGACCTCGGCGACGAGCCCGGCGACTGGTCCGACCAGCAGTTCTGGGACGAGCTCCACGCGCGCCTGCCCGACGACGTCGCCGCCCGGATGGTCACCGGCCCGTCGATCGAGAAGTCGATCGCCCCGCTGCGCAGCTTCGTCGCCGAGCCGATGCGCCACGGCCGGCTCCTGCTCGCCGGCGACGCCGCCCACATCGTCCCGCCGACCGGCGCCAAGGGCCTCAACCTGGCGTTCTCCGACGTCCACTACCTGTCGCAGGCACTCGTCGAGGCGATCGGCAAGGGGTCCGAGACCGGCATCGAGACCTACTCGGAGCGGGCGCTGGCGCGGGTGTGGAAGGCGGTGCGGTTCTCGTGGTGGATGACCACGCTGATGCACCGCTTCGACGAGGACGGCCCGTTCGGCACGAAGATCCAGGAGGCGGAGCTCGACTACCTGGCCGGCTCGGAGGCCGCGCAGGTCTCGTTCGCCGAGAACTACACGGGCCTCCCGTTCGACTGACGGGCACGTTCGACCGACCGAGCGGCCCGCGGGCGGGCCGGGACAAGGAGCATCATGAGCGCGGAGCACCATGCGCACTGACCACGGTGGCGTCGACCACCCAGCGGGCCGGCGGGCCGAGATCTGCACGCTGGCCGAGGCCGTCGGCCGCCACGTCCACGACGGCGACACCGTCGCCCTGGAGGGGTTCACCCACCTCATCCCGTTCGCCGCGGGCCACGAGATCATCCGCCAACGACGTCGCGACCTGACCATCGTGCGGATGACGCCCGACGTGATCTACGACCAGCTCATCGGCATGGGCTGCGCGTCGAAGCTCGTGTTCAGCTGGGGCGGCAACCCCGGCGTCGGCTCGCTGCACCGGTTCCGCGACGCGGTCGAGCACGGGTGGCCGGCCCCCCTGGCCATCGAGGAGCACAGCCACGCGGCGATGGCCAACCGCTACGCCGCCGGCGCCTCGGGCCTGCCCTTCGCCACGATGCGGGCCGCGACCACTGGCCTGTTCGACAACACCGGCAACCTGGCCACCGTCACGTGCCCGTTCACCGGCGAGGAGCTGACCGCGGTCGCCGCCCTGAACCCCGACGTGTCGATCATCCACGCCCAGCGAGCCGACCGGGCCGGCAACGTCCAGCTGTGGGGCATCGTCGGGATCCAGAAGGAGGCGGTCCTCGCCGCCCGCCGGGCGATCGTCACCGTCGAGGAGATCGTCGACGAGCTGACCCCGCTGCCCGGCGCGGTCACGCTGCCGGCCTGGGTGCTCGATGCCGTGGTCGAGGTGCCCGGCGGCTCCCACCCCTCCTACGCGGACGGCTACTCGCACCGCGACAACGCCTTCTACGCGGCGTGGGACGACATCAGCCGCGAGCGCGACACCTTCACCGACTGGATGGACCGCCACGTGCTCGGAGCCCAGCATGTCTGACACTGTGACCCCTGGGACCGACCTGACCTGGACCAGCGACGAGCTGATGACCGTCGCCGCGTCGCGCTTGCTCACCGCGGGCATGACCTGCTTCGTCGGCATCGGCAAGCCGTCGACCGCGGCCAACCTCGCCCGCCTGCTCCACGCGCCCGACCTGGTGCTCATCTACGAGTCCGGGCCGATCGGGGCGAAGCCGACCCGCCTGCCGCTGTCGATCGGCGACGGTGAGCTGGCCAGCACCGCCGACCTCGTCGTGTCGATCCCCGAGATGTTCAACTACTGGCTCGGCGGCGGCAAGATCCAGGTCGGCTTCCTCGGCGCCGCCCAGATCGACCGGTGGGCCACCATCAACACCACCGTGATCGGCGACTACGCCCACCCGAAGGTCCGCCTCCCCGGAGCCGGCGGTGCCCCCGAGATCGCCCGGAACTGCGCCGAGGTCTTCGTCATCGTCCGCCAGGGGGCCCGCACGTTCGTCGAGGAGGTCGACTTCGCCACCTCGCCGGCCAACGCCCCGACCACCGTCGTCACCGACCTCGGCGTGCTCCGCTCCAAGGGCCCGGGCGACGAGCTGACCCTCACCGCCATCCATCCCGGCGTCGAGATCGACCAGGTGAAGGCGGCGACCGCCTGGGACCTCGCCGTGGCCGGTGACCTGGCGACCACCGCGGCGCCGACCGCGGCCGAGCTCACCGCCCTGCGCGATCTCGAGGCGGCCAGCGCCGTCGACTGAGCTGTCCCTGTGCCCGCCGAGCCCGCCTCCCTGATCGCGGCGTACGCCGTCGGTGACGCGCTCGCCGACGCAGTGGGGGAGCGGGCCTGGCTCGCGGCCATGGTCGAGGTGGAAGCGGCGCTGTGCCGGGCCGCGGCCCGGGTCGGCCTCGCCTCGGCGGCGGTCGCCACGGCGGTGACCGATGCCTGCGCCGTGGCGGCGGCCGACCCGTCGGTGCTCGACCCCGACGCCATCCGGGCCGCGTCGCTCGACGGCGGCAACCCGGTGATCCCGTTCGTCGCCGCGCTCCGGGCCCATGTCCGGGCAACCGCCGGTGCCGAGGCGGCCGACCACGTCCACCGGGGGCCAACCAGCCAGGACGTGCTCGACTCGGCCATGGTCCTGGTGGTTCGCCGAGCCGGCGCAGTCGTCGCCGCCGAGCTGGCCCGGGCGGCGGGCGCCGCGGTCGCGCTCGCCGAGCGGGAGCGCGCCACCGTGATGTTGGCCCGGACGCTGCTCCAGCCGGCGTTGCCGACCACGTTCGGTGCGGTGTGCGCCGGTTGGGCGGTTGCGCTCGTCGGGGTGCGCGACGAGCTGCGACGGACCGTGACCACGCTGCCGGCCCAGCTCGGCGGCGCGGCCGGGACCCTCGCCGCGTTCGGCGACGCCGGCCCGGCGATGATCGACGCGTTCGCCAGCGAGCTCGGGCTCGCGGCTCCGGTGGTGCCGTGGCACGCCGACCGCCACCGGGTCGTGCTGGCCGCGTCCGCACTGGCCGCGGCCGCCGGCACGTGCGAGAAGGTCGCCGCCGACATCGGGCTGCTGGCCCAGGGTGAGGTCGCCGAGGTGCGGGCCGGTACCGGCGGGTCGTCGGCCATGCCCCACAAGCGCAACCCGGTCGGCGTGATCCCGGTGCGGGCCGCGGCCCGGCGCGCCGCCGCGCTGGCCGGTGCCTTCCCGGCGGCGATGGCCCACGAGCACCAGCGCGCCCTCGGCCTGTGGCAGCTCGAGTGGCAGACGATGGCCGACCTGCTCGCCGCCACCGGCGCAGCTGCAGCCCACCTCGCCGATCTCGTCGCCGGCCTCGACGTCGACCGCGACCGCATGGCGGCCAACCTCGCCGACCAGCGGGGCCTCGTGCTCGCCGAGGCGGTGACCGAGCACCTCGCCCGTACCGGCACGCCCCGGTCCGAGGCCCGCCGGCTGGTCGAGGACGCGGCCGGTGCCGTGGCCGAGCGGGGCACGACCCTGGCCGACGAGCTCCGCCGCCTCGGCGCCGACACCGCCACCGTCGACGTCGCCCGCGACCCGGCCGCCTACGTGGGCGCCGCCGACACGTTCGTCGACCGCGCCGTCACCGCCCATCGGGAGATGACCCCGTGGGACCTCGCCTGAACCCGACCGCCTGGAGGCCCCTGTCGTGAACGCCCCGAGCCCTGTGATCGTCCACCACACGGTCGACGGCCCGGTGGACGCGCCGGTCGTGGTGCTGTCCAACTCGCTCGGCACCGACCACACGATGTGGGACCCGCAGGTCGAGGCGCTGGCCCGCACCCACCGGGTCGTCCGCTACGACACCCGGGGCCACGGCCGGTCCCCGGCGCCCGATGGCCCGTACTCGATCGACGACCTCGCCGCCGACGTGCTCGCCCTGCTCGACCGTCTCGGCGTCGAGCGGGCGTCGTTCTGCGGTCTGTCGCTCGGCGGGATGACGGGAATGGCCCTCGGCCGCGTCGCCCCCGAGCGGTTCGATCGGTTCGTGCTCCTGTGCACCGCGGCGAAGCTCGGCCCTCCGGCCGCGTGGCGCGACCGGGCCGCGCTCGTTCGGGCGAAGGGCACCGACGCCGTGACCGACGGGACCGTCGGGCGGTGGTTCACCCCGGCGTTCGTGCAGGAGCGGCCCGAGGTCGTCGAGCAGTTCGTCACCAACCTCCGGGCCTGTGCCGACGAGGGCTACGCCGCGTGCTGCGAAGCGATCGTCGGTCTCGACGAGCTCGACTCGCTGGCCGCCGTCACCCAGCCGACGCTCGTCATCGCCGGCGCCGACGACCCGGCGACGCCGCCGGAGCATGCCGAGGCCATCGTCGAGCGGATGCCCGACGCCCGCCTCGCGGTCGTCGAGCGGGCCGCCCACATCGCCAACGTCGAACGGCCCGACGAGGTCACCGCCCTCGTCGTCGAGCACCTGGGAGCCGCCTCGTGAGCACCGCCGACCCGAACGATCCTGCCCCGAACCCGGCCGATCGCACGGCCGCCGACCAGCACGCCGCGGGCATGGCCGTGCGCCGCCAGGTCCTGGGCGATGCCCATGTCGATCGGGCCGAGGCGAACAAGACCGCGTTCACCGAGCCGTTCCAGGAGCTGATCACCCGCTACGCGTGGGGCGAGATCTGGACCCGGCCGGGCCTGGATCGCAAGACCCGCAGCTGCATCACCCTGGCCATGCTCATCGGCGGCGGCCACTGGGACGAGCTGGCCATGCACGTGCGCGCCGCGGTCAACAACGGCCTCACCGCCGACGAGATCGGCGAGGTCCTGCTGCAGTCCTCGATCTACTGCGGCGTCCCCGCCGCCAACCACGCCTTCAAGATCGCCAACGAGGTCCTCGCCTCGCTGAACGAGGCCTGACCCCGCCGGTGTCGCGGGCCTGCCTGCGGTGACCGACGAACGGCGTCGGGCGAGGCTCAGCGGCAGCGGTGCAGAAGTGAAGCAGCGTCGCTGCAGGTTGGCGCCGGACGCTCGAACGCAGAGTTGGGCCGCACGCGGAGCGCAACGACCGACACTTACGCTTGCCAATGGCGAAGAGAGGCGGGCTCATGCGGTTGAACATCAGTGCGAAGCGTGCGGCTGGCGGTGTTGCGCTCACAGGTCTGATCGCAGCCAGCGGTATCGGGGCGGCGACGTGGTCAGATGCCGAGCAATCGGCGTTCGCGTGTAGCGTCATCGCGACGGATAACCGCTCTGCGATGGTTTCGCGTGTAGCGTCATCGCGACGGATAACCGCTCTGCGATGGTTTCGTGGGATGCTCTTGGCGACGCGGATCTGTACGCCGTGTACGTCAACGGCGATCTCGCTGGATACTCGGCAGGCGCCATCTTCGAGGCACCGTTCATGACCGAAGGGTTGACCCAATACAGCGTCGCGCCTTCACCCGACGGCGTCGATGCGACTGCTCCTGTCGCGTGCGGCTCGGTCGAGGTCGTTGCTGGCCAGGTCGCTCCGTGGTCGAGTGGTGACCCGGACGGACCGCCTACCGGTGATCGGGGCTGGACACTGGTGGACGACATGATCGCCGGCGCGATGATACAGGATTGGGGTCTGAACGAAGACGAGGCCAGACGGCGAGTCGTCGCGCAGAAGCAGTGGTCCGAGCTCGAGGAGGAGATCCTCGCCGCTGCGGGCGGCGACTGGGCCGGTGCGATCGTGCACCACGAGACCGACGGATCCCGCGAGTTCCTGACCTCATCGGAGGCCTCGGCCCAGCGTCTGCGCGGGGTGATTCGCCAGGCGGGAGGGTTGTCGGAGGCCACGGGAACTGCCGCGCGGGTCACGGTCGTCCAACACTCGATGGATGAGCTCCGGGCCGCTGCATCGGACCTGAACACTGCTCTCAGTCGCTCCGGGGTCGCCGGCGGGACAGCCGGTGTGAACATCGTCGCCAACGGGCTGACGGTGACGGTGCCAACCGACCAGGCGCTCGACGAGGCGCGTCGTAGCGGCGAGCTGACGGTGCCGCAGTCGTTGAGCGCTACCGAGAACAATTCCCGCGCCGAGGCGACGGCTGCGCCCTTCCGGGAGGCGTTCGCCGTCGAGGTGCTTCGCACCAACTCGCTCGACTCGGGGGAGCAAGCGTGTGACAACAGCGGCTGGCGGCACAACCTGGCTGGCACAGAGGTCTTGTCGTGCGATGCTCCGCTGCGAGGCGGTGTGTTCATGGTCAGCTCGCGGTCGAAATCTGCGCCCGTTCTCAACGATGTCCGCCGAGCTCTGTGCTCGGTGGGCTTTCTCGTGCGGTCCCTCGCCAACAACCTGCCGTTGGTCGTGACGGCTGGCCATTGCGCGCACGACGACCCAGCGACGGCGACGGACGAGCGGAACGGAGCCGGCGATCGTGGCCGCGGTTGGCGTACTTATCAGCCGACACTTGGGAGCACCCACTGGGTCGGAACCTGGTGGGACAGCGTGTACGACGCACGCGGTGACATGGGGATCGTTATCGTCCCGAACTATGCTGATGGCTCTGGTTGGGGCGTGAACCCTCGTGTGTTCGTGCAGGTCGACCCAGACGGGAGCCGTCCGATCACACAGACGATTGATTGGTACCCGATCAATGCCCTCGGCAACATGGATGCAGTCGGTGTAGGTGACTACCTGTGTCGCACGGGAGCGGTGACGTTCTCGGATTGCGGGGCACGAACGGAACTCGATGGACGTGGCGGATCCGGCGCCCTCTTCCCAACATTCAACGATTGGGCGTCCTGCCAAGGAGACAGCGGCGGCCCTGTGTACGCAAACGGACGCGCCTACGGAATTCACCAGGGCGCCGAGAATCAGAGCTACACCGCACCTTGGGATGTCGTCGTCCCTGGCGAGACTGCGTTCGTTGATCTGCGTTGCTCGTACGAGTCGGGAAATTCTCCGATTGGTGTTACACCCGGTCTCGGAAGGGTCCAGCCGTTGGCGGATCTCCTTGATGACCTCCGTGTGAGACTGGTCACGACCGCGAACCCCTGAGGAGGCACCAGTGAGGTCGCAGAAGCTCAGACTCGGTGGCGGCCTTGTTGTCGTGGCGCTTGCTGTCGCTTCGTGCGGTGGTCTTCCGGATGACGGCCAGGACGCGACGGCGTCCCGGGACGGGTCGACGGACGACGCCTCGGTGTTGTCGCAGACGTCGTCCACGCAGCCGGGCACGGGGCCGCGAGAGGGCCGGTCCGTGTTCAACCTGTACGAGTGGACCTTCGAGCCGGGCGACGTGCAGGCCGCGATGGAGGGTGCCTTCCCTGCGATGGTCGGGCGGACGTTCGATCGGGTGGTGCCCGCCGCAGCATTGGACCTCGACGCGACGATCGAGGCGACCGAGACCATGGATCCGCTCGAGACTGACGTCGGCACACGGCACGAGGCCGCCATCGAGGTTCACGTGGAGAACAACAGCGACATGCCGCTGAACTGGCGGGAGTCGACCGCTTCGCAGCCGTTCAACGACGTCGCCGTGTTCGTCGATGTCGGTGGCGGCAGGGCATGGGGCGGTCAGGTCGCCGGCGAAGACGTCGCCTATTCGCCCATGCCCATCGAACCCGGCGAGACCGGCACCGGTTGGGTGCGCACGTACTCGCCGCCGTGCCTGACCGAGGACGACGCCCTCCCGTGCCCTGACCGAGCCGACCTGCACGTGCTCTTCATGACCCGCTTTCCCGACGACGAAGAGAAGCTCTTCTACACCGAACCGCTGTCGGTGGAGCTCGACGAGCTCTTCGGCCTGGAGCTCGGCTGAGCGGGACTGGCACGTAGTTGGCAGGTACGTAGCATGCTCGGATGAGCGGCACGCAACGGCTCGCCGCGTCCGTCGATGCGAGCTGCTGGAGGCTGGGTGAACGACGCACTGCGAACAAAGGCCGAGCACGAGCGGCGCATGCAGGCGCTCGACGGCTTCCTCGAGGCGTACGAGGCCGAGCACGGCGAGATCACCGAGCCCGAGATGGACGAAGCGACTTGCCGGGCACGCTCCCGAGCGACGGTCGTGCGTTCGTCGGGCGGTACGCGATCCCGACCCCGGCACGACGCAGGTTGACGTTCGTCCTCGAAGCCGACGCCTTCCTCGCGGTCGAACGGAGCGAGCGGACGTCATCGCCCCGGTCGAAACGCCTCGACGAGCGCTCACACCGCCGCTGAGCCACGGCGGGTGGTGGTAGGTCTGCCGCAACACATCTGACCTGCTTTGACAGGACAACCAAAAGTCCGTACATTCGGATGAACGGTCGGCGGCGTGAACCCGTCGGACTGGCGGGCACCGTCGGACACCACCCACCGAGGGGGCGACATGGGCACCACTCATCACCGCATCGTCATCATCGGAGGAGGCACCGCGGGCATCGCGGTCGCCGCCCGTCTCACGAACTTCGACGAGCCCGACATCGCCATCATCGACCCGTCGGACAAGCACTACTACCAGCCGCTGTGGACCCTCGTCGGCGGCGGCCAGGCCAAGGCACGCTCCAGCGTCCGCGACCAGGCCTCGCTCATCCCCGACGGGGTCGAGTGGATCCGGCGGGCCGCGGTCGGCGTGGACCCCGACGCCAAGCAGGTGCAGCTCGACGACGGCAACCTCGTCGACTACGACGTGCTCGTCGTCAGCCCCGGCATCCAGCTCGACTGGGACCACGTACCGGGCCTGCCCGAGACCCTCGGCCGCAACGGCGTGTCCTCCAACTACCGGATCGATCTCGCCCCGAAGATGTGGGGGATGATCAAGAACCTGCGCCGGGGCACGGCCGTGTTCACGATGCCGTCCGGCCCGATCAAGTGCGCCGGTGCACCCCAGAAGATCGCCTACCTGGCCGCCGACCACTGGCGCAAGGAAGGTGTCCTGCGCGACATCCGGGTCATCCTCGCCCTGCCGACGCCGGGGATGTTCGGCATCCCGGAGTTCGCCCGGGTCCTCGAGCAGGTCGTCGACCGCTACGGCATCGAGGTCCGCTTCCAGACCGAGCTGTCCGAGGTCGACCCTGAGGGCCGCCAGGTCGTGCTCTCCGACCTCGAGGGCGACACCAAGGAGGCGGTCGAGTACGACCTCGTCCACGCCGTGCCGCCCCAGAGCGCGCCCGACTGGCTGAAGAAGTGCCCCCTCGCCGTGCCCGGTGACCCGCGGGGCTGGGTCGACGTCGACAAGAACACGCTCCAGCACAACCGCTACCCCGACATCTTCGCTCTCGGCGACGCCGGCTCGAGCCCCAACTCGAAGACCGGCGCCGCCATCCGCAAGCAGGCGCCGGTCGTCGTCCAGAACGTCATCGACCAGCTGCGCGGCAACGAGATCAACCGCCACTACGACGGCTACGCCTCGTGCCCCATCGTCACGGCCCGCAACAAGATGCTGCTCGCCGAGTTCGACTACACGATGCGGCCCTACAAGACCGTCCCGCTGATCGACACCCAGAAGGAGCGCACCGACATGTGGCTCCTCAAGCGCTACGGCCTCCCGTTCATGTACTGGAACGTCCTGATGAAGGGCCAGGGCATGACCACCCCGGGCGCCTTCGCCAGCTGACGCCCGTCGCCGGGTGCTGCGTGCCCGGCGATGAGTTCCGGCCCCTCCGCCCGTCGACACGGGCGGAGGTGATCGGATGGTCACACACAGCGGGATCGTCGACGGTTGTGCACGGCTGGTGATGCCGTGACCGTCCCCGCGCCGCTCGACCCCGGCTTCTACGACGCCGAGCTCCGTCGCCACGACGTGCACCTGCGCGCCGCGGTCGCGGTCGGGCCGGGGGACCACGTCCTCGACGTCGGGTGCGGCGGCGGCCGCACGACGCTGGACGCCGCCCGGGCCGCCGCTGACGGCGGAAGCGCGACCGGCGTGGACCTCGCCGCGCCGATGCTCGACCACGCCCGACGCGTCGCCGAGGCCGAGGGAGTGCACAACGTCACCTTCGAGCTCGGAGACGCGCAGACCCACCCCTTCGGCACGGCGCACTTCGACGTGTGCCTCAGCCGGTTCGGCACGATGTTCTTCGCCGACCCGGTGGCGGCGTTCACCAACATCGCCGGCGCGCTGCGCCCGAACGGCCGGCTCGTGCTGCTGGTGTGGCGCGAGGCGCCGCACAACGAGTGGTTCACCGCACCCCGCGACGCGATTGCCGGTGCATCACCACCGGCTCCCGAGCCCGGCCGCCTGGTGCCGTTCTCCCTGGGCGACCCGGCGACCGTCCGACGGGTCCTCGGCGCCGCCGGCTTCGCCGGGATCGAGCTGGAACCTATCGACGAGCCCGTGTTCTACGGTGCGACCGCCGACGCGGCGCTCGACGTCCTGCTGCGCCTGCGCCACGTGGGCGACCTCCTCACCGACCTCGATCCCACGGCGGCCGCAGCAGCACACGACCGGCTGCGCGCCATGGTCGCCCGGCACCGAACCGACGACGGCGTGGTGTTCGCGTCGGCGGCGTGGCTCGTGACCGCCCTGCGCCGGACGCCTGGTCGACGGGCGCGGCCACGACCATTGGCCGGGCCGGTCAGCCGCCGTCGGGCCAGAAGAACGCCGGAAGCGTGACCTCGCGAGGGGTGCTGTAGGTGACTCGTCGCTCACCGGTCTCCTCGTATGGCGCGTCGGGGTCGCCGGGCGGGTAGCCCGTGATCACGCTGAAGAGGACGTAGAGCTCGAACTCGCCTGCGCACGGGGTCACATCGTTCGACTGCGCCGGTTCGCACGACGGGCCGTACGGCTGTGCGGCCCTGGCGTAGACGGTCGCGGTGTCTCCCGGCGCCACGACGACGACAGGTTCCGCGGACTCGTCCCGCGAGGAGACGTTCGTGCGGCCGTACCCGTCGTCGGTGTCCAACAGGATGGCGAAGTCGGGTTGGTTGGGCCTGCTGTTGACGGTGATCGTGTCGGTTCGGTCGTTGCGGACCTCGACGACGACGGTGCGCATCGGCGCGCTGCTGTCCCCGCGAGCGACCGGCTCGATGTCGACGATCGTCGCGGTCAGGTCGAGGTCCTCCGGCGCGACCACCGGGCCGCCGAAGCCCAGCGCGAGCGATCCCCTCGCCATGCCGTCGGCGACGTCGCCCGGGGTGAAGGTGAAGTCCCGGAGCAGGCCGTCGGAGCTGGGGCGGAAGTCCGGATGGACGAGCTCGTCGGTCCGGACGGCCGGCGCCGAGGTCGTGCTCGTGGTGGGGGCGGAGTCGGCGCCGGCGGCGGGCTCACCGGCCCCGCACGCGCTCGCCAGCAGCGCGGCTGCTGCCGCAGCCAGAACCGCAGCGATGGCGCGGCGGGATCCCATGTCGAAGGCTCCTCCGATCGACGACGAGGACACGGTGATCGACTGGCCCGAGCTCGGCCATCCGACTTGCGACCTGCCCTGTGTCGTTCGCCGCCACGCAGACGCTTCGGAACCAGAGCTGATCAGCCGCCTCCGATCGTGCGGTTGAGCCAGAGCTCGAGGCCGGTGCCGTAGGGCTTGGCGACGATGTCGAGGTCGCCGTCGCCGTCGAGGTCGGCGAGGTGCGACTCGTGGTTGTCGACGCCGGTGGCCAGGAGCTCCGTCCCGAAGCCGCCGGCGCCGTCGCCGTAGAGGACGCGCATCGCCGGGTCGCCCACACCGGGGGCCAGCATCTCGGCGGTGAGCACGTCGAGGTGGCCGTCGCCGTCGACGTCGCCGACATCGAGGCTGTGGCCGTACCGGTTGCGCTCGACCAGCGTGGAGCCGACCCAAGCGGTGCCGTCCCAGGTGTACATCCGCAGCGGCCCGTCCGTGTCGCCCGAGTCGACCACGATCTCGGGTCGGCCGCCGTCGACGAGCTGGCCGACCGCGACCCGCCCGCCGGTGGTGGCGCCGTCGAGCGGGTGGGCGACGACCGAGCGTTCGCCGTCCGGCGACGTCACCCACTCGAACCACGAACCGGCGCCGACCAGCTCGACCGTGCCGTCGCCGTCGAGGTCGGCCGCGGTCAGGCCCTTCGGGGCGGTCGCGGTCGGCAGGTGGACGACCCCGGTCGGCCACGGCGTCACGGTCGGGTCGTCGGGCACCTCGGCAAGCACGAGGCGGGCCGGCTTGTCGGCCCACCACAGCAGCTCGTCACGGCCGTCGCCGTCGACATCGGCGAAGACCGCGTCATGAACCCGCTCGCCGTTCGTCGGGGCGATCGCCCGGCGCGTCCAGCGGGCGACGTCGAGGTCGGGGGAGGGGTTCTCCCACCACCACACGAACCGGCCGGCGCGGTCCTGGCCCATCACGAGGTCGAGGTCGCCGTCCCCGTCGATGTCCGGGGCCGCGGCGGCGACGTCCATCGGGAGTGACGCCAGCTCGATGACCCGCCGGGTCCACGCCCCGTCATCGTGGTCGTACCAGACGACGGAGGGCCCGAAGCCGTAGCGGCCGGCGACCACCGCCTCGTCGACCCCGTCGCCGTCGACGTCGAACGTGATCGCCGCGCTCTGCTGGGGATGGAACCCGGGCGCGGCCAGGTCCCCGTCGGCCGAGCTGAGCCGGTCCCACGCCACCCGGGGGCCGGCGGGCTCTGTGGCCGTGACGGCGACCGTCGCCGTTGCGGTCGCGCCGTCGTCGTCGGTGACCGTCACCGTTGCCGTGTAGGAGCCGGCGCTCGCGTACGTGTGTTCGACGACCGGGCCCGACGCCACGGTGCCGTCGCCGAGGTCCCAGTCGTGGGCCACGATCGTGCCGTCCGGGTCGGTCGATGCCGACGCGTCGAGGCTCACCGCGAGCGGTGCGACGCCGGTCGACGGGTCGGCCGACGCGGTCGCCGTCGGCGCCATGTTCGGTTCGACCGGAACCGGGTCGGGGCCCGCGTCCCGATTGGCGACGACCTCGTCGACGGTCAGCGCCCGGTCGTAGAGCGCGACGAGTCGGTAGGTGCCGAGCCACGGCCGGCTGCGGTCGGTCTCGTTGGCCAACGCCAAGCGGTGGCGCACGTCCCAGTTGGCCAGCTCACCGGCCACGGTCCCGGTCGTGGCCACCTCTCCGTCGACGTAGACCGTGGCCGCGCCCGACGCGTCACGGGTGAACACGACGTGGGTGAGCCCGGTCCCGAACGTGCCGGCCGCGGTCCGGGTCGCGGGGACGCCGCCGTTCGAGGTGGCCGTCGAGCGGAGGCGGGTCTCGATCCGGTCGCCGGTGCGGTCGAACACGCCCTGGCCGACGGTGACGTTCCGGACGTGGACGCCGTCGGAGATCGTGACGATGCGGGCCGGCCCGTTCTGGGTGGCGTTCGCCGGTTCGACCCACGCCTCGACCGTGATCGCGTCCGACGCCCGGACCGGGTCGATCACCCCGGTGGCCGGGCGGCCCGAGTCGATGATCGTCGGAGCGTCGACGCGGAGCCCGCCGTCGACCCACGTGACCCGGTCGGGGTCCGCGATGCGCAGGTCGAGCGGGTCGGCGGTCCCCGGTGCTGTGTCGTGGACGACGTCGCCGGCGCCCTCCTCGAGCTCGTAGCGGGCGAGGAGCCCGTCGGTCGTGCGCCCGTCCGTCGGGGTGGCGAGGACCGTGACGGTCACGAACGTGTTCGCGCTCGCGCTGTCGTCGTCGGTCACCGACAGGCGGGCCGTGTACGTGCCGGCCTCGGTGAAGGTGTGGTCGACCACCGCACCGGCGGCGATCGTGCCGTCGCCGAGGTCCCACGCAACCCGGGTCAGCTCCCCGTCGACGTCGGTCGACGCCGAGCCGTCGAACCGGACCGCCAGCGGCGCGGTGCCACGCAGCGGTGTGCCCGTGGCCAGGGCGACCGGCGCGATGTTGCCGCCGCCGCCAGCGCCGCCGTCGGGGCCGACGGCCAGGTTGCGGGCGATCTCCGCCGGGGTGAGCGCCCGGTCGTAGAGGGCGACCAGGCGCAGCTCGCCGAGCCACGGTCGGTCGCCGGTCAGCTCATTGGCGAGCGCGAGGCGGTAGTCCTGCCAGGTCGACAGATCGCCCAGGACGACGTCGGACGCAACCTCGACGCCGTCCACGCGGATCGACGTCGCGCCGTCCGCGGACCGGGTCACGACCACGTGCTGCAGCTCGCCCGAGAGGCTTCCCCGGGGGCTGGTGAGGCCGGGGGTGCCGCTGATCGAGGTCGTGGTCGTGCGGATGCGGGCCTCGAGCCGGTCGCCGCCGGCGCCGAACACCCCCTGGCCGAGCGTGAGGTCGCGCTCGGTCGTGCCCGCGGACAAGGTCACGATGCGGGCCGGGCCGTTCTGCGTCGTGGTCGCCGGCGCGACCCACGCCTCGACGGTGAGCGCCCCGGTTGCGGTGATGGCGTCGACGATGCCGACGGCCGGGGCGTCGGAGGCGATCAGCGTGGGTCGCTCGACGACGAGGCCGCCGTCGGTCCACCGGACGGCCGACGGGTCCTCGATTCGCAGGGTCGGCGCGATGCCGAGGCCCGAGCTGTCGGCCACGGTGGTGCCACCGCCCTCGTCGAGGTCGTACCGAGCGATCAAACCCTCCTCGACCCGCGCGTCGCTCTGGGCGGCCGGTGCGGTCGGGGTCGCCGAGGCGACCCCGGTGACAGGTGGTGCGACCACGACCGCGGCCATCCCCGCAGTCAGTCCCGCCAGTGCTCGAAGGGTGCGCCACCGCCGCCAGGGCGCGCGACACCGCCGTGTGCTTCCGCCGTTCCTACGCACGCCCGACCATCGACGCGCCGGCGACGAGAAGGTTGCGCGTCGGCCGACATTCCCCAAGCGGGAGTCGGCCGACTTGGGATCAGTGCGTCAGAACTCGGCGGGGCAGAACGGCGCCTCGTCCCACGAGAACAGCAGGTCGAGGCGCCGGCGCGTGGCCGGGTCGGCGTCGAGGCGGTCGGCGGCCGCGATCGTCGACGGTCGGACCCCGCCGAGCCACAGCGAACCGAGCTCGGCCACGCCGATCGAGACGTCGGCCGGCTCGTCGGCGTTGCTGTCGGTACGGGTGCACGTCGCCCCGCCGTCCGCCGAGGTCGTGAGCCGGAACCGGCCGCCGACCTCGGGGCGGGTGTCGTCGACGACGTCGAGGACGACGTCGTCGACGATG
>JAXHUH010000004.1:0-42234 GCA_034211175.1 Actinomycetota bacterium
ATCCGGTTGACGTAAGACACCTCCAGATTCGTTGAGCCCCTGTTCTCGTTCGCGGACCCCTCAACCGCCCCCGGTCGACGTCACCGCACGCCACCCACCCCGCTCAGATCCGAAGAGCCGGCTTGTCACCGGTGCGCACGTCGGTGACCCTCGTCCGTCCCGAACGGAGGTGCCGCCTGGCGGCCGCGTGACGAGCGCCTCCTCGACGCGGTGTGATCTCGCGCGTTCAGCGCGGGAGCTGCGCCTCGATCGCCGAGGTGATCTCGTCGGCCTCGGGGTCGGTCTGCGGGCGGAAGCGGGCGACGACCTCGCCGTCGGGCGACAGCAGGAACTTCTCGAAGTTCCACTGGATGTCGCCGGCCTCGCCGTCCGCGTCGGCCACCGGGGTCAGCTCGTTGTAGAGCGGGTGACGGCCCTCGCCGTTCACGTCGATCTTCTCGAACATCGGGAACGTCACGCCGTAGGTGGTCGAGCAGAACGTCTGGATCTCCTCCGACGTGCCCGGCTCCTGGCCCATGAACTGGTTGCACGGGAACCCGAGGACGTTGAACCCCCGGCCCGCGTAGCGCTTCTGCAGCCGCTCGAGGCCCTCGTACTGCGGGGTGAGGCCGCACTTCGAGGCGACGTTCACCACGAGCGCCGCCTTGCCGGCGTAGGCGCCGAGCGTCGTGTGCTCACCGTCGAGCGTCGTGACCTCGATGTCGTGCACGGGCATGGCGCAGCCTCCGGGCCGGTGGGCGGCGGCCCGCTCGGGCCGCTCACACGAGCACGCTACCGGCGTCCGGCACCGGGCGTTTCCCCGGCGAGGGGCGGCGGGTACGCACCCCACATGGCTGAGAACACCGCCACCGACCGTCAGGACGTCGCTGAGGAGCTCGACCGCGACGAGATCGTGACCGACCCGGACTTCACGGGCGACCGCCCGACCGACTTCCCGCCCGACCGGCCCAGCGCGTCGCTCGACGAGGCGCCCGATGCCGCCGACGAGGCCTACGGCGAGCCGCTCGACGAGCGGATGGAGCGTGAGCGCCCCGACCCGCTGGCCGAGGAGCTCACCCCGCGGCACCGGACCGACTCCCCGGCCCCGGCGACGGCGTCCGACGACGGCCTCGGTGCGTTCGCGCCGACCGACGACGTGTTCGCCGACTTCGACGACGACCAGGTCGCCCGCCTCCCCGCCGACCAGGCCATGGACCTGGCCGCCGGGGACGAGGGCCGTTCGGCAGCCGGCCGGGAGAGTGACGCCGTCGGCCAGATCGTCGACCCGGACGCCGACGTGGCCGACGCGCCGGCCTACACCGACGACATCAAGGACGAGGTCGCACTCGAGGAGCCGGCCCTCGGCGACGAGACCGCCGAGGAGCAGGCCGTCCACGTCATCGAGTGACTCTCGAACGACCCGTCCTTCACGTTCTGGTCTACCGAACTGCGCTGTGGGCGCCGGTTTCGTAGACCAGTTCGGGGTTGGCGGGTTGGTTGCGGACGGTCAGCGGAGGGACTCGAGCCAGGCGACGAGGTGGCGGTTGACCTCGTCGGCCGCCTCCTGCTGCACCCAGTGGCCGGCGCCGTCGATGATCACGCTGTCGCGGATGCCGGGAAGGGTCTGCTCGAACCGCTTGATCGCGTTCTCGCCCCAGATCGTCGGGCCGTCCTTCGAGCCGCCGATGAACAGCGACGGGCACGGGATCGCCGCGTCGTCGTAGGCGCCCGAGTCCTCCCAGTCGCGATCCGCGTTGCGGTAGCGGTTGAGCCCGCCGGTGATGCCGGTGCGCTCGAACTCCGAGGCGTAGAACGCGAAGTCGTCCTCGGTCAGCCACGCCGGCCACGTGCCGTTCTCGGGCCAGCTGAAGCGGTCGATCATCTTCGCGCCCGGTGGGATCGTGGCGATCGTCCCGGCGCCGGGCACCATCGGCGGCGCGTCACCGGAGGCCGAGTAGTAGAACCCGAGGAGCCAGCGGGCGATGTCGGGCTCGATCTCCGCCTCCGCCCGGCCCGGCTTCTGGAAGTACTCGATGTAGAACTCCTCGTCGCCGCCGAGCATCCGGAAGCCGCTCGTCGGGCGCAACGGGCCGCGAGGGTTGTAGGGCACGCTCAGCAGGCCCATGGCCGTGAACACGTCTGGCCTGGTCAGCACGGTGTTCCAGGTGATCGGCGCACCCCAGTCGTGGCCGACGATGATCGCCGTCTCCTCGCCCAGCGCCCGCACGACACCGACGTTGTCGGCCACGTGGCGGACCATGCGGTAGTCGTCGACGTTGGCGAACGACTGCGACCGGCCGTAGCCCCGCACGTCGATGGCCACGGCCCGGAACCCCGCGTCGGCGACGGCCGGGAGCTGGTGGCGCCACGAGTACCACGACTCGGGGAACCCGTGGACGAACAGGACGAGCGGTCCCTGACCCATCGACACGGCGTGGATCCGGGTGCCGAGCGCGTCCAGGGTCAGGTGCTGCGGTTCAGGCGCCATGGCCGGGAGTCTCGTCCATCCGTGACGAGGGGCACACATCGACACGGTGTCAGCGGGGGAGACTGACCGTGGCGACCCACCGACCGCCGAGGGAACCCGCCGGGCCCTTCGCGCGTCGAGGTCATCGATGAGGACGCGAACGATCGAGGCGAGTTGGTTGACGCGCCGATCATCGCCGCCACCGGGGCGGCGTCCAACCGAGACGACCGGGACGGCCGCCGCCTTCGTCGCGCCCGGCGCCTCGGGCCCCGACAGCAACCCCGGCACCGCCGGCAACACCGCGGACGACACGGACGCCGAGTTCAGCGCCGTCGTCCGCGACCGCCAGGACGCGCTCGCCCGCCTCGCCTACGCGCTGTGCGGCGACCCCCAGCACGCGGAGGACGCGGTCGCCGAGGCGTTCGCCAAGGTGTACGTCCAGTGGCGCCGGGGCCGGGTCGACGACCTCGCCCCGTACCTGCGCCGGGCGGTGATCAACCAGGTCCACGCCCGCCATCGTCGGCGGGCGCTCGAGCGCCGGGAGGAGCGCCGCCACACGGTCGACGGCCGCACCCACGACCGCTTCGACGCGAGGGTCGACGACCACGAGGTCCTGTGGGACGCCCTTGCGACCCTGCCGCTGTCCCAGCGGTCGGTCGTCGTGCTGCGCATCGTCGAGGACCTCTCCGAAGCAGAGACCGCCCGGGCCCTCGGTGTCCGGAAGGGGACCGTGAAGTCACGCCTGTCGCGGGCCATGGCGACGCTGCGGGACGAGCTGGGGCCGGAAGGGCTGGGGATCGAGCATGTCTGAGATGGAGGAGCGCCTGCGCCGGGCGGTCGACCGCCGCCGTGACGCCTACGAGCCGAGCCCCGGCCTCACCGAGCGCATCCACGCCGAGAGCGCCGGTGCCTACCGGCGCCATCGACAGCGGCGGCGAGCGGCCGCGGTCGGCGCGTCGCTGGCGTCGGTCGTCGTGGCCATCGTCCTCGGCGCGGCCTGGCTCGGTGATGACGGCGGCGACACCCTCGAGGTCGCGACCCGCCCGGACGACGTGACCTCCACGACGCTGTCACCGTCGACGACCGTGCCCGTCGACGACACCGGCCGCGTCATCCCGACGACGACGGCCCCGCCGGTCACCTCCACGACCATGCCGCCGACCACCACGGCCATCCCGACGACGACCGTGCCGCCGGCCGCAGGGCCGACGTTCGTCGTCGACGGGGGCATCGTCGTCGGCTGGTGGGACGGCAGCGGCTGGGGGCCCTACGACGCCGACACCGTCCCGCCGACGGCCGGCGTCGTCCTGCGCTCGGCGACCGGACTGCCGTCGGTGACCGTCGGCTCGGAGCCGACCGCGGCATGCCAGCCGGAGCTCGGTGTCCGGTGGTCGGTCGATGAGCTCGGCGACGACTCCGGCGTCTACGTGTCCGGTGACCACCCGATCCAGCCGCGCGACGTCGTCGAGACCGCCGCGGCACCCGCCCACGTCGGGGCCGTCCGGGACGCGCTCGCCGCCGAGGGCCTCGACGCCCCGGCCGCGGAGGTCGAGGCGAACGGCCTCCGGGTGCTGCGCCTCGACATCGAGGGCGACGGCGTCGACGAGGTCCTGATCGAGGCGAACCGGGTCGTGAGGGACGAGTCCGCCGACGACAACTACTCGGTGCTCGTCCTCCGCCGGGTCGGCGCCGACGACACCGCGCAGGACCTCGTCGTCCGCGCCTCGGTCGGCCAGTGGTTCCCGATCCCCGCAACCCCCGACGCCGTGCCGAGCATCGTCGAGGAGACCGAGATCACCGGGGTCGTCGACGGCAACGGCGACGGCGTCTTCGAGCTGGTGACGACGACCGACTACTACGAGGGCGGCTTGCAGTCCCTCTACGACCTGCGGGGTGCGCCGACGCTCATCTCGTCGGCCCGCTGCGGCGCGTGACCCGCCGGCGCAGGCGACGCGGTCGCTGCCGGACCGGTCAGTCCCACACCTCGAGCCAGCCGCCGGCCTCGTCGGTCATGAACCCGGGGATGCGGCCGAGGGTCCGGACGAGGTCGGCGTCGGGCCCCAGCGCCCGGCGCCAGCCGTCGCCCTCGGTGAGCAGGGCGCCGACCGCGACGACGTCGGCGCCGCCGGCCCGCAGCAGCCGCAGCGCCGCGGCGATCGAGCCGCCCGTCGCGATCACGTCGTCGACGAGCACCACCCGACGCCCCGAGATCAAGGGCACGCGGGCCTGGTCGAGGCGCAGCGCCTGGTCGGCGTCGGTGGTGATCGAGCGCATGTCCTCGACGAGCGCGTCGGCCAGGTGGATCTTCGGGGTCTTCTGGAGGACGAGGTAGTCGTCGAGCCCCAGGGCCCGGCTCGTCTCGATGGCGACGGGGATGCCGAGCGTGGCGTTCGTGGCGACGACCTCGGCGCCGGTGTCGGCGAGCAGGCCGGCGAGGTCCTTGCCGGCCCGGTCCATGAACCCGACGCCCCGGTCGATCGTCATCAGCAGGGCGATGGCGGCCCGGTCGGACACCGGCACGATCGGCAGCGTGATGTCCTGGCTGCCGATCGTGACCGGATAGTCGGTGGTGTAGCTCGAGGTCGGTTCGTCGCTCACGTACGTGCGGCCTCCGGTGCGTAGCGCTCGAGGGCGACGCGCTCGACCGTCGTCACCGCGGTGAACAGCACGATCGACACGATCGAGATCAGGATCGTCGCCGCCCACACCAGGTTGTACTTCGTCTGGGTGCCGGCCGACAGCAGGAGGTAGCCGAGGCCCTCGCCGGTGAGGAACCACTCGCACAGCAGGGCGCCGAGGATGGCACCGGGGGTGCCGATGCGGGCGGCGGCGAACAGGGCGGGGACGGCCGAGGGCAGCCGGACCTTGCGGAGCACCTCGAAGGTCGAGGCGTCGTAGACCCGCAGCAGCTCGATCGCCTCGCCCGCCGTCGAGCGCAGGCCGTGGGTCACGAGCACCAGGGTCGGGAAGAACACGATGATCCCGACGATCACGACGACGCCGACCGTGTCGCGCCCGAACACGAGGGCGAGCACCGGGATCATGGCGACGACCGGGACCGAGCGCAGCACCATGGCCACGGGCATGAACGTCAGCTCGACCGGCTTCCACACGACGAACGCCACGGCGATGGCGACCGACGCCGCGCCGCCGACCACGAACCCGAGGCCGGCGTCCCACAGGGTGACCCACAGCGCCTCGAACAGCTCCGAGCGGTTCTCGCCGGCGGTCGGCGCGGCGAACAGGTAGTCCCACACGTCGGCCGGGCCCTTGCCGACGAAGTCGTCGATGTCGAACAGCCACAGGTACGCGACCCACAAGGCGATCAGGACGAACGTCGAGATGGCCAGCGTCGACGCACCCCGCAGCACCTTGAGCGCGAACCTCACCGCTCACCACCCCGGGGCGCCCACGGCGTGAGGAGCCGGCCGACGACGGCGATTAGCAGGTAGCCGAGCCCGGCGACCGCGGTGGTGACGAGGGCGATGCCCCACACCCGTTCCTGGTCGACCTGGGCCTTCGCCGCGACGAGGAACTGGCCGAGGCCGCGGTCCGCGCCCATGAACTCGCCGAGCATGGCGCCGAGGATGGCGGCCGGTGCCGAGATGCGCAGCGCCGCGAACAGCGACGGCAGCGCCGCCTTGATCCGCACCTTGCGCAGCGCGGTGAACGACGAGCCGCCGAGGGCCCGGATCACGTCGACGCTGCGCTGGTCGGCCGAGCGGAGGCCCATGATCGCGCCGACGAGGGTGGTGAAGAACACGGCGAGCGCGGCCAGCGCCGCCATCGGTGCGTCGCCGGAGAACGAGATCGCCAGGATCGGCCCGACCGCGATGACCGGCATCGAGTACGTGGCGACCGCGAACCGCAGGATCGTCGACTCGGTGAACGGCAGGGCCACTGCGACGCCGGCGAGGCCGATGGCGAGGACGTTGCCGCCGAGCCAGCCCTTCGACGCGGCGACGACCGTCGCCCAGATGTTGCGGGGGTAGAGGTCCCAGTCGTCGATCAGCGAGTCGACCACGGCGATCGGCGTCGGGATCGCGTCGGACATCACGGTCGCGCCGAGCAGGTGCCACGCCAGAAGCACCCCGAGGATGCCGCCGGCGCTGTAGAGCCAGGTCCGGTCGCCGGTGGCGCCGGCGCGAAGCGCAGGCCCGCCGATCGGCGTGACGAGCTGCTCGTCGGGCGCGGCGGCGGTCACCCGTCGACCTCGGGCGGCTGCTCGTCGGCGACCTCCGACTCGAACAGCAGGTCGGCGATGCGGTCGCTGAGCGCGTGGAACTCGGCGCTGCGCAGCATCTCCGGCGTGCGCGGCCGGGGCAGCGGGATCGGCACCACAGCCTGCACGGTCGACGGGCGCGGCGACATGAGGACGACCTCGTCGGCCAGGAACACGGCCTCGTCGATCGAGTGGGTGACGAGCAGCGTCGTGGTCGTCCGCTCCGTCCAGATGCGCTGGAGCTCGAGGTTCATCCGCCGGCGGGTCATCTCGTCGAGCGCGCCGAACGGCTCGTCGAGCAGCAGGACCCGGGGCTCGGTGATCAGCGCCCGGGCGATGGCGGCCCGCTGGCGCATGCCGCCCGACAGCTGCGAGGGGCGGGCCTTCTCGAACCCGTCGAGGCCGACGAGCGAGATCAGGTCCTTGATCGCCGAGGCGCCGGGCTTGAACCCGGTCACCTCCAACGGCAGGTGGAGGTTGGACTCGACGCTGCGCCACGGCAGCAGGGCCGGGTCCTGGAACGCGATGCCGAGGTGGTGGTTGCACCGCGCGGAGGCCGGGGCCTCGCCGTGGACGGTGACGTCACCGGCGGTGGGCTGCTCCAGGTCGGCCAGGATGCGCAGCACGGTCGACTTGCCGCAGCCGGATGGGCCGAGCAGCGCGACGAAGCCGCCCTCGGGGTTCGAGAGGTCGAACTGGTCGATGGCGACGAGCGAGGACCGCCCGATCCGGAACTCCTTGCGCAGCCCCGAGATCGAGATGCCCCCGGCCGGTGCGGCGTCGGTCGACCCGGGGCGGGAACCGGGGTCGGGCTCCGCCGCCATGCCCGCGGCCTCGGTCGCCGGCGAGGTCACAGCAGCGACGGCCCGTCGGCGTAGATCTCGTCGAGGATCTCGTTGGTGAACACGTCGGCAGGGATGTCGAGGCCGAGGTCGGCGAGGGTCTGGAGGGTGGCCTCCAGCTCGCTCTCCTCCATGTAGCCGATGCCCAGCTCGGTGGTCGTCTCGGTGACGACGAGCTCGTTCTGGTCCTCGTTCTCGGCGATCGACGCCTCCATCTCGAGCCCGAGGTCGGCGCCGTACTCCTCGACCGCCAGTCGGGCGCCGTACTCGAGGTCGGTGCTGTTGTGCTCCCAGCCCTTCACGATCGCCCGGACCGCCCCGACGACCGCCTCGCGGTTCTCGGTCATGTTCGACGTCGCCGTGGTGAGCAGCTGCTGGTAGAGGCTGAACCCGTAGTCCGACAGCGCCATCGTCGCGACCTCGTGGCCCTCAGCCTCGAGCACGTTCGGTTCGTTGGTGATGAAGCTGAACCAGCCGTCGGCCTCGCCGTTGACCAGCGGGGTCGGGTCGAAGTCGGCGACGATCTTGTTGATCTCGCTCGGGTCGATGTCGTTGATCCGCAGCAGCGCGTCCCACAGCCCGTCGTTCACGGCCTGGACGCCGATCGTCTTGCCGATCATGTCCTGGGGCGAGGTGATCGGGTTGTCGGCCATCGACATGATGCCGAACGGGTTCTTCTGGAACAGCGCCCCGACGACGGTGATGTCGGCGCCCTCGAGAATCGCCCCGGCGGTGACCTCGGTGACCGAGATGCCGAGCAGCGCGTTGTTGGACACGACGACGGGCATGTCGGCCACGTTCGGGCCGCCGGCGAGCAGCTCGACACCGGAGAAGCCCTCGTCGGTGAAGTAGCCCTCCTTGTCGGCGATGTAGACGCCGGCGAACTCGGCGTTCTTGATCCAGTCGAACTGGATGGTGGCCGTGCCGAGGTCGGCGGCCGCGCTCTCGCCTCCAGTCGTGCCGGTCGACTCGCCGGCCGTGGTCGTCGTGGCCGCGTCGTCGTCATCGTCGCCGCCGCACGCGGCGAGGAGGATCCCGCCGGAGCCGACGAAGACGGCACCTCCGACCGTGCCCCTCAGGAAGTCCCGTCGACCGAGCCGTCGCTGCAACGTCGTCCTCCACACCGGATGAGTTCTGTGCCGTGTGGCGGCCCGCGGCGAACGAGCGGCCACCTCGCCTGGTCCAGGCGACGCCGCACGCTACGAATGACCCATTTCCGGTACGTGCCCCACCCGTTACCTCTCCGTTAACGGCCCCGGGGTGTTCCACGGGGTGGTCGTCCGGCCACCCACCGGTAGGTTCGCCGCATGGCGCCGCTCACCCCCGGGACCACCACCGCGCTGCGCGGCCTCGTCGAGGGGCGGGTGTGGCAGGTCCAACCGGCGACCGTCTTGGCCGACCAGGTCGGCGAGGTCGTCGGTGACGGGGGAGACAGCGGCGGGCCCGACTCCGGCTACACCGCGCTCGGGCTCGTGCCCGGCACCGTGTGTGTGGTGACGACGTCGACGTCGAGCCGGATCCGCCACGGGTCGAGCCGCTCCTACCAGTGGGACGAGATGCCGGCGCGCCGGTGGGGCTGGTCCCGCCACGTGTGGCACGGCACTCGGGTCGTGCTCCACCTGCGGCCGGGCGAGTGGTTCGCGCTGTGGGAGATGCGCGACGGCGAGGGCGAGCTGGCCCAGTGGTACGTGAACTTCCAGGACCCGTTGCGGCGCAGCCGACGGGGCTTCGTCGACACCCGCGACCTCGAGCTCGACCTCGTCGTGCGGCCAGACGGCGAGCGGATCTGGAAGGACCGGGAGGACTTCGACGAGGGTTGTCGCCACGGCGTCATCGACTCGGCGCGTCGGGCCGGGGTCCTCGCCGCCGCCGAGGAGCTGGAGGCGTGGCTCGACGCCGGCCGGTCGCTCCGGGACCGCTACCCGCCCGGCCCGTCCTTCGCCGACGGTGCTCCCGCCCCGCTGCCGGAGGGCTGGATCGACCGCGACTGAGCATCTCGGCACGACGATGGAACCTCGCCGCGAGGGTGTGCGTCGGGCAGGGTGATGACATCCGCGACGAGGACCTTCGTGAGCAGACGCAGGCGCGGCGGTGGCCGGGAGCGACCCGGCCGCGAACCCCCGAACGATGACTACCAGGTGGCCGTGCGCGAGCAGTACGTGCCGCTCGCCCGGCTCGCCTACGCGCTCTGCGGCGACCGCCAGCGGGCCGAGGACGCCGTCGCTGAGGCGTTCGCCCGGGTGTACGTCCGGTGGAGCGACGGCAAGGTCGATGACCTCGGCGCCTACCTGCGCCGGGCCGTGGTCAACCAGGTCCACAGCCGCCATCGTCGCCTGCGGCTCGAGCGCGACGAGCAGAACCGCCGCCGGGTCGACTGGCGCGACGGCCAGCGCTTCGACGAGCAACTCGGCGACCGCGACGTGCTCCTCGCCGCGCTGCGGACGCTGCCCGAGATCCAGCAGGCCGTCGTGGTGCTGCGGATCGTGAAGGACCACTCGGAGGACGAGACCGCCCGGATGCTCGGCATCCGCCGCGGCACCGTGAAGTCCCGGCTGTCGAGAGCTATGGACACCCTGCGCGAGCTGCTCGGAGAGGAGGGCGACGATGTCTGAGAACGAACCCACCGCAAGCCCGACCGGCGGCGGCCTGGCCGAGCGCCTGCGCGACGCCGTCGAGGCCGACGCCGCCGACTACACCCCCGGCACCGACCTCCTCGACCGCATCGAGACCACCGGCACCCGCCACCTGCGGGCCCACCGCCTCCGCCGCCGCGCCGGAGGCGGCCTCGCCGCAGCCGCCGCGGTCGTGGCCGTCGTCTTCGGCGTCACCCGCCTGGTCGCCGACGACGACCCCGACACGATCGACGTCGCCACCGAGGGCTCGGGCCAGACCCTCGTGGACCCCACGGCACCGCCGGCGACCTCCGACGTGGCTCGAGACGCCGAGGAGACCGCCACCGCCGATGAGCCCGTGCTGCTCGCCGGGGTCGACCTCGAGCCCGAGCTGGTGCGCGACGAGCGCGGCGACGCGCTCTACCTCAACGTGCCCGGCACCGACGTCGCACCGGAAGCCGCACAACTCCGGACCCGCCGCTACGGCGAGGTCCAGGGCACTGCCACGACGCCCGGAACCACGGGCTCCACGCGGTTCGCAAGCGGCATCGCCGAGAGCGACGGCGAAGGGTTCTTCGTACTCGACGGCTACGTGGCCGAGCTCGTCGACTCCGACGGGCAGGTGGTCGAGAGCGTCGAGCTGCCGCGCCTGACGCTCGGTGATCCCGCTGAGGCTGCGAGTGTCGACATCGACGGTGTCGGCGCCAGGCTGATCATCTTCGAGGGACGCGTGATCGCCCGGGGCACCGCACCGAACCCGGGGTTCGCCGACCTCCCGTGGGAGGGCGCCACGCTCACGTTCTACGCCGGCGAGGAGCTGCTGGAACGGTTCGCGCTCGCCGACGCCCGCCCGTGGCAGCTCGATGTCGATGACCTCTACGAACAGGGTGACATCGGGCTGCTCCGCGCCGTCATCGAGGACGCATCTGGCCGCATGCTGTACGACCTGTATCCCGGCGTCCTGCTGGAGGGCACCGAGCCGAGGAACGCGGACCTGAACGATGTCGATCAGGCGCTGCGGTTCATCACCCGAAGCGCCGAGAACCCGGAGTTCGGCGATGCCTACGGTGAGCTCGCCCGACAGTTCGAGAGTCGGGTCCCCTACCTCGACGACGAGACCGCCCGAGCGGCGCGATCACAGCTCCCGCTCGTCGAACACACGCCGCTGACCGAGTACGGGGTCGGGCCGCTGCGGGCGGGGATGACCCTGGCCGAGGCCGAGGCAGTGTTGGACGTCGACCTGGAGATCAGCGGCTTCGACGACACCGGTGATCTCTGCTTCAACGCAGCCGTCGAGGGCCAGCCGGATCTGCTCCTCATCGTGGCGAGTCCGAGTCGCAACGATGACGACCCGATGCCCGTGCAGGATCCGCGTGACGGGATCATCGGGTCGATCGTCGTCCGCAATCCCGACAGCGGGCGAACCACGGCGGACCTCGTCCGTGTGGGCGATGGCGAGGCGTCCGTGCCGGAGGCGTACGAGGAGGAGCTCCGGGTTTCTGGTCACCGGACGCTGCCCGATGGCCAACACCTGTTCTACGAGCCCCGGTCCGCGCCCGACCACACAATCGCGTACGTCACAGACGGCGACGTCGTCGACGAGATCCACGTCGGGCTGCGCGACGTCGCCGGACGAATCGTGCGGTGTGGTTGAACTCGTGCCGGTCCGCCACCCGACCGTGACCAACGTCACGGTCGGGTGGCGGAACCCATCCGTGACCGGCGGGATCGGGCAGGGTGATGGCATTCGTGAGCGCGGACCGACCAGACCGCCCACCTCCTGCGAGGGCCCGGACGACGGACGACGAGTACAGCGCGGTCGTCCGCGACCGCTACGTCGGTCTCGCCCGGCTCGCCTATGCGCTGTGCGGTGATCGGGCACACGCCGAAGACGCGGTGGCGGAGGCCTGTTCGCGGGTCTACGTGCACTGGGCTCGCGGCAAGGTCGACGACCTGCCCGCCTACCTGCGCCAAGCGGTGGTCAACGAGGTCCGCAAGCGCCACCGCCGCCGGGCGCTGGAACGTCGGGAGGAGGAGCGCCGTCGCGTCGATCCCCGGGCCCACGACCGCGTCGACGCCCAGCTCGGCAACCGCACGGTGCTGTGGGACGCACTGCGCCACCTCTCCCTCGACCAGCGGGCCGTCGTCGTCCTCCGGGTCGTCGAGGACCAGTCCGAGGCCGAGACCGCCGAGCTGCTCGGGATCAGGCCGGGAACCGTGAAGTCCCGCCTCTCCCGAGCGCTCGCCACGCTCCGCGACCACCTGGGGGCCACCGATGTCTGAGCTCGAACAGCAGCTGCGCGACGAGATCACCGAGCAGAAGAACGACTACGAGCCCGGCGAGGACCTCCTGGCCCGCATCGAGGCCGACGGCCACCGCCGACTGCGGCGGAGCGATCTCGCCCGCCGGGCCACCACCGGCCTCGCCGCGGCCGCAGCGGTGATCACCGTCGTCTTCGGCGTCACCCGGCTCTTGGCCGACGACGAACCCGACGTGGTCGACGTGGCCGCCGAGGGGTCGTCGGACGCTGACGTGGCACCGCCGGTCGGTTCCGACGGTGACCCGGACGTGTCGTACATCCTCGGAGAACCGGACGAGCTGGGCGAGCTACCCGCCGAACCTGTTCTGCTCACCGGGCATGACCTCCAGCCGCGGCTGCTGCGCATCGACGGCTTCACCGTGCTGCGTTTGAGCCCACCGCCGCCGGAGGCGGCGCCGGCGGGCGCGCAGCATCGCGTGCGACACAATGGGGAGTTCGTCAGCTCTGGGTCGCTCGGAGGCCGCTCCGGCTTCGGAGTGGCCGACGACCAGGGACGCTTCGTTCTCGACGGCTACATCGTCGAGCTCGTTGACCGCAACGGTGAGGTCATCGAGAGCGTCGAGCTCCCGCGGCTGACCATCGGCGATGCGGAGACAGCGGAGGACGCGGACGAGTCGGACGCCGACGAGCACCTCGTGCTGGCACGGGAGGCGGTCGCGGCGGTGCAGATGCACGCCGCCCGGGTCGTCGACGAGGAGCAGGAACCCGGCAACGAAGCGACCGAACCAACGCCCGACTACGGAGCCGCGGCCCGGCTGTTCGAGCAGCGGCTTGGCCCGCTGGACGCCGAGGTCGCACGGGACCTGCGGTCCCGGGTCCCGCTCGTCGAACACACGCCGCTGACCGAGTACGGGGTCGGGCCGCTGCGGGCGGGGATGACGTTGGCCGAGGCCGAGGACGCGAGCGGACGCGACATCACGGTCGACGGCTTCGGCGAGCTGGGGACCGCGTGCTGGTACGGCAGGGTGCCCGGTCAACCCGACCTGCTGCTGCAGTTCGAGCCGCCCGGCGCGGCCGAGCCCGGCTTCTCCGGCAGCGTCGACGACCCGGCCGACGGCATCATCAGCCGCATCAGTCTCATCGAGCTCGGCGAGCGCGTGACCGCCGACGGCGTGCGGGTCGGCGACGCCGAGGCCGAGGCCTACGCGGCCTACGACGAGGACCTGCGCACCACCGGCCACAGGTACCTGCCCGACGGGCACTACCTGTTCCACGAGCCGGACACGGCGCCCGAGCACGGGATCTCGTACTTCACGGACGGCGAGACCGTCGAGGAGATCCACGTCGGGCTCCGCCACGCGATCGCCTACGTCGAGGGCTGCGGCTGATCCCCACTCCGACCGGCGGCCGGTCCTGATCGTGGTTCACGGAACCGGTCGCCGACCCGCCGCGTCGGAGTCCCCGGAGCGCTCGTTGCGCCGAACCCACCTGGCGAACGTGCCGGTGAACGCCGGCCGCCGCAGGTGAACAGCGAGTGCGCACCGGATCGGCTGGACCCCCGGCCGACCGGGTACGACCGCCCATGAGACGAACCCACCGGGAGCGCCCGCCGGCAGCTCCGGTGGGGAAGGAGAACGCATGGCAACCATGACCAGAACCCGCCCGATCCTGCGGATGGCCGTACCGGCCACGCTCGCCGTCGCCATCGCCGCCGGATGTGGCGGCGTGCCCGACGACGACTCTGCCGACACGACCACCTCGGCACCCGCCGACACCACCACGTCCTCGGTCGTCGACGCCACGACGACGTCGGTCCCGGGCGACACCACCTCGTCGACGGCGATGCCGACCACCTCGACCACGACGATCGACCCGGTCGAGCTGGCGGCGCCCGAGGACCTCGCCCAGGCCGAGGTCGTCGAGACGGCCCGCGCCCTCGTCGCCCAGGCGGCGACGTTGGCCGAGACGGTCGCGGCCGGTGGGGCCTCCGAGGCCGACACCCAGCGCTACCTCGACACGTCCGATGCGCTCGACCGGTACCTCGCCGCGGTCGAGGACGAGGCGGCCCGGCTCGAGCTCACCTCGCAGGTGCCGCTCGTCGCCCAGACGCCGCTCACCCCCTACGGCGTCGGGCCGCTGCGGGCCGGCATGACGCTGGCCGAGGCCGAGGCGGCCTCCGGTCTCGACATCGAGGACGGCAACTTCGTCGACTTCGGCGGCTTCTGCTACTTCGGTTCGGTCGACAGCCAGCCCGACCTGCTGATGATCCTCGTCAGCCCCGACCTCGACCCGGAGAACCCGACGCCGGTCGAGACGCCGGAGGAGGGGATCATCGGCCGTGTCGGCCTGCGGGGTGTCGGGGGTGAGCCCACGGCCCGCACCACGCCGGCCGGCATCGGGCTCGGCTCGACCGAGGCCGAGGTGTACGAGACGTACGGCGACGACGTCCGCACCGAGGACCACGTCTACCTCGAGGACGGCCACTACCTGTTCGAGGAGCCGGCCCACGCCCCCGACAACGGGCTCGCGTTCTTCACCGACGGCGAGACCGTCGAGAACGTCTACGGCGGCCTGCGCGACATCATCGGCTACGTCGAGGGCTGCGCCTGATCGACGGTCGATCTCTTGCCCGGTGACGGAACCGATCCGTCACCGGGCGCGTCGGGAGGGGTGGAGCGCACGGGCGCTCCGCCCTTCTTCGCGTCCCGGGCGTGCGGCCCGGTGGGAGGACACGGCGATGGACCGGCGGAACCGACTGGCGCTCACGGCGGCGATGGCCATGGCGGCGCTCACGCTCGGGAGCGCCTGCGGTGGCACGGTGGCGGATGGCGCGGCCGACGTCGACGGCGACACGTTGGCGACCCCCACCGGTGCCCTGGGGACGGCGACCTCCACCGTTGCGGCGACGGAGGCCACCCCGTCGACCGGCACCATCGCCATCCCGCCGGGCCACGAAGGCCTCGACGCCTGGTGCGAGCGACCAGGCGGTGCACGCACACCCGACACGACGGCCGCTCAGACGAGCGTTCCCGAGACGACGGTGCCGCGGCCGACTGCCGGGCCCGTCGACGGGTCCTGGGTGACGGCGGTCGTCGCCGGGTTCGACCTGCGCCCGGCGCTCGTCGAGCGTGACGGCGCCGTCGCGCTCGAGCTCGACGTGCCCGACGACGCGGAGCGGCCGGGGGGCGCGGCGTCGGTCGCCGCCTACCTCGGCGAGCCCGACCAGGGAGGCATCCTGCTCGGCCGCGTCGAGGTCGGGACGACACCGCGCTGGAGCCTGCCGCTCGACCGCGACGGGCCCGGCGGGCGCTTCGGCGAACCGGCCGAGTGGCCGTTCGTCCTCGGGCTCGAGGGCGCCGACGGCGCGCTGGTCGACTCGGTCCGCCCGTGCCTCGCCCCGGCGGAGCGGCCCCAGGACGTGCTCGTCGCCGAGGCCCAGTCGATCGTGGTGGACGCGACGAGCGCGGCCCTCGAGCTCGGCGACGCCGTCGTCACCGGTGACGACGACGCCGAAGAGGCCGCGCTCGGCGACTACGTCGGGCTCCTCGACCAGCTCGCCGAGACGACCGAGGCGATCCGCCGGTCGTCGACCGTCGACGAGCTGTGGGGCGCGCTCCCGCTGACCGCGTCGACACCGCTCACCGCCCACGGCGTCGGCCCGATCCGCCTCGACGGCGTGACCCTCGGCCGCATCGAGGAGTCCTCGGACCTCGGTCTCGAGGACGACTTCGCGACCTGGGACCCGGCTGTCACAGGCTGTTTCTCGGCCTGGTCACCCGACCAGCCGGACCTGACGGTGGAGGTCGTCGGCCACTTCCGGTTCGGTGGGGGTGACCCGCCGACCACGATGACCGTGCCGCCCGTGTTCCGAGCCGCCGATGGGCGCGTCGACGGCTTCGTCCTGCGCGGCGCCGACAGCGTCCGCACGACGGCCGAGGGCATCGGCATCGGCGCCACGGTGGCCGAGGTCCGTGCGGTGTACCCGGACGTGACGGCGCCCTCGGGCAACGCCGAGGGAGACGGGACGGTCCTCGTCCGTCCCTGGACCGGGGAGCGGCCGGGTATCGCCTTCGTGACCGACGGCGACGTCGTCGAGGAGATCCGCTACGGGCAGCCGTCGGTGGTCGATCAGATCAACGGCTGCGGCGCCTGACCGGCCGGACCGGGCCGCTCAGTCCTGGTCGGCCGGGCCGCTCGACGCGGTGGTGCGAGCCCGCGCGCCGTGGTTGGTGCCGGTCTGGTCCCGGGGGTCGCGGTCGGTGTCGTCCTCGTCGTCGGCGTCCCAGAACGCACGATCTGCGTCGTCGTCGCGGACGTTGCGCCAGAACGCCTCGTCCTCGCCGAGCCCGCCCTTCCGCCCGGCGAGGCGGGGCCGCCACCCGCGCTTGGGTGCCGGGCCGTCGTCGGTGGTTCGGGCCAGCCGCTCCGGTGCGCCGGGCGTCGGCGTCGGGCGTTCCGGCTCAGCCGGCGGGCGTCCCGATTCGGCCTGCGGGCGTCGGGCCACCACGGTGCGTCCCGACGGTGCGCCCCCGTTCGATGCAACCCGGCTCGGCGACGCGGCGCCGTTGGATGACCCGGCCCGGGCCGGCGTCGGTGCGGCGTGCCCGTTGGTGGGAGCGTGCGCGCCGTTCGTACCGTTGCGGGTGCCGTTGGCCGCACCGTTGACGGCCGGGACCCGGTCCTCGGGCGGGTCGCCGCCGACGAACGGGTCGAGACGCATCACGTCGCCCGCGGATGGCCGGGTCTCGTCGCGGCGGCGGAGCGTGAGGTTCATGGCCACGTCGGCGAGGCCGACGAGCACGATCAGGTCACCGAAGCTGAGCACCTGACGGGTCGGGCGCAGCGGGACGATGTCGCCGAGGAACACCAGCCGGTCCCGGTCGTTCTCGACGTGGCGCTCGCCCCGCAGCGTCACCCCGGCGTCGATCTCCTCCGCGGTGGCGAGGCCGGCATCGACCAGCGCGTCACCACGGACGGGCATGCCGCCGTTGAGGACGATGGCGACGAGGTTGGCCGACAGCCCGATCGACACGACCGTGAGCCCGGCGAGGCGCCAGTTGGCCGCGCAGAACGAGATCAGCGCGACGTGGGCGGCGATGATGAACACGAGGCCGGCGGGCAGCTCGAAGATCGTCGCGGCGGCCTGGAGCACGACGCCGCCGACGAGCAGCGCCGGCAGGCGCAGGGACGTGCCCGCGATGGCGCGCAGCCTGCCACGACGGGCCAGGCCGATCACGAGGCCGACGGCGACCGCGGCCAGAGGCAACAGGAGCACAGTACGAAGGTACTGAGCACGATCGCACGAACGGTGCATCCCCCCGATCAGGGCAGCCCCGATCGGTGTTCGAGAACAACCCGTTCTGGCCCGCGAATCGTGCCACCCGTGGCATTCTGCGCGGTCCAGTTCGAGCGGTGTGGTCCGGTTCGGGCGGTGTGGTCGGTTCGAGCGGTGTGGGTCCGAGTCGACGCCACCGCTAAGCGGCGTGAGCCCTGGGTGCTGCCCACCAGGGGTTCGAGCGCCTGGTCGTGGGTCGAGCACTGGACCCGCCGGTCGCCCTCCGACCAGGTCGACGCAACCGGGCGCATGATGCCGATCTCCAGCTCACTGAGTGCGTAGCTCGTGCCGGTCCACGGCTCGAACGCCTCGAAGCACGCCGCGACGGCGAAGTCCTCCATCTCCTGCTCGCCGGGGTAGATGGCCTCGGGCGCCGCCGGGTGGGTGGCGACGTGGTACACCTCGGCGTCGTGGGGCCCGGCGCAGCTCACCCCCCAGCTCGTGCGGGCCTGGCCCTCGTCGGTCTCGGTGATCGCCTCGTTGAAGCACTGCCCCGGCTGGAGCACGAGCTCGTCGACCGGGCGACCGTCACCCGGCGCGCCGACCCGGGGGTCCGCCGGGCCGTCGGCGGCCCCGGTGGCCGTGCGGATCATGCCCTCGGGGAAGGTCGTGGTCGTCGACGACACCAGCGTCGTCGACGTCGTGGTCGCCGCGGTTCCGTCGTCGCCATCGGTGCACGCGGTCGCGACCACCGCCCACACGACCAGGACGGCGGCTGCTGCACGTCGACGAAGGCCGGGGCGTCCCACCGCGGGCGAAGGTACCCGCTCGGCCGACGGTGTCGGGCCCACTCGCCGGCCCCGCCACACCCGGGCGGGCGTCAGTACGCGGGGAGCATGGCGTCGACGTGGGAGAAGCACACGTAGAGCGGCACGAGCATCGCCGGTACCGCGAGGGCGTAGGTCACCGTCTTCGGGATCCACCGTCGGCGGCGCTCGACGTTGCGGGCCACGAGCTTGGCCACGAGCCAGGCGCCGATGCCGATGATGGCGGTCACGGCCGCCCACAGCAGGGCGGGGCCGAGGTCGTCGAGGTCGCCGGAGAGCCCCTCGCCGAGGTCGTCGCCCGCGGGGCCGGCCGGGCCGCCGGACGCGTCGCCGCCCAGCCCGCCCGCCAGGTCGTCGGCCGTGTCGTCGTCGGTGGCGCCCGACTCGTCGGGGTCCTCGCCGCCGCGCAGCGTCGTCGAGGTCGAGGCGTCGTCGGGGGCCGTGTCGGGGGTGGTCGTCGGCGGTGCCGTCGTCGTGGTGGTCGCCGGCGCCGTCGGGTCCTCGAACGGATCACCCACGAGGTGGGCCGTGACCACGATCCGCTCGCGGGCGCTGTACTTCGGATGGCACGCGATCAGCGTCAGCCGGTTGTCGCCGTACTCGCCGAGCACCTCCACCTGCGTCGGCAGGACGATCTCGGTGCCCGTCACCTCGTAGGTCGCCTCGCCGAGCAGGGTCGTCACCGTGATCGTGTCGCCGGGGACGAGCTCGTCGATCCGGTTGAACGGGGCGCCCCACGTCGTGCGGTGCCCGGCGATGGCGGCGTTGCCCTCCAGGCCCGGCAGCGCCTGCGAGCGCGGGTCGCGGCCGGGGCCGAGCTTCAGCTCCTCCTCGCCGGTCCCCTCGACGACCTTCTTGTCGACGAGCCCGATCTTCGGGATGTCGATCGAGCCGATGGCCTCGCCGAGGTCGGGCTGGAGCAGCTCGAGGATCTCGGGCGCGACCGTCGTGGTCGTCGTCGGGGCCGCGGTCGTCGACGTGGTGGACGAGGTCGACGACGAGGTCGTCGAGTCCGGTGCCGTGGTCGACGTGGTGTCGTCGGCGCCGGAGATCAGCTCCTCGAACCGCTCCCGGTCCGCGGCGAACTCGTCATCGAGCTGGTCCTGGGCCCGTGCCTCCTGCAGGCCGGTGCCCCACAGCTGGTACACGAGGAACAGCCCGACGATGACGCCGGCCCCGATGAGGGTCCGCCCGATGATGCCGAACACGCGGCCTGCGGTGAGCTGCACGGCTCCGATCCCTGTCCTCGATCTCGGCCCGCATCAATACGCCGGGAGGACCCGGTCGACGTAGATGAAGCAGAACCACAGCGGGAAGAAGAACACGGGGGCGGCCAGCGCGTACGCCGTTGCCTTGCGCACCCACACCCGCTGCTCCTCGCCCCGCTCGGCCAGCTTCTTGGCCCCGAACCAGGCGGCGAGACCGACGAGGCCACACACGATCGCCCACATGATGGCCGGTGCGATGGCGTCGCTGTCACCGGAGAGGCCCTCGCCGAGCCCCGAGTTGCCCTCGTCGAAGCCCCGGCCGGCCCCGCCGTCGTCGGCGCCGGCGGCCACGATCGCCGTGGACGTGGTGCCGTCCTCGGAGACGCTCTCGTCGTCCTCACCGGGGAGGCCGCCACCGGTGGTGGTCGTGTCGTCGTCGGACTCGTCATCGCCCGACGACGCCCGCTCGTCGGTGTCGGTGGTGGTCGTGGTGTCGTCGTCGTCGGGGAGGTCGGCGACCGTGGTCGTCGTCGGCTCCGCCGTCGTGGTCGGCTCAGCGGGGAGCTCGACCTCGACCGTGGCGCGGTCGCCCGGCTTGGGGATGTCGGCGAACGGCTCGGACACGAGCTGCGCCGTCAGGATGATCCGCTGGCGGGCGCTGCGCTTCGGATGGCACGCGGTCAGCGTGAGGCGGTTGTCGCCGTAGTCGTCGAGCACGTACACCGCGGTCGGCGGGACGATCTCGGTGCCCATGACCTCGTACACCGCCCGGCCCTGCACCGTCGTCACGATGATCTGATCGCCCGGGTCCATCTCGTCGATCCGGTTGAACGGCGCGCCGTAGGTGGTCCGGTGCCCGGCGATCGCCGCGTTGCCGGGCTGACCGGGCAGCGGGTTGTCCGGGTAGTGGCCCGGGCCCTTCTTCAGGTCGTCGACCGCCACGCCCTCGACCACGATCTTCTCGATCCCGATCTTGGGGATCTCGATGAGGGCGAGCGGCTCGCCCTCCTCGGGATAGACGATCTGGCGCAGCTCCGTCGGGACGGTCGTCGTCGTGGTCGTTGCCGGGAGCGCACCCTCGCCGTCCGAGGTGCCGCCGGACGCGGTCGTCGAGGTGGACGACCGGTCGTCGTCGCTGTCCTCGTCGTCGCTGTCCTCGTCGTCGGTCTCTTCGTCGTCGCTGTCGTCGGCGGCGCCGTCGGACTCGTCCTCGACCGCGTCCTCGTACCGGTCGAGGACCGCGGCGAACTCGTCCTCGAGCTGGTCCTGGGCCTGCGCCTCCTGGATGTTCGTGCCCCAGAGCTGGTACACGACGAACAGCAGGACGATGACGCCGGACCCGATCAGCGTGCGCCCAACGCCGCCGAGCACACGGGCGAGAGTCATGTTCATCTCGGATGGTCCTCCAAGGGCGAGGCTACCGATGCCCCTCACGTTCGGGTGATGCATCGGCGGGAATCTTCCTCGAGTCCGCCGGGTTGGACGGCGCCGCCCCCGGGGTGGTTCCCCTGTTCCGGCGACCGCTCGGTACCATGCCGCGGTTGTCCCCTCCACCGTCCGAACCCGCGGCGCGCCCCGCCGATCCAGCCCCCGCCACCGCTGGTGAGCCGGCTGTTCGCCTGTGTGACGTCGTGGCCCTGGTCGGCCGGTTCCCGGCGCTCGCCGGCGTCGATCTCGACGTCGCCCACGGCGAGATCGTCCTCCTCGCCGGACCGAACGGTGCGGGCAAGACCAGCCTCCTGCGCCTCTGCGCCGGGCTGCTGCCGATCGCCCGGGGCTCGGCCGTCGTGCTCGGCCACGACCTCACCTCCGACCGCCGGACGGTGCGCCGCCGCGTCGGGTTCGTCGGCCACGCCACCGCCCTCTACGACGACCTGACCGTGCGCGACAACGTTCGTTTCTGGGCCCGGGCCGCCGGCGCGACCGCCGCCGACGCGGACGCGGCGATGGACCGCCTCGCCATCCCGGCCCGCCTCGCCGACGTCGCCGTCCACCGGCTGTCCGCCGGCCAGCGCCGCCGGACCTCGATCGCCGCGGTCGTCGCCCGCCGCCCCGAGCTGTGGCTGCTCGACGAGCCGCACGCCGGGCTCGACGTCGATGCCCGCGACCTGCTCGACGAGCTGGTCCGCGAGGCGGTAGCCGGCGGGGCGACCGCGATCGTCGCGTCCCACGAGCTCGAGCGGGCCCGCGGCCTGGCCGACCGCGCCGTCCAGGTCGTCGGCGGCCAGGTCCTCGACAGCACAGCCATCGAGGGTGGGGACGCGGACGGGAGCCGATCGTCCCGGAACGCGGGAGGCGCATGTCACGAACCGGGGGTCAGCGGTGCCTCCACCGACGATGCCGTCGATGTTGCGTGACGCGGCGCTGATCGCCCACAAGGACCTGCGCCTCGAGCTGCGGTCCAGAGTCGCGCTCGGCCAGATCCTGCCGTTCGCGCTGCTCGTGCTGCTGCTGTTCGCGTTCGCGCTCGACGCCGACCGGGCCGTGCTCAACGCGACCACGCCCGGCCTCTACTGGATCGCGGTCCTGTTCAGTGCCCTGCTGGCCGTGCAGCGCTCGTTCGCCACCGAGGCCGTCGACGGCAACCGCGACGCGCTGCTGCTCGCCGGGCTCGAACCGGCCGGGATCTTCCTCGGCAAGGCCGCCGCGGTCGCGGCCGAGCTCCTCGTGCTCGAACTGGTGCTCATCGGCGGTGTCGCGCTGTTCTACGACGCCGCCATCGGGGGCTGGCCGCTGCTGGTCGCGACGTGTGTGACCGCCACCGCCGGCCTGGTGGCGGCCGGTACCATCTACGGCGCGTTGGCCGGAGGCCTCCGGGTTCGTGAGACGCTGGTCCCGCTGCTGTTCCTCCCGGTCGTGGCCCCCGTGCTCCTCGGAGCGACGCGGGCGTTCGAGGCGGCGCTCGGCAGCGACACCGGCACCGACGGTTGGGCGTGGTGCAGCCTGCTGGGGATGTTCGCCGTGATCTATCTCGTGTTGGGAATGGCGGCCTTCGGGTCGCTCCTGGAGGATTCGTGACAACCGCTGCCGAACCGTCCGCGCCGGTGCCCGTCCACACCGGCTCCCGCTTCACGCGGGTGTTCGGGATCCTGACGGCGATCGGGCTGGCGCTGCTCGCGCTGCTCGGCCTCGTGCTGAGCCCGGCGGACCAGCTCATGGGCGACTCGGTGCGGCTGATGTACGTCCACGTGCCGTCGGCCATCACGACCTACACGGGCGTCGCGATCGCCACCGTCGGCAGCATCATGTACCTGCGCAAGCGATCGGAGTTCTGGGACCTGGTGGCCGCCTCGGCCGTCGAGATCGGCCTCG
Organism: Actinomycetota bacterium; assembly: GCA_034211175.1. Classification (GTDB taxonomy): domain Bacteria; phylum Actinomycetota; class Acidimicrobiia; order Acidimicrobiales; family CAIXPF01; genus JAXHUH01. Next base: position 23,006 of record JAXHUH010000004.1, read on the forward strand.
TGTTCTGCGGTCTCACGCTCGTGACCGGCATGCTCTGGGGCCGGCCCACCTGGGGCGTCTACTGGGTGTGGGACGCCCGCCTCACGTCGACGGCGCTGCTGTTCCTGCTGCTGCTCGGCTACCTCGCCGTGCGCCAGGTGCCCGCCGACCCCCACACGCGCTCGAAGCGGTCGGCGGTCGTCGCCCTGCTCGCCGCGGTCGACGTGCCGATCGTCCACTACTCGGTCGACTGGTGGCGCAGCCTCCACCAGCCGGCGTCGCTGTCCCGTCTCGACCCGACCCTCGACGGGCTGATGCTGTTCACGCTGGTGTTCGGCATCGTCGTGTTCAACATGTTGTTCGTGTGGCTGCTCGTCCACCGGTTCCGGGTCGAGTGGCTGGCCGAGCGGGTGGCGTCCGTCGGCCTCGATCGCGCGCTCGACGAGCGCCGCGCCGAGCAGGCCGCGGCGGCCACCGACCGCGCCGCGGTCGCCGGGAAGGAGCAGTCGTGACCTACGCCGGGTACGTGTTCGCCGGATGGGGCGTGACCGTGGGCGTCCTCGCCCTCTACACGTTCCGAACGTTGCTCCGTGGCCGCCGCCTCGGCGCCGAGGTGCCCGAGGAGGACCGTCGGTGGATGTGAACGAGCCCGCCGGCGAGCCGTCCGACAGCGCGGCGGGGTCAGCGACAACGTCAGGCCCGACAACGCCAGGCCAGAGCGTGATGGACGTCAGCCCCCGCCCGGTCGACGAGCGCCGCTCCCGGCGGCCCACGTCGGCCCGCGCCTGGTTCGCCATCGTCGGCGTCGCCGCGGTCCTCGTGGCCGTCGGCTTCGTCGTCATGCGCGGTCTCGGTGACGCGACGCTTTTCTTCTACAACGTCGACGAGGCCGTCGCCGAGCGTGACGAGCTCGGCGACCAGCGGTTCCGCCTCCAGGGCAACGTCGTCGACGGCTCGGTCCAGGAGACGAGCGCCGGCGTCGGCGTCGAGTTCCTGGTCGAGTACGACGGCGTGCAGGCCGACGTCCGCCACGTCGGCAACCCGCCCGACCTGTTCCAGCCCGACATCCCCGTCGTGCTCGAGGGCCGGTGGAGCGGCGAGATCTTCAGCTCCGACCGCATCCTCGTGAAGCACTCGGAGAACTACGTCGCCGAGAACCCCGACCGCGTCGACGACTACGACGAGGTCCCGGCCGGCGCGGACGCCGACGAGACGGGGGCCGGCGCCGGGTGAACGCCGCCCTGGGTACCGCCGGGGTCGTCCTCGGCTTCGTCAGCGCCGTCCTCGGCACCATCACCGTCGGCTACGGCCTGCTGCGCGGCCGCGACACGCTGCTGCGCCTTGCCCGCCCGTACTCGCTGCTCGTCCTCGGCGGAGCCATCCTGGCGTTCGCGGCGATGGAGCGGGCGCTCATCCAGCGCGACTTCACCGTCCTCTACGTCGCCGAGCACGGCAGCTCCCGCACGCCGCCGCTGTTCAACATCGCCACGCTGTGGGCGGCGCTCGAGGGCTCGATCCTGCTGTGGGCCCTGATCCTCGGCGGCTACATCGCCATCACGGTCCACCGGTTCCGCAACCGACTGTCCGACCCGCTCGTCGGCTGGGCGTCGCTGGTGATGCTCGGTGTGGCCGTGTTCTTCTTCGGCCTGCTCATGGGGCCGGCGAACCCGTTCACCTCCTTCGACCCGCCGATCGGCTACGACGGCCCGGGCCCCGACCCGCTGCTGCAGAACCACATCCTCATGGCGGTCCACCCGCCGATGCTCTACCTCGGCTACGTCGGCTTCACCGTGCCGTTCGCGTTCGCGGTCGCCGCGCTGGTCACCGGCCGGGTGGGCGAGGGCTGGCTGGTCGAGACCCGCCGGTGGACGCTCGTGGCCTGGGGGTTTCTCACCAGCGGCATCATCCTCGGCGCCTGGTGGTCCTACGAGGTGCTCGGCTGGGGCGGCTACTGGGGCTGGGACCCGGTCGAGAACGCGTCGTTCCTGCCGTGGCTGACCGGCACCGCCTACCTGCACTCGGTGATGGTCCAGGAGCGCCGGGGCATGCTCCGGGTCTGGAACCTGTCGCTCCTGTGCGCCACGTTCTCGCTCACGATCCTCGGCACGTTCCTCACCCGCTCCGGCGTGCTCGAGTCGGTCCACGCGTTCGCCGACGGCGCCGTCGGCAACTGGCTCATCGCCTTCTTCGCCCTGATCGTGATCGGCTCGGTCGGCCTGATCGGCTGGCGGGGCGACCGCCTCCGGGCGCCGGGGCGGATCGACTCGCCCATCTCCCGTGAGGGTGCGTTCCTGGCCAACAACGTGCTGTTCGCCGCGTTCGCGTTCATCGTGCTGCTCGGCACCGTGTTCCCGCTGTTCGTCGAGGCGATCGACGACCGCCGCATCACCGTCGGGGCGCCGTACTTCGAGCGCATGACCATGCCGGTCGGGTTCGTGCTCCTGTTCCTGATGGCCATCGCCCCGGTGCTGCCGTGGCGCAAGGCGTCGGGCGAGGTGCTCGCCGACCGCCTCCACTGGCCGGCGTGGGCCGGCGTCGGCGCCATCGCCGTGGCCGTCGCGTTCGGGGCGCGGGGTTTCGCGCCGCTGCTGGCGTTCGGGCTCGGCGGCTTCGCCGGCGGCGCCGCGGTGCGCCAGATCGTGCTCGCCACCCGCCGCCAGGGCCTGCGGGGCTTCGTCGGGCGCACCAACGGCGGGATGATCGTCCACCTCGGCGTCGTGCTCATCGCCGTCGGGTTCGCGGCGTCGTCGTCCTACATCACCGACGTCGAGGTGTCGTTGGAGCCCGGCGAGTCGACCACGGTCGACGGCCACGAGATCACCTTCGTCAGCTCCGAGACGATCGAGCAGGACGAGAAGATCTCCCAGATCGCCACGGTCACGGTCGACGGCACCGTCCGCGCGCCCGGCGTCGAGCGCTACATCACCTCCGGCCGGGTGATCTTCACGCCGTCGGTGCTCACCACGCCGGTGCGCGACATCTTCCTCACGCTGCCGGCCGAGCCCAACGAGGACGGCTCCGCGGTGATCCGGGTGATCATCCAGCCGCTCGTCGTGTGGATCTGGACCGGTGGCATCATCATGGCCATCGGGACCGTCCTGTCGCTGTTCCCGGGTCGCCGTCGCCGCCCGACCGACCCGACGTCCGCGCCGCTCGCCGACACCCCGGCCCGTCGTGACGGGCCGGAGTCGGCGACCAACGGCGCCGAGGCGAACGGCGGGGTCACCGCCGGCGAACCCGTTGCCGGCGAACCGGCCGAGGTGTCCTGATGTCAGGTCTCGACACCCCGACCCCGCCGGAGGGCACCGACGAGACCGTGGGCGCGTCCGCCGACGGGATGGTGGCCGGCTCCGGCCGCGCCGGCCCCGGGCGGTGGATCGCCCTTGCCGTCGGTGTCGTCATCATCGGGTTCATCGGCGTGCTGGCCACCGGCCTCGGCGGCGACGACCGTGACGTCCGCTCCGACCACCTGCTGGACCGTCGCGCCCCCGAGCTGTCGGGCACGACCCTCGACGGCGACTCGTTCGACGGGCCGGTGTTCGCCCTCGACTCCTTGCGGGGCCGGTGGGTCGCAGTCAACTTCTTCGCGACCTGGTGCGTCCCGTGCATCCAGGAGCACCCCGAGCTCGCCGAGTGGTCCGGCCGCCACGAGGACCGGTCGCTGGTGTCGGTCGTGTTCGACGACGAGCCCGACGACGTTGCCGCGTTCTTCGACGAGCACGGCGGCGACTGGCCGGTGATCGACGCCGGTTCGGCCGGTGTCGCCTACGGCGTCCTCGCGGTGCCCGAGACCGTGATCGTGGCCCCGTCGGGGGTTGTGGTCGGCCGGTTCACCGGTGCGGTCACCGCCGACGACCTCGACCGGTTCATCGACGCCTTCGAGGACGCCGCCGGCCCGGTCGGCCCCACTGTTGAAAACGGGAGCGGATCATGACCACTCGTCGTCGCCTCTCGTGGCTGGTGATGGTGGCGGTGCTGGCCGGCGTGCTCGCGGTCGGCGTCCTCGACGACGACGGTGACCAGACCCCGGCGGAGCGTGCCGCCACGCTCCACGAGCAGTTCGCCTGCCCGGTGTGCGACGGCCAGTCGGTCGCCGAGTCCAACGTCGGCGCGGCCGCCGCCATCCGGGCCGACATCGACCGTCGGGTCGCCGACGGGCAGTCCGACCAGCAGATCGAGGCCTACCTGATCAGCGTGTACGGCGAGGAGATCGTGCTCACCCCGTCGTCGGACGGTGTGGCCGCGCTGGTGTGGGCCATGCCCGTCGTCGGCGCCGTCCTCGCCGTCGGCGGTCTCGTCGTCGTGTTCCGGGGCTGGTCCAGACGCGGTGACGTCGAGGTGAGCGACGCCGACCGCGAGCTCGTCGAGCGGGCGCTGCAGGAGGAGCGGGGGTGAGCACCGTCGCCGATCGGCCCGTCGACCCGGACCGGCTCGCCGCGCTGGAGGACCAGCGCCGGTTCCTGCTGCGCTCGCTGGACGACCTCAAGCGCGAGCGGGAGGCGGGTGACGTCTCCGACGACGACTACCGGACGCTGCGCGACGACTACACCGCCCGGGCCGCCACGGTGCTGCGGGCCATCGAAGCCCAGAAGGCGGCGGCCGACACGGCCCGCCGCCCGTTGCTCACGCCCCGCAACGGGCTGATCACGCTCGGGGTGGTGGCGTTCGCCGTCGTCGCCGGGCTGCTCGTGGCATCGACGGCCGGGACCCGGACCTCGGGCGACACGATCACCGGCGACGTGCGGGCATCGAGCCGTCAGCAGCTCGCCGAGTGCCTCGAGCTGGCCCAGCCCCAGAGCGGTGAGCTGCTCGAGGCGGTCCAGTGCTACGAGGGCGTGCTCGAGGACGACCCCGGCAACCCCGAGGCGCTCACGTACCTCGGCTGGGTCCTGGTGCTGACCCAGAACGACGAGCTCGTCGAGGAGGGGGCCGGGTTCGTGGCCCAGGCGATCGCCTCCGATCCGACCTACCCCGACGCCCGGGCGTTCAGCGCCATCATCGCCAACGCCCAGGGCCGCCCCGAGGACGCCATCGCCGACCTCGACGCGCTCGACGAGCTGAACCCGCCGGCCGACATCGCCGACCTGCTCGCCCAGTTCCAGGTGCGCGAGCGGGCCGAGGCCCAGCTCGAGGGTGGGGAACCGGCCGGAGGATCACCCGGGGCCGACCTCGATGACGCCACCGTGCCCGGCGCCGACGACGCCGACGATCAGGTCGGTGCCGATCAGGACGATGCCGGTCAGAGCGAGGGCGGGTCCGAGTAGCGGGCCGAGCCCCGCTCGCCGTCGGCGAGATCGATGCTCCACCAGCCCGCCTTGGCCGAGTGGTCGGGCCCGTCCATGTCGAGGCCCCGCAGACGAAGGCACCGCACCACGTTCCACATGACCGGCCCGTGGCTGCACACGACGGCCTCGGTCCCGCCGGCGAGCTCGTCGAGCAACGCCATCGTGTCGCCGGCGTCCGCGTCCTCGAGCAGGCGGTCGTCGGTCCCGACCTCGAGGCCGACCCGGGCGGCGAGCTGGGCGACGGTCTGCACGCAGCGCAGCGCCGGGCTGGAGATGATGCGCTCGACGCCCTCGAAGCCACCGGAAAGCGCCGCGGCCTGGTCGCGGCCGATCGCGGTCAACGGGCGGGCCAGGTCGTCGCCCGCCCAGGCGTCGCTGTTGCCGGCCTGTGCGTGTCGCACCAGGTGGATCGTCATCGGACGCGAACGGTACCCGGGTGCCGCCCGGTTCGAACCCCCACGTGCCCGCACCGGTGTACCGATTGGTCCAAGATCGGCGCGAAACCGCCGCGATCGGGTCGTCATCGACACGAGGTGATGGCAGGCTGACGTGTCCGATGGGCGATGACGCTGGTCGGACGGGTGGGCGGAACCGGTGGCCGACGGCGGGAGCGGGCGGTGGCGTTCGACGATCACTTCGACGACCTCCTCGCCGACGCGCTCGACCCCGGGCCGCAGCGCCGGCCGCTCAACGTGGTCCCGATGGTGATGGTGCTCGTCGCCGCGGTGACCGTCGCCGCGGCGTCGATCGTCCAGCTCGTGGCCGCCGGCGAGGAGCGACTCGCCGTCGGTGCGCTGCCGACCTCGGGCCGGGGATCGTCGGGCGCAGTGTCGACGTCGGTCCCGGCCGATGGCGCCGGCGTTGCCGAGCGCACCCCGGTGGCGTCGCCGGCGCCCGTCACCATCCCGTTGCCGTCGCCCGAGCGCACCCCGCTCGTCGGGCCCGACGAGCAACGATCGGGCTCACTCGGTGCCGCCGACCTCGCCGTGTCGGAGACCGCGCCCGTGCCGGCGCCGGTGGCGCTGCGCCTCGACGCCCGCGACATCGCCGCCGAGGTCGTGGCCGTCGGCATCACCGACGGCCAGCGCCTGGAGATCCCGCCCGTCGACCAGGTCGGCTGGTACCGCTACGGCGCCCGGCCCGGTGAGGACGGCTCGGCCGTGCTCGCCGCCCACGTCGACTACGGCGGCCGCGCCGGGGCGTTCGTCCACCTCGCCACCGCGCAGGCCGGGGACCGGATCGAGGTCGGCTTCGACGACGGGACCACCCGGGCGTTCACCGTCGTCGCGGTGCGCCAGTACCCGAAGGCGTCGCTGCCGGTCGCCGAGCTGTTCAGCCCCGACGGCGGACCGTCGCTCGCCCTCGTCACCTGCGGCGGTGCGTTCGACGCGTCGGCCCGCAGCTACGAGGACAACGTCGTGGTGTACGCCGAGCCCGCCTGACCCGCCGGGCCACGGTCCTCAGGGCGTCACGGCGTCACGAGTCGATGCCGACGCTCGTGGCGCAGCTCTCGCCACCGGTCGCCATCGACGACTGCCGAGCCGTCGAGCTCGTCCCGTAGAGGGTGTCGAGCATGCCCTTGACCATGCCCCGGTCGACCGCGCACAGCACCGGGTGCACGACCTCGGCGCCGCCGAACGGGCAGTTGTTCGTCACCAGGCGCAGCCCGTCGGCCCGGTCGTCGATCTCGGCCGCGAAGCCGTGGGCGGTCATGGCGTCCGCCACCATGTGCAGCGCGGTGCGGAACGACCGCTGGCTCTCGGCCAGGTCGCCCATCGACTCGGCCATCGCCCGGCCGTACTCCTCGCCGACGGCCTCGGCCATCTCCTCCGCCGCCGCGGGCTCCAACATCGCCAGCGCCCGGTTGAGCAGGTTGACCAGCACCACGTCGTGGCGGACGGGGAGCTGGGGGCCGAGCTCGGGCTCGGCCGCCTTGTAGTGCTTCGACGGGCGGCCCGCGCCCGTCCGGCGGTTGCGCTGGGTCTCCACCTCCACGTAGCCGCCGGCGGCGAGCTTGTCGAGGTGGTGCCGGGCGACGTTCACGTGCAGGTCGAAGCGCTCGGCCACCTCCGCCGCCGTGACGCCGTCCCCCTGGTGGTGCACGAACAGGAAGATGTCCCGCCGGGTCTGGTCGCCGAACGCGCTGCTGATCGCGGTCACCGCCGAGGCGAACTCGGTGGGGTTGAGAGGAGCGCGTTCCACGTCGGTATTCTACCTATCGGCATAGGAGAAATCCTGTGGGCGTGTCGTCGGCACCCGGGGTCGCCCCGGTGCCGCACGCCGGGACGGGGCGCCGAGTGCGCTCGCGAACACCGGCAGCCCACCGTCCGCGAAGATGCCGTCAACGCCTCCGAACACCCGCAGCGAGGGAGATCCGAGCCCCCCAATGGCTGTCACCGAAGCCGAGGTCATCGAGGCCCTCCGACCGGTCAACGACCCCGAGCTCCACCGCAGCATCGTCGACCTCGGCATGCTCCGGGGCGTCACGATCGACGGCGGCCGCATCGGCGTCCAGGTGGCGCTGACCGTCCAGGGCTGCCCGCTGCGCGCTGAGATCGACAACCGGGTCAGCACCGCCGTCGTTGCGCTCGACGGCGTCGACGACGTCGAGGTCACCTACGACGTCATGACCGACGAGGAGCGGGCCCGGGTCCGCGAGATCGTCCACGGCGACCCCGGCGCCACCGCCGGCTCCCAGGCCGCCCACGGTCACGCCGAGGGCCGCAAGATCCCCTTCGCCGACCCGGCCAGCAAGACCCGCGTCCTGCTCATCGCCTCCGGCAAGGGCGGCGTCGGCAAGTCGTCGCTGACCACCAACATCGCGTGCGCGCTCGCCGCCCGCGGTCACTCCACCGCCGTCGTCGACGCCGACGTGTGGGGCTTCTCGATCCCCCGGATGATCGGCGTCGAGCGCCCGCCGGTGGTGATCGACTCGATGCTGGTCCCGCCGGAGGCCAACGGCGTCAAGGTCATCTCCATGGGCTTCTTCGCCGGCGACGACCAGCCGGTCATCTGGCGGGGCCCGATGCTCCACAAGGCGCTCGAGCAGTTCCTCACCGACGTCTACTGGGACGAGCCCGACTACCTCGTCGTCGACCTGCCGCCCGGCACGGGCGACATCTCGATCTCGCTCGCCCAGTTCCTGCCCCGGGGCGAGGTCTACGTGGTGACCACGCCGCAGCCGGCCGCCCAGCGGGTCGCCCAGCGCGCCGCCTACATGGCCCAGAAGGTGAACCTCGAGGTCAAGGGCGTCATCGAGAACATGTCGTGGTTCACCGGCGACGACGGCAAGCGCTACGAGCTGTTCGGCTCCGGTGGCGGCCGGGTCCTCGCCTCGCAGATCGACGCCCCGCTCGTCGGCCAGATCCCCCTCGTGCCCGACCTGCGCCAGGGCTCCGACATCGGCCGCCCCATCGTCGTCGAGCACCCCGACAGCGAGGCCGCCCGCGCCATCACCGAGGTCGCCCGCACCATCGACGAGGACCTCAAGCCCACCAAGCGCTTCCACCCGGAGCTGAAGCTCATCTGATCGCAGGAGCTCTGGCGAGCTCCTGTGGGAAGGGCTTCGTCGCCTTCGGCGCCTGTCTCCTGGTTCCGTCGAATCAGGCCTCGCTGCGCTCGGCGATTCGACGGGTTCGCCCGGACGTATGCGCTCCTGGGCGCGTGACTCCGCCGGTACCGAGCAGAGTCCGGGCGAACGCGGCCTCTCGCGCTCGTGTGCGCTCGCTCGCGCGTCCGTACCCGGCTCCAGCTGGAGCTGGCGGGGAAGAACGACGGCGCGTGGAGCAGGAATCCACGCCAGTTCGGGTGGGGGTTCGGGTACCCATCGTGGGGGACGGATCAACGTTCCTGGTCAGGGGGCCGCGACGTTGGGGCACGGGGCGCGTAGGCTGTCCGGCGGCCTGGCCGGCGCCGGACGCGTCGGCGACCTTGTCCTGGAGGAAGACGTGGACGTCCGCATCGGCGTGACCTACAGCTCGAAGGAGCTCGACATCGAGCTCGAAGAAGACACCGACGGCGAGGCGCTGCGGTCGTCGGTCGACGAGGCGCTCGCGGGCAAGTCGCCGACGCTGTGGCTCTCCGACCGCAGCGGTCGCCAGATCGGTGTCCCCGCCGACAAGATCGCCTTCGTCGAGATCGGCCGGCCGGAGGGCGATCGCCGCATCGGCTTCGGGTCCTCCTGACCCGACGGTCGTGGCAGCGCCCCCACCGAGCCTGCTCGACCGCCGCCTCCTGTTCGTCACCGGCAAGGGCGGGGTCGGCAAGTCGACGGTGGCGGCCGCGCTCGCGACCCTCTCCGCATCCAGCGGGCGCCGCACCCTCCTCTGCGAGGTCGACGCCAAGGGCGACCTGGCCCACTTCTTCGAGGCGCCCGAGCTGCGGTTCGCGCCCCGGGAGGTCCAGGACGGCCTCTGGGCCATGGCGATGGACACCGAGGAGTCGCTGCGGGAGTACCTCCGCATCAACCTGCGCCTCCCGGTGATCGCCCGGCTCGGGCCGCTCGCCCACACCTTCGACTTCGTGGCCAGCGCCGCGCCCGGCGTGCGGGAGATCCTCACCGTCGGCAAGCTCGCCTACGAGGTCCGCGAGGAGAACTACGACCTCGTCGTGGTCGACGCCTCGGCGACCGGCCACATCCTCGGTCAGCTCTCGGCGCCCCGCGCCATCGCCGAGCTCGTCCAGGTCGGCCTCATCCGTGAGCAGACCGGCTGGATGCAGGACATCCTCGGCGACCCCGAGCTCACCGGCGTGCTCATCGTGACCCTGGCCGAGGAGATGCCGGTCGCCGAGACCCTCGAGCTCACCGCGGCGCTCGGCCCGCGCACCGGGGTGGACCTCGCCGCGGTCGTCGTGAACCGGGTGCTCCCCGAGCTGTTCGCCCGTGCCGAGGAGGAGGTGTTCGAGCAGCTCGAGACACCGGAGCGGCGCCGGGAGCTGAGCGACGCGATCGGCCACGACGTCGACTCGGTCCTCGCCGGCGCCCGCCTGGCCGTCGGCCTCCGCCGCGGGCGCGCCGAGCACCTCGAGCGCCTGCGCACCGACCTCGACCCCGCCATCCCGATGCTCTACCTGCCCGAGCTGTTCACCCGCAGCCACGGGATCCGCACCACCCGCCAGGTCGCCGAGGCGCTGGGCGAGGAGCTCGGCGGGTGAGCGCCGAGACCCCCGACGGCACCACGCCGGACCTGCGAGGGCTCGAGCGCCTCCTCGCGTCCCGGGAGATCATCATCACCTGCGGCGCCGGCGGTGTCGGCAAGACCACGACCGCCGCCGCGGTCGCGGCGATGGCCGCGGTCCAGCTCGGCGGCAAGGTGCTCGTGCTCACCGTCGACCCGGCCCGCCGCTTGGCCAGCGCACTCGGCCTCGAGGCGTTCGGCAACGCCGAGACCCGGGTGCCCGACGAGGCGTTCGCCGCGGTCGGCGTGGAGCCCCAGGGCGAGCTGTGGGCGGCGATGCTCGACACCAAGCAGTCGTGGGACGAGCTGGTCCGGCGCCACGCGCCCGACGTCGAGACCCGCGACGCCATCCTCGCCAACCCGCTCTACGAGAACATCACCGGCAAGTTCGTCCAGTCCCACGACTACATCGCCGTCGAGCGCCTCTACGAGATCCACGCCTCCGGCCGCTACGACCTGATCGTCGTGGACACCCCGCCGACCCGCAACGCGGTCGACTTCCTCGAGGCCCCGGCCCGCATGGCCGACTTCTTCTCGAGCCGGCTGCTGCGGTGGCTGATCGCGCCGTACCGCTCGAAGCTGGTCAACATGGCGTCGAGGCCGTTCTACACGGTCGCCGACCGGGTGCTCGGCTCCAAGTTCCTCGAGGACATCGCCGAGTTCTTCATCCTCTTCCAGACCATGTACGACGGCTTCGTCCAACGGGCGTCCGCGGTGTCGGCGCTGCTGGCCGACCGCCGGACCAGCTTCGTGGTGGTCACGACGCTCGAGGTCGCCCCGGCCCGGGAGGCCGAGTACTTCATCGGCGCGCTCGCCGAGCGCGACCTGCGGCTCGGGGCCGTCGTGTTCAACCGGGTGCTGCCGTCCTACCTGCTCGACCCGGTCGGCGTGGACGCGGCCCGGGCCCTGCTGCGCGATCCCGACGCCGCGGTCGACGCCGTCGCGGACGTCGGGCCGGCCCCGCTGGTGCGCCGGGTCGTCCAGGAGATCGGCGAGCGCTACCTGGACTTCCGGGTGGTCGCCAGCCGTGAGGCCACACAACGCGCGATGCTGGCGTCTCGTGCAGACACGGTCGCCATCGCCCCACAGCTCGACAGGGACATCGCCGACCTCGGGGGCGTCCTCAGGCTCGGGCGTGCGCTGTGGGGTTGAGCCCCACAGCTCGACAGGGACATCGCCGACCTCGGGGGTGTCCTCAGGCTCGGGCGTGCGCTGTGGGGTTGAGCCCCACGGCGCAGGCGACGTGACCGGCGCCGACGGCGGTCGGTCGAACGAGCCGCCCGCGACCTACGATGGGGCGTTGATGTCCAGCGTGGTCGAGCTCGCCCGGCGTCACACCCGCCTCTCACCCGCCGACATCGGCCACATGCACCGCCTCGTCGGGTCGTGGGGCCTCGTCGCCGACCTGTGCTTCGCCGACCTCCTCCTGTTCGCGCCGGCCGAGTCGGCCGACGGAGACCACGACGGCGAGACGTTCGTGGCGCTGGCCCAGGTGCGGCCCACGACCGGCCAGACGCTCTACCAGTCCGACTGGGTCGGTGCCCTCACGACGCGGGCGGAGCGACCGCTCGTCGCCCGCTCCTACGCCACGGGCGAGATCATCGAGGGCGAGATCGACCTCGAGGTGCTCGGCGACCGGGTCCGGGTGATGTCGATCCCGGTCCGTCACCAGGGCCGGGTGATCGGGGTCGTGACCCGGGAGTCCACGCCGAAGGTGAGCCGGTTCACCGGCGACCTCGAGCGCACCTACCTGGCCGTGTTCCAGCGCATCGCCCGGATGCTGGCCGCGGGGGAGTTCCCGTTCGCCGACGTCGACCGGGCCGCCGAGGAGGTGCCCCGCGTCGGCGACGGCGCCCTGCTGGTCGACGCCGACGGCCGGGTGCAGTTCAGCTCGCCCAACGCCATCTCGGCGCTCCACCGCATCGGCGTCCACGGCAACCTCGATGGCCGACAGATCCTCGGCGTGGCCATCCACGAGCTGGTGATCCGCCCGGCGCTCACCGCACGGCGCCCGGTCACCGAGGAGGTGGACGGCGGCAACGAGACGGTGCTGCAGGTCCACTGCATCCCACTGCTCGCACGCGGCGAGGTCGAGGGCGGGCTCGTGCTCCTGCGCGACATCAGCGAGCTCAAGCGCCTCGACCGGCTCCTCATGTCGAAGGACGCCACCATCCGGGAGATCCACCACCGGGTGAAGAACAACCTCCAGACGATCAGCTCGTTGCTGCGGCTCCAGGCGCGCCGGCTGTCCTCGGACGAGGCCCGCCGGGCGATCGACGAGTCGGTGCGCCGGATCGCCTCGATCGCGCTCGTGCACGAGACGCTGTCGCGGGAGGCTCGCGACGACATCGTCTTCTCCGAGATCGCCCGGCCGCTGGTGCGGATGGTCGAGGAGACCATGCAGTCGCCCGACCGGCGCCAGGTCCGGGTCCGACTCGACGCCGAGGGCATCACCCTGCCCTCGGCGGTGGCCACGGTGCTCGCCGTCGTGCTCAACGAGCTGCTCCAGAACGCCATGGACCACGCCTACCCGGCCGGCAACGAGCAGGGCGGCACGGTCGACGTGCGCCTGACCTGCGAAGGCGAGACGTTGATCGTCCTGGTCACCGACGACGGCGTCGGCCTCCCCGAGGGGTTCTCGATCGACCGGGTCGACGGTCTCGGCCTGTCGATCGTGAGCACGCTGGTCAACAGCGAGCTGAACGGCCACATCGAGCTGCGGCCCCGCGGCGCGGTCACCGCCGTCGGTGCCGGCCAGCGGGACACCGGGGCTGCGAGCAACGGTGAGAGCACCGCCGAGCGCGGCACCGTGGCGGAGCTGCGCATCCCGCTCACCCCGGCCGACGACGAGGACTGAGCCGGCCGTCGCCAGTGGGCACCGGAACTCACCCGCCGGACCATCCACCCGGGCATGACGAGCGGCCCCACCCCCCGGGGGGCGGCCTCTCGTCAGTCCGTGTGCCGGTACGGGCTCAGGAGATGTTGCGTTGACGCGCCTGGCGCGCCTTGCGCAGCTTCCTGCGCTCCTCCTCGCTCGTTCCTCCCCAGACACCTGAGTCCTGGTTGGTCATCAGGGCGAACTCGAGACAGGGCGCCTTCACGAGGCAGCTGTCGCAGACAGCTTTCGCGTGGGCGATCTGCTCGAGCGCAGGTCCCGTCGTGCCAACCGGGAAGAAGAGATCCGGATCGGTGTCACGGCACGATGCTTGATCTCGCCAGCCATCGTTCTGGGCTGCCAAGGTCAGGTTCCGACTGGATGTCAGTGCCACGCGCTCCTCCCGGTGCGGCGCCGGGTGGTGGCTTCGTTCTCTCTCGTGCTCCGCCCCGTGGCTGCACAGCTCATGCTGTGGCCCCGAAACCACGGAGTGAAGTGATTCACAAGAATGAACGCTGTTCACCAAGCGCCATATGTCACATCGTGATCGGACGGTAGCCCTGCCTGTACCACCGCACAAGGGTCGCGCAACGATTTCCTCACCGGGGATTCACATGCCCGACGCACGCCCGTCCGGCCCCCGACGTCCGGGGGAGGCATCATTCCGCCTGTGACGCAGGTCATCGCGCATCGGGGTGCTTCGGCCCACGCTCCGGAGAACACCCTTCAGGCTTTCGAGGAGGCGGCTCGCCGTGGCGCCGACCAGGTGGAGCTCGACGTCCGCCTCGCATCCGACGGCAGCGTGGTCGTCCACCACGACGCGCGGTTGGCCGACGGGCGGGCGGTGGTCGACCTCACGCCGGCCCAGCTCCCGAGCTCCGTCCCGTCGCTGCGGGAGGCGCTGGTGGCGTGTGCGCCGCTCGGCGTGAACGTCGAGCTCAAGGACCTGCCCGGCGAGCCCGGGCACCGTCGGGACCTGCCGCTCGCCGCGGCGACGGTCGCCGTCCTCGACGGGTACCGGGCCGACGGCGGGGCCGTCGACCTCCTGGTCTCGTCGTTCGACGTCGCCGCCCTCGACCGGGTCGCCGACCTGGCCCCGGCCCTCGACACCGCCGTGCTCTTCGTGACCGCCGACCCGGTGAGCGGCCTCATCACCCGGGCCGCGGCCTCCGGGCGGGTCGCCATCCACCCGTCGCAGCCCGCGACCGACCGGGCGCTGGTCGGGGCGGCCCACGCGGTCGGGCTCGCCGTGAACGTGTGGACGGTCGACGACCCCGAGCGCATGGCCGCGCTGATCGCCCTCGGTGTCGACGGCATCATCACGAACGTGCCCGACGTCGCGCGGTCGGTCGTCGACGCGGCCGCCGAGCCGGCCGCGGGCCGGCCCAGCCGGGCGACGCGCTGAGCGCGTCGCCTCAGGGCTTCGCGTCGGGCTGTGCGGCGCGCCGGCCGTCGGCGCCCGCCGGCGCCGACGGGTTGGTGACCACCGGTCGCACCAGGCGGATGGCGCCCGGCTCGTGGCGGAAGACCAGGCGATCGACCTCGCCGAGGTGGTCGCCGTCCACCTGGTAGTGCAGCGGCGGGTCGCACCGGACGTCGAGGTGGCCCACGCCGGCCCGGTGGAGCGCGTGGCGGCTCGTGCGGAACCGCGCGCCCGAGCGGAACATCGACGACATCAGGCCGAGGAACGGCGCGAGCCGGATGGTGCGGACCATGGTCACCGACAGGCCGCGGTCGGGGTCGGCGTCCGGGGCGATGACGAGCGGGTGGTTGCCGACGAACGTGTACGGCGTCGTGTTGGACACGATCGCCAGGTAGCCGCCGCCGACGACCTCGTCGCCCGGGCCGGCGTCGGCCTCGGACCGGTCACCCCCGGCGCGTGCGTCGTTGCCGGCGCCGACGCCCCGGTCCGGGCCGCCGAGGTGCAACGTCATCGCCGGGTTGGCGCGGTCGAGGTCGCGTGACCAGCTGAGCAACGTCGAGGCGATGAACAGCGGGTGGCCGGCCCACCGCTTGAGCGACGGGTAGCGCTCCACCCGGGCGACGACCGCGGCGTCGAGGCCGATGCCGACGTGGAACAGGAAGTAGCGGGCGTCCACCGAGCCGAGGCCGAACGGCGTGATCGACGACCGTCGCAGCGACTCGAGCGTCGACTCCGCGGCCTCGACCGGGTCGTTGGGGAGGCCGATGGTGCGGGCGAACACGTTGGTCGAGCCGCCGGGCAGCGGGGCGAGGGCGGTCGGCGTGCCCGCCAGCCCGTTGGCCGCCTCGTTGAGCGTGCCGTCGCCGCCGAGGACGGCGACCACGTCGAACCCCTCGGCGGGTGCGCCCCGGGCCAGGCGGGTGGCGTGGCCCCGCCGGCTGGTCTCGGCCAGCTCGACGTCGTGCTCGGAGGCGAGCATGCGCTGGATGACGACCCGGGACCGTGCCGTCACCGACGACGCCGACGCGTTGACGATGAGGAGGAGCTTCAGCGGTTCACGACCCTTCGGCCTCCGGAGCCGCCCGGACCGTGGTCGGACCCGGCGATCGCCGTACTGACAGAACGCAAGATTTGTATGAGAGGGGTCGTCGGCCGCACACTTGCCCCATGAAGGTAGTCGTCTGCGTCAAGCAGATCCCCGATCCAGCCGATCCCGGCGAGCTCGATCCCTCGACCAAGACGCTGAAGCGCGACGCCAAGCTCATCCTCGACGAGTCCGACTCCTACGGGGTCGAGATGGCGCTCCAGCTGGTCGACGAGGCCGGGGGCGGCGAGGTGGTGCTCGTCTCCATGGCGCCCGGGAAGGAGGTCGGTGGTCTCCGTACCGCCCTCGCGATGGGCGCGGCCAGTGCCGTGCTCGTGAGCGATGACGCCCTTGCCGGCACCGACGCGCTCGGCACCGCCAAGGTGCTGGCCGCGGCGATCGGTCGCCTGGATGCCGACCTCGTGCTCGCCGCCACCGAGTCGAGTGACGGTTACACCGGCACCGTGCCCGCGCAGGTCGCCGCGCTGCTCGAGATCCCCGCCGTCACGTTCGCCAAGAGCATCGAGGTGGACGGCGACGGCGTGAAGATCCAGCGCCAGACCGAGCTCGGCTGGGACGACGTCGAGTGCCCCCGCCCGTGCCTCGTCTCCGTGACGGCAGGTGTGGTCGAGCCGCGGTACCCGTCGTTCAAGGGGATCATGGCCGCCAAGTCGAAGCCGGTCGAGGAGCTGACGCTCGCCGACCTGGGCATCGACCCCGAGACCGTCGGCTGGGCCGGCGGTGGTCAGGAGATCGTCGACGTCGCTGCCGCCGAGGAGCGCGAGGCCGGCGAGATCGTCGAGGACGAGGGCGATGGTCACGAGAAGATCATCGACTACCTCGAGAAGCTCAAGGTTCTCTGAGGAGGGTACGTGCTCGACAAGATCTGGGTGTTCGCCGAGGCCATCGACGGCAAGGTGAAGCCCATCACACTCGAGATGCTGGCCAAGGCGCGCGACATCGCCGACGAGGTCGAGTGCTTCTACGCCGGTGACGGCGACGACGTCGCCGCCGAGCTCGGTGAGCACGGCGCGACCACCGTCTTCGCGACCGGTGAGCTCGACGACGGGCTGCTCGGCCCGGCCGTCGGCGCCGCGGTGGCCGAGGCCGTCGAGGACGGCGAGCCCGACCTCATCATGCTCGGCACCACCTACGACGGTCGCGACGTCGCCGCGGCGCTGTCCGTCCGCCTGGACGCCCCGGTCATCACGAACGTGGTCGACATCGAGGTGGACGACGACGAGATCGTCGGCGTGGAGCCGGTCTTCGGTGGCACCACCAACGTGAAGACCAAGTTCACCGACACCGACAAGCCCGCCATCCTCCTCGTTCGGCCGAAGAGCTTCGCCGCCGAGCCCTCGGGTGGCGACGAGGCGGACGTCGAGGACCTCGACGTGCCCGAGCTCGGTGCCGTCGGCGCAGCCAAGGTCACGAACCGCCACGTCGAGGAGGCCACCGGCCCGAAGCTCGACGAGGCCGCCATCGTGGTCTCCGGCGGTCGCGGCCTCGGCGAGGCCGAGAAGTTCGACATGGTCGAGAGCCTGGCCAAGCTGCTCAAGGCGGCCCCGGGCGCCTCTCGCGCCATCGTCGACGCCGGGTGGGTGCCGTACTCCTACCAGGTCGGCCAGACGGGCAAGGTCGTGAAGCCGACGGTCTACATCGCCGCCGGCATCTCGGGCGCCACCCAGCACATGGTCGGCATGAAGGGCTCGAAGAACATCATCGCCATCAACAAGGACCCGGAGGCCCCGATCTTCTCGATCGCGGACCTCGGGATCGTCGGTGATGTGCACAAGGTGATGCCCAAGCTGATCGAGGGCATCGAGAGCCGCAGCTGACGCTGCGGTCCACCGTGACCTGACCACGGCCGCGGGCCCGACGTTCACCGTCGGCCCGCGGCCGTTGCGCGTCCCGGCCCGAGCGCGGCCGCCGCCCCGCCGCCACGGCGGTGGAACGGCGCAGCGCTCAGCAGGTGGTGCCGGAGCCCACGAGGCGCCAGTCGTGGCCGGTCGAGAGCATCGCCACGCCGGCCGCGTTGCCGCTCGGCAGGTCGATGGCCGTGAGGCGGTCGGCGTCGACGTAGACGAGCTGGTCGGGGCCGGTCCAGGTGATGCCGAGGTCGGCCGGCACCTCGTCGGCGACCCACCACGTCTCCCCGGTGCGGACCTCGATCCCGGTCAGGGTCCCGTCGGCCGAGACGACCGCCGCGTACCGGCCGCCGGGCGAGAGGCAGCCGTCGACGACGTCGCCGAGGCGCCGAGGCGCCATCGCGTAGGTCCGCGACCGCAGGTCGTAGACCGCGACGTCGGGGCCGCGCACGAGCGCCAGGTCGGCGGCGGTGCTGAGCACGGTCGCGCCGTCGACGGGGGTGAGGAGCCCGAGGTCGTGGGCCGCTCCGTCGGGCGTGAGCAGGCTCACCCGATCGGCCGGTGCGTCGGCGACGGAGACGAGCAGTCCGTCGTCGACACCGGACCACACCGCGCCGATCTCCTCGGTGGCGGAGAACGACGGGCCGATCTCGGCCTCGATGGTGTCGAGCGACGCGAACGTCGAGCCCTCGTCATCGACCAGCCACGCGCGGTCGGGCCGCCCGCCGGGCACGATCCGGCGGCCCTCGGCCAGGACGCCGGCGTACCCGTCGAGGCCGATCGGCAGGCGGTAGACGTCGGCGTCGCCGGCGAGGAAGACGTTGTCGCCCGAGATCACGACGGGCGGCCCGTCGGTGTCGCGTCCGAGGGGCAGGTCGGCGCGGGCGAGCAGGCGTCCGTCGCCGTCGATCATCCACAGCGCCGGCCGGTCGTCGGGGCCGGCGGAGGAGGTCGCGACGAGACCGACGTCGCCCCGGAGCCGGTCGGCCCGGCGCAGCGGCGTGACGGCTGCGTCCGTCGCCGCGGCCCGCCGATCGGCCAGCTCGAGCTCCTCCGCGACGCCGGGTGTGGGCGGATCGGGCGTCGTCGATGCCGGTGCGGTCGGGCCCGGGTCGTCGTCGGGGTCCGGGCCCGAGGTCACCGCCCAGCCGATCACGGCGCCGACGAGCACCAGCGCCACCGCGCCGAGACGAGCGGACCGGCGGGAGACGACGAGGGGTGGCTCGGGCTCGGGAGGGTGTGGCTCCGGGTCGCGGCCGCCGTCGTCGAGCCCGAGGTCGAGCACGGGGACGTCGTCCGCCCCGGGCGCATCGCCGTCGCTCCCGCGGGCTCCGGGCGAGGCGACGACGTCATGACGCATGTCACATTGTCGCGCCGCCCCCGGTCCCGCGTCGGGGGGATCGCCGCGGTGGGCGGGTCGGGTCGGATGCTCCTATGGGCGTCAAGTGGGTTGGTGGGTGGTGTTGAGGTCGGTCTTGATGGCTTGGTAGACGTCGCGGGCGATGGCGCGTTTGATGATGCGCATGGCGTCTTTGTTG
>JAXHUH010000005.1:0-41135 GCA_034211175.1 Actinomycetota bacterium
GGCCGGCCTGGGGCACGGACCGACCGGCCCGCGGGAACGGGGCGTACCACGCCCGTCGTTCACGCGGGCCGGCGTGCGTCAGGCGTGGAGCCGGCGCCGGGTCTCGACGCGCCGGCGCCCTGACGCCGGGACCGTGCGGTGTTGCGGGTCAGGTCACGCGGCGGACGACGGCGCGGTCGGCTCGATGACCGGGGGTGCGGTCACCGGGGGCTCGACCATCGTGCCGGTCGTGGGGACCGGCACCGTCGGGTCGACGGGCGGGTCGACCAGGCTCGTCCCGGTCGTCTCGGTGGTCTCGGTGGTCCCGGTCGTGTCGGTTGTCTCGGTGTCGTCTGTCTCGGTGTCGTCCGGATCGGTCACCGGCGGCCCGGCGACCGGAGCGCCGAGCTCCCAGCGGGTCTCGATCCGGACGACGACGTCCTCCGTGCCCGGCTGGATCGGCACGGCCGCGGCGTCCTCCGCGACGGCACCACCATCGATCGGGATCGGGCCGGGGCTGATGACCTCGCGGATCTCGACCAGCTCGCCGAGCTCACGGCCGGCCAGGGCCGCGTACTGCTCGGCCCGCTGGCGGGCGTCGGCGAACGCGGCGTCGCGGGCGGCCCGCACCTGATCGCTGTCCTGCTCGACGAGGAGCTCGAAGCGGCGGAGGCGGAGATCGTCGCCACCGGCGTCGACCGCGGCGGTGAGAACATCACCGGCGGCGTCGAGGTCGTCGATGGTGACCTCCACGAGGTTGGACACGACGAAGCCGACGATCTCGAACTCACCCTCGGCGACCGGCTCGCGCTGCTCCCGGATGCTCAGCTCCCGGGTCTGGATGTCCTCCTCGGCGACCCCGGTCGCAACGAGGGCGTCGATCACGGCCTGCGCCGTCGCGTTGGCGTCGGCGAAGGCGGTGGCCACGTCGGGCCGCTGGACCTCGACGCCGAGCACGACCCGGGCGGTGTCGGGCGTCGCGGTGATCCGGCCCTCGCCGGTCACGGTGACGCCGACCTCGTCCACCGCTTGCGCCGCGGCCTGGGGGGCGAGTGGTGCGGAGGGCGCGGGGTTCGCCGACACCGGTGCGCCGGCGACCATCACCGAGCCGATGCCCATCACCGCCGTCGCTGCTGCGATGCGTCCGAGTCGGTTCATGTGGTCCCCCTGTGGGTGTCGCTCATGTCGCGGACGATGACGTATCCGCCGTGTGGCCGGCTCAACCGAATCGGCCACCGACCAGGAACAACGGAGAAACGACCACGCCCCGCTCGACGAGCGCGCACCGGCGGCGGACGCCGCCCTCGTCCCCGGAGCGGGGATGGTGGTCGCGGGGCCGGCGTGGAGCGAACATGGGCCGATGCGTGCGCCGATCGACGTCGTGACCGAGGCGGGAGCGGCGGCGGTGGCGGCCGCCGAGACCGTTGCCGAGGAGCTCGCCCCCGGCGCCGGTGAGCGGGACCGCCGGGCCGTCGCGGACCCGGAGGTCGGCCGGCTCCTCGCCCGCCGCCTCGGCGGCCTGACGACCCCGGTCGACCTCGGCGGCGGCGGTGTCGACCGCCTCGTCGACCTGATGGTCGTGGCCGAGCGGGTCGCCCGGGCCGACGGCTCGGCGTCGCTGCTGACGACGATGCACCTGTCGGCGACGTGGGGCCTGTCCCGCCGGTGGGCCGCGACGTCGGGCACCGTCGCCGACCCGGACGACCCCCTCGGGCGACTGCTGGCCGGCGCCACCGACGGTGACGTGTGGATCTGCGCCGCGGTCACCGAGCCGGGGACCAACTTCTTCCACCCGACGACGGTGCTTCGGCCCGACGGCGACGGGTGGGTGCTCGACGGGTCGAAGGCGTTCGCCACCGGATCACCGGTCGCCACCCACCTCCTCACCCACGCCCGCGGCGAGGGCGGGGACCACGACGGTCGCCTCGTCACCGTCGTGGTGCCGGTCGGCGCGCCGGGCGTGGCCGTCCACGACGACTGGGACGGCCTCGGGATGCGCTCGTCGGGCAGCGGCCGGGTCACGCTCGAGGACGTCCGTCTCGACGGCGGGACGATCGTGCTCGGTGGTGGCCCGGTCGGGGCGTTCAGCGCCGGCGCGCTGTGCGGCCGGGCGTTCGGCAACGTGGCCAACCTCGCGGCGATGGCCGGCCTCGCCGAGGCGGGACGGGACCTCGCGGTGGGCCACGTTCGCAGGGCCGGTCGGGTCGGCGAGGTGAGCCTGGCGGCGCGGGCTCCGGTCCGCCAGGCCGTCGGCGAGCTCGACGTCGAGCTCGGGGTGTGCCGCGCCGCGCTGGCGGCCATCGGCGACGAGGCGGACGAGGTCGCCGACGGCGGCGCGCTCGACCTGGATGGCGCCCACGCGTTCATGGCGTCGTTCCAGGCGGCGAAGCTGACCGTGAACCGATCGAGCGTCGACGTCGTCGACCGGGCGATGCACCTGGCGGGCGGCGGCTCGTACACCGCGGGCCATCCCCTGGCCCGGATCTACCGGGACGTGCGGGCCGGTGCCTACATGCAGCCGTTCAGCGCCCACGAAGCGGCGGCGTACATCGGCGCGGTGGCCACCGGCGTCGACCCCGACGTCCGGGCCTGAGCACCCGCGCCCGGCGCTCAGACGCCGCGTGCCGCGTCGAGCGACCGGGCCAGCGTCTTCGGCGCCACCGTCCGGTAGCTCTCCTCGATCCAGTCCTCGACCACACCGCGCGACGGCGCGTCGGGCCCGGAGATCGGCACGGTCACCCACCCCGATCGCCCGAGACCGTGCCCGGTCGGCATGGCGCCGGGGGCCTGGAGGGCCTGCTCCGCCGACTCGGGCAGCTTCACGCTGACCGACGGCCGCTCACCGATGCCGAAGAACACGAAGATCTTCTTGCGGACCTTCGCCACCGGCGTGGCGTCCCATGGCGTGTCCTCCCACGCCTCGGGGAACGTGCGCGCGAACGCCCGCAGCCCGTCCACCTCGGCGTACCCGTCGTCGCTCACCGCGCACCTCGTCCCCTTCGCAGCCGAACGCACCGCCGGCGTGGTCGACGCCGCAGCCCTCCCCCGGAGCCTCCCACGGCGCCCCGGACCTCGCCGCGCCGAATCGGCCGGTTCGGCCGCGTCCCGACGCCGACCGCCCGCAACCGGACGCACACGCGCGACCACCGGTGGCCCAGGTCCGGGAGGGCGATCGTCCCCTGGCCGGGCGGCGGTGGCCGGCGCTTCGCTGGGTGCATGCGCCTCCTCGCCCGGCTCCTGCTCATCGCCCTCGTCGGACCGGGCCTGCTCGCCGCGGTGGACCTCGACGACCTGCAGCAGGGCGCGGACGACTGGCTGGCGGAGTCCGCCGCCCTCGCCGCCGAGGCGGAGGCCGGGTTCGGGTCGACGAGCGCGCCGACGACCGCGCCCGACGACGCCCCCGTCGACGAGACGACCCCGGACACCTCGACCGTCGACGGGCCGGGCTCGCCAGACGGGCTCGACCCGGACGTCGCCGCCGTGGCCGCCCCGACCACCGACGAGCTGCTCGACGAGCTGTGGACGCAGGTGCGGGTCGTCGTCGGGGCCATGGCCTCGGCGCTCACCGCCCCCGACTCGCCACTCGCCGACCCCGCCGGCTGACCGCGGCGCCCGACCCGGCACCCCGGCGAGCGGGACCAGGTTCACGCACCTCCGTAGACTGGCGCCCACGTGCCGCCGCGTCCCCGGAGCAGCGAATGACCCTCACGGACAGCGACCTGAACGCGACCGACGTCTCGTGGGACCTCGAACCGTTGGTCGACGGTCGGGGGCCGGAGGGGGTCGACGAGCTGCTCGACGCCGCGGACGCCGTCGCCGACGAGCTCGGCGGCCTGCGCGGTCGCATCCGGGAGCTGGACGCACCGGCTCTGGCCGACGCCATGGAGCGCATGGCGCAGCTCCAGGAGCACCTCGGCCGGGCCGGCAACTACGCCAGCCTGCGCTTCGCCACCGACACCGCCGACCCGGCGACCGGCGCGCTGATGCAGCGGGTCCAGGAGCGGTCGACCGCGATCATGACCAAGCTCGTGTTCTTCGAGCTGGAGTGGGCCGAGCTGACCGACGAGCGGGTCGAGTTCCTCCTCTCCGACCCGCGGCTCGCGTTCTGCGCCCACCACCTCCGCTCCAGCCGCCGCTATCGCACCCACCTGCTCACCGAGCCGGAGGAGACGATCCTCACCGAGAAGTCGGTGACCGGTGCCGGGGCCTGGGTGCGGCTGTTCAGCGAGCTGACCTCGGCCATCGACGTCGACATCGACCACGTCGACGGCACCCGTTCGACGGTGAAGCTGATGGAGGCGCTGGCGAACCTGTCGGACGCCGACGCCGAGGTGCGCCGCCGCACCGCCGAGGCCGTGACCCGGGCGCTCGAGCCCGGCCTGCGGACCCGGACGTTCGTGTTCAACACCCTGCTCCACGACAAGTCGGTCGACGACCGGCTGCGCAGCTACGACAGCTGGATCAGCAGCCGGAACCTGGCCAACGAGGCGTCGGACGACTCCGTGCGCGCCCTGGTCGACGCGGTCGTGAACCGCTACGACATCCCCCAGCGCTGGTACGCGCTGAAGGCGCGGATGCTCGGCGTCGACCGCCTCGCCGACTTCGACCGGATGGCGTCGGTCAGCCTCGGCGAGTCCCGTCGTTACGGCTGGAGCGAGGGCTGCGACATCGTCGCGGACGCCTACGGCTCGTTCTCCGACCGGCTGGCCGGCATCGTGTCGGAGTTCATCGACCAGCGGTGGATCGACGCCCCGGTGCGACCGACCAAGCGGCCGGGCGCGTTCTGCGCCTACACGGTGCCGTCGCACCACCCGTACGTGCTCCTGAACTGGACGGGCCGACGCAAGGACGTGCTCACCCTCGCCCACGAGCTCGGCCACGGGATCCACGCCTACCTGTCCCGTGAGCAGGGCACGTTCCACATGTCGACGCCGCTCACGATGGCCGAGACCGCGTCGGTGTTCGGCGAGACGGTCACGTTCGGCCGTCTGCTCGACGCCACCACCGACCCCGACGAGCGGCTGTCGCTCCTGGCGGAGAGCATCGAGGGCACGATCGGCACGGTGTTCCGCCAGATCGCCATGAACCGGTTCGAGGACGCGGTCCACACCGCGCGTCGGACCGAGGGCGAGCTGTCGATCGAGCGGTTCGGCGACCTGTGGGCGCAGACCCAGACCGACATGATGGGCGATGCGGTCGAGGTGACCGACGGGTACCGGTCGTGGTGGTCCTACATCCCCCACTTCATCGGCACGCCCGGGTACGTCTACGCGTACGCGTTCGGCCAGCTGCTGGCCCTGTCGGTCTACGCCCGATACACGGCCGAGGGTCCCGACTTCGTGCCCCGCTACCTCGAGTTGCTGTCCGCCGGCGGTTCGCTGCCGCCGGAGGACCTGGGCCGGATCGTCGGCTGCGACCTCGCCGACCCGTCGTTCTGGGACAGCGGGCTCGCCATCGTCGACGAGCAGCTCACCGCGGCCGAAGCCGCCGCCCGCGCCGCCGGCCGCCTCTGAACCGGCTCGCCGCGGCGCACCGCGGGCCGGTCAGCTGCGGGTGGCGGAGGCGACGACCAGGTGGTCGGTGCTGAGCGAGTCGCCGGCCGAGAGATCGACGAGCGGGGCGCCGTGGCCGATGGCGCGGTGCCAGCCGGTGCGCTCGTCGCGGGTCCACTCGACGGGCAGCACCCGCAGCCCGGAGATGCGCAGCCGGGTGGTGGCCGCCGGCCGGAGCCGGCCGTCGGGGTCGTAGGTGTGGTGACGGTCGTCGACCAGGCGGCCGGTGCCACGCAGGCGGTCCGCGTCACGCGGCGCCCGGGCCACGGTGAGACGGACGCCGTCCGCGTCGACCACGGCGACGTCGCCGCACCGGGCGCGGACCTCGCCGCACCAGCGCACGGAGCCGTCGTCCTCCGCCCGCAGCTCCGAGCCCGCATCGGCGTCCGCGGCCTGGACGAAGCCGTCGGCCACGAGGACCACGTCGACGTCACCTCCGACGACGATCCGGTCGGGGTCGCAGCCGGTGTCGGCGGCGGACGTCCACATCGGGAGCTCGGTCATCGTCATCCCACCTCGCACTGGGGCATCACGATCGGGGCCCACACCGGGACCACACCGTTTGGAAGCGTTCCCATGAAGGCCACATGGGCATCGTACGGGCACGAACACCCTGCTCCGACACCTTTTCTGTGAACGACGGGAGAACCGTGCCGCAACGCTGCCTGACGCCGCCGTCCACAGCCCCCGGGACCTCGGGAACGGCGACGCCGAGACGCCGGACGACCCCGGTTCGGGAACCCGCGGGCGCCAGCCCGGTCAGTACGTGAGGTTGTCGGCGAGGATGTGGCTGCTGGCGTCGAGACAGCTCGAGCAGATGTGGGGGTCGCCGCCGGCGAGCGGCAGGTGGGCGCCGCCGTGACCGCAGAAGGCGCACCGGGCGCCCACGTGGCCGGGGTGGGGCACGAGCGACGTGACGCACCGGCGGCAGATGTGGACCGACGGCCCGGCGACCAGGTGGCCGACCTGGTACTCGGCGCCGCCGCAGAACGCGCAGCGGAGCGTGCCCGGGTCCTCCGGCGCCTCCCGGGTGCCGAGGTGGAGACGGATGCGGTACGGGTCCAGGTGCAGCGCAGCCGAGATCTCCTCGACCGAGCCCCCGGCCCGGTGGAGGGAACGAACCGCCTCGGCCAGCTCGTGACGGGCGTCGTCGGCTTCCGCCGTCGCCCGCTCGAGACGCACTCGGGCCCGGTCCGCAACTGCGAGAACCACGCGATCGAGCGACATGAGCGAACAGTAGACCCATGGCGTGACGCGTGCTCAGAAAAGCGCGGACGTTCCGCGCGAACCGGGCCCGACGACCCGAGCGGCGGCGAGGTGCCCGGGGAACCGGGCGGCCGGGCCGTCAGGCGAGCGAGGCGTAGACGGCGTCGAGGAGCGCCCGGTTGCGGGGGTTCTGCCACCGGGGGCCCATCTCGTTCATCACGTAGCCGAACGCGACACCGGCCTCCGGGTCGCAGAACCCGAGCGAACCGCCTGCGCCGAAGTGGCCGAACGCCCCGGGGTTCGGCCCGAACGGGCGCTCCGGGCGCGGGAGCTGGAAGCCCAGCCCGAACCGTGACGGCCGCCCGAGGACGAGGTCGGGCCCGTCGACCTGCTCGGTGGTCGCGGCGGCGAGCGCCCCCGAATCGATCACACGATCGTCGCCGAGGCGCCCGCCGGCGGCGAGCAGCTCGTAGACCCGGGCGACCCCGCGGGCGGTGCCGTGGGCGTTGGTCGACGGGCTCTCGGCGGACCGCCACGCCGACGAGCCGAGCACCCCGGCCCCCGAGAGGCCCGACGGGTTGAAGTAGGTGTTGTGGACCATGAGACCGTGCTCGTCGAGCCCGGGCGGCTCCTCCTCGGGGGCGACCTCCCCGGGCCACGGGAAGTCGGCGACCCGGTGGTGCTCGCGCGCCGGTAGACCGAGGTGGACGTCGGCGCCGAGCGGGCCGGCCAGGTCGGAGGCGAGGACGGCACCGAGCGTGCGCCCGGTCGTGCGACGCACCAGCTCGCCGACGAGGAAGCCCCAGGTGTTGACGTGGTAGCCGTGGGCGGAGCCGGGCGGCCACCACGGCTCCTCGGCGGCCAACGCCCGGGCCATGACGTCGTGGTCGAGCATCGCACCGGGTGGGAGTCGCCGGCGGACGGCGGGAAGCCCGGCCTGGTGGGAGAGCACCTGGCGGAGCGTGATCGCCCCCTTGCCGCCGGCCGCGAACTCCGGCCAGAGGCGGGCCACCGCGGCGTCGGGGTCGAGGTCGGACGTGCCGACGAGCCGGGCGACGCACGCCGAGGCGAGGCCCTTGCCGACGGAGAACAGGTTGACCAGGGTCTCCGGTGCCCACGGTCGGGCCCGTGCCTCGTCCCGCCAGCCGCCCCACAGGTCGCACACCGTCCGCCCGTCGACGACCACGCACACCGCGCCGCCGAGCTCGCCCCGCAGCGCGAAGTTGTCGGCGAACGCCTGCTCCACCGCGGCGAACGCCCGGTCGCAGGTCCCCCCGAGCGGTGCCGCCACCGGTTCCACGCCAGGATCCTGGCAGACGGCGCGGTCGACGCGCCCGGCCGACGGACGTCCTCCGGCTGCGGCGTGCCGGCGCCGCTCGGGCCGTGTCGGTGCCGACCGGTAGTGTCGCCGCCGTGCAACCTGCGGCCGCCGGAGCGGGCCCCGCCGGGGTGGCCGTCGGCTCCGGTTCGGCGGCACCTCCGTACACCCCGCCGCCAACCCATGACGAGATGCTCGACGAGCGGGGCGCGGTCCGCCCGGCGTGGGCCTCGCTCGCCCGCACGCTCGCCGAGCGGCCGACCCGGTTCTCGGCCAGCCGCCGGGCCATCCGCCGTCGGTTGCGGGCCGACGGCGCGACGTTCGGGCCGGCCACCTCCGCCGAGCCGGTGGCGCCGTGGGAGCTCGACGCCGTGCCGTTCGTGCTCGACGGCGCCGAGTTCGACGAGCTGGCCCGGGGCCTGACCCAGCGCGCCCGGCTGCTCGCGGCCGTGCTCGCCGACACCTACGGCCACCGACGGCTCCTGGCCGACCGCTCGATCCCGCCGGCGGCGCTGTTCGGCAACCCCGGCTTCCTGCGCGCCTCCCATCAGCTGTCCCCGGCCCGACCGCTCGCCCGCCTGGCGGTCGACGTCGTCCGCCGGGGCGACGGCCGCTTCGCCGTGCTCGCCGACCACGCCGGGGCCCCCGTGGGGATCGGCTACACGCTCGAGAACCGGGCGGTGATGGTCGACGCGCTGGGCGGGCTCATGCGCACGGTGCCGACCCGGCGGATCTCCCCGGCGGTGGCCGTCTTCGCCGAGACGGCCAACAGCATCGCCCGCGAGCGCAACGGCCGGACGGTGCTCCTGTCGCCGGGCCCGACCCACCCGGCGTTCTTCGAGCACGCGTACCTCGCCGACCACCTCGACATCCCGCTCGTGTCGGGTGCCGACCTGACCGTCCGCGGCGGCAAGGTGTGGTTGCGCACGATCGGGGGCCTGGAGGCGGTCGGCGCCATCATCCGGGACCTCGACGACCGCCATTCCGACCCGCTGCGGCTCCTGCCCGACGGCTCCGGCGTCGCCGGGCTGCTCGAGGCGGCACGGCGGGCCAACGTCGTCCTCCTCAACCCGGTCGGCACCGGCGTCGTCGACAGCCCGGCCATCGCCGCGCACCTCGGGTCGCTGGCGCCTCGCCTGCTCGGCGAGGACCTCCTGCTCGACGAGCTGGAGACGCACTGGTGCGGTCACCCGGCCGACCTCGAGGTCGTGCTCGACTCACTCGACGGCATGATCATCGAGCCGGCGTGGTCCCGTCAGCCCGCGGCCGTCGGCTCCCGGCTCGGGGCCGACGAGCTCGACGCCTGGCGCGCCCGACTGCGGGCCGAGCCCACCCAGTGGTCGGCCCGCCGCCAGACCGACCTGGCCACCACCCCGGGGCTGGCCGAGGGATCGACATCGCTCGTGCCGCTCACGGCCCGGCTCCGGTTCTCGCTCTTCGCCGACGAGGACGGCAACTGGACCGTCGCCCCCGGCGCGCTGGCGGTCACCGCCCGGCCCGGTGAGCTCCTGGTGGCGAGCCAGGCGCTGCCGCCCACCGCGCTGGTGAAGGACGTCTGGATCCTGGCCGAGCCGGGGTCGCGTGCGACACGGGCCCGCCCGGTGGGTGATCCGGGGCTGCGCACCGACCTGGCCAGCCGGGCCGCGGAGAACCTGTTCTGGCTCGGCCGCCACACCGAGCGGGCATCGGGGATCATCCACCTCGTCCGCGTGATCTCGCAGACCGCGGCCGAGCTGCGCGAGGTCGGCCACGGCGCGGACGACGTCGCCCTCGCCGACCTGCTCGACCTGCTCGAGGACCTGACGTGGGCGAGGGTCGCGCCGCCGCCGCTCGGTGCCGAGGCGCTGCTCGCCGAGTTCGACCTCGTGGTGGCCGAGGCGGTCACCGACCCGGCCCAGGGCCGCCTCACCGACAGCCTCCGCCTGGCGGTGCGGGCGGCGACCGCCGTGCGCGACCGCCTGGCGACCGAGGCCCAGTCGATCGTGGTCGACCTCGACGAGGAGCTGGCCAACCTGCGCCAGGCCGACGACCTCGTCGACCTGCGGGCCACGATGGGCGCGGTCGCCCGGGCGCTCGACGCGTTCGCCGGCCTCGCCAACGAGTCGATGGACCGCGACGCCGGGTGGCGCTTCCTCGACGTCGGCCGCCGCCTCGGCCGGGCCCGGTGGACGATCCGGGCGCTCGCCAAGGTCGTCCCGGTCCGCACCCCCGACGTCGAGAGCGTGGTGCTCGGCAGCATCCTCGCCGTGTGCGACAGCGCCAGCACCTACCGGCGCCGCCACCGTGCCCAGGTCCGACCGGTACCCGCGCTCGACCTCCTCGTGATCGACCCGACGAACCCCCGCAGCATCCGCTTCCAGCTCGACCGCATGACCGAGGGCATCGCCACGCTCCCCCTCAGCCGCACCGGCTACCGGCTCCACCCGATCGAGAAGCACCTGCTCGAGGCACGCACCGCACTCCAGCTCGCGGACCCCGAGCACCTCGTCGCCCACACCGAGGACGGCGCACGGGGGAGCCTGGCGCTGCTGCTCGAGCGGCTCGAGTCCCTGCTCGACGAGGCGGCCGCCGCGCTGTCGGACACGTTCTTCACCCACGTCGACACCCGACCCCGGGTCGTCGGCCGGGACACGGGGCCCGAGCTGTGAGCACACCGGGCCAGGGTCCGCCGCCGGACGCCCCCACCGGCACCACGCCCGACCCCCCGGTCACGGCGCCCGACGCCACGGCCGGCGCGGGCACCGTGCGGTTCTCGGTCACCCATCGCACGACGTACCGCTACGACGCACCGGTGTCGCTCGGCTACAGCGAGGCCAGGCTGCGTCCCCGGGTCACGAACTACCAGCGCTGCGAGCGCTCGTCGGTGTCGATCGCTCCGGCGGTCGACGACCGCACCGACTGGCGCGACTTCTTCGGCAACGCGGTCACCTACTTCTCGATCGAGCGCCCCCACACCGAGCTGGAGGTGGTGGCGACCTCCCTCGTCGACGTCGACGTCGACGCCGACCCGGGGCCTGGCCCGGCCTGGGAGGACGCCCGCGACCGGGTCGCGGCGGCGGCCGAGCCGGAGACCATCGACGCGTGGCAGTACACGATCCCCTCGCCGCTCGTCGGTGCGCTCGAGGAGGTCGCCGACTACGCCGCGCCGTCGTTCCCGCCCGGCCGGCCCCTGGTCGAGGCGACGCTCGATCTCGTCACCCGCATCCACACCGACTTCGAGTACGACCCGACCGCGACCGACCTGGCGACGCCGCTGGACGAGGTCATGCACCTGCGACGCGGCGTCTGCCAGGACTTCGCCCACGTCGGCATCGCCGCGCTGCGCAGCCTGCACCTGCCGGCCCGCTACGTGAGCGGCTACCTCGAGACCGACCCACCGCCGGGCCGGGAGCGGCTC
Organism: Actinomycetota bacterium; assembly: GCA_034211175.1. Lineage (GTDB taxonomy): Bacteria > Actinomycetota > Acidimicrobiia > Acidimicrobiales > CAIXPF01 > JAXHUH01. The sequence continues at coordinate 11,453 of JAXHUH010000005.1, forward strand.
ATGGGCGTCGACCAGTCCCACGCCTGGTTCTCCGTCGGCGTGCCCGGCTTCGGCTGGGTCGAGGTCGACCCGACGAACGACCAGCTCCGGGACCAGCGCTACGTCACCGTCGGCTGGGGCCGGGACTTCTCCGACGTCTCACCGCTGAAGGGCGTGCTCTTCTCGGGCGGCTCCGGCCAGCAGCTCCACGTCGGCGTCGACGTCGTGCGCGTCACCACCTGAGCGACCCGGCAACGCACGCACCCCACTCCTGCTGAATACATCCTGAACAAAACCTGCACTCTCCCTGATGAGCACGGGCGACGGGTTCCCGGCGCCGGGGACCGATGTGGTGTTATGGCATGCGGAGGTGGCGCAGGAACGATGCGGTTCGACGGCTATGACCCGGGCTCCTATTGGGATGAGCTGATCGAGGCGCCCGGTCGTCCCCGCGCCGCGGCGCGCGGCGTCGTCAGCTACCTCAACCGGCTCCCCGACGAGGAGCTCGAGCAGCGGCGCCAGGCAGCCAGCCTCGACATGCGGAACATGGGGATCACGTTCACCGTGTACCGCGACGGCGCCGGCATCGATCGCGAGTGGCCGTTCGACATCGTGCCGAGGGTCATCGACGCCACCGAGTGGTTCCACATCGAGGACGGCCTGCGCCAACGGGCCCACGCCCTGAACATGTTCATCGACGACCTCTACGGCGACCAGAAGGTCATCGGCGACGGCGTCTTCCCCGGCGACCTGCTGGCGAACTCGGTCAACTACCGGCCCGAGGTGCGGGGCATCCGGCCCCGGTTCGGCGCCTGGGCCCACATCTGCGGCAGCGACCTGGTCCGCGACGGCGACGGCACCGTCTACGTGCTCGAGGACAACCTGCGGGTGCCCTCCGGCGTCTCGTACATGCTGGAGAACCGCCTGGTCACCAAGCGGGCGTTCCCCGACCTGTTCGCCGAGCACCGCATCCTGCCGGTCGACGGCTACATCACCCAGCTCCACTCGATGCTGTGCTCGCTGAGCCCCCGGCCCGGGGACACGCCCGTCGTCGTGGTCCTCACTCCCGGCATCTACAACTCGGCGTACTTCGAGCACTCGTTCCTCGCCCAGCAGATGGGCGCCACCCTCGTCGAGGGCCGCGACCTGTTCGTCGAGGACGACGTCGTCTACATGCGCACGGTCACCGGTCAGGTCCGGGTCGACGTCGTGTACCGACGGATCGACGACCTGTTCCTCGACCCCGAGGTGTTCCGCCCCGACTCCGCACTCGGCGTCCCCGGGATCATGCGGGCGTGGCGGGCCGGCAACGTGGCGATCGCCAACGCCCCCGGCTGCGGCGTCGCCGACGACAAGGTCGTCTACTCCTACGTGCCCGACCTCATCCGCTACTACCTGTCGGAGGAGCCGCTCGTCGACAACGTGCCGACGTGGCGCTTCGGCGACGAGGACAGCCGGGGCTACGTCCTCGACCACCTCGACGAGCTGGTGCTCAAGCCGGCCAACGAGTCCGGCGGGTACGGCGTCGTCGTCGGCCCCCGGGCGAGCAGCGCCGAGCTCGACGAGTGCCGCGAGCGGATGCAGGCCGACCCCCGCAACTACATCGCCCAGCCGACGCTGAACCTCTCGGTCGCCCCGACCCTGATCGCCGGCCGCATGGTCCCCCGCCACCTCGACCTGCGCCCGTTCATCCTGTCCGGCGAGCGGACCTACGTCACCCGCGGCGGCCTCACCCGGGTCGCGCTGGTCGAGGGGTCGCTGGTCGTGAACTCGTCCCAGGGCGGCGGGAGCAAGGACACGTGGATCGTCGAGGCGAGCGGGCCACCCGAGCGGGCGCAGGTCCAGACCTCCGCCACGGGGACCCAGACCCAGATGCTGACCGAGAGCACGGCGACCCAGCAGATGGGCGACATGGTCCAGCACCTCGACCCGCCGGACACCCCCGGCCCCCTGGAGGTGTGAGCACGCCGTGACGACCCACCTGCTGTCCAGCGTGGCCGAGACCGTCTACTGGACGGGCCGGCTCATCGAGCGGACCGAGTCGACGTCGCGCATCGTCGCCGCCCACGCCAACATGGTCCTCGACCTGCCCTCGACGGTGGCGGTCGACTGGCACCCGCTGCTCCAGCTCACCGGCACGATGGAGGGGTTCTCGGAGCACTACGAGGCGTCGACGGCCGAGAGCATCTTCGCCCACCTCATCACCGACACCCGCAACCCCGGCTCGGTCGTGCGCTCGATCGGCCAGGCCCGCGAGAACATGCGCATCACCCGGTCGGTCATGCCCCGGGAGACGTGGCAGACGATCAACAAGCTGCACTTCTACCTGCAGCCGCTGTCCGATCGCACGCTCCCCGAGCACCGGCGCTTCAGCGTGCTGGCCCACGTGATCGGCGAGTGCCAGAAGGCGTTCGGCCAGCTGTGGGGCACGTTGACCCACGACCTCACGTTCTTCTTCCTCGACATGGGCCGCCAGATCGAGCGGTCGGACATGACGACCCGCGTGCTGGCGGTGCGGGCCGAGTCGCTGGTCGCCGCCAACCGCGACCCCGACGACGACCCCTACGCCGACGTGCAGTGGATGAGCGCGCTTCGCTCGCTCTCCGCGCTGCAGATGTTCCGGCGCCGCCGACCCGTTCTGTTCCCGGGGTACGCGGCGCTGGAGTTCCTCCTGTCCGACGAGGACTTCCCCCGGGCGGTGCGCCACTGCCTGGAGCGCTTCCGCGACACGGCCGACCGCGCCGGCGCCTCGTCCGAGGTGCTGTCGCGCTGTGACCGGCTGATCTCCGACGTGATGGACGCGGACGTCCACGCCCTCGTCGAGTCCGGTCTCGGCGAGTTCATGGACGAGGTCCAGCTCGGGCTGATCGAGCTGCACAACGGCGTGGCCGAGAAGTTCTTCCCGCCGTTGCAGCCGGCGTAGCCGCCGACTGCAACGCGGCCCCGGTCGGGTGCGGCCGGATCAGCGCGGGCGGGCGAGCAGGTGCACGACCTGCCAGCCGCTGGTGTCGTAGCTCGGCTCGAGCTCGGTGACCTCGTAGCCGGCGCGCTCGACGACCTCGGTGAACGTCCGGGTCTTCTCCCGCACCCGGTCGCTGCTCGGGTCGTCGAACTCGCACACGAGGACCGGCCGGTGCTGGCTGAGCAGACCGGTCATGCCCGCGAGCACGTCGGACTCCGCGCCCTCGACATCGATCTTGACGACGTCGGGCGGCGGGAGCTGACCGGAGTCGACGAGGGAGTCGAGCGTGGTGCTCACCACCTCGACGGTGCCGACGTGGTCGGGCGGCACGTCGCGGCCCGCGAGCGCGGCGCCGCCGGGGTGCCGGGCGAGGAGCAGCTCGGCCGGGCCGGTGCGGCTGCCCACCGCGACCGGGACGATCTCCACGTTGGTGAAGCCGTTGCGGCGGGCGTTCTCCCGGATGCAGTCGGCGTTCGCCTCGAGCGGCTCGAAGGCGATGACCTTCCCCTCGGGGCCGATGGCCCGGGCGGCGACCAGGGAGAAGAAGCCGACGTTGCTGCCCACGTCGTAGAACGTGGAGCCCGGCCGGAGGCTGGCGAGGATCGCCCGCTGGACCGGCAGTTCGTTCACGCCGGTCACGTAGTCGGCGGCCGCGTTGCGAAGCGACATCTTCAGGCCGGCCGCCGGGCCGTGGCGAACGGTGAACTCGGGGTACCAACCGACCCGCTCGGCGACGCGGCCCCGAGCGGTCCGCAGCGCCCGGTGGGCGCGCCGCACCATGCCCGGGCGCCACGAGTGGAGCTCGACCGCCCGGATGAACACCGCGGCGACGCCGTCGGCGGTGGCGGCCAACGTCTTCTCGAGCGCGGCCTCCCGGCCCGCCCGGCCCATCGCCTCCGCCCGGCCCTCGATCTCGAACATCTTGGCCACGGCGTCGCGCAGCTGTGACGTGCTCTGCTCGTCGACCAGGTAGGCGGTGCGGTCCTCGATGACGAACTCGTCGAACGCCGGCGTGCGCACGGCGACGACCGGCAGCCCGGCGGCCATGGCCTCGAGCACGGCCATGCCGAAGCCCTCCGAGCGCGACGCCGAGATGAACAGGTCGGCGATCTGGAGGAGGTCGGCGACGTCGGTGCGGTGACCGAGGAGGTGGACGCGGTCGCCGACGCCGGCGTCGGCGATCGCCTTCTCGAGCATCGGCCGGTTCACGCCCTCGCCGACGAGCAGCAGGTGGGCGTCGGGCAGCCGGTCGGCGAGCTCGGCCATCATCGGCACGAGGAACTGCTGGCCCTTGAGGTCGATGAGCATGCCGACGTTGACGATCACGGGGTGGCCGTCGTCGGGCACCCCGACCGATGCCCGCAGCTCGGCGCGGCCGTCGTCGTCGAGGGTCGCCTCGTAGGCCTCCGGGGGCAGGCCCGGGGCCACGACCGTGAACCGCTCCTCGGGCAGGTCGAGGTGCTCCGCGAAGCTGGCGGTCACCGACCGCGACAGCGTCATCAGCTGGGTGACCCGCCGCACGCTGGCGTGGTTGAACGGGTAGAGGGCCCAGCGCTTCACGAACGCCAGCTCCCGGCCCCGCGGGGGCGGGAACGGGATGCGGGGAATGGCCACGCTCATGAACCAGATGACGACCGGCACCCCGCAGATGGCGGCGGCGAGCTGGCCGAAGGTCCGGTCGAGCGGGGTGTTGAGCGAGTGGACCAGGTCGACCCGCTCGGCCCGCATGAACCGCACGAGACGGCCGAGCGCGGCCGGGTGATCGCCCAGGCCCTCGAGCCCGACGACGTGCGTGCGGATGCCCGCGTCCTCGAACTGCTGGCGCATCGGTCCGTCGCGCAGGCCGCACACGATGTGATCCCAGGGATCGCGCATCATGGCCGCAACGGTGCGCTGCAGGATGACCTGTCCTCCGCCGATGTCAAAATCGGGAATCATGTGGAGGACCGTGATTGGGTGGCCGCCGGTCACCGTCTGAATGGTACCGAGCGTCGGTATCCTCCCAATGTGCCCGCCCCGGAGAACCCCAGGGTGACGGTCGGTCTACCAGTGTTCAACGGCGAGAACTACCTCGCGTCGGCGCTCGAATCGCTGCTCGACCAGACCTACACCGACTTCGAAGTGATCGTCTCCGACAACGCGTCGGAAGACGGGACCGAGGCCATCGCCCGGCGATTCGCGGCCCAGGACCCCAGGGTGCGCTACGAGCGCAACGAGCGGAACCTCGGTGCCAACCCGAACTACAACCGCACCTTCGCCCTGGCCAGGGGCGACCTGTTCCGCTGGCACGCCCACGACGACGTGTGCGGGCCCAAGTACCTGGAGCAGTGCGTCTCCACGCTCGACTCGGACCCGACGGTCTCGCTCGTCCACACCAACACCGGCTACATCGACCGCCGGGGCGAGCCGCTCATCGAGCTGGAACGGGGTTATCTCGACCCGGACGGCTTCATCGAGATGCTCTCGATGGACGACCACACGACCGGCATGCTGGCCGATCCCGCGCCGGAGGTCCGCCTCGACGCGGTCGTGAACCACATGACCGTCTTCTTCGACATCTTCGGTCTTGCACGCGTTCGTGATGTTCGGCGCACGTTGCTGCTGCCGAACTACTACGGTGCGGACAAGGTGTTCTTGGCGGAGATGGCGTTGCAGGGGCGGATCGTGCGGCTGGAGGACGAGTCCTTCTTCCGGCGCTGCCACGCGTCGGCATCGACCCGGGCGACGAGCCTGAAGTCACTGGCCGGTTGGTCGGATGCGGGTAAGTCCTTCGACTACTACCCGGCCCTCATGATGAAGGGTTACCTCGGAGCGGTACGGGCGGCCGACCTGTCGGCCGCGGAGCAGCGCAAGTGCCTGCTCGCCGTCGCCAAGAAGCTGAAGTCCCCCTACAAGCTCGCCCGCGGACGCTGACGGCCCTCGTCGCTGGATCTGCGGGCGATCCAGGCAGACGCACCGACCCCCGAGGGTGAACCCACGTGCAGACGGCATCCCGCGCGGCGGCGCGGGCCACGCGGTCGCGGACCGCCACCGCCCCGATCCCCTCGGCGTCGCCGGGGACGACCTCTCGTGTCGCACGGTTCGCCGTGTTGGTGGCCGTCGTCGCGCTCCTCGCCGCGGCGTGCTCGTCCGGTGACGACGACGGGCTGTCGAACCCCGATCCCGAGAGCCTCCTGACCATCCCGAGCACGGTCGCCGACGAGCAGCCGATCGTCGAGACGGTCGTGCCCGAGGAGCCGCCCGAGCTCGTCTGGGCGCCGCTGTACGAGCCGGGTGTCGGCGGTCGCGTCACCGACATCGCCATCGACCCGAACGACCCCGAGCACCTCGTGGCGTCCGGCGACATGCTGGGCATCGCGGTCAGCTTCGACGGCGGCGTGAGCTGGGAGACCGCGTCCGGGCTCGCCAGCGGTGAGGCGTCGACCATCACCTTCGACCCCACCGACCCGTCCCGCCTGTGGGTGGGCACGATGAGCGGTCCGTTCACGTCGACCGACGGCGGGCTCACGTGGGAGGAGCGCCGCGGCGGCATGCCGCCGTTCGAGGAGCTCTACTACATCGCCCCGATCGAGGCCGTGCTGGTCGACCCGGCCGACGGCAACCACCTGTTCGCGTTCGGCGGCTCCCACCGCGAGTGGGAGAACCAGGCCGACCCGCTGTGGGGCGCCGTGTGGGAATCGACCGACGCCGGCGGGACCTGGACCCAGGTCGGCCAGGTCGCCGGCGGGGAGAACATCGTCTCCGCGGCCTTCGCCGCCGGGGACCCGTCGGTCATGCTGGCCAGCGTGCTCGACCGGGGCGTGTGGCGCTCGGACGACCGGGGGCGCACCTGGACCGAGGCCTCGTCCGGCCTCCCCCACGACAACGTCCGCCAGCTCGCCGCCCACCCCGCCGACCCGAACCGCTTCTGGGTGGCGCTCGGCGAGGGCCCCGAGGCCGACCCGCGCCTGGCCGGCGGCGTGTGGACCACGACCGACGGCGGCGCGACCTGGCAGGACTCGAGCACCGGGCTCACCTCGCAGCGCGACGCCGACGCCAACCTCACCGCCCAGTTCCACGCCCTCGAGGTGGCCCCGTCCGACCCCGACGTCCTCTACACGAGCGACGTGGCGTGGGGCATGAACGCGGTGTTCCGCTCGGGCGACGGCGGCGCGACCTGGGACCGGGTCCTGAACGACGACAACGCGCCCGAGGTCCCGTACTGGACGGCGGCCAACGCCGAGTCGATCGCCATCGACCCGACCGACGCCGACCGCGTCACCACGGCCAACGCCGAGTTCATCCTGCTCAGCGACGACGGCGGCGGCACCTGGGTCGACCGGTCCAGCGCCCCGGCCCGGGGCGGCTGGGTGGGGCGGGGCTGGTCGGGGCTGGTCGCGACCCGCGTCGCGTTCGACCCGACCAACGGCGACGACGCCTACCTGCTCGGCTTCGACGGCGCCAACCTCATCCGCTCCACCGATGACCTCGAGACGTGGGACCGCCCGCTCGTCGACCCGATCGGCGACGCGTGGAACGGCTCCTACGACATCTCCTTCGGCGGCTCGACCGGCGACACGATCGCGGTGGTCCTCGGCCAGGCCGGGCTGTTCAACGGCATCGCCTACACCCACGACGGCGGGGCGACCTGGTCGCACGCCGTCGGCGCGGCGAGCGGGCTGCCCGAGCGCTACGAGTGGTTCGAGGGCGACTTCGCCGTCCAGGCCATCGACCGCGACGGCCGACGGATGCTGGCCGCAATCGGTGGGCAGCTCCACGTGTCGGCCGACGGCGGCGCGTCGTGGTCGACCGGCGCACTCGACGGGGTTCGCGACCTGGCCACGACACCGGGCCGGATCGAGGAGGTGTGGGCCACCGCCGACGACGGGACCTACCACAGCTCCGACGGCGGCACGACCTGGGAGCCGGTCGCCGGTGGCGTCACCGAGGGCGAGCGCATCACGGTGACCGACGACGTCGTCTACGTCACCCGCTGGCGTCGCGACGACGGCGACAACGGCGTCTTCCGCTACGACATGGCCACCGGTGCGTGGGACCGGATCCTCGACGACGACTTCGCCTTCCAGGTTGCGGTCGACCCGACCGACCCGGAGCACCTGCTCGTCGCGGCGAACGACCACCCGTTCCACGACGAGATCCTCTCCGCGGGCGTGTACCGCTCCACCGATTGCGGCGAGACCTGGGACCTGCTCACCGAGGGGCTCACGATGCTGCGGGTGGCGGCGATCGCGTTCGACCCCGACGACCCCGGCCGGGTCGTCGCCGGCACCTTCGGCCAGGGCTTCTGGGTCATCGAGGGCGTCACGCCCGACGCCGTCGCCGACGGCGACACCGCCGCCGGCTGAGCCGCCCCGGCCGAGGCCCCGGGCAACCGGCGGAGGTGTGAAACGTTCGACCGGCCGCGGCGAACGATCCTTGCGTTCGGGTATCACGACGGCGCCGCGCGGCGTACCTTCGTGCGTATGAGCGCCCAGGACGAAGGAATCTTGCTCGACGAGATCGACCTCCGGATCCTGGCGATCCTGCAGACCGACGGCCGCATCACGAACGCGGCGCTCGCCGAGGCGGTCGGGCTGTCGGCGGCGCCGTGCCACCGCCGGGTCCGACGCCTCGAGCGGGCCGGGATCATCTCGTCCTACCGCGCGGTCATCGACCCCCGCGCCGTGGGCCTCGGGCTCGAGGCGTTCGTCGAGGTCCGGGTGGCGCACCACCAGCACGACGAGGCGAACGACCTGGAGGCGGCGCTCGAGGAGATGCCCGAGGTCGTGGCGTGCCACATCGTCACCGGCGACGCCGACTTCCTCCTCGAGGTCGTCGTGGCCGACCTCCCCCACTACGAGGAGTTCATCCTCGGCAAGCTGCTGGCGCTGCCGATGGTGGGCGACATCCGGAGCAAGGTCGTGATCCGGCGGGTGCACAGCGGCCGGCCGCTCCCGCTCGACCACCTTCGGTCGCAACCCAACCGTCAGGTGTTTACGAAATGATGACGGCGGGGTAAAAAGCGTTCAGACGCGGGCGATCAACCTTCAGGAGGTCGTCATGGAAGCACAGGAGCACCCCGCCGGGTTCGGTGCGGACCAGCCCCGCCTGCAGGGCCACGACGTGGTCGACGAGCAGGGGGAGAAGATCGGCGCCGTCAGCGACGTGGTCTTCGACTCCGCCACCGGCGACGCCGCATGGGTCGTCGTCAACACCGGCGTGTTGCGGGCCGCCCACTTCGTCCCGCTGCAGAACGCCTACGTGAGCGCCGAGGGCCGCCTCGTGGTGCCGTTCGACAAGCGCACCGTCAAGGGCTCACCGAGGGCCGGGCGGGACCACATCATGACCAGCGAGCTCCAGCACTCGTTGGTCGAGCACTACAGCCTGGCCGTCTGAGCCTCTCCCGCCGGGCCACCCGACGGGGCTCGTCACGCGCCGGCCGGCCCGCACCCGCGGGCCGGCGTGGTGCCGGGCCGTCAGCCCGTGCCGGCTCGCACGCCGACGACGTCGACGAGCCACGACGAGATCGCGTCCGCGATCAGCGTCGGGTACGAGAGCGGGGTCAGGTGGGCGGCGTCGACGCGCACCGTCCGCTGGTTGGGCCAGCCGCCCACGAAGGCTCTCGTCGCCGGGCCCAGGAACCAGCCCGGGTCACCCTCGACGTGGAGCTTGGGCACATCGGCGATGGCCATGTGCTCGGCGATCGCGGCCAGCTCGCCGGCCCCGGTCGCAGGTGAGCCGTCGATCGGGACGCAGCGCGTCGCGTCGAGGAACGCGCGGCGGACCGCCGCCGGACCGTCCACGAGGGCGGCCCGCAGCTCGCGCTCCACGGCCCGGTTCGCGGCCTCCCAGCCGCTGAGCAGGTCGTCCACCCAGGCGTCGGGATCGGCCACGAGCCGGTCCCGGTCATCGGCGCGCAGCCGCTCGACGAGCTTCCGGGTCGGCGTCGACAGCTCCGAGGACCACAACGGCCGGGCCACCGCGTCCGCGTGGATCACACCGATCGTCTCGTGCGGGTGGCGCCGGGCCCGGTCGAAGGCGAGCGTCGCGCCCCAACCGTGGCCGCCGATCACCGCCCGTTCGGCCGCATCGAGCCCGACGAGGAGCTCGTCGACGACGTCGCGCCACGCGTCGAGGCCCTGATCGCCACCGCCCGGCCCGGGGAGGGGATCGGAGGCACCCCAGCCCGGCAGGTCGGGTACGTGGCAGCGCACCGCGGCGCGCTCGCTCAGCTGGGCCGCGACCGGCTCCCACAGGGCGGAGGACGTCCCGGGCCCGTGGAGGAGGACGACCGGCACCCCCTGCCCGAGGTCGAGACAGGCGATGCCGATCCCCCCGACGCCGAGGCGACGGCGACGCCGGGAGCGCCGCTCGGCCATGGCGGCATCGGGGCTGGTCATCGCATCGATGGCACGACCGTACCGAGCGGTCGCACGGATGACACCCATTTCCTGAACGTTCGTCGTCCATATGAGGGAGGTGTTGCGCCCTGCGGTCGGGCTCGCAGCGCCCACGGGCACCCGGCCCGGGTTCAGCACCACCCCGGCGGGGTCGTAGCCTCGGGAGGCCCCGACCGACCGAGGACTCGAGATGACCGCCACCGCAGACGCCAACCCCCAACCGGCGACCGCCGCCCCCGGCCTCGAGACGACCGTGGTCGACCCCGCGGTCGTCGACCGCGTCGTCGACCGCTTCCGGTCCCAGGGCATCGTCCTCCCGACGTTCGCGCAGCTCGCCGAGCCCGGCCGCATCCCGGCGTCGATCACGTCGGAGCTCGCCACGGTCGACCCGGACGCGCCGGACCCCCGCAACCTGTTCCGGGTCCACTGGTACAACGCCCCCGACCGTCGCGGCCTGGTCGACGTGCCCGTCCACCTGGTGCTCCCGCCGGAGCTGACCGGCGTCGACGCCACCATCGTCACCGTGCTCGGCCGCCTGTTCCCGATGATCGGGGCCCACAAGGTCCTCGCCGCCTACGCGTGCCTCGTGCCCCGCCTCGTCTCCGGTGGGTTCGACCCGACGACCCATCGGGCGGTGTGGCCGTCGACGGGGAACTACGCCCGGGGCGGCGTGGCCATCAGCCGGATCATGGGCTGTCGCGGCGTGGCGGTGCTGCCCGCGGGCATGAGCCGTGAGCGCTTCGAGTGGCTCGACCGCTGGGTCGCCGACCCGGCCGACGTGATCCGCACGCCCGGCAGCGAGAGCAACGTCAAGGAGATCTACGACGCCTGCAACGAGCTGTCGCAGGACCCGGACAACGTCATCCTCAACCAGTTCAGCGAGTACTCGAACCACCTCGGGCACTACCACGTGACCGGGCGGGCGCTGGCCCACACGTTCGAGCACGTGCGCGAGGCGCGTGGCGGTGGCCGGCTCGCCGCGTTCGTCGCGGCCAGCGGGTCGGCCGGGACCCTCGGCGCCGGCGACCTGCTCAAGGAGCGCTACGGCTCGAAGACCGTGGCCGTCGAGGCGCTCGAGTGCCCGACCCTGCTCTACAACGGATACGGCGAGCACAACATCCAGGGCATCGGCGACAAGCACCTGCCCCTCATCCACAACGTCACCAACCAGGACATCGTCTGCGCGGTGAGCGACCGGGCCACCGACGAGCTCGGCGTGCTGTTCAACACCGAGGCCGGTCACCGCCACCTCACCGAGCGGGTGGGCGTCGACCCGGACCTCGTCGAGCGGCTCCCGGCCCTCGGGCTGTCCTCGATCTGCAACGTCCTCGCCGCCATCAAGACGGCGAAGCAGTGCCGCCTGGGCGTCGACGACATCGTGATGACGGTGGCCACCGACGGCGCCGAGCTCTACCTGTCCGAGCGCGACAAGTACGTCGGCCTCCACCACCCCGACGGCTTCGGCGCCGCCGATGCCGCGGCCGCCCACGCCCGCCACCTCGAGGGCGTGACCACGGACCACCTGCTGGAGATGACCTCGGTCGACCGCGACCGCATCTTCAACCTCGGCTACTTCACCTGGGTCGAGCAGCAGGGCATCGACATCGAGCACTTCGACGCCCGCCGGGACCAGGCGTTCTGGCGGGGCCTCCACCACGCCATCGACGCCTGGGACCCGATGATCGACGAGATCAACGCCCGCACCGGCCTCCTCGACGACCGGTGAGCGCGTCGGGGGCCGCGGCGCTGCTCGCCGACGGCTGCGAGCTGCGGTGCACGGCGTGCTCGACCGTCGTGCGCGAGCCGCTCGTGGTCCGCTGCCCCGCCGCCCGGCCGGGCGACGACGTCGACCACGTCCTCGCACCGGCCGAGCCCGATGCCGCCTCCACCTGGCCGACCGACGACCTCGTGGAGCCGTCGGACGACGGCGCGACGGCCGGTGCACGGCCGTTCGTCCGCTATCGCCGCCTGCTCTGGAGCCACCGCGCCGCGCTCGCCGCGGGCATGACCGACGACGACTGGGTCGCGCTCGTGACCGGGCTCGACGACGCGGTCGCCCACGTCGACGGACGCGGGTTCCGCGTCACGCCGCTCGCCGAGCACCCGGCGCTCGCCGCCGCGGTCGGCGCCAGTCGGGTCGTGGCCAAGGACGAGACCGGCCAGCCGAGCGGCTCGCACAAGGGCCGCCACCTGTTCGGCCTGGCCATCGTGTTGCGGGTGGCGACCGAGCTGGGCTGGATCGATCAGGTCCCCCGCCTGGCCATCGCCAGCTGCGGCAACGCCGCGCTCGCCGCCGCGGTCGTGGCCCGGGCCGGTGGATGGCCGCTCGACGTGTTCGTCCCGCCCCACGCCGACCCGTGGGTCCTCGACCGGCTCGGCGACCTCGGTGCCGAGATCGTGCCGTGCCCGCGCCGCGACGGCGAGGCCGGCGACCCGTGCTACCACCGCTTCCGCGAGGCCGTTGCCGCGGGGTCGTTCCCGTTCGGCTGCCAGGGGACCGACAACGGCCTGACCCTCGACGGCGGGGCGACGCTCGGCTACGAGCTGGCCGAGCAACTCGCGGCGCGGGGCCTCGACCTCGACCACCTGGCGGTGCAGGTCGGCGGCGGCGCACTCGGCGCATCGGTCGCGGCCGGGATCGCCCGTGCCGCCCGGGCCGGGGTCCTGCTCGACGTCCCGGCCCTGGTGGCCACCCAGACCGCCGGCGCGGCGCCGCTGCGTCGCGCCTGGGAGCGTGCGCTCGCCCGGGCCGGCAGCCACGACCCGATCGCACTGGGCGGGGCGCTCGACGCGATGGCGACCCGGCGCAGCGAGGCGATGTGGCCGTGGGAGGACGAGCCCCACAGCCTGGCCACCGGCATCCTCGACGACGAGACCTACGACTGGCGGGCGCTGCTCGGGGCGGTGGCCGCCAGCGGCGGCGACGTCGTCGTGGCCGGCGAGGCGCAGATCGCCGCGGCCAACCGGCTCGTCACCGCCCACACCACCGTGGCGGCCGACCACACCGGGACCAGCGGCGTCGCCGGGCTCCTCGCGCTCTCGGCTGCCGGCCGCCGCCCGGGTGCCGCCGGCGTGCTCCTCACCGGCGCCCGCCGCACCTGACGAACACCCCGATCCGACCGACGAACCCGAACTGGCCTACGAGAACGACGCTCACGGCGCAGATCGGTAGACCAGAACGGTGCCGGGGGTGGATCAGCCCGACGCCGCCGCCCGGGCCGCGTCCGGGGTCGCAGGACGGGGCCCGCCCTCGTCGGCGAGCGCCGGTGTCGCGCCGGCGGCCTGTGCGTCGAGCCCGGCGACGAGGGCGTCGAGGGCCTCACGGCCCGTTCGGAGCGGGCGCCAGCCGAGCTGCTCGGAGGCACGTGTGGTGTCCATCACCGGGAGGCTCAGCGCGAGCTCGAGCAGGCCGGGATCGGTGGGCACCAGGCGGGACGCATACCCGGCGGCGAGGGCGGAGCGTGCCAGCCCATCCGGAATGGGCAGTGCGCGGGCCCCGAACGCGGCGGCGAACGCCGACGCGTCCAATGGCCCGCCGGCGGCGATGTTGAACGGTCCCCGGGCATCACCGATGGTCGCGGCGGTGTAGGCAGCCGCGAGGTCGTCGGCGTGCACGGCCTGCATGCGCATCGAACGCGGGAACGGCAGCACCGGGAGGCGCTGCACGCCGACGAGCAGCCGGGCGAGGGGACCTCCGGCGAAGATCCGCAGCTGCTCGTGCGTCGCCGACTCCTGGAACACGAACGCGCTGCGCAGCCGCACGACCCTGGTCTGCGGATGCTCCACCTCGATGCCGTCGAGCACCCGCTCGAGGTACGACTTCTCGCGGCCGTAGGCCGCGGTCGGCAACGCGTGCGTGGGCCAGGACTCGGTCACGGCCAGATCGTCGGAGCGCGGGCTGTACGCGCCGACGGAGGATGCGTGGACGATCGCGCCGACGCCGGCGTCGATCGCCGCCGAGAACAGCCGCACGGAGCCGACGACGTTGGACGACCACGTGTCGACCGGCCGCCGCTGCGGGAGGAAGTCCCACGCCAGGTGCACGAGGGCGTCGACTCGTTCGAGATGGTCCCGCAGATCGTCGCGTGCGAGATCGGCGGCGGCGTGGCGCACTCCCGGATGGTCGAGTCCCCCCGGTCGGCGGGCGACCGCGATCACCTCCGTGACCGCATCGTTGTCGGCGAGGCGACGGACGACCGCCGAGCCGACGTTGCCCGTGGCACCGGTGACGAGGACCTTCATGGCCATCCCCTACCCGGCCGGGGCGGCCCCCACGCCGGCCGGAGCGACGTCAGGCCGCGTGCGCCACCGCGAAACGATCGTCGCCGAGGAGGACGACGAGCTCCAGGCCGTCCAGCGCCGCCTGCACCTTCTCCAGGCGGCGGACGGCCTCCGACCGCTCGTCGGCCGTGAGCTCGGCGGTGTCGAACGCCGCCCGCTCCTGCATCCGACGGGTCAGCGTCTCCAGTCGGGCGATGTCATCAACGAACATGTGTTCGAGCGTACCACCCTGAACGGCCACGGTGGCGACCGACCCGGTCACGCGAGGTGCAGGAGGCAGGCGACCCAGAGCGTCCCGAAGACGACGAGGAGGGTGACCCGCGACTCGATGCGCCGGAGATCACCCAACAGGCTCTCCAGCTCGACCTGGTCGATCTCGGCCACGAGCCGGGGGTCCACCTCGGCGCTGCTGACGGCATCCGGTACGTCCATGGGGCTCATGATCCGCCCGAGCCGGGCCGACCACCATCGGATATCACCCTGAGGTGACCCTGAGACGGAACCCGGGGTCCGGGGCCGGGCCCGCGACGCCGGGTCGCTGCCGGGCCCGGCGCCGACCCGCTCAGCCCGCCGGCTCCAGCACCCGCTCCTCGTGCTCGTGCAGGGTGGCGACCTCACCGCGGCGTGCCCGCCACTCGGCCCACAGCTTGAGGCACGACGGCTGGATCAGCACCGCGGCGATCAGCGAGTAGAGGATCGTGATGGCGACGATGATGCCGAACTGCTGCATCGGCACCAGCGACGCGAAGACCAGCACCCCGAAGCCGGCGGCCGTCGTCGCCGCCGAGCCCGCCATCGCCCCGCCCGTGTGTGTGACCGTCTGGCGGACCGCCTCGTCGACGGTGTCGTAGCGACGCCGGTCCTCCATGAACCGGTGGGTGACGTGGATCCCGAACGGCACGCCGATGCCGATGGCCAGGCTCGCCACCATGGCGGTGAGCACGTTGAAGCTGATGTCGAGGAGCACCATCGTGCCGAGGACCCAGCCCACGACCGCGACGGACGGCACCATCGTGATCGCGCCGAGCAGCGGCCGGCGCTCGGCGGCGCCGAAGTAGGCGATCAGCAGGACGAGCGCCGCGATCAGGGTGACGACGATGCCCTGGGTCTGGCTGGCCGTGAGGGCGTCGAGCGTCTCCTCGAGGACGAGGGGCTCCGACACGACGACGGTCGTCGCGTCCGCGGCCCGGATCGGCTCGACGGCCGCGTCGACCTCCTCGGCCAGGGCGCCGGCCCGCTCCTGGCCGGCCGTGGTCGCGATCTGCACGACCCCGGCCGAGTCGTCGGCGGCGAGCACCTGGGCCATGCGGTCCGGCGCGACCTCGCGGGCGAGGTCGTACACCGCGACGACGTCGTCGGCCCCGGCACCCGCGGCGAAGCCGGTCGCCGGGTCGAAGCCGAGGTCGGCCGCGCGGTCGGCGAAGGACGGGTCCTGCGCGGCGAGGGCGCGCAGCACACTGACCGGCGTGGTGACGTCCGCGCTGCCGCCCTGGTCGCGCACGTCGTCGATCCCGGTGAGCCGACCGCTCAGGCCGTCGACCGCGGCGACGACGGCGGGGTCGGCGAGGTCACCCTCGACGAGCACGTACGTGGACTCGGTCAGGTCGCCGCCGAAGAGCGTCTCGACCGACTCGATGATCCGGCCCGGCTCGGAGTCGGCCGGGATGAAGTCGTCCTGGCTGAACGAGGTCTCGATCTGGGTCGCGCCGCCGATGCCGGCCACGAGGGTGACCACGAGCGCGACCACGAGGCTGGCCCGCGGGGCGCGCTCGGCGACGACCGAGGTCCGGGCCATCACCCGGGCGAGCCCGCTGACCTGCGCGGTCGAGCCGGCCGCCGGCCCCCGGCGCGAGGCCTTCGCCAGCGCCCGCTGCCGGTTGTCGAGGAGGCGGCGGGCCGACGGCACCATCAGCGTCATGACCACGAAGGCGGAGAGCACGCCGACCGCGGTGAACACGCCGAAGTCCTGGATCGGCGGCAGCGGCGAGACGAGGTTGGTCAGGAACCCGATGACGGTGGTGAGCGTGGCGAGCACCAGCGCGCCGCCCACCGTGCGCACAGCGGTCGAGGCCGCGGCCGGCGGCCGGACCCCGTGGCGCTGCTCCTCCCGGTAGCGGGAGGTGAGGTGGATGGCGTAGTCGATGCCGAGGCCGATGAGCAGCACCGGGATGATCAGCGAGATCTGGGTGAACGGCCCGACGAGGCCGAGGTAGTCGGGGCCGAGCAGGACCCCGAGGCCGAACATCCACATGATCGTGGCGATGAGCCCGACGAAGCCGAGCCCGACGTCGCTCAGGCTCCGGTACTGGAAGAAGAGGATGGCGATGATGAGCAGCAGCGAGAGGCTGAGCAGCCTCGGCATCTCCTCCTCGGACTCCGTCTGGAGCGCCTCGGCCAGGATCGCCTGGCCGAACGGGTCGACCTCGATGCCATCGACGGCGACGTCGGCGTCGATGCGCTCGCCGACGGCGAGCGCGGCGTCGTAGGCCTCCTGCTCGCCGAGCGCGGGGTCGAGCTCGACGATCACCAGCGCGGCGCGCGCCGTGCCGGTCGCGGCGTCCAGGTCGCGGGAGAACAGGCCCGCGGCGGGCCCGGCCAGCACGTCGGGGGCGAGGGCGTCGATCTCGTCGTCGCTCGCCTGCGCAGGGTCGGTGCCGGCGGCCTCGAGCGCGGCGTCGATCGCCGCGGCGAACGAGCTGATGCCCCGCTGTCCGGCGGCCAGCTCGGCGCCGCTCGCCTCGACCGCGTCGACGATCTCGTCGGCGACCGCGAGCCCGATCGGGCTCAGCACGTCGCCGCCCTCGCCGGCGTCGACGATGACCTGGATCTGCGCGCCGCTGCCGGCGAAGTCGTCCTGGATGCGATCGAACGCCGAGGCCAGCTCGCTGTCGGGCGCGAACGCGGTCAGCTCGGTGTCGGACGACTGATCCGCGGCGAAGCCCGCGAGGATGATGGTGATGACGACCAGCCCGAGGAGGGTGCGACCCGGGCGTCGCTCGACGAGACGGGCCATGTGGCCCAGCAACCATCGCATCGTGCGCATGTCCTTCGGTGGGGGGAAGCCGGAGGCATTCGTGAACTACCGGTTCCGTAGATTAACTGGAACCGAGTGCCAATAGATCCTCGGTTCCAGAATTCACCGGGTTCGGGAAGGACCGCCGACACGTGACCACCACACCGAGACCGCCGACCCTCAGGGAGCGCAAGAAGCGCGAGGCGCGCCGACGGTTCCAGCGGACCGCCCTCGCGCTCTTCGAGGAGCGCGGGTTCGAGGACGTCACCGTCGACGACATCGCCGAGCGCGCCGACATGTCGCGCAGCACGTTCTTCCGCTACTTCCCGACCAAGGAGGACGTGCTCGTCGGGCGGGGCGACGAGCAGCTCGACGAGCTACGGGTTGCGCTCGAGGCGCGCCCGGCCGACGAGCCGATCCTGCGGGCCCTGCGCCACGCCGTCCAGGCGATGGTCGCCGGCTACGAGGACGAGGTCACCGACTTCGTCGCCATGCGGCGCATCGCCCGGGCCCATCCGCCGATCATCGCCCGGGGGCTCGAGCACCAGGTCGAGTGGGAGGAGGGCTTCGCGGAGCTGCTGATCGAACGGGCCGGCCGACCGATGGACCCGTTCCGGGCGCGGATCGTCGCCGGCGGCGTGATGGCGGCGCTGCGCATCGCCATCGACGAGTGGCTCGACGGTGAGGGCCGGACCGACCTGGCCCACCTCATGGACCAGGCGTTCGACGTGCTCGACGAGGGGTTGGGCGCGATCGGGGCCCGCCCCGGTGACGGCTGACCGACCCGGCGCACCGGTGACGAGCGCCCGTCCGCGAGCCGCCTGGACGCGCGCGGGCAGAGGGACCGCGCGCGAGTCGGTGGCCGCGGAACGATTGCCGCGGACGTGATGACGACGGCCGCGGCGAGGCGCGGGCCGTCGGGGGATCAGGCCTCGTCGACCGGGATGACCGGTGCGCCGGAGCCGGCCGGGCCGAGGGTGAGCGACAGCGGGACCGGCCCGGTCGTGCCGTCGTCCTCCTCCTCACCGGGGGAGGCGACCACGACGAGCGTGCGGTTGTCCTTGACCCACGTGCCGTAGAGGTCGCCGTCGATCTGCTCGGCCACCTCCACCGAGGGCTCCCAGCCGAGCTCCCCGAGGCGGTTCGAGTACCAGTCGATCACCAGCTCGGGGCTGGTGCCACCGATCTCGAGCTCCGCGTGCTCGATGCCGCCCTCGCTGGACGACGACACCGCCTCCGCGTTGGCGGGACGGGGCACGTCGTCGAACGTGAGCGGGTCGAACCGCTGGCCGACGCCCTCGAGCTGGCCGGGGGGCTCCTGGGCGTCACCACAGGCTCCGGCGAACAGGGCGAGCCCAACGACCCCGACGACGAGAGCGCGCGAGGCGCGAGCGGGACGAATGAGCGACGCTGACATGCGGGAGCTGTTCCTTCTCCGGGAGCCGACGAACGGGGGATCGTAGCGTTCGGTTCGCAACGGGTCCGAATGTAGCGCTCGTCGGTGCCTCCACCCCTCATCAACGTTGGGCGGCCCGACGCCGACGCGCACGTCGGCCCTGATCAGGCGCCCGCCGCGGCGGCTCCCTCGGGAACGGCACCGAGGAACCGACGGGCCGCGGCCACGTACACCTCGGCGGCCTCGACCACCGCGGCCGCCTCGACGAACTCGTCGACCTGGTGGGCGATCCACTTGCCGCCGGGCCCGTACACGACCGTGTCGAGGCCGCCGTCGCGCCACAGGATCGTCCCGTCGGTCGTGCCCGGCACCCCACCGAACGGGGCCGGCGCACCGGTCACGTCGCGGTGGGCGTCGGCCAGCGCCCGGACGACCGGCGCACCGACCGGGGTGTCGGCCGGGGGGCGGTCGTCGAGGACGGTGATGGCGAGGCGCACGCCGGTGTCATCGGCGACCGCGGCGACGACCTCGTCGATCTCGGCCCGCAGCGCCGGGTGGTCGGCGTCGGGCGTCGTGCGGATGTCGACGGCCAGCGTGGCGGTCGCCGGGATCACGTTGACCTGCACGAGATCGCCGCCCCGGAGCACGGTCGGGGTGATCCAGCAGCGGTCGAGGTGGGGGTGGACCCCGGTGCGGGCCTGGAGGTCGGCCTGGAGCTGCTCGAGCCGAACCGACAGCCGCCCGAGCGCGGTCACCGGGTTGCGGCCGTGGTCGGGCATGGCGCCATGCGCCATCACCCCGGTCGCGTCGACCCGGATGCGGATCGCCCCCTTGGAGACGGCGCACACCTCCCCCTCCTCCGGCTCGCACACGATCACGCCGTCGACGCCGTGGTGGTGGCCGCGGGCGACGAAGTGCTTGGCGCCGAGCATCATCTCCTCCTCGTCGCACAGGGCGGCGAGGAGGACGCGGCCGGGGAACGGGCCCGAGCGCCGGAGGGCGTCGGCGGCGTAGACCATGGCGGCGAGGCCGCCCTTCATGTCGGCCGAACCCCGCCCGTAGATCCGCCCGTCGACGAGCTCGGCCCCGAACGGCGGGTGGGTCCAGGCGCCGTGGTCGCCCTCGGTGACGACGTCGGTGTGGCCCTCGAACATCAGGGTCGGGCCGGGGAGGCCGCCGTCGACCGTGCACAGGACGTTCGGGCGGCCGGGGGCGACCTCCTCGAGCACCGGGTCCCAGCCGAACGAGCGCATCCGGGCGGCCACGGCCTCCGCGGCCGGTTGCTCGCTCAGCCCGTCCTCCGGCCGGTTGACGCTGGGGATGCGCACCAGCTCACGGGTGAACTCGACGACGCCCTCGTGATCGACCTCCGGCATCGCCCCATCATGCCCGGACCGCCGCGTTGTCGCCGCACCGGTCCGGCTGCGCGGGCGAGGGGCGGCGCTGGGAGGATCACGCTGCGAGGATGTGGCACGTTGCGCTCGACGAGGGCGCTCGGGGAGGATCGGTGGCGCAGGACCAGTTGGAGCAGTACCGCAGGTTGTTCGACCTGACGGGGCGACGAGCCGTCGTGATCGGCGCCGGCTCGGGGATCGGCGCCGCGGCGGCGACCGCGCTGGCGGCCCACGGCGCCGCCGTGACCTGCGCGGATGTCGATGAGGGGGCCGTTCGGGCCGTCGCCGGTCGGCTGCGGGAGGAGGGTGCCGACGCCTCCGACGCCTACGTCGACCTGGCGGACGAGGCCGGCGTCGAGGGCCTGCTCCGGGGCGCCGCACCGGTCGACATCCTGGTCAGCACGCCGTCGATCAACGTCCGCAAGCCGATCGTCGACACCGGCCTCGACGAGTTCGACCGGGTCGTCGGGCTGAACCTGCGGGGCACGTTCGTCGCGGCGCGGGCCGCGGCCCGACTCATGTCGGAGGCGGGCAGGGGCTCGATCATCCTGACCGCGTCGATCCGGGCCACGACCGTCGAGCCCGGCCAGGGCGTCTACGCGGCGACGAAGGCCGGGACGGTGCAGCTGGCCCGCACGCTGGCCGCCGAGCTCGGCCGCAGCGGGGTGCGGGCCAACGCCATCGCCCCCGGAGTCGTCGAGACGCCGCTCACCGCACCGATCGCCTCGGACCGCAGCTGGTACCGGGCGTACGCCGACAAGAGCGCGCTCCGGCGCTGGTCGACCCCCGCGGAGATCGCGGGCGCCGTCGTCTACCTGGCGTCGGACGCGGCGAGCTTCGTCACCGGCACGGTGCTCCACGTCGACGGCGGCTGGACCGCGGTCGACGGGCGCTTCGACCCACCACTGCCGTAGTGGGCGGTCGGTGGTGGTGGTTCAGCCGCGGATGCGCCGGCCGAGGCGGCGAGCGCTGCCGCCCACGTAGCGCAGGAGGCCGCGGGTCGCGAGCGCGTTTGCGCTGAACAGGTGGGCGCCGGTGGCGCCGGCGCCGCCGGAGGTCTCGAACGCGCCGGCGTCGTCGAGGTCGCGGGTCAGCTCGTCGACGGCCGGGTTCGGCCGCCGGTCGGCGAGGGACTCGGCCGGCCCCTTCCCGCGTCGACGGGCGGAGATCCTGTCGGTGGTGGTCGCCATGCGCGGACGTTACCCACGGTGGGCCCCGGTTTGTGGTGTGCGGCCCGAACGGTGTTCCACAGGTGCGGACGCGTGCCCGAGGGCGGGTCGAGGGCAGGGCTTCGGGCGACTTGCGGCGCGGTCATCGGCGGATCGTGCCGACGCCCTCCCGGGCGAGGCGGGCCGAGAGCTCCTCGGTCCCGATCGCGTGGCCCCACAGGAACCCCTGCCCGGTCGCGCAGCCGGCTGCCAGCGCGGCGCGGGCCTGGCCCTCGCGCTCGATGCCCTCGGCCACGATCCCGAGCCCGAGCGTCGTGCCGATCCGGGCCACGGCCTCGACGATCGAGCGTGCGCCGGGATCGGTGTCGACGTCGGCGAGGAGCGTCCGGTCGAGCTTCAGCTCGTCGACCGGCAGGCCCCGCAGCGCCCCGAGCGACGAGTAGCCGCAGCCGAAGTCGTCGATGGCGACCCGCACCCCCAACGCCCGCAGCTCGTCGAGGCGTCGTACGAGGACGTCGATCTCGGCACCGAGGACGGTCTCGGTCACCTCGACGACGAGGAGGGGCGCGGGCAACGACGACCGGGCGAGCGCCTCGTCGACGAGATCGGCCGCAGCGCCACTGGCGAGCAACGACCGTGACACGTTCACCGCCACGGACAGCGGGTGCCCGGCGGCCCGCCAGCCCTCACCGGCCGCGATCGAGCGGTCGAGCACGACCGCGAAGAGGCGGTCGCCCAGGCCCAGACGCTCGACCGCGGGGACGAACTCGGTCGGCGAGACCGGGCCCAGCACCGGGTGCGCCCAGCGCGCGAGCGCCTCCACGGCGACGATCCGGCCGGTGGCCAGCTCGACCTTCGGTTGGTACCGCAGCTGAACGTCGCCGTGCGCGAGCGCCGTCGCGACGTCGGCCTCGATGCGCTCCTCGCGGTCGAGCTCCTCGTCGCGGATGCAGACGCTGCGGCCCGACTCCAGGGCGCGGTAGGCGGCGCGCTCCGCGTCGCGGGCCAGGCGGTCGTAGCTGTCCCGACGGCCGTCGCGGGCCACGGCGACCCCGACGTGGACGGGGAGTCGGACCGGGGCGCCGTGCAGGTCGAAGACCATCACCAGGTCGTCCGCAGGCGCCGCGAGGGGCACCTGGTCGATCTCGAGCGAGGTCGCCGTGATCAGCCATCGTTCGTGGTCGAGGCGCTGGACCCGGTGGGGGCCGCTGAAGCGACGGGCGATGCGTGCCCGCATGGCCGACTCGACGAGGCGATCGGTCCCCTCCTCCGCATCGAGCAGCAGCCTGCGCAGGCCGGGGACGCACGACACGATGGCCACGCCCGAGGGCGACACGGCATCGGCGTCCGGCCCTGCATCCGTCCACGGCGCCATCGACAGGCGATTCGCCGAGGTGGCGGCGACCGCGCCCAGCGCGTCGGCGACCAGCGTCGCCTCCCGGGCGTCGACGACCTCGACCTCCAGCACCACCTCCCGTCCCGGCACCGACGACATCGGCACCGCCACGGTCCTGGCGGTGTGCCCCGGCTCCGGCGGCGCCCATGCGACACCCCCCTCGCCCACGACCCCCGAGACGAGGTCGGAGGGCCGGGCGAGGACCGGCCCGACCCGCGGCGAGACGCGGAGCCAGTCGCGCTCGGAGCCCGCCTGGCGCATCCACCCGGCGGCCGACACCACCGACGGGAGGGTCAGCAGCACGGCGCCCATCTCGAAGGCGACCGTGGCCGCGTCGGCGTCGTCGCGCAGCGCGGCCAGGAGCGATCGCACGAGCGCCCGGCGGTCCGGCTGGGCCGACACGGGCGCCGGGGCGGTGAGGAGCGGCGCCGCTTCACGTGCCAGCGCCCGCAGGCCGGCCCGCCGGGCGTCGTCCAACCCGATCGGTTCGAGCCCGAGCGCGGCGACGGTGCCGACGACCCGGCCGGACGCGTCGACGCACGCTGCGCCGGCGTAGGAGCGGAGGTGTGGCGAGTCGAGCACGAGGGGGTTGTCGGCGAAGCGCGGGTCGTTGCGGGCGTCGGCGATCACGAACACGGTGCCCGGGTCGGCGGCCGTGTGGGCGCAGAAGGCGTGCCGGAACGGGATGGCGACCTTGGGCGCACCCACGGTGGCGACGGCGCGCACGACGTCGTCGTCGAAGACGGCCACGTACCCGGCGCGGGTCCCGCAGATCAGCGAGACCAGGTGGGCGATGTCACCGAGGCGGGTCGCGACGGGATCACCGGTCGCGGCCGGGGCCCGGGGCCCCTGGATCTCTCGGCGCGCTCTGATGCCCACGCCTCCTCCGACGCTCCGTGGCTGACGTCCCGATTGCGTCTCGGCGTTTCGGGCGGCGTGCTTGAGCCGAGGACGCGATCGGCGCCGTTGACAGCACCGCGAGGCGCCACGAGGCTGACCGGAACCGACAGAGGGAGTCGCCGTGGCCGCGCTCGCCATCGACCATCTCGTGTACGCCGCGCCCGACCTCGACCGGGGGGTCGGGGCGATCGCCGAGCTGCTCGGCGTCACGGCCCGGCCCGGGGGCAGCCACGACGGCCTCGGGACCCGCAACGCGCTGGCCGGCCTCGGCGGCCGCTGCTACCTGGAGATCATCGCCCCCGACCCGGGCCAGCCGGCGCCGTTGACGCCCCGCCCGTTCGGCATCGACGAGCTCACCGCCCCGCGCCTGGTCACGTTCGCGCTGCGCTGCCACGACGTCGGCGCCCGCCTCGAGGAGGCCCGGCGGGCGGGCTACGACGGCGGCGAGGTCGTCCACATGTCGCGGAGCCGCCCGGACGGCGTGATGCTGTCGTGGAAGCTGAGCAACCGGCTCGAGGCGGCCCACGGCGGCCTCGTCCCGTTCCTCATCGACTGGGGCGACACGCCCCACCCCTCCGAGACGCTCGACCACGACGTCGAGCTGGTCGAGGTGACGCTCGAGCATCCCGACCCGGACACGGTCGCCGCCGACCTGGCCGCGCTCGGCGCCGAGCTGGCCGTGCGCCGGGCCGACACGCCCTCGGTGGTGGCCACGATCGACACCGCGGCCGGCAAGATGAACCTCGTGTGAACGCCTCGCCCCGGGGCGGAGCGCGACGGCGGGGTTTCCTACGATCGCCGCCATGCGCACGGGTGTGTTCTTCTTCGGCGGCGTCGAGATGGCCGACGCGGGGGCCGGTCCTCCCGCGCCGACGGACCGGCGCTACACGAACGAGCAGATGTGGCGGACGTCGATGCGGCTGCTCGACATGGGCGTCCACGCCGAGCAGGTCGGCTTCGACGTCTTCTGGCTCACCGAGCACCACTTCCAGTACGAGGGCTACGAGGTCGTCCCCAACGGCCTGATGTTCGGCGCGGTGCTCGCCGAGCGCACCGAGCGGATCCGGATCGGCTCGATGTTCAACATCGTCCCCCAGTGGCACCCGCTGCGGCTGGCCGAGGACTTCGCCACCCTCCACAACCTGTCGGGCGGTCGGGGCATCCTCGGCGTGGGCCGGGGCACCGTGCCCCGCGAGGCCGAGCCGCTCGGCACCCGCATCGGCAGCCACGACAACCCGGAGGCCAAGGCGGCCGACGAGATCAACCGGGAGATGTTCGACGAGGCGATGGACGTGATCCGTCTCGCCCTCGACAACGAGACCTTCAAGTTCGCGGGCAAGCACTTCGTGTTCCCGCCGCCCGGCATCCCCGATCGCGGCGGCTTCGTCGACCAGCTCACCCTGGTGCCGAGGCCGCTGTACCCCTACGAGGTCTTCCAGGCGGTCACGTCGCCGCCGACGCTCGACTACGTCCCGTCGAAGGGGTGGGGCGGCGTGTTCTGGCTGAAGCACCACAGCTTCGCCAAGCAGTTCTGGGACGGCTTCGCCGAGCGCTACGAGAAGGCTCACGGGTCGCCGCTGGCCACGGGCGAGAAGCGCATGCTCGTGCTCAACGTCCGCATCGAGGACACCCATGAGGCCGCATGGGAGAAGGTGCGGCCGGGCCACGACGAGTTCTGGAAGTTCCTCGGGCCCTACGGCTGGAGCCGGGGCTACATGGGCCCCGACGGCAAGCCGGCGGCGCCCGGGCTCATCCCGACGCTCGAGGAGTCGGTCGAGAACAAGACGTGGATCATCGGCACCCCCGAGGAGGTGGCGGAGGGCGTCGCCTTCTACCGCGACCTGCTCGGCGTCACCGACCTGACCATCTTCCCGAACATGCCGGGCGACACCTACGACGAGTCGGCCGAGCAGATGAGCCGGTACATGGAGCAGGTCGCCCCGCTGCTGTGACCCCCCGACCGCGCTGACCCCGCCCCCGACCCCGGTTCTGGACCGCGCAGAGTGCCACCGGCGGCATCTGAGTGGGTCCAGAACGGGACGGGACGGGATGGTGGTGGGCTGACGGGGGCTACGGGACGAGCAGGGCGCGGCCGCGGACCGTGCCGGCCTCGAGGTCCTCGAACGCCCGGACCCCGTCCTCGAGGTCGTAGGCCGTCGTCTCGACCGAGATCCGCCCGAGCCGGGCGAGCTCGATGACCTGGCGCTGATCGGCCCGGGTCCCGGCGTAGGAGCGCCGCACGTCGACGCCCCACGGCAACGTGGACGTCTCCGAGTCGGCCCGGTGGTCGAACCCGCCGCCGCCGAGGCCGACGAAGCGCAGCGCACCGTCGGGCGCGACGACCTTCGTGGCCAGGTCGACGGTCGGCTGCACCCCGACGAAGTCGAACACGGCGTCGGCGCCGTACCCGTCGGTCAGCTCGAGCACCTGCTCGGCCGCGCCGGGCCCGCTCACGACGGTCACGTCGGCGCCGTGCTCGCGGGCGATCTCGAGCTTCTCCTCGCTCGTGTCGACGGCGACGATGCGGGTGGCGCTCGTGGCACCGAGGAGCTGCAGCCCCATGTGGCCGAGGCCGCCGACGCCGATGACGACGGTCGTGGAGCCGGGCGTCAGCCGGTGGCGGGCGCCGTTGATGGCGTGCATGGGGGTGAGCGCGGCGTCGGCGAGGGGGCCGGCGGTCGTCGGGTCGAGCGAGCCGAGGGGCTCGAGGTAGCGGGCGTTGACCTTGATGTACTCGGCCATGCCGCCGTCGGGGCCGAGCCCGGGGCACGGCGGCATGGCGTCGCGCCCGCCACGGTTGACGCAGACGTTGTCACGTCCCTCGACGCACGGGCGGCACACGCCGCACGCCCACACCAGGTAGACGAGCACGGCGTCGCCCTCGGCGAAGGCGGACACGTCGGCGCCGAGGGAGGCGACACGCCCGGCGGTCTCGTGGCCCAGCGTCATCGGCAGGACGGGCCACGAGGGTGCGTGGAGGACGTGGATGTCGGAGTGGCACAGCCCGGCACCGGCGACCTCGACGAGGACCTCGTCGGGGCCGATCTCGGGGACCGGGACGTCCCGGACCTCGATCTGTCCGGGGGCGGTCAGCTGGAGTGCACGCATCGGGCTCCTTGGGCCGCTCGCCGTCGTGACGGCGTTCGGGGGCGGAGCGCCGGCCCCCCGTCTGCGGCCCATGGGCCGACGTCCGATCGGTACGACCGATCGCCTCGTTCAACACGACATCCGAAACCGTTGTTCCCGCAACGATCACCGTTCCACCGGGACCGCGGCCACGACACGATCGCACCGCGGCGACGAGGACCCGGAGATGTCGGGCCCGGAACCCGACGCTGGGGCCCCGGGCGACACCCGGGCGTCGGCGGGAGCGCTGGCGTACGCTCGGCCCATGGACATCACCGGCGTCCACCACGTGTCGCTCAACGTCGTCGACGTCCCCGAGGCCCGGCGCTTCTACGTCGACGTGCTCGGCCTCACCGACCTCCCGCGACCGGACTTCGGCTTCCCCGGCGCGTGGCTCGGCCTCGCCGACGGCCGTCAGGTCCACCTGATCGGCAAGCCGGAGTACGCCACGCCCGCCCCGGGCCAGCACTTCGCGCTGCAGGTGCCCGACCTGGACGCCGCGGTGGCCGAGCTGCGCCGCCGCGGGATCGACGTGCGCGGCCCGAAGTCGGTCCCGGGTTCGGGCCGCCAGTGCTTCTTCGCCGACCCGTCGGGCAACGAGATCGAGCTGAACGAGACGCCGCTGCCCACGGCGTGAGCGCCCGGCCGCTCAGACGAGGCGGCCCGTGCCCTCCCAGTACGGGGCGCGCAGCTGGCGCTTGAGCACCTTGCCCGACCCGGTGCGGGGCAGCTCGGTGACGAAGTCGACCGAGCGGGGCACCTTGTAGCCGGTCAGGTGGGTGCGGGCGAAGGCGATCACCTCGGCGGCGTCGAGGTCGCCACGGCGGGCCTCGACGACCGCGTGGACCGCCTCGCCCCACTCGTCCGACGGGATCCCGAACACCGTCGCCTCGAAGACGTCGGGGTGGCGCTCGAGGACGGCCTCGATCTCGGCGGGGTAGATGTTGACCCCGCCGGAGATGATCACGTCCTTGCGGCGGTCGCAGACGTAGAGGTAGTCCTCGTCGTCCCGGTAGGCGATGTCGCCGACGGTGTGCCAGCCGTCCGGGTCGTGCTCCTCGGCGAACTTGTCGGGCGCGTTGTGGTAGCCGGCGAGCACGCTCGACGCCCGCACCCAGATCTCGCCGGGCTCGAACGGCTCGTCGACCACGCCGCCGTCGTCGGTCCGCAGCTCGAGCTCGACGAGCGGCAGCACCTTGCCGCACGACGCCGGCTTGGTGAGCTGGTCACCGGCGTCGAGGAGCGTGATGATCCCGAGCTCGGTGGCGCCGTACACCTCGCGCAGGGAGTCGGCCGGGAACCGGGCCAGGTAGGCCTCCTTGAGCGCCTGCGGCCACGGGGCGGCGTTGGCCACCATCGAGCGCATCGACGAGACGTCGTGGGCCGCGAAGGCGTCGTCGTCGAGCGCGCAGATGCGCCGCACCGGGGTCGGGGCCGAGAACGTGGCGGTCACGCCCCACTCCTCCACCAGGCGGAGCCAGTCGAGCGGGTCGAAGCGGTACTGGGTCACGACCGTCATCCCCCGCCCCTGGGCCCGGCCCGCGAACGCGTTGGGCCCGGAGTGGTACAGCGGACCGGTCGTGATGAACACGCCGCCGTCGTCGTAGTGCACCAGGTCGAGGAAGGCGTCGAGCTGGGCCGGGTCGCCGGCGGGCTTGAGCGCCCCCTTCGGCCGGCCGGTCGTGCCCGAGGTGTAGATCATCGACGTCGTCGGCCCCTGTCGTCGGGCCGGATCGGGCGGCTCGTCGCCGGCGAGGAGATCGGCGAAGGTCCCGATCGCGGCCCGGGTCGTCGACCCGGCGGCGGGCGGCTCGCCGCCGAACACGGCGAGGTGGCGCAGGCGGGGCGCGCCGTGCGACGCCGCGGCGATCCGCCCGGCGACCGCGGCATCCACGACTGCCGCGACCGCGTCGCAGTCGGCGAGCACGTACGCCAGCTCCTCGTCGGCCAGCCGGTAGTTGAGCGGGACCGACACGACCCCCGCCTTGCGGCAGGCGTGGAGCATGGCGATCAGCTCGAGGCTGTTCTGGCCGCACCAGGCGACGTGGGAGCCGGGCTCCACCCCGAGCGCATCGAGGCCGTTGGCGATGCGGTTGGTGAGTGCGTCGAGTGCGGCGAAGTCGAGCACGCGCAGGTCGCCGCCGAGGCCGCGGCGGTCGTCGACGACGGCCGGCCGATCGGGGGCGCGCCCGGCAACGGCGGTCAGCGGGTCGGAGGTCATGATCCGCCGACCGTAGCCGCAGCACCCGGCGGGACCCGACGGCGGATCGCCGGCGCCGACACGACGCACGGAGATCGACCCATCCGACGCGACGGTGCGCTCCGAACGAACCGGTGTGCACCGCGCGCTGCACGCCGTGCGCACAACGGTGAGCAGATGCGCCGAAAACGAAAAAAGACCGCACATCGAGAGGAGAGGTTTGGTTGGCGGCGCACCTTCCCCCCGGCCAGGAGCGCCGCCAACCAGAGACTCTCTCAGTAGCGTTCGCTACCGAACCTTCGCAGGTCCCCTCGATGTGTCGGTGGTCACACTGTAGGAGACGCCCGTCACTCGGTCAAGGGGTTTCTGGGCTCATCGGATTTCGGCGGGGGTGATCTGGTCGAGGAGGGTCCAGTTGGGTCGGCCTGCGTAGAGCAGGACTCGGATGCGGTAGTTGCGGAAGGACCGGAACCCGAACCCGATGCGTT
>JAXHUH010000006.1:0-12773 GCA_034211175.1 Actinomycetota bacterium
CGTCGGGGTTCTCGGATCATTTTCTTGGGGGCGGGGGGAGCGCCCCTCGGGGGGGGGGCGTCAGCCGCGGTTCTCGAGGGGCTGGTAGTCGCGCTTCTCGGCGCCGGTGTAGAGCTGGCGGGGGCGGGCGATGCGCTGGCCCTGCTCGAGTAGCTCCTGCCAGTGGGCGAGCCAGCCCGACATGCGGGGGATGGCGAACAGCACCGGGAACATGTCGATCGGGAAGCCCATCGCCTGGTAGATCAGGCCCGAGTAGAAGTCGACGTTCGGGTAGAGCTTCCGGCTGATGAAGTACTCGTCGTTGAGGGCGACGTCCTCGAGCTTGAGGGCGATGTCGAGCAACGGGTTCTTGCCGGTCACCTCGAAGACCTCGTACGCGGTCTTCTTGATGATCGTGGCCCGGGGGTCGTAGTTCTTGTACACCCGGTGGCCGAAGCCCATGATCCGGCGCTCGCCCCGCTTGGCGGCCTCGACGAACGAGTCGACGTTCTCGTAGGACCCGATCATCGTCAGCATCCGCACGACGGCCTCGTTGGCGCCGCCGTGGCGGGGACCGTAGAGGGCGGCCGCCGCGGCCGACCCGGCGACGTAGGGGTCGGCGTGGGAGCTGCCCACGACCCGCATCGCCGTCGTCGAGCAGTTCTGCTCGTGGTCGGCGTGGAGCATGAACAGCACGTCCATGGCCTTCGCCAGCACCGGATCGACCTGGTAGTCGCCGCCGATCTTCCACATCATGTGCAGGAAGTTCGACGGGAAGTCGAGGGAGTTGTCCGGGTAGTTGAACGGCTGGCCCTGGCTGAACCGGTAGCAGCACGCGGCGATCGTCGGCATCTTGGCGATGAGCCGCACGATCTGCTTCATGCGTACGTCGGCGTCGTCGATCGCCTTCGCCTCGGGGTAGAACGTCGAGAACGCCCCGAGCGCGGACACGAGCATGCCCATCGGGTGGGCGTCGTGGTGGAAGCCCTCGATCATCCGCTTGCGGACGAACTCGTGGATGAACGTGTGGTGGGTGATCTCGTACACCCACGCGTCGTACTCGTCCTTCGAGGGCAGCTCACCGTGGATCAGGAGGTAGGCGACCTCGAGGTAGGTCGACTGCTCCGCGAGCTGCTCGATCGGGTAGCCCCGGTAGCGGAGGATCCCGTTCTCGCCATCCAGCTCCGTGATGGCGCTCTCGGTCGACGCGGTGGCGCCGAAACCCGAGTCGAAGAACCAGATGCCGGGCAGGATCTTCGCCCACTCGCCGGCGTCGACGCCGCCGTTGGCCAGCGGGATCTCGATCGACTCGCCGTTCCGGTTGTCCGTGATGGTGATGCTGTCGGCCACCTGTGCTCCCACTGGTCGCGCTCGGCTGATGCGGGTGCGGTGGGCACGACGCTGTGGCCCACTCCGGGCCGAATGTAGCCCGCGTGAGCCGGCCGGATCGACGTGGACCCGCCGGAGCCGACCGAGATCCTCCGACCGGTCGAGACGACAGCCGATCAGGGATTCCGGCGCGGCGCCTACAGCGGGGTGTTGTCGTGGCGGCGGCCGACGAGCCGCTCGCGCTTGGACGAGAGGACCGCGAGCGCCGCGGCGATCTCGGCGCGGGTCTCCGACGGCTCGATCACGCGGTCGACGGTGCCCCGGGACGCGGCGATGAACGGGTTGAGGTGGTGCTCCTCGTAGTCGACCACGAACTGCGCGCGCTCGTCGTCGCTCGCCCGGCGCATCAGGATCGACGCCGCCTGGTTGGCCCCCATCACCGCGATCTCGGCCGTCGGCCACGCCAGGTGGAGGTCGTTGCCCATGCGCTTGGAGTCCATGACGATGTACGCACCCCCGTAGGACTTGCGCAGCGTGACGCAGATCCGGGGGACCGTCGCGCGGGCGTAGGCGAAGGCCAGCTGGGCGCCGTGGCGGATCATGCCCCGCCACTCGAGGTCCTTGCCCGGGTAGAAGCCCGACGTGTCGACGAAGGTGATGATCGGGAGGTTGAACGCGTCGCAGAACGCGACGAACCGGGCGCCCTTCTGCGACGCGGGGATGTCGAGGGTCCCGGCGATCGACTGGGGCTGGTTGGCCACGATCCCGACCGGGCGGCCGTCGATCGTGGCCAGGGCGGTGACCAGGTTGTGGGCCCAGCCGCCGCGCAGCTCGAGGAGCTCGCCGTGGTCGACCACCGCCGACAGCACGGCCCGCACGTCGTAGCTGCCCGACGTGGTGGCGGGCAACACGTCACCGGCCTCCGGGGTCGGGCGGTCCGGCGGGTCGTCGACCAACGAGCGCGGCGGCTCGTCGTCGTTGCACGTGGGCAGCAGCGACAGCAGCTCGGCGACCATCGCGTCGGCGCTGTCGAGATCGGAGGCGAGGAGATGGGCGGCCCCGGTCGAGCGGGCGTGGACGCCCGGTCCGCCCAGCGCCGTCTTCGACACCATCTCGCCGGTGAACTCCCGGACCATCGTCGGCCCGGACACGAAGGCGTACGCCTCGTCGGTCATGATCACGACGTCGGCCAGGCCCAGCAGCAGCGCGGGCCCGCTCACCGCGGGGCCGGTCACGACGAAGACCAGCGGGATGATGCCCGACGCCGCGGTGAGCTCACGGGCCGCCTCGCCCCACGCGGCGAGCGCGGGCACGCCCTCGTCGATCGCGGCGCCCGAGCTGGCGAGGTAGCCGACGAAGGGCAGGGAGCGGTCGAGGGCGAAGCGCACCGCGGCCGCGAGCGTCTGGCCGTCTGCGGGGACGAGCGCACCGGCCCGGTCCGTGCTGTCCGACCGTGTGACCACCGCCCGGCGATCCCCGAAGGCCACCACCTGCGCAGCGATCGAACCGGGGACCCGTGAGCGGATGGCGAGCTCGGTGGACATCATCGAGGCGGTGGTCCCTCTCGGTCGTGAGCCGGAGCTCGTCGGTGGGCGGTCGGCGCGCGGGCGCTCAGGGTCTGACACGCGAGAGGCCCGGAGGGTTTCACCGGCGTCGGCAAGGGCCCGGGAGACGGGCAGTCCCGGGTGCCCCGGCGACTACGCCGGGTGGATGCCGGGCTGGAGCGGCGCCTGCTCCTGCACCACGTCGCGCAGGACGTCGATGACGGCCCGGGCCGGGGCCGAGGGCAGCCCGCGGCGGCGCTGGGCGAGCCCGACCGAGCGTCGGGTGAGGCCCTTCACCGGGATCCGCTTCCACGCACCGGCGGCCTCGAGCCACCCCGGTGTGGCGCTCGCCGGGAGGATCGCCGCGCCGTAGCCCTGGAACGCGAGCGAGGCGACGAGCCGCATGCCGTCGACCTCGGCCTTGCTGCGCAGCTCGACCCCGGCGGCGTCGGCGTCGGCGTCGAGCTCGGTGCGGAACGCCGTCCCCTTGGCCGCCAGGAGCAGGTCGTGGTCGGCGAGCTGGGCCAGCGTCAGCTCCTCCTCGGCCGCGAGCGGGTGGTCGAGGGGGGCGACGACCATGCGGTCCTCGTCGAAGAGCAGGTCCTCGGTGACGTCGGGGTCGTCGGTCGGGAGGTTGACGACCGCGAGGTCGAGCTCACCCCGGGAGAGCTGGGGGAGCAGGGAGGTGGTCGTGGCGTCGACGATGATGAGCTGGATCTTCGGGTGGCTGACGTCGAGCGCGTCGAGGAGGTGGGGCGCCAGCCATCGCCCCGTGGTGCCGATCATGCCGATGCGGGCGGCGCCGGAGACCTCGTCGTGCATCGAGGCGACGTCCGACGCCAGTGCATCGAGCTCGGCGCGAACCCTCCGTGCCCGTTCGGCCACCGCCTGGCCCTCGGCCGTCAGCGCACCGGCCGCTCGATCGACGAGCGTGACGCCGAGCTCGCGCTCCAGTCTGGCGACGTGGGTCGACACGTTCGACTGCACCGTGTGGAGCGCCCGGGCGGCGGCCGAGAAGCTCCCGTGGTCGGCCACGGCGAGGAGAGCGGAGAGCTGGCGTAGATCCATCGCTCCCCATGATGACAGGTATCGGACACAACTACTGGACAGATCCTTGTGCACCGGTGCACAATGAGTTCACAACGACGGCGACCAATTCGCTTGATCCCCCCTCAAGTCGGTCCCGTCTGGCTCGGCCAGGATCCCCCCTCCTGCGCCGACGCTTCTGGAAGAGACTGGCCGATCCCCCCTCGGCCAGTCTCTTCACTTTTTCCCCCAGGTTGTGGTTCCCCCCGGTGCGGCGGCACCCGTCCTCCGTGGAGTCGGGCGGGCCGCGTACCTGCCGACGCTTCTGTGCCCGAGCCCGTGCAGCGCTCCGATCGAACGTGTCGTGCTGCCCGGTCATCCCGGTGGGCCTCGTGGCAGGCGACACACTATGTGACGGACGCCACCTTGACCATGGGTAGTTGTGCACTTTCCCCCGGACCTGGTAAGACGTTCGGCCATTCGTGAGTCATGTGACGTTCGTCTTGCACCGTCAGGTGATGCTCACGGCAGCACCCGCCGCCTCGCATCCGGTGCCGCGGTCGCGCCGATGACGCGGCGGTGCCCCGGGCCGGGCCCGGGGCACCACGTCTCGATCGGCTCCGGCCGTGCCGGCGCCGAGCTCAGCCCGCCCTGCGCTGGCGGATGATGTTGAGTGCGCTCCCGGCCTTGAACCACTCGATCTGCTCGGGCGACAGCGTGTGGTTCGTGGCGAAGCTCCACGTCGAGCCGTCGGGGGTCGTCACGACCACCTCGACGGGCTCACCGGGCGCCAGGTCGGCGAGGCCGGTGATGGAGATGCGGTCGTCCTCGCCGATGCGGTCGTAGTCGGCCGGGTCCGCGAAGGTCAGCGCGAGGACGCCCTGCTTCTTCAGGTTCGTCTCCGCGATGCGGGCGAAGCTGCGGGCGAGGACCGCAGAGGCGCCGCGGAACCGGGGCTCCATGGCCGCGTGCTCACGCGACGAGCCCTCGCCGTAGTTGTCGTCGCCGATGGCGACCCAGTTGCGCCCGGCCTCGTGGAGGCGCTTGGCGATCTCCGGGAACGACCGGGTCTCGCCGTCGAGCGGGTCCTTCCCCTCGCCGGCCGCCCCCGTGTAGGCGTTCACGGCGCCGAGGTAGAGGTTGCCGGAGATGTTCTCGAGATGGCCCCGGTACTTGAGCCACGGGCCGGCCATCGAGATGTGGTCGGTCGTGCACTTGCCGGCCGCCTTCAACAGGATGGGCAGCTCGCGGTAGTCCTCGCCGTCCCAGGCCGGGAACGGCTCCAGCTTCTGGAGCCGGTCGCTGGTCGGGCTGACGATGACCTCGACGTCGGAGGTGTCGGGCGGGGCGATGAAGCCGCTCTCGCCCGAGTCGAACCCGGCGTCGGGCAGCTCGAGCCCGACCGGCTCGGGCAGCGACACCTGCTCGCCGTCGGCGTTGGTGAGGGTCCCGGTGATCGGGTCGAAGTCGACCGAGCCGGCGAGGGCCAGCGCGATGACCGTCTCCGGCGAGGTCACGAACGCCAGCGTCGTCGAGTACCCGTCGTTGCGCTTCGGGAAGTTCCGGTTGTACGAGGTGACGATCGTGTTGACGTCGCCCTCGGACACGTCCTGGCGATCCCACTGGCCGATGCACGGCCCGCAGGCGTTGGCCAGGACACGGGCGCCGATGCGCTCGAAGTCGGCGAGCAGGCCGTCACGCTCGATCGTCGCCCGCACCTGCTCGGAGCCGGGCGTGACCAGCAGATCGGTCTTGCACTCGATGCCGTGCTCGGCGGCGAACCGGGCGATGGAGGCGGCCCGGGTGATGTCCTCGTAGGAGGAGTTGGTGCACGAGCCGATGAGGGCGGCGCTGATCTCGATCGGCCAGCCCTCCTGGCGGGCCTCGGCGCCGAGCTTCGAGACCTCGCGGGCCAGGTCCGGCGTGTGCGGGCCGTTGATGTGGGGCCGCAGATCGGACAGGTCGATCTCGATGACCTCGTCGAAGAACCGCGACGGGTCGGCCAGGACCTCGTCGTCGGCCCGCAGGTCGTGGGCGACGCGCTCGGCCGCGTCGACGATCGCCTCGCGGCCGGTGCTCTTGAGGTAGCGGGCCATCGAGTCGTCGTACGCGAACAGCGACGTGGTCGCCCCGATCTCGGCGCCCATGTTGCAGATCGTGGCCTTGCCGGTGCACGACAGCGACTGCGCGCCGGGGCCGAAGTACTCGACGATGGCGCCGGTGCCGCCCTTGACCGTCAGGATCTCCGCCACCTTGAGGATGACGTCCTTCGGTGCCGACCAGCCCGACAGCTCGCCGGTGAGGTGGACGCCGATGAGCTTGGGCCACCGCACGTTCCACGGGAAGCCGGTCATCACGTCGACCGCGTCGGCGCCGCCGACGCCGATGGCGACCATGCCGAGGCCACCCGCGTTCGGGGTGTGGCTGTCGGTGCCGATCATCATGCCGCCGGGGAAGGCGTACTGCTCGAGCACGACCTGGTGGATGATGCCGGCGCCCGGCTTCCAGAAGCCGCCGCCGTAGCGGGCGGACACCGACTCGAGGAAGTCGTACACCTCGTCGTTGGCGTCGAGTGCGGCCAGCAGGTCCCGCTTGCCGTCGTCACGGGCCTGGATCAGGTGGTCGCAGTGCGTCGTGGTCGGCACCTCGACCTCGTCGAGGCCGGCGGTCATGAACTGGAGCCACGCCATCTGGGCGGTGGCGTCCTGCATGGCGACGCGGTCGGGGCGCAGGTCGGTGTAGCTGACACCACGATCGAGCCCCGCGGTCTCGGGGTCGTCGAGGTGGTTGATCAGGATCTTCTCGGCGAGGGTGAGCGGTCGGCCCAGCTTCTGGCGGCCCCAGGCCGCCCGGTCGGGGAGGCTGGTGTACACCTTCTCGACGAGCTCGATGGGGGTGGTCGGTCCTACGGCCATGGGTCGGTCCCTCCGGCGACGGTGGGGCGGGGAGCGCGGCGGTTGCGTCTTGCTCGGATCACATACAAGTATAGAACAAGTGCGCACCATCAGGTACCGGGAGATCGCCGAGGACCTGCGGGCCCGCATCGTCGACGGCGATGCCGACGGTGAGGCGGCCCCCGGGCGCCTGCTGCCGAGCGAGGCCGAGCTCTCGCGCGACTACGGGGCCAGCCGTGCCACGGTCCGCAAGGCGCTCGAGGCCCTGCGTGAGGAGGGCCTGGTCGACTCCCGCCAGGGGTTCGGCTGGTTCGTCGCATCCGACCCGTTGCGCCAGGACCTCGTCCGGCTCGGGACCATCGAGTCCCAGCTCGCCGCGTCGGGGCGTCGCTCCGACCGCCGGGTGCTCGACTTCGGCTTCGTCGCACCGACGGGCCGGGTGCGTGACGTCCTCGGCGACGAGCAGGTCCTCCGGGTGCGGCGGCTGGGGCTGGCGGACGGTCAGCCGTTCGTGCGGGTCACGATCTGGTGCCCGCAGCGGTGGGCGGCCGAGATCTCACGGGCCGATGCCGAGCGGTCCTCCTTCCAGGAGCTGCTGCCGGTCACGTTGGCCGGTGCCACCCAGACCATCGGCGCACGACCGGTGTCCGCTGAAGACGCCTCGGTGCTGGCCCTCCCCGAGGGTGCGCCGGTGCTCGTCTGCGAGCGCATCACCCGCTCGGCGGACGGGGAGCCGGTGCTGCTCAGCGACCACGTGTTCCCGGCGCACCTGACCGAGTTCGTCGTCGAGCTGCCCGGGCCGGAGACGTTGGTGACGCCATCGGGGCTGCGGCTCGTCCACTGACGGCCTGTCGTCGGTGGTCGAGGGCCATTCCCGGACGAGCGGTTGACGGCGTGGTGTTCGGCTCGCTTACTATGGCGCCGTCTGTACGGCGAACCCGACCGTCGGGCAGTGGGATCGGACACCGAACGTGGGCTCGGATCACCCGCGAGAGGGGCGACCGGCGTGAAGTCGAGCGTCAGGACGAAGAAGAAGTGCTGCGACGACCGGCCGCGGTGCAAGTCGTGCCCGGTCGTCTGGGAGCGGCTCGAGGCGGCCGAGGTCGCCGTGCTCGTCGAGCACCGCCGCTATCGGGTCCTGCGCGAACCGTCGAAGCGCGAGTGGCGCACGGCTCGCCGCTCGGCGTGAGACCGAACGGCCCGGGCCGGGCGCTCAGCCCGACGCGAGCGCGCCGAGGACCAGCACCCCGAGGATCCCCCCGAACATCAGCAGCGACAGGCCGGCCACGATCAGGCCGGTGATGGCCAGCGGTCGCCCGGTGAGCGTGCCCTCGGACCGCCCGATGTCGCGCAGTGAGAGGCCACCGAGGATCACCCCGGGCAGCGCCAGGAACGGGCCGCCGCACACCCAGGCGCCCACACCGAGGACCAGCGCGGCGACGGCCTTGTTGTCGGTGCGCACCACCTGGCCGTAGGCCGCCGTCGACCCTGCGCCCCGTCCCGGCCACGGTTGGTGGAACGGGCCGTCCGGTTGGGGCGGGGTGCCCGGCGGCTCGGCCATCGTCGCAGTCTGCCAGCGGGACCCGCCGGTGCGCCGACCCGGGGCCGGCGCACCGGGCGCTCAGAGCTGGGTGTGGCTCACCACCGGTCCCAGTGGATGAGCTCGGCCGCGGGGAGGCGGGGCGCCTTCTTGAACTCGGTGCCCTTCGTGTACGCCACGGGGAACAGGCCCGCCTGCATCACCTTGTCGTGGGGGATGCCCAGCAGCTCGGCCACCTCCTTCTCGTTGGGGAGGTGCAGCGTCGTCCACGCGCTGCCGAGGCCCCGCTCGCGCAGCGCCAGCATGAAGCTCCACACCGCGGGGAGGATCGAGCCCCAGTAGCCGGCCTGGACCACGCCCGGCTGGCCGTCGATGCGGCCCTCGTGGCACGGGATCACCAGGAACGGCGCCTTGTGGAAGTTCTCCGACAGGTACGTGGCCGAGTCGACGACCTTGTCGCGGCGCTCACCCCGGGTGTCGCCCGCCTCGTACTCGGGCCCGGGCATCTGGCGGTACTGGTCGAAGTTCGCCTTGTAGTAGGCGCAGATCTTCTCCTTGAGCGCCGCGTCCTCCACGACCACCCACTGCCACGCCTGGCGGTTGGAGCCCGTCGGTGCCTGGAGCGCGATGTCGATGCACTCCTCGATCACCGACCGCTCGACCGGCCGGTCGAAGTCCAGGCGCTTGCGCACCGAACGCGTCGTCGTCAGAACCTCGTCCGCAGTGAGCCCGAGCTGCACGTGTCCCCCTTCGTGGTCGACGGGGGGCACCTTATTGTCAACGCCCTTCCCGGCTGCCAATCGGTGTGGGCCGGACGCGGGGTCAGCCGCCGAGCAGGGCGACCAGGGCCAGCACCATGAGGACGACGTTGCGGACGATGTCGATGCGCCCGACGGCCTCGGTGCGCAGGCCGCCGAAGCAGCGGCACGGTGCCGTCGTGCCGCTGCGGATGCGGTCCACGAGGAACAGGGTGAAGCACACGAGGACCGCGAGCGCGGCGAAGCCGCCGGCGGCCGGCGCGGCCACCAGGGTGACCGCCACCGCGAGCTCGACCACGGGGACCGCGAGGGCGGCCGGCCCGGGTGCGGGCACACCGAGGGACGCGAACGCCTGCGCGGTGGCCGGCCGGTCGGCCAGCTTGGCGCCCGCCGACGCGGCGAGCACCGCGGCGAGGACGAACGCGGCGATCGTCGCCACCAGGGTCGGGTCGCCGGTCACGGCACGATCACCGCGGTGAGCACGGCCACCAGGGCGGACACGACCATCGCCACCACGTCGCCCGGGCCGGGGCCACGCTCGCCCCGGTCGGCCGCGGGCACGCCGCCCCGGGCGCGCACCGTCGTTCCCAGGTCCTCGGCCCGGCGGACGCTGGCGACGAGGACGGCGACCAGCAGGTCGACCGCCTCGCTGATCCGTGCGCTCACCGTCGCGGCCTGCGGTCTCGGGCGCGTGGCCCTCGCCGCCCGGAGCATGCGCAGCTCGGCGCCGAGGAGCGGGACGCACCGGACGGTCAGCGCCACGGTCGCCACGATCTCGTCGACCGGGACCCGCAGCGCCCGGAAGGGCCGCCCGAGGCGGGCCATGGCCGGCGCCAGGTCGGAGGTCGGTGTCGTCCAACCCACGACGGCGGCGGCGAACGTGAGCAGGAACGTCAGCGACACGAGCCGCAGCCAGGACACCGGATCACCGCCCAACCAGGCCAGCGCCAGCGATGTGGCCAGGAACGCGGCGAAGATCGGCGGCGGGCGGGGGATCACGCCGGCGGGGAGCCGGGCGAGGACGAACGTGCCGACGGCAAGGAGCCAACCGGCGGCGAGCACCACGACCGACGGGTTGACGACCGCGCCGATCCCGAGCACCGTCACGACGACGAGCTTCGTGCCCGCCCACGCCCGGTGGAGCGGCGAGTGGCCCGGCACCGGGCGGAGGATGCCGAGCGCCGGTCCCGGCAGGTCGCGCCGGCTCGGTCTCCGCCGGTCGGCGTCCTGCGCGCTCACGACGCCGCCTCGCTCGCCGCCAGCGGCCGGTCCGCGCTCACGCGGCCGTGGTCGAGCTCGACGACGCGGTCGCCGAGCCCGGCCAGGCCGGTGCGTTCGTGGGTGACGACGACGGTCGCGGTGCCGCGGGCGGCCAGCGCGGCGACGGCCGCCCGCAGGGCATCGAAGCCGGTCTCGTCGAGGCCGGCGATCGGCTCGTCGAGCACGACCAGCCGCAGCGGCCGGGCCAGCAGGCCGGCGAGGACGACCCGACGCTGCTCGCCGCCGGACAGCTCGTCGACCCGCCGGTCGATCATCGACCCGCCGAGGCCGACCAGGCCCAACGCGTACCGGGCCGACGAGCGCGTCCCGACGATCGACTCCAGCTCGGCGCCCACCGTCGGGCGCAGCAGCTGCATGCGGGGGTGCTGGAACGCGATCCCCGTCCGGTCCCGGGCGTCGACCAGCGGGACCCCGTCGAGCTCGGCCGTGCCCCTCGCCGGGAGGACGAGGCCGGCCAGCACCCACGCCAGCGTCGACTTCCCCGACCCGTTCGGCCCGGTCACGAGCACGCGCTCGCCCGGGCCGATCCGCAGGTCGACCCCATCGAGGGCCATGACCTCCCACGGCGTGCCCGGCGCGTGGTCGACCCCGACGTCGCGCAGGACGATCATGCGGCCCGCCCATCCCGGACGGCGACGACGCGACCGCCGTCGATGGTCACGACTCGGTCGGCGATGGCGCGGTCGTCGGCGAGGTGGGACACGTGGACCACCGCGGTGCCCTCGTCCGCGATGCGCCGCAGCAGCGCGCGCAGGGCGTCGCGTCCGTCGGGGTCGAGCATCGAGGTCGACTCGTCGGACAGCAGCAGCGCGGGCCGGCGCACCACCGCCGACGCGATCGCCAGGCGCTGGAGCTCGCCACCCGAAAGCGAGGTGGTGTCGCGCCGCTCGGCGCCCGCGAGCCCGACCCGATCGAGCGCACCGGCGATCGCGGTGACGTCGCCGCAGCCCCAGCGCAGGTCGTCGGCGACCGTGGCGCCGAGCACCTGGCTGTCGGGCCGCTGGCCGATCCACGCGGTGCCCCCGGGGCGGCCGAGCGCGATGGCGCCCGGGCGGCGGACGCTGCCGTCGGGCACGGTCATGCCGGCCAGCACCGCGAGCAGGCTGGACTTGCCGGCCCCGTTGGCGCCGGTCAGCACCACCAGCTCGCCGGGACGGACCTCGAGGTCGACGTCGCGCAGCACCGTGCGATCGCCGCGCCGCAGGCTCACGTGCCCGAGGTCGACGGGCACCGGGCCGGCCGGGCCGTCGTCGGTCGGGGCCATCGGCTCCGGCTCGCCGAGCGCGTGCTCGAGCCGATCGAGCACGGGACGGCAGATGTGGGTGGTGCACAGCGCGTAGATGACGGACACGACGAGCTGGCCCGCGGGCACGAACAGCCACCAGTAGCCGGGCACGAGCTCCGCCAGGCGGTCCCCCGGGGCGACGATCGCCTCGAGGCCGCCGAGCGACTCCACGACGGCGTCGGCACCGGGCTGGTCCGCCACCCACTCGAGCACCCGTCGCAGGCCGCGCCACTCCGCCAGGTACTGGTCGATCAGCAGCTGGCGGGCCTCGGCGAAGACCGCGAAGAAGGCCACGCTGATGGCGGCGACGGAGCTCCACCCCACGGCGAGGGTCCAGCCGACGATGCGCCAGCGTGACCAGCCGGCGGCGATGCCCCGCCCGACCGGCCAGCCGTACATTCCGGCGACGACGACCTCGCCGGCGGCCCGGACGCCTCCGGCGAGCGTGGCGACCAGCGCGGCCGCGATGACGCCGAGGACGACGACCCGGGTGCGGCGCCGGGCGGCGAGGATGCCCCACGCCACCGTGGCGAGGACCTGGACGATCCCGATGAGCGGAACGAGCCGGCTCAGGAGGACGAGGAGGAACCCGGCGGCGGCGAAGACCGCCGCCTCAGCCAGCTCCTCCGGAGCCAGGGGGCCACGGTGCCTCATGGTCTCCTCGTGACCCACCACCCGTAGATCGTGCCCGATCGTCGGGGCCAATTGCGCCATCGGGCGGCGGTTGCCGGTCCCATGTGCCCGGTGCCATGCCGTCGGGCGGCGGGATCGGGCCACCGGCGGGCGGCGGGATCGGTGAGCCAGCGGGCGGGAACACCGGTGGCCGGGGTCCACCGCTGTCGGGCACGCCGGGGAACGGCGACGGCATCTGGCCGGGGGCGCCTCCCGGCGGCGTGGGCATCGGGCCGGACGGCGGCGGGCCCGATGGCGGCGGGTAGGAGCCCGGCGGGAACGGCGAGGGACCGGGCGCACCGGCACCGGGTGCGCCGGCCGCGGGACGCGACGACGCGAACGATGCAGCGGCCGCGGGCGCCGCGGGTTGGGCGGCCCGGCTGCCGTAGTCGACGGGCGCGAGGCGGGGATCGATCGGCCGTTCGGCCGGGCGCTGCGTCGGGGCAGGCGTGCCGCCGGCCGCCG
>JAXHUH010000007.1:0-22277 GCA_034211175.1 Actinomycetota bacterium
GTCGAGGTGCCGCGGACGGGGCCCGACGGCACCGAGGACCCGACGACCGAGGTCGAGGCCGGCGAGGCGCCGGGCGGGGTCGACCCCGTCCCCGGCGGGTCGGAGCCGGTGGCCGCGGGTGACGGCCAACCCGACCCGCCGGCCGATCCGGCCACGACGACGCCGGACACGACGGTGCCGGGCGATGAGCTGGAGGCCCTGTTCGCGGTCTCCGCCGACCTGGTCGAGGTCGGGACCGAGGTGCGCTTCGAGGACCGCTCGAGCGGCGAGCCGACCTCGTGGGAGTGGGACTTCGACGACGGCGGGACCGCCAGCGGCGAGCGGGCCGCCCACACCTGGGACGAGGCGGGGACCTACCGGGTCGTGCTCACCGTCACCGACGAGGACGGCGAGACACGGACCCGCGCCCGGGACATCACCGTCGAGAACGACGCGCCGCTCCGGGCCGGCTTCCGGGCCGAGGCCCGAGCCGAGGTGGGCGAGGAGGTGCAGCTCCTCGACGACTCGGTCGGTGAGCCCGACGAGTGGCTCTGGACCTTCGACGACGACACGACGTCGACCGACCAGGACCCGACCCACCGCTGGCGGCGCGCCGGCGTCTTCGTGGTGACCCTGGAGGTCCGTCGCGGCGATCGGACCGACGCGGTCCAGCACTCGATCGAGATCGTCGACGTGATCGAACCGCCCGAGGCCCGGTTCGAAAGCCCGACACGGGCCAGGACCGGGGTCGACATCCAGTTCGCCGACCGCTCGACCGGGGACCCGACGAGCTGGGAGTGGGACTTCGGCGACGGCAGCGGCTCGACCCGGGTCAACCCGGTGCACCGCTACCGCGACGAGGGCGAGTACACCGTCGGGCTCACGGTCGCCAACAGCGCCGGCGAGAGCGAGGAGTTCACCCGGCGCCTCGTGGTCGAGGACCCCACGAGGCTCCAGGGCGACTACCGCATCACCTCGTCGCCGCCGCCACGTATGGAGGTGGGCGACGCCGCCCGCCTCGTCGTCGACGCGCTGGTCGGCCCCGCCGTCGACCTGGCGCTGCCACCGCCCGCGGGCGCGACACCGCCGTGCGAGCTGGCCGACGTGACCCGCAACGGGACGACGGTCTCGGCCTCGGTTCGGGGCGTCGCCGCCGGCCCGTGCCGCATCGACATCACCCAGCCGCCCTCGACGGGGGTGGACCCGGCGCCCGGCCGCTCGATCCGCGTCGAGGTCGGTGAGCCGGCCGTCGAGATCGACGGGACCCTGTCGTTGAACGGCGAGACCGG
This sequence comes from Actinomycetota bacterium, assembly GCA_034211175.1. Taxonomy (GTDB): domain Bacteria; phylum Actinomycetota; class Acidimicrobiia; order Acidimicrobiales; family CAIXPF01; genus JAXHUH01. The sequence continues at coordinate 1,269 of JAXHUH010000007.1, forward strand.
CACCCTGCGCACGACGGTCGGGTTCGCGGCTCCGCTCAACATCGGCTTCGACCTCGTGACCGACCCGGCGGACGTCGCCGAGTACCGGTGGAGCTTCGGCAACGGCCGCGAGACGGTCCGTGGGTCGGCCACGGGTGGGCGTGACCTGGTGGCCACCGCACCCGGTGGCTTCTTCCGCAGCGGCGACCAGACGTTCGAGCTCGTGGTCCTCGCGGACTCCGGCGAGCGGACCCGCGTCACCATGCCCATCTCGATCGCGCCGCCGCCGCTCGAGATCGTGCCGCCCCCGACGGTCGTCGCCGGCCGGGCGGCCACGTTCGGGGCCAGCTCCGGGGACGTGCCGGTGTCGAGCTGGACCTGGCACTTCGACGACGGCTCGCCGCCGGTGGCCCAGCCGCCGGGTGGCACCGAGCCCGCCCGGACCGAGGTCACCCACACCTTCCCGAGCGCCGGCCGGTTCAGCGCGCGGGTCGTTCTCGACACCGGGTTCGAGACCGTGGCCCGGCAGGTGGCGTTCGACGTCGAGGAGCCGGGTGGCGCCGACCTGGTGATCGTCTCGGTCAGCGGGCTCACGGTGGCGTCGTGCCCGGGCGGCGACATGGTCGCGGTAACGGTCACCGTGCGCAACGACGGCAACGTGACCTCCGAGGCCCGCCCCAGCGGCGGTCCGTTGACGGTCTCCGAGATCGGGGGCGGTCTCGGCGGTGGTGCGCCGCTCCCGGCGATCCCCGCGGGAGCGACCGCCGAGGTCCGCGTCGGCGTGCCGTGCGCCAACCAGCAGCTGTGCCCGCCGTACGCCGGCGCCACGGTCTCGTACCGGGCCGAGATCTCGGCCTCCGTCGGGCCCCCGGAGACCAACACCGCGAACAACGTCTCGGCACCGTTCTCGGTGACCTACCCGGTGGGGCTGTGCGACGGCTACGGCGGCGCGGACCTGGTGATCGTGTCGGTCACCGACGTCGCGGTGTCGCAGTGCCCCGGCGTCAAGGTCACGGTCTCGGTGAGCGTGCGCAACGACGGCACGGTGGCGTCCGAACCCCGTCCCGGCGTGGGCGCGGTCCAGTTCGGGCAACCGGGCACCAACCTCGGCCAGGGCGTCGGGCTGCCGTCGATCGCGCCGGGCCAGACCGTCACGGTGCCGATCTCGGTGGCGTGCGGCGACGAGGCCGAGTGCGCTCCCTACGCGGGCTCGACGGTCGCCTACGAGGCCCGGATCGGGGCCTCGGGACCGCCGCAGACCAACACCGCGAACGACGTGTTCGGGCCGGTGAACGTGACCTACCCGCCGGGGTTGTGCGACGGCTACGCACCGACCGGGGAGACGACGTCGTGACCGGCTCCGACCGGGCGGGTGCCGCACGCAGGTGGCGGCGATGAGCCGGCCGAGCGTGTCCGGGCTGGTGCTCGGCGCGGTCGGCGCCGCGCTCGTCGCCCTCGGGGTCGTGCTGTCGAGCCCGCCGATGGTCGGCATCGGCGCCGGCCTCGTCGCCGCGCTCGTGCTGTCGCTCGTCCTGTCGGCCGGCCGGCCCCGGCTCGACGTGCGCCACGAGGTCCGGCCCGAGCGCCTGAAGGTGGGCGAGCAGGCCGAGGTGACCCTGGCCGTGACCAACGCCGCGTCCCGGCGGTCCCGGCGCGTGATCGTCCACGAGCCGTTCGGCACCCGGGTGGTCACGATCGTCGTGCCCCGCCTCGACCCGGGTGCGTCGCACCGCCACGTCGAGCACATCGACGCGACCGAGCGGGGCCGCATCGCGGTCGGTCCCCTGCGGGTCGGGTGGGGTGACCCGCTCGGTGCGACCACCGGGGGTGCCCGGCTCGGCCGGACGAGCCACGTGGTCGTCCATCCCCGGACCCACGAGCTGTCCCCGTTCGCCGTCGGGCGGATGCGCGACCTCGACGGGCCGACGTCGAGCCTCGCCCCCGAGGGCGGGGTGGCGTTCCACACGCTGCGGGCCTACGCCCCCGGCGACGACCTGCGGCTGGTCCACTGGCGCTCGTCCGCCCGGGTCGGCCAGCTCATGGTGCGCAAGAACGTCGACACCGACCAGCCGAACGCGGTGATCCTGCTCGACACCCGGGCCGACCGCTACGACGGCCGGGGCTTCGACGAGGCGGTCGAGGTGGCGGCGTCGTTCGTCGCGTCGTGCGCCGCCACCAACGCACTCGTGGCGCTGGCCACCGCCGACCCGGTCGCGCCGGTCGAGCGTGGCGCCCACGACGGGCGCGAGTGGGGCCTGCTCGACCGCCTGGCGGTGGCGCAGCCGTCCGGCGAGCTGTCGCTGCCCGCGGCGATCGAGCGCCTGGCCGAGTCGGAGTCGGCCCGCTCGCTCGTGATCGTCACCGGCTCCGTCGGATCGGAGGACCTCGAGGCCATGGCCGGCGCCGGCGTCCGCTACGGCGGCGTGAGCACGGCGTCGCTCACGGCCGGCCCGCAGGGCGTCGAGGAGGTCGCCGGTGCGGTCGTGTTCCGGGCCCGCACCGCCCGCGGCTTCGCCGACCGCTGGAACGGGGTGGCGCGTTGACGACGCCGGGCACCGCGACCGGGAGCCGCTGGCGGCACCTCGGCGAGCACGTGCTCGTCGCGGTGGCCGCGACGGCCACGGCCGTGGCCTACGACGGCATGTTCGTCGACCGGTTCCACCTGGTCGCCGCCGGGGCGGCCAGCCTCGCGGTGTGCCTCACGCTGTGGGCGATCGGGCCGCGCCTGCGGACCGTGGGTGCGCTGGTGCTCGTCGCCGTCGCGGTGATCGCGGCCGCGCTGGTGGCCGTCGCCGCCGTCTCGCCGTCGGGCGACGGGGTGATCGACACGTTGGCCAACGCCTGGGGCCGGACGTTGTCGACCGCGGTGCCCCTGGGCCACGAGGACGGCTTCCTCGTGCTGCCGACCGCGCTCACCGCGACGGCCGCCGCGGCGATGGCGATCGTCGTGCAGCGCAGCCCGCACCCGGCGATGCCGCTCGTCCCGCTCGTCGGCGCGCTGGCCGTCGGCCTGGTGGTCGCCGCGCCGGGCCGCCCGCCGGCCGGGCCGCTCGCCGTGGCCGTGACCGTGAGCGCCGTGGCCCTGTGCGCCCTGCGCGCCGCACCGGACCGCCCGGCGCGGGCACGACCGGTGGTCGCCCTCGCCGTGGTCGCGCTGGTCGCGTGCGCGGCGGCCGGTGCCACCATGGCGACCGAGACGTTGCGCGAGACGGCGACGCCCGCGCTCCGGGACCTGACCGGTCCGGTCGAGGAGGACGTCCGGGCGCTGTCGCCGCTCGTCGACTTCAAGGCCGATCTGCAGCGAGAACCGCCGCTGCCGCTGCTCGAGGTCCGGGGTGACCCGGTGCCGGGCTTCGTCCGGTTGGCGTCGTTCGACACCCACGACGGGATCGTGTGGTCGACGAGCGGTCGCTTCGAGCGGACGGCGACCGAGATCGCCCTGCCGCCGTGGATGTCGGGCGCCGGTGTGGAGCGGGGCACGTGGACCTTCGAGCTGGACGGGCTCGACGAGGTGTTCCTCCCGACGATCGGCGAGCCGCTCGCCATCGACGGCACGGAGGCCCGGGTCGACGTCACGGCGGGGGACCTCCTCGCCGTGGACCCCGACCGCACCTATGCGGTGACCGCCGCGCTGCCGCCCGGGGACGGGGCGGCGCTCGACGACGCCGCCATCGCGACGGACCCGAGCCTGGACCGGTACCTGACCCTGCCCGACGGACTGCCGCTGTCGATCGAGCGCCAGGCCCGACGGCTCGCCGGGACCGACCGCACCGGGGGCGGCGGGATCGACGGCGACGCGAACGACGGCAGCGCCCACGAGCGGCTCACGGCGATGGCGGACGGCCTGCGCGACGAGCACGGCTACAACGAGTCGGTGCCCGCCGGCCACGGCCTCGCCCAGATCGAGCGCTTCCTGGTCCAGCAGGCCGACCGGGTCGACAAGCTGTCGCGGCGGGGAACCGCCGAGCAGTTCGCCACGAGCTACGTCCTGATGGCGCGCTCCCTCGACGTGCCCGCGCGCCTCGCGGTTGGCTTCCGCGTCGGCTCGGACGCCGCGGACCCTGGCGCAGGCGACGGCGGCACGGGGGCCAGGGGCACGGCGGATGGCGACGGGGTGACGCTGAGCTCGGCCGACCTCCACGTGTGGGCCGAGGTGCCGTTCGAGGGCCTGGGATGGGTCCCGTTCGATCCGACCCCGGAGCGCCGTCAGACCGATCCACCCCAGCTCCCCGGCGCCGACGCCCCCGACGCGGCCACCGCGTTCATCATCGAGGACCCGGGCGCAGAGCTGAGCCAGCCCCTCCTCGACCTCGAATCGGGCGGCGACGCCGGGCTGGCGCCGGTCGACGGCACCGCGCTCGCGGGCCTTGCCGTGCTCGTCCTCGCCGTCGGCGTGCTCGCGGTGATCGTCCTCGTGAAGCAGCGGCGGCGCATCCGCCGGCGCGGGGCACCCCGTCCCGCCGAGCGGATCGTCGGCGCCTGGGACGACGTGCGTGACCGCCTCGTCGAGCTGGGCTTCGGCCGCCGTCGCCACCTGTCGGCCAGCGAGCTCGCCGACGCGGCGCCGCCGTTCGTCGGGGCCGACGCCGCCGGCCAGCTCGTCCGCCTCGCACCCCTCGTCGACCTGGCGCTCTACGGAGGCGAGCTCGCGACCCCGGCCCAGGCCGAGTCGGCCTGGGTGCTCGCCGACGAGTTCGGCGACGCGCTGCGCGCGGGCCGTTCGTGGCCGCGCCGCCTCGCGGCCCGCCTCGACCCCCGCCCGCTCGTCGGTCGTCGACGCTGAACGGCGGCGACCGCACCGTCGCCGGCGCGCCGATGGCGGGACCAGGGGCGTCGCGAACACCTGTTGACTTCGAGCGCGCTCGAAGCCGTACCGTGCTGCGGGCGCCCCGCACCCTCCACGGCCCGACCCCGCGGCCCGAGACGTTCGACGACAGGAGCACCCATGATCCGCACCGGCCTGCAGATCCCGTCCTTCTCGTTCCCCGCCCCCGACGCCGAGCTGTTCGGGCGGCTCTCGGCCATGGCCCGGGCCGCGGAGACCAGCGGCTTCGACAGCCTCTACGTGATGGACCACTTCTACCAGCTGCCCATGCTCGGGGCGCCGCAGGAGCGGATGCTCGAGGCCTACACGCTCCTCGGCGGCCTGGCCGCGGCGACCGAGCAGATCCAGCTCGGCACGCTCGTCACCGGCAACACCTACCGCAACCCGGCGCTGCTGGCGAAGATCATCACCACGCTCGACATCGTCTCGAGCGGTCGGGCGATCCTCGGCATCGGCGCCGGCTGGTTCGAGCTCGAGCACGACGCGATGGGCATCGAGTTCGGGACCTTCACCGACCGCTTCGACAAGCTCGAGGAGGCCCTCGCCATCATCCTGCCGATGCTCGACGGGAAGCGGCCGAGCCTCGACGGCGAGCGCTACCGGGTGAAGGACGTCATCAACAGCCCGCTGCCGGTGCGCCGCCCGCCGCTGCTGATCGGCGGCTCCGGCGAGCGCAAGACGCTGCGCATCGCCGCGGAGCACGCCCAGCACATGAACCTGACGAGCGGGCGCTCCGAGGTCGCCCACAAGGTCGAGGTGCTCGAGGGCCACCTGGCGACGGTCGGCCGGGACCGCTCCGACATCGAGGTCTCGATGCTCGGGATGCTGTTCCTCGGGGCCACCCACGAGGAGGCGGTGGCCAAGCGCGATGCCCGCCTCGCCACGGCCGGGATGACGTGGGAGCAGGCGGAGCCGCTCGTCGGCGACCGGTTCTTCTGGGGTGATCCCGACGAGGTCACGGCCCAGATCGCCGAGGTCCGCGACGCCGGTCTCGACGCCCTGATCGTGAACATGGTCAGCGACGGCGACGACACCGACGCCATCTCCCTGGCCGGTGAGGTCCTGTCCAAGGCCTTCACCTGAGCGGGGTCGGCTGATCGAGGAGGAGCCGGTCGCCGGTGACGCACCCCCGGCACGTGGCGTCGCCGGCGGCCGGGCCCGGCCCGCCGTGGTTCGCTCAGCCCAGGGCGTGGGCGGCCAGCGTCCACGCCCACAAGGTGGACATGCCCGCGAGGAGCGCCCAGCCGGCCGAACGGGTCCACAGGACCACGGCGACGGCCGCGGCGCTCGCCAGGTGCCACGAGCCGAGCGGGCGCACGCCGTCACCGTCGAGGAGCAGCGTGTTCGCCACCAGGGCGGCGAGCGCGGCCGGTGCGACCGGCCGCAGCGCGTCCTCGAGCCCGGCGGGCAGCGACGAGCGGAACCGCAGCGCCACCACCGCCCAGGTCCGGATGCCCAGCGTCACCGCGGCGGCGCCCAGCAGGAGCAGCCAGACCGTCATCGGACCACCCGGGCCGCGACCAGACCGGCGAGGGCGCCGGCGAGGATGTTCCCGCCGGCGGGCGCCACGCCGGACGCGGCGACGGTGACGGTGGCCGACACGGCGGCGGCGACGATGGCGGGTCGGTTCGTGAGCGTGGCGACCAGCAACGTCGCGAACGTGAGCGGCACCGCCAGGCCGAGGCCGAGCTCGGACGGCAGGCCCGCTCCGGCGCCCATCCCTGCCGCGGTGCCGAGCACCCAGGCGGTGGCGAACAGCAGCCCGGAGCCGAGGAAGAACCAGCGGCGCGTCGTCGGGTCCCGATCCTCGGCGAAGCGGGCGAGGGCCAGCGTGGCCACCTGGTCGGTCATGAGGTGGGGCAGCAGGTAGCGCCACCACCGGGGGAACTCGGCGAGCGCCGGCCCGAGCGCCGCGGAGTAGAGCGCGAACCGGGCGTTGATCACCGCGACGGAGGCGATCACGACGAGCGCGGGCGCACCCTGGCCGACCAGCTCGAGGAACGAGAGCTGGGACGCGCCGGCGAACAGCAGGACCGACGCCGCGGCCCCGGCGGCCGGCTCGACGTCGCTGCGCGCCGCGGTGACGCCATAGACCATGCCGAAGGGCAGGACCGACAGGGCCAGCGGCAGTGACACGCGCACGCCGGCGACGGCGGCGAGTCGACGTTCGGCGCGGGTGGCGGGTGAGGAGGCGGCCAAGCCCCGGATCATCTCCGGGGCGGCGGGCCGGAGGGAGGCCCGACGCGTGCCAGCCTCGTGTGCCCGATGGCATCGGTGGCGCCTCGCCCGCGCCGGGTGGTCGGCGCGCCCGGAACGTGGGCCGGCGTGCGGTTCAGCCGGTGAGCAGCGGTGCGGCACGCACCAGAGCGGTCTGGGCCAACGCCTGGTTCTGCGCGTCGAACTGGTTGGGGTCGGCGCCCGCCACCTGGAGGGCGATGATCACGTCGTTGCACCGGGTGCCGATCGTCGCCACGTGGATCGTGGCGAAGCCGGAGCTGTCGGTCAGCTGGATCGTCGTCACCGCCATGTCGCAGTTGGGGGGCGGGGTGAGGCCGGCCTCCGTCGCGGAGATCGCGGCCGCCGTCGCGTTGTAGTCGAGCCCGCCGATGGTCACCGTGTCGACGGGGCAGTCGCGGATCGCCTGGACCGCCTCGTCGAGCGCGGCCTGGGCCGTGGTCGGGTCGGCGTAGCGCTCGATGGACTCGTAGACGCCGTCGCCGGCGAAGAGGTCGTTGAACGCGATCTCGGCCGTGTCCTCCGGCTGGTAGGTGGGCACGGCATCGCAGAGCAGCGTGTCCTCCTCGACCGGCACCTGGGACCACGAACCGCTCGCCGGGAGGTCGCCGATGGTGATCAGCGCGGCGTCGAGGTCCGGGCCCCCGGGAGCAGTGGTCGTCGGGACCGTCGTCGGGGCCGGACCGGTCGTCGTCACCTCGGGTGCCGTGGTCTCCGTCGTCGAGGGCGGCAGGGTCGAGGTCGGGTCGCCGTCGGCCCGCTCGTCGTCGTCGGATCGCAGCACGAGGGCGACGACGACGAGCGCCCCGGCGAGCACCACGAGCGCGGCGGCCCCGATCGTTGCGACGACCCAGGCCGTGTTGTTGCCGTTGTCGTTGCCGCCGGGTCGCCCGCCTCCGGGGGGTGGCGGACCGGTACCGGTGGCGCCGGGCAGGGGCGGGGCGGCCGCTCCGTAGCCGTGGTGGGCGGCCGGCGGCGCCGTCGGATCGGCGCCCGTCCCGGGACCGCCGCCCGGTGGCGCCGTGGGCCCGCCGAACGACGGCGGTCCGCCACCGGCGGGCGCGGGCCGGGGCGGGTCCGTGGGGCCGACCACCGGCGGCGGCGCACCGCCGCCCGGAGCGCTCGCCAGCCCGGCCGCACCGGCCACGCCGGCGGTCCCGGACTGATCGTGATCGACGCTGCGTCGGTGGCCGATGCGGCCGTGGGCGGCGTTGGGGTGGGCGGCGCCGGTGGCGACGGCGGCTTTGGGGTCGCCGCGTTGGGAGACGGTGGTGTTCGCGAACGCGGCGGAGACGAGCTCGGGGACGAGGGGGGTGCGGGAGGCGCCGCCGACGAGGTAGACGGCGTCGATGTCGTTCTCGGTGAGTCCGGCCATGGCGGCGGTCTCGGTGAGGATGTCGACGGTGTCGGCGATGTGGGGTTCGATGATGGCGCGCAGGTCGGCCTGGGTGAGGCGTTGTTGGACGATCCCCGAGGGCAGGGGAACGAGGACGTCGACCCAGGGATAGGACGAGAGCGCTTCTTTGGCGCGGCGGGCTTCGGCTCGTAGTCGGGCGGCGGTCTGGCGCCAGGTGGGGTCGTCGGAGACCTGGAGCTCGTCCCAGGTGGCGGGGTCGAGGCGTTCGCCGATCTCGTTGACGAGCAGTTCGTCGAAGAGCTCACCACCGACGGTCTGGTCGCCGCCGGGTCGGCCGATGACGACGAAGCCTTCGGGGGTGGACTCGAGGGCGGCGGTGTCGAAGGTGCCGCCGCCGAGGTCGTAGACGAGGACGCGGTCGCCGTGGTTCATGGTGGTCTCGGCGGCGTAGGAGACCGCGGCGGCGACGGGTTCGGCGACGAGGTGGGTGTTGGTGATCCCGGCGCGGTTGGCCGCGTCGACGAGGGCTTGGCGTCGGGCGCCGCCCCAGGCGGCGGGGTGGGTCAGGCGTACGACCTCGGGGGCGCTGCCGTGGTGGCGGACGGCTTCGTTGTAGATGTGGGCGAACAGGGCGGCGACGAGGTCGCCGACGTCGTGGGCGCGTCCGCCCAACACCGCCGGGGCGGGGTCACCGAGGCGGCGTTTGGGGGTGCGCAACGCACGCGACGGGTCCGCGGTGGCGAGGTCCTCGGCGATGCGGCCCACCACCGTGCGCTGGTCATCGACGTAGACGACCGACGGCACCCGCCGCTCACCACCGATGTCCAACACCTCCACCGACCGGCCCTGCCGCCACCACGCCGCCAGCGAGTAACTCGTCCCCAGATCAACCGAGAGCACCCAGCCCGCGGGCTCAGCCATCGTGGCGGACCTCCGGGGGACGGGCGCCGGCGGCGATCGGACAGGGAGCCACGACGATCATCTCAACCGATCATCTCAGCCGGCGACCGCGGCCGCGTCAGCGAGCGCAAGGTCGAGGGCGGCCGCCCACTCCGGGGTGAGGGCGTCGGCCCGCTCGTTCACGTGGACCTGGACGGTGGTGACCACGTCGCCGCACAGCCCGGACACGTGGACCGCGGCGAGCGAGAGCCCGAGCAGCTCGTCGCCGATCTCGACCACCCACGCGGCGACGTCGTCGCAGCCGTCCGGGAGCGTGACCCCGACGTCGGCCGTGTCGAGCACGGACGTCTCGGCGTCGAACGGCACCCCGAGGCCGACCGGGTCGAGCTGGCTCGATCCGCAACCGGCGGCGTTGGCGGCCTCGTCGTCGAACGCGGCGCGGGCCGCGGCCGCGTCGCCGTAGCGGGCGATGCCGCTGTAGACCCCACGCAGCTCGAAGGCCGCGCCGGCACCGAACGCGATCTCCTCGGCCGCGTCGGGCTGCTCCGCCGGGGTGTGGCCACAGAGCCCGTCGATCGGCGCCGGGGCCTCCTCGCGCCAGCCGTCGCCGGGGAGGTCGTCCGCCCTCAGCAGCGCGGCGGCCAGCGCCTCGTCGCCGGGGCCGGCGGGTTCGCGCTCGGTACGGGACGACGCGTCGCCGAGGCCGCCGAGCAGGTCGTCGAGCGGGAGGTCGTCGGCGCTGAGCGTGTCGCCGGCGGGGGCCGTGGTCGTCGCGGCGGCGCTGTCCGAGGCGTCCGCGTCGGCGTCGTCGGTGTCGTCGGCCGGTGACGTGTCATCGGACGCGACGAGGTCGTCGCCGTCGCCGTCACCGCCGCCACCGATCATCAGCCCGGCGAGCATCGCCCCGAGACCGACGACGGCGACCACCGCGACCAGCGCCACGACGAGCAGCACCCGGTTGGTGCCGTTCGTGGCGGCGCCCGATGCGGCCGGCGGGGCCGGCGGTGCGGCGTCCCCCGGGGACGTGGTGGCGTGCGCCGGTGTCGGCGGCGGGGGCGCATCGGCGGTCGGCGGCCGGGGAGGCGGGGGCCCGGTCGGGACCGGTCCTGCGCCGGGGCCGCGAGCATCACCGTCCGCGCTCCGGCGGCGGCCGATGCGGCCCTGGGCGGCCATCGGATGGGCGGCACCCATCGCGACCGCGGCCTTGGGGTCGCCACGCTGCGAGACGGTCGTGCCCGGGAACGCCGCGGACACCAGCTCGGGCACGAGCGGCGTGCGCGACGCGCCGCCGACCAGGTGGATGGCGTCGATGTCGGCGCCGGAGAGCCCGGCCATCTCCGCCGTCTCGGCCAGGATCTCGACGGTGTCGGCGATGTGGGGCTCGATGATGGCCCGGAGCTCGGCCTGGGTCAGCCGGTGCTGGACCATGCCCCACGGCAGCGGCACCAGCACGTCGACCCACGGGTACGACGACAGCGCCTCCTTCGCCCGGCGGGCCTCGACCCGCAGGCGGGCCGCGGCCTGGCGCCACATCGGGTCGTCGGACACCTGGAGCTCGTTCCACGCACCCGGATCGAGGCGCTCGCCGATCTCGTTGACGACCAGCTCGTCGAACAGCTCACCGCCGACGGTCTGATCGCCCCCGGGGCGGCCGATCACGACGAACCCCTCGGCCGTCGACTCGAGCGCCGCGGTGTCGAACGTGCCGCCGCCCAGGTCGTACACCAGCACCCGGCCGCCGGCGCCCAGGCCCGACTCCGCGGCGTAGGAGATCGCCGCGGCCACCGGCTCGGCGACCAGGTCGACCTCGCCGAGGCCGGCCCGGCCGGCCGCGTCGACCAGCGCCTGGCGACGGGCGCCGCCCCAGGCCGCCGGGTGGGTGAGGCGAACGACGTCCGGTGCGGTCCCGTGGTGTCGGAACGCCTCGCCGGCGACGTGGCCCAACAGCGCGGCGACCAGGTCGGACACGTCGTGGGCCTGTCCGCCGAGCACGGCGGGGGCCGGGTCGCCGAGGCGGCGCTTCGGGGTCCGCAGCGCCCGGGCCGGGTCGCTCGAGGCCAGGTCCTCGGCCACGCGCCCGACGACGATGCGCTCACCGTCGACGTGCACGACCGACGGGACCCGCCGGTCGCCGCTCACGTCGAGCACCTCGACCGAACGGCCCTCGCGCCACCAGGCGGCGAGCGAGTAGGTCGTCCCGAAGTCGATCGAGAGGACCCAGCCGTCCTCAGCCATGGTCTGCGCCCCCACCGCAGCGTGGCGCGCCGGCCGTGAGGGCGCGCGGGCGGGTGGCGGCGTCCGGCACGGACGGCCGCCCGGCTGCCCGGCGCGCTGTGGGGGTGAGCTCAGGGATGGTTGATGTCCAGCTCGGTGATGCTGAAGGTGCCCGCTTCCGCCGCGCCTTCAGCGTACGTGCCGATCCAGATGTCGTAGGTGCCCCCGGCGGGGTCGACGAAGTCGATCGCCGGGTCGAGGCCGTAGGCGTCGTCGACGCAGTGCCAGTTCCCTCCCGGGTCGTTCACGATCAGCGTCGTGTCGCTGTCGGAGGTGACGTAGAGGCGCAGGAGGTTGGTGATGCCGTCCTGGTAGCGCAGCTCGACGTCGGGGGCCGAGGTGACCCAGCCGCGGCACGTGGTGCCGTCGACGGCGGTGAGGTACGAGGCATCGATGAACCCGCCGGCGCGCAGCTCGATGTCGTAGGGGTCGGGGGCGAAGCCCGCGGTGAGGGACGTGACGCCGTAGTTCGGGTCCGCGAACAGGTCGAGCGTCGTCGGCAGCGGGTCGCCCGGGTCGATGACGGTCGTGACCGTCGGGGACGTCACCGTCGGGGTGGTGACGGACGGGATCGTGAGCTGGCCGGCCGTGGTCGGCGTCGTCGTGGCCGGCGTCGTGGAGGTCGTGGTCTCGGCCGTCGTCGTGGTCGAGCCGTCGGGCCCGTCGGCCACGTCGTCGCCCGAGCCGAGGACCATGATGGCGACGGCGAGGCCGCCGATCACGAGCACGACGCCGAACGCGACGGCGGCTGCGACGATCCACCGTGTGTTGCTCCCGCCCGCGGAGGGCGGGGGCGTCGGCGGGCCGTCCGTCCCGGGGACCGGGGGCGGACCGACCGGGCCGGACGGTCCCGGGGGCCCGACGGGGCCACCCCGGCCGGACACGGCGGGCGGCGGGGCCGCGTAGGTGCGGTCCGCGGGCCACTGGCCGCTCGGCGGGCCCCCGACCACGCCCGGGCCCGGTGGACCGGTGGTCGCGGCCGCGGGCGGCACCGATCCTGGCGGCACCGAACCGGGTGGCACCGAACCTGGCGGCGCCGAACCGGGGACGAAGCCTCCGGGAGGGGTGCTCGGCGGCGGTGCGCCTCCGGGCGCGGGTGTGAACGGCGGCGGGGGACCACCGGCGCCGGTCGGCGGCCCCGTCGGCGGCACGCTGGCCGCGCCCTCGTCCATGCTGCGTCGGTGGCCGATGCGGCCGTGGGCGGCGTTGGGGTGGGCGGCGCCGGTGGCGACGGCGGCTTTGGGGTCGCCGCGTTGGGAGACGGTGGTGTTCGCGAACGCGGCGGAGACGAGCTCGGGGACGAGGGGGGTGCGGGAGGCGCCGCCGACGAGGTAGACGGCGTCGATGTCGTTCTCGGTGAGTCCGGCCATGGCGGCGGTCTCGGTGAGGATGTCGACGGTGTCGGCGATGTGGGGTTCGATGATGGCGCGCAGGTCGGCCTGGGTGAGGCGTTGTTGGACGATCCCCGAGGGCAGGGGAACGAGGACGTCGACCCAGGGATAGGACGAGAGCGCTTCTTTGGCGCGGCGGGCTTCGGCTCGTAGTCGGGCGGCGGTCTGGCGCCAGGTGGGGTCGTCGGAGACCTGGAGCTCGTCCCAGGTGGCGGGGTCGAGGCGTTCGCCGATCTCGTTGACGAGCAGTTCGTCGAAGAGCTCACCACCGACGGTCTGGTCGCCGCCGGGTCGGCCGATGACGACGAAGCCTTCGGGGGTGGACTCGAGGGCGGCGGTGTCGAAGGTGCCGCCGCCGAGGTCGTAGACGAGGACGCGGTCGCCGTGGTTCATGGTGGTCTCGGCGGCGTAGGAGACCGCGGCGGCGACGGGTTCGGCGACGAGGTGGGTGTTGGTGATCCCGGCGCGGTTGGCCGCGTCGACGAGGGCTTGGCGTCGGGCGCCGCCCCAGGCGGCGGGGTGGGTCAGGCGTACGACCTCGGGGGCGCTGCCGTGGTGGCGGACGGCTTCGTTGTAGATGTGGGCGAACAGGGCGGCGACGAGGTCGCCGACGTCGTGGGCGCGTCCGCCCAACACCGCCGGGGCGGGGTCACCGAGGCGGCGTTTGGGGGTGCGCAACGCACGCGACGGGTCCGCGGTGGCGAGGTCCTCGGCGATGCGGCCCACCACCGTGCGCTGGTCATCGACGTAGACGACCGACGGCACCCGCCGCTCACCACCGATGTCCAACACCTCCACCGACCGGCCCTGCCGCCACCACGCCGCCAGCGAGTAACTCGTCCCCAGATCAACCGAGAGCACCCACCGCGACATCAACTGCCTCCTGAGGCCGGTGGTCCGCCCCACCGGCTCGTTCCGTCGTTCCCGCGCGCCGCGCCGTGTCGCCCGGGCCGCACGTCCCGCTGCATCAGAGCACACCGCCCGGCTCGGAATACGTCATCTCCGAGGCGGTCGGCGACCCACGGGCAGTGGGACGATCGCGGACCCGATCCGGTTTCCCGGTCGTGCGTCATCCCATGGTGTGCCACGGTGCGGCCGCGCGCACAATGCGGCGGATGGCCTGGTCGGGTTGCCATTCGCACCCCGCCTCGGAAGACTGCGCAGCATCGTGTCGAACCCGTCAGCCCCCAACCCGCCCGTACCGGGCCCGTGAGCCGAGCGAGCGCCGACCGATGACGGGGGCCGGCTGATGGCCGACACCCACGTCGGCAAGTACCGGGTCGAGCGCGTCCTCGGCGCCGGTGCCTTCGGGACCGTGTGGCTGGCGACCGACGAGGTGCTCGAGTCGAGTGTCGCCATCAAGGTGCTGGCCGACAACTGGGCCCGCAACCCCGACATCCGGCGGCGGTTCGTCGACGAGGCCAAGGTGCTGCGCCACATCGAGGACGACCGGATCGTCCGGATCTACGAGATCGACGAGCTCGCCGACGGTCGCCCGTACTTCGTGATGGCCTACGCGGACCGCGGCACGCTCACCGATCGGATCCGCCAGCGTGTCGCCGACAAGCGCCTGCACACGCCGGAGGAGGCGGTGGCGCTGCTCACCGAGCTGTGCGAGTGCCTCACCGTCGTCCACGACGGCGGCATCGTGCACCGTGACCTCAAGCCGTCGAACATCCTGTTCCGCAGCCGCGGGCGGCGGACCTCGTCGAGCACCGTCGACGACCGCATGGTGCTGGGCGACTTCGGTCTCGCCAAGGACCTGGTCGTGGCATCGGGGTTCACGCTCGCCGCGGGCACGCCGGCGTACATGGCCCCCGAGCAGACCCGGGCGAGCGCGGAGCTCGACCACCGCGCCGACCTGTACGCGGCCGCGGCGGTGTTCCACGAGCTGCTCGCCGGGGCCCCGCCCTTCGACGACGCGTCGATGGTCGAGGTCGCGCAACGCCAGGGCGCCCAGGCGGCGGCGCGCCTGGTCGTCGCCCGGCCCGACCTGCCCCCGGGCCTCGTGGCCCTCGTCGAGCGGGGCCTCGACGCGCGGCCCGAGCGCCGCTTCGCGTCGGCCGCGGAGCTGGCGGCCACCGCCCGCGAGGCCCTCGGCGGCGCCGGCGCGTCGGCCGTGGCGCCCGCGTCGCCGACCACCGAGCTCGCCGCGCCGCCACCGATGCCGGGCGTGCGGGGCCGGATCGGGGAGCTGCTGGCCGGGCTCGAGCGGCGCACCGGCATCCCGTCGGTCCGCACGGCCCGCCAGCGCCTCGAGGACCCGTGCCGCGTCCTCGCCGTGACCTACGCCGGCGGTCCGGCGATCGTGCCGATGCTCGACGGGCGCTTCGACGCCGCGATCGCCGAGCACGTCCTCGGGCCCGACGCGCGTCCCGTGGCGGAGGCGGCCGACGCCGACGTCGTCGCCGTCGCCCTCCCGGACGACCCCGCGTCGGCCAACGCGTGCGTCGATGCCGTCCTCGGCCCGCTGCGGCGCGCCCCGGCCGGGCCGGTCGCGGTGATCGGCGTGACCTCACCCGCGGCCCACGAGGCCCTCGCGGGCGACCGGAACCTGGCCCGTCGGGTCGTGCCGCTGCTCTCGTCGGCGGCCGACGGCGCGGTCCGCGACGCCGTGGGGATGGTCATGCGACGCGCCGACACGGTGCGGGCCTCGGCCGCGCTCGCGCTGACCGACGCGGCGCTGCGGGCCGAGCGCAGCCCCGAGGTCGCCGCAGCCGGCGCCCAGCTCGACCAGGAGCTCGAGCCGCTCCGCTGGGAGGTGCCGGCGCTGGGGGAGATGGACGTGCTGCGCCGCCTCGTCGCCGGGCGGGTCACGCTCCCGGGCGACGCGGCCGCCACCCGCCGGCTCCTCCTCGCCCCCGATCCGGCGAGCCGCCTCGGCCTCGCCACCGGCGCCTCGAACGACGAGGTGCGCCGCGCCGCGGAGCAGGTGCTGTCGCACTGGCGCGCCCTGCTCAACGACCGGGTCGGGATCAAGGCCCGCCCCTCGGCCGAGGTGCTGATCCACAGCGTCGAACGGATGTGGGCGGCGACCCGGTGACGGCGGGGCGGGCGACGCGGCCGGGGCGCGCACCGGGGACGGGGCCCCGGATCGGCGGCCTAGGCGCGCAGGCGGCGCTGCAGCTCGCGGCGGCCCTCGTGGATCCGCGACTTGACCGTGCCGACGGGGATCTCGAGCAGCGCGGCGATCTCGGCGTAGTCGAGGCCCTGGAGGTCGCGCAGCACGACCGGCTGGGCGACGCGCTCGTCGAGCTCGCCGAGCGCGGCGACCAGGTCGATGCGGCCCGAGGCGATGCTCGACGTGCGCGACCCCGAGCTGTGCTCGGCGAAGGTCTCGTCGCCCACGCTCATCTCGGGCGAGCGGCGCCGCCGGCGGCGGAACGTGTCGATCGCGGCGTTCGTCGCCACCGCGTACAACCAGGTCGAGAAGCGGGACCGCCCCTCGAAGTCCCGGATGCGGCGGCTCACCGAGACGAGGGCGTCCTGAGCCGCCTCCTCGACGTCGGAGAGGTCGTCGAGGACCCGGGCGCAACGCTCGATGACCGCCGGGCGGATGGCGGCGAGGAGCTCGCGGAGGGCGGTGTCGTCGCCCCCGGCCGCCCGCCGGGCCAACGCCTCGACCTCCTCCGCTGCCGGGTCCGAAGCTCGCACGACGCCAAGCTAGCCGTCGGGTGCGCCATCACCCCGGTCGTGGCCGACGACGCCGTGCGCCGGCTGCCCGGCGGCCCGGGGCCAGCCGTTCGCCGCCCGGCGCAGCCGGAGAACCCCCACCTCGGCCGGCTGGGGCGCCATCATGGAACGACCACCGGGACCACGACGGTGGACTGGACGCGGGCGGACCGCGAACGGGGAGCAACGGACGGACGTCGAAGGGGAACGTGAACGTGCAGCCGCCGCCCGCCGCGGGCGACCTCAACGAGCAGCTCCACGGGACGAGCGTGTGGTCCGACGAGATGGTCGCGGCTGCCGGGATCCCGATCGTCGACGTGCCCGTCGTGACGATCGGCGGCGGGATCGGCTCCTTCGTCCTCGCCGACATGCTGCGGATCAGCGGCGTGCCGATCGACCAGATCGCGGTGCTCACCACGCTCGAGCAGCCGTGGGCCACCTACGAGTACCTGGCCCGGGTGAGCCAGATCCCCGCCGAGGAGCGGATCCGCTCCGACTCGGCCGGCATGCCCGACAACATCTGGGGCGTCCCGAGCTACGCCCTCATCGAGGCGTGGCGGGAGAAGACGTTGGCGCCGCTGTGGGCGGTGGCGACCGAGCCGGTCTTCGGCGACTACTGGACGCCCCGGGCGTCGACCGTGTTCCGCGGCCTGGCCCGGGAGATGGAACGCATCGGCTGGTCCCGGATGCTGCACCGGGGCAACGTCCGCCTGGTGCGGCGGCGCCACGGCGGCGGCTACTTCAGCGTGCTCACGCCGCCCGCGGGAACGAGCGCCACCCGGCGCGTCGCCTACCGGTCGCGGTTCGCGCACATCGCGGTCGGCTACCCCGGCCTGCGGTTCCTGCCCGACCTCCAGGAGTACCGGGAGCGCACCGGCGACCGGGCCCGGGTCGTCAACGCGTACGAGCCCCACGAGCACGTCTACGAGTCGCTGCTCAACCGGGGCGGCACCGTGATGGTCCGGGGCGGCGGCATCGTGTCGTCGCGGGTGCTGCAGCGCCTCATGGAGGACCGCATGCACAAGGGCGCCCAGACCCACATCGTCCAGCTGCTGCGGACCTACGTCGAGGGTTCCCACGGCTCCGGGCCCTTCATGCGCCGCAAGGGCGGCGACGGGTTCGCCTACCAGGGGTTCAACTGGCCGAAGTCGAGCTGGGGCGGCCAGCTGCGGGTTCGGCTGGAGCGCCTCGACGGTGAGCAGCGCAAGGCGCTGTACGACCAGATGGGCGGCTCGAACACCCCGAAGCGCAAGCTGTGGCAGCAGCAGATGGCGCAGTCGCGCGCGGAGGGCTGGTACTCGGCCGTCCAGGGTGTCGTCACCGAGGTCCAGCCGACGCCCGACGGGCGCATCGTCACCCGCATCCGCTCCGAGAACGGCCTGCGCTCCGAGCTGGTCGCCGACCACATCATCGACGCCACCGGGCTCGAGGCCGACATCGAGGAGCACCGCCTGCTCGCCGACCTGCTCCGCCACGGCGGTGCGGGCCGCAACCCGCTCGGTCGCCTCGACGTGACCCGCAGCTTCGAGATCATCGGCACCCGGGCCGAGCCCGGTCGCCTGTACGCGTCGGGGTCGATGACGCTCGGCGGGCCGTACTCGCCGGTCGACTCGTTCGCCGGCCTCCAGTACTCGGCGCTCAAGATCGCCGACGACCTCGCGGGGCTCGGGTTCACGAGGCGCATCGGCGTCGCCCGCTCGATCGGGCAGTGGTGGCGGTGGGCGCAGAACCGATCGGTGGACTGATGCGTACGGACGAAGGCACGACGAGACGGCCGGGAGAGGGGCGGACCGGATGATCCCGACGCTCTGGGGACGGATCCAGACGAGATGGGTCCTGCTGGTGCTGATCGGCATCCCGTGGACGATCCTCGTGGCGCCGATCCTCCCGGCCGGGGACGCGGGCATCGGCGACCGCTACCGCATCACCTTCACGGTGCTCGGGCTGGTCGGCGTCCTCGGCACGGTGCTGTGGGAGCCGCTCTACCACGGCCTGCAGCAGTGGCGGTG
Source organism: Actinomycetota bacterium (assembly GCA_034211175.1). Classification (GTDB taxonomy): domain Bacteria; phylum Actinomycetota; class Acidimicrobiia; order Acidimicrobiales; family CAIXPF01; genus JAXHUH01. The sequence goes on from JAXHUH010000007.1 coordinate 19,911, forward strand.
GGAGAAGGACTGGCCGTCGTTGTTCGTCCTCGGCCAGCTCGTGCCCGAGGCGATCCTCATCCGGTTCCTCTACACCGAGCCCGCGCTCGCCGCCTACGTCATCCACTTCGTCACGACGTGGGTCCTGATCTGGCTCTTCGCCATCGGACCGATCCGCGTCCTTCACCTACGCTGGCGGTACCGAGGAGGAGAGTTCCTGTGAACGCCGACGTCGCAGCCCCTGCCGACGGCCCGCCCGGCCAGCTCGCCGACTACGAGCTCGATCGCCTCCTCGAGCGCGATCAGGTCAGCTACCGGTTCCTCGCGCCACCACCGGCCCGGCTGGGGGTGAGCGACGAGTGGGTCGAGGTCATCGTCACCGCCGAGAGCGACGACGTGACCCACGACCGGCTCGTCGAGGACCTCGCCGCGGTGGCGGCGCTGCGTGACCCCCACGTGGTCACGCTGCACGACATCGGTCGGGACGCCGGCTGGACGTTCGTGTCCGTCGAGCACTCCCCGTCGGGCACGTTGGCCCGCCCCGCCCGCCAACCCGAGCGGTCCCACTGGGTGCGCGCCGTCGCCGATGCCGCCCGCGGGGCGCACGCGCTCCACGAGATCGGCCTGGCCCACGGGGCGATCACCCCGGGCGCCGTGGTGCTGTCGTCGGACGGCGGCAAGCTCTCGGCCCCCTCGTTCGCCGCCGGAGGCCACAACAGCTCGTCGTCGACGGTCGCGGTCGTGACCGGCATCGGCTTCGTCGACCCCGCCGCCATGCGCGGGGAGATCCCGGAGCGCTCGGCCGAGGTGTTCGCCCTCGGGGCCGTGCTCCACTGGGCCGTGAGCGGCCGGACCGTGCACCCCGGCGTCGACACGATGGAGGGGCCGGACGCGATCCGCGAGCTGCTGCGGCGGGAGGCCCAGGTCGACCCGTCGATCGATCCCGACACCGCGGCGGTGATCGCCCGGCTCGTCGATCCCGACGTGCTCCAACGGGTCCGCACCGCGGACGAGGCCGCCGAGCTGATCGGAACGCTGACATGAACCCGAGCACCGACCAGCGCCGAGGGCTGCGCGTCGTCCCCACCCACGGCTCGGGCACGGGCCGGGTGGCCCACCTCGGCTGGGTCGTCGTCCTCGTCGACGGTCGCGACCCACGGGCGATGGCGACGTGCCTCGACGTCCTCGACCGCCAGGAGCCGAGTGACGCAGCACGTCTCGTCGACCGGCTGCGCCTCCTCCTCGGCCCCACACCGCCGACGCTGTGCGCGGTGGTGCCGACCGACGGCGGCTTCGAGATCGCGGCGAGGGGCGCCGTGCGCGTCGTCGGCGACCGCCCCTCCGGCTCGGACGAGCTGACCGGCGCCGCGGACGAGTGGTGGACCGGCCGCCTCGACGGTGCCTCGTTCGTCACCGCCAGCGTCGGTGACCAGGACGCCATCGTCGACGACACCCTCGATCTGCGGCGCGGCATCGTTGCCGCCGACGCCGTCGTCGTCCTCGCCCCGGCGATGGACCGACCCGGCGCCGAGGTCGCCGCGGCCGCGCCCTCCGCCGCCGGCGAGCCCGTCGGCGCCGACGCCCCGGCGGACGACGCAGGGTCCGCCGAACCGGCCCCGTTCGTCGCCGGAGCCGCAGCCGCGGTGGCGGCGGGAGCCGGGCCCGACATGGCCCGCGACGAGGGCCCGGACGAGGACGACCAGCCGACGACGATCTCGACCTACGAGTCCGACCGGGCCCGGAGGCTCGACGTGCCCGACCTGCCCGGGGGCGCCGACGAGGACGACGCCGCCGTCGAGCCGTCGGTGGGGGACGACGAGCCCGCGCTGCCGGCGCCGCCCCCGCCCTTCCGGCCTCCCGGTTCCGAACCCGCGCCGTTCGCGCCCCCCGGCCCCGGTGCCGAACCGGCCGGGGCCACCGCAGCGTCCGGCGACGACGACGCCGAGGCCCCGGGCCCGCCGGGCTCGGTACCGTCCGTGCCCGGCATGAGCGTGCCCTCGGCACTCCCGGGGCCGGCCCCGTCGATGCCGGTGGCCGGCGGTGGGCCCCGACCCGGTCCGGACGCGACCGGGCCCGACGACGCCGACCGGATGGGCGCGGCGCCGCCGTCGCCCGCCGCCGACGCACCACCGCCGGCACCCGCAGGGCTCGGCGGAGCGCCGGACCTGCCGCCCGCGCCCGCGCCGTTCGAGCCCCCGGGCCACGGCCGGGAGGACGACGCCCCGGCTCCGCCCGCGCCCGCGCCGTTCGCGCCGGCGGAGTCGTCCCCCTCGGACGCAGAGGCACCGGCCGAGCCGCCCGGGCCCGCGCCGGCACCGTTCGCGCCACCGGCGCCCGCGGCCGAGGCCGGCGCGCCGCTGCCCGCGGAACCGCCGGCACCGTTCGCGC
>JAXHUH010000008.1:0-11241 GCA_034211175.1 Actinomycetota bacterium
CTCGTCGTCGACGACGAGGAGTCGCTGCGCCGCGCCGAGGCCGGGTTGTCGCTCACACGAGCATGGTCGCACGGCCTGTGCGCTACGCCACACCCTCTGCGGCATCTCTACGACCCACGCCAGGAAGCTCCCAGGTTCTCCCAAGGTTCCAGCGGCTCCATGAGCGGCGAGGCCCCGGGCACCGCACCCGCCCCGGGCGATCCGAACGAGCGGGCGAGTCCCGAGGAGTCAGGAGAACGAGCTGATGTCCAAGCTGCTCTATCGAATGGGGCACTGGTGTGTCCGACGGCGCCGAACCGTGGCAGCGATCTGGGTCGCCGTCCTCGTCGGCATGTTCGCTCTCGCCGGCGCGATCGGCGGGCCGACGAGCGACGAGTTCTCCATCCCCGGGTCGGAGTCGCAAGAGGCGATGGACCTGCTCGAGGCCCGGTTCCCCGAGCAGTCCGGATCGTCGGCCCGGATCGTGTTCGCGTCCACCGACGACGTCCCGCTGACCGACCCGGCCAACCAGACCGAGGTCGCCGACGTGCTGGCGGAGCTGGCGGCTGCGCCGGAGGTCGTCGCGGTCAGCGACCCGTTCAACGCCGGGACCGTGTCAGCCGAGGGTCTGATCGCGTTCGCCGAGGTCAGCTACGCCGAGCCGGCGAACGAGGTCTCCGAGGAGGCGGCCGAGGCGCTGGACGAGATCACCGCCTCGGGATCGACCGACACGCTCCAGATCGAGATCGGCGGCGAGGTCGGCCCCATCGAGGAGATGGGCCACACCTCCGAGCTGATCGGACTGGGCGTCGCCGTGATCGTGCTGCTCATCTCCTTCGGTTCGCTCGTGGCGATGGGGCTCCCGCTCGCCACCGCGCTGATCGGCGTCGGTATCGGCCTCGGCGGCCTCACCGTGACCGCCGGCTTCATCGACCTCTCCGCCACCGCCCCGACGCTGGCCACGATGATCGGCCTGGCGGTCGGCATCGACTACGCGCTGTTCATCGTGACCCGCCATCGCCAGAACCTCGCCGAGGGCCTCGACGTCGAGGAGTCGGCTGCCCGGGCCAACGCCACCGCCGGTGGCGCCGTCGTCTTCGCCGGCATGACCGTGGTCATCGCCCTCGCCGGGCTCTTCGTGGTCGGCATCCCGTTCCTCACGGTCATGGGACTGGCCGCAGCGGCCACCGTCCTGATCGCCGTCGCCATCGCGACGACGCTGCTGCCCGCGCTGCTCGGCTTCGCCGGCCACAACATCGACCGCTGGCGCATCGGCCGGGCCCGCACCGGTTCGGCCGCCGAGTCCCACGACACGCTCAGCGCCCGCTGGAGCCGCCAGGTCGTCGCCCGCCCCGGGGTCGCCCTCGTCGGCGGCCTCGTCCTCATGCTGACGCTCGCCGCCCCCATGCTCTCGATGCGCCTCGGCATGCCCGATGCCGGCACCCAGCCCGAGGACACCACCGCCCGTCAGGCCTACGACCTGCTGGCCGAGGGCTTCGGCCCCGGCTTCAACGGACCGTTCATGCTCGTGGTCGACCTCACCGGCGCCGCCGACCCGACCGCGGCGCTGGACGAGATCGCCGCCGAGGTCGGCCGGGACCCGGGCGTCCAGCTCGTCGCCCCCGCCGCACCCAATGCAGCCGGCGACACCGCGGTCGTGCAGGTCATCCCGACCACGGGCCCGTCGTCGGAGGAGACCTCCGAACTGGTCCACCACCTGCGTGACGACGTGCTCCCGACCGTGGAGGACGCCACCGGCGCCTCCGTCGCGGTCGCCGGCCAGACCGCCCTGCTCATCGACGTGACCGACCAGATGGGCGGCGCGCTGCCCGTGTTCATGGTGCTCGTCATCGGCCTCACGATGGTGCTGCTGCTCGTCGTGTTCCGCTCGCTGCTCGTCCCGGTGAAGGCCGCGATCGCCATCCTGTTGAGCATCGGCGCCAGCTTCGGCGTGCTCGTCGCCATCTTCCAGTGGGGCTGGCTCATGGGCCTGGTCGGCCTGGAGGAGACGCTCCCGATCATCAGCTTCCTCCCCATGCTGATGTTCGCCGTGCTGTTCGGGCTCTCGATGGACTACGAGGTGTTCATCATCAGTCGGGTGCGGGAGGACTACGTCCGCACCGGCGACGCCCGGGGCAGCGTCCTCAGCGGGCTCACCAGCTCGGCCCGGGTCATCACGGCGGCAGCGCTGATCATGATCAGCGTGTTCGGCAGCTTCGCCCTCAACGTCGACCCGTCGATCCAGATGATGGGCATCGGCTTCTCGATGGCGGTGCTGCTCGACGCCACGGTGGTCCGCATGGTCCTCGTCCCCGCGACGATGGCGCTCTTCGGCGACACGGCGTGGTGGCTGCCCCGCTGGCTCGACCGCATCCTCCCCGACCTCGACGTCGAGGGCGAGCACCTCATCGAGCAGCTCGAGGAGCAGGACCACCAGCGCGAGGACCAGCACCCGGACGACACGCTCGTCTCCACGACCAGCGCGAACTGACCCGAACCGGCACGCCGCCACGGCCACCAGACGGTCGTGGCCACGTGCCAGAACCGGATCGGGGCGTCGTTCCCGACGACCTGCGCCGCCTGCCCTCCCGCCCGGGCAGGCGGCGCCGCCGCGTCGGGCGGGCCATGATGTGGCCACCATCGGGAGGGAGGGCGTCATGACCGTGCCGACGACCACGACCGTGCGGTCGGCCACGCCGACGACCACGGCGGCGACCGGGACGGTGGCCCGCACCGCGACGCCGGACGAGCGGCTCCGGGCGGGTCGGGACCTGCGCCGGGAGGTCCCGCTCGAAGCCCACGCCGAGCTCGACACCGGCCCCGGGCGGCCCGACCCGATCGCGTTGCTCACGGCACAGGACACGACCCGGGTGGCGGACCTCGTGCCGATCCGCCACGGCCGCATGTCCGTCACGCCGTTCACCTTCTACCGGTGCGGCGCGGCGATCATGGCCGCCGACCTGGCCCGGGTCCCGTCCAGCGGCCTGCGCGTCCAGCTCTGCGGCGACGCCCACCTGGCCAACTTCGGGGTGTTCAACGGGGCCGATCGCCGCCTCGTGTTCGACCTCAACGACTTCGACGAGACGGCGCCCGGGCCGTTCGAGTGGGACCTCAAGCGGCTGGCGGCGAGCGTGACGATCGCCGGGCGCAACAACGAGCTCACCGACAAGCGGATCCGCTCGGCGACCCGGGCCGCGGTGCGCGGCTACCGCGAGGTGCTCGCGGCGACGTTGTCCCGGAGCCCGCTCGATGTGCACTACTACCGCATCGAGGTCGAGTCGCTCCTGAGCGACGGCGAGAAGCTCCACAAGCGCTCGAGGAGGGCACTGGCCAAGGCGACCCGCAAGGACAGCGTGCGGGCGCTGCGGAAGCTGACCGAGGTCGTCGACGGCCGCCGCCGCATCGCCGCGAGGCCACCGTTGATCGTCCCGTTCACGGAGTTCGCGACACCGGAGATGATCGACCGGCTGCGTACGTTCTTCGACCACTACCGCAGCTCGCTGGCGCCGCACCGCGCCGCCGTGCTCGACGGCTACCGGTTCGTCGACATGGCCCACAAGGTCGTCGGCGTCGGCAGCGTCGGGACCCGCTGCCTCATCGTGCTGCTCGAGTCCGGCGGCGGCCACCCGCTGTTTCATGCAGTTCAAGGAGGCCGGCCACTCGGTGCTCGAGCCCTACGCGGGCGCCGACCGCTACGAGCAGGGTGGCGAGCGCGTCGTGCGCGGCCAGCGACTGATGCAGGCGACCGGAGACGTGCTCCTCGGCTGGGCCCGCGACCACACCGACGAGGGGACGGTCGACTACTACTTCCGCCAGCTGTGGGACGGCAAGGGCTCGGCCGAGGTCGACCAGATGGGCCCGAAGCGGCTGAAGAACTACGCCCGGCACTGCGGCGGGGCCCTGGCGCTGGCCCACGCCCGCAGCGGCGACGGCGCCGCCATCGCCGGCTACCTCGGCGACGACCGCACCGCCGACCACGTGCTCGCCGACTTCGCCGAGCGCTACGCCGACCTCACCGAGGCCGACCACGCGGCCCACGCCGCCGCCATCGCCGACGGTCGGGTACCGGCGGCGACGGCCTGACGACGCCGACCTCGACCGGCGAGGCAGCAGCAGCGACCACGACGCTCTACGGTCGTCGGGCGACACCGCGATCGACGACATGCGGAGGAGTGCCCCGATGGCCGACGCGAAGCCGAAGCTGCTCGCCGGCGGCAACCCGCAGATCCCGAAGGGCGACGGCGACGAGCCGGTGCAGGCCTACATCGACGCGATGCCCGGCTGGAAGCGGGACGTCGGGCGCCGCCTCGACGACCTCATCGAGAACGCCGTGCCCGACGTCCGCAAGGGCGTGCGCTGGAACTCGCCCTTCTACGGCTCCGACGGTGGGGGCTGGTTCACCAGCTACCACTGCTTCACGAAGTACATCAAGGTGACGTTCTTCGACGGCACCTCGCTCGACCCGGAGCCGCCGGTGAGCTCCAAGGACGAGAAGACGCGCTACGCCCACATCAGCGAGGGCGAGGAGATCGACGAGGAGCTCTGGACGAGCTGGATGACCCAGGCGGCGGCGCTGCCCGGCTGGGACGGCAGCTGACCGGACGCCCCGAACGCGCCGACCGATGGCCGGCGCGCGACACCCGCGCCGGGCTCGCGGCCCGGGTCAGTGCGGGGGCTCGCCGAACTCGGGGGAGATCTGCTCCGGTGAGCCGACGATCAGCGGATCGGGCGTGAGGTCGAGGTCGGGGTTGCGGCCCTCGTAGGGCACGACCGAGAGCACGTGGCGCATGGCGTTGACCCGGCCCCGCTTCTTGTCGTTGCTGCGCACCACGATCCACGGCGCGTCGTCGGTGGAGGTGCGCCGGAACATCTCGCCCTTGACCCGGGTGTAGTCGTCCCAGCGGTCGAGGGAGGCGATGTCGGTCGGGCTCAGCTTCCACTGGCGGACCGGGTCGATGCGGCGGATCGTGAACCGGGCGAGCTGCTCGCGCCGCGACACCGAGAACCAGAACTTCACCAGCGTCACACCCGAGCTCTGGATCATCCGCTCGAACTCGGGCACCGAGCGGAGGAACTCCTCGTGCTCGTCGGGGGTGCAGAAGCCCATCACCGGCTCGACGACGGCCCGGTTGTACCAGGACCGGTCGAAGAACGTCATCTCACCCCGGGTGGGCAGGTGGCGGACGTAGCGCTGGAAGAACCACTCGCCCTTCTCTCGCTCGGTCGGCACGCCGAGGGCAACGACGTGGGCGCCGCGGGGGTCGAGGTGCTCCATGAACCGCTTGATGGTCCCGCCCTTGCCGGCGGCGTCGCGGCCCTCGAACAGGATCACGACCTTGTGGCCCGTCTCACGGATCCACGACTGCATCTGGAGCAGCTCGATCTGGAGCGAGCGCTTGGCCTCGTCGTAGTCCTGCCGGCTCATGCGCTCGTGGTACGGGTAGCCCTCACGCCACGTCTTGACCGGCAGGCCGTCGGGGCCGAGCAGCACCGGGTCGTCGACCTCGTCGAACGTGCCCTCGACGGTGAACCCGCGCTCGGCGATCTCGGCAGGGGTCATCGTGCGGAACTCGTCGATGAGCTCGCCCAGCTCGGCGGCGTGGAGCTCGGCGTCGAAGGCCCCGGAGGAGACCGGGCCCTCGTCAGTGTTCGTCATCTGGCCACCTCGATCGGGAGCGCGGTGGGCGTCCGGGCCCGGGTCCGGCGTGCCGGGCGGACGAGTAGAGCAGGCGCGTCCGCGTGATCGGCCGAACGGCGGGTGAACTCGAGTGTCGGGCGGGTGAACAGTCGGCGACGCTCCCGGTCGGGCACCGCCGCCCGATCAGGCGGCGTCGTCAGGCAGTGCGGGCGGTGGCCAGGGCCTCGCGGAGACGAGCGACGTCGCCGCTGTCGAGGTACTCGTCGAGGCGCGTGATGCGCCCGTCGCCGTCGTAGGCCACGACGAGGCACGCGGTCATGACCAGCGGCTCGTCGCGACCCGGGATCGGCGCCACGGTGTCGTGCTGCTCGACGGCCACCTCGTCGGTGGCGTGGCGGCGGACGTTCTCGTAGCGCAGGCCCGGCACGTTCCGGGCGAGCCACGAGAGGGTCCGGAGGTTGTCCTCGACGGACTGCTCGATGCCGTCGTCGCTGTGCCACACCACCGCATCGGGGTGGTAGCAGGCCCGGACCGCATCGATGTCGCCGGCCTCCACGGCACCGAGGAACCGCCCCAGCGCCTCGAGGTTCATCGCAGCCCGACCTGTTGCCCCCACGGTGGGTGAGCCTACGCGCGGCCGCCGGCCAGGACGCCACCTCGTGGAGCCTGCCGCTGCCCGGAGCGAGCGATCAGGCGCCCGAACCGCCGCCCTCGCCGTGCGACTGGATGAACGGCGTCGGTTCCGGGCCGCGGGTGCCGGCGGCGCGTTCGGCCCAGCGGGAGGCAACGTCGGGATCGGCCGCGGTCGCGGCGCGCAACCGACGGGACAGCTCGGCGCGCCGCGCCAGGAGCGGGGCCCGGTCCGCGAAGGCGTCGCGCGGCAGCTCGTCGAGCGCGGCATGGACCGCGGCGAGCTCGGCCCGCGGGTCGGCCTCGGGGTTCACGTCACCATCGCTCATGTCACGCACTGTGGCCGGTGGGGTGGGCAAGGTCAACCGTCCGTGAACGGTGCCCACCGACCACGGTGGTCCACGCCGGAAGCGGCTCACTACGCTCGCCCGGCAGCGGTCGACCGGGGGGAACGATGGAACGGATCGCCAGCGGCTACCAGCTCGTCGAGGGGCCGGTCGCCACGCCGGAGGGCGGCGTGGTGTTCTCGGACGTGCTCGGCGGCGGGGTGTACGAGTGGTCGCCCGCCACCGGCGAGGTGACGACGGTGGTGGCGAAGCGCCGCGGCATCGGGGGCATGGCCCGCCACGCCGACGGCGGCCTGGTCATGTCGGGCCGCGACGTCATCCACGTCGCCCCGGACGGCGAGTCCCGCACGATCTACACGCCCGGCGAGGGCGTGGCCGGGATCAACGACCTCACCGTCGACCCCGACGGCCGGATCGTCGTCGGCCAGCTGCGGTTCCGGCCCTTCGCGGGCGAGAAGCCGGTGCCCGGCGAGTTCGTCGCCGTCGGCGGCGACGCGCCCGAGGCGCCGGTCGTCGACGACGTCCTGTGGGTCAACGGCTGCCAGTTCAGCCCCGACGGCTCGATCTTCTACGGCTGCGACGTCCACCGGGGTGTCGTCCTCGCCGCCGACCGCAACGCGGACGGCACCTACTCGGGCCGGCGCGTCGTCATCGAGGCGCCGACCAAGGTCGCGGACGGCATGGCGGTCGACGAGACCGGCGCGGTGTGGGTGGCGCTCGGCCCGTCGGGCTCGGTCGGCCGGTTCACGCCCGACGGGTTGCTCGACCAGGAGGTCAAGACCGACGCGGCGTTCGTGGCCAGCGTCTGCTTCGGCGGCGCAGACGGGAAGGACCTGTTCGCCACGACGATCGGCCAGGACGGCGATGTCGGCGCGGTGTTCCACGGCCGGGTCGACGTGGCGGGCGCACCGATCACGCTCGCCACCGTCTGAGTCGCGCTACTACTGCTTCTTCTTGGGCTTCGCCTTCGACTCGTTCAGCGCGATGGCGGCGCCGATGAGGTCCTTGAAGGCGGCCTCGTCGATCTCCGCGTCCTCGGCGACGTCGATGGCCCGCCGGGTCTTGCCCTCGAGGCTGGCGTTGAACAGGCCGGTGGGGTCGTCGAGGGACGCACCCTTGGCGAAGGTCAGCTTCACGTACGTCTTGTACGACTCGCCGGTGCAGATCATGCCGTCGTGCTCCCAGACCGGCACGCCCCGCCACTTCCACTCCTCGACGACGTCCGGGTCGACTTCCTTGATGAGCGCGCGGAGACGGGCGAGCGTCTCCCCACGCCAGTCGCCGAGCTCGGCGATGCGCTCGTCGATCAGCTCCGACGGTGTCTTGTCCCCCGCTGCGCCGTTCGTCGCCATGGCGGCCTCCCCTTCTCGCTCGCGCCTCGTGTCGTCGCACGGCCCGGCGGTCGGACTCCGACGCGGCGGCGATGGTATCGGCGGCCCCGCCGGGCGGTTCAGGTCGGGGCGGGGGCGCGGCTGTTGAGCGCCAGGTCGAGGCCGAGGCGGTAGCGCATCGTCGGCGAGAACCCCTGCTGGACCTCTGGGCGGAGCCCGACCGGGAAGTTCCACTGCGGACGCACGAACGGCTTCGTGTAGTAGCCGAACAGCAGGGGCCGGTCCTCGTCGTCGGTGACGTTGGCGCCCGACGTGTGCCAGACCCGTCCCTCCATCGCCACGATCGACCCGGCGGGCGCCTCGAACGGCACCATGCGCTCGGCGAGGTCACCGGGCAGGTCCGCCGACGTCGTGTAGCGCTGGCTGCCGGGGGCGTAGCGCGTGGCGCCGTTCTCGCGCCGGACGTCGCACAGGCACCAGATGATGTTGAGCGACCACGGTTCGAGCCACGGCTCGGGGGCAACGATCGACTGGTCGGAGTGCACCACCATCGACTCGCTGCCGGGGCGGGCGATGTTGGCGGTGAAGTTGCTCACGATGTGGTCGGGGCCCAACAACGCGGTGGCGACCGCTTCGGCGACCGGGTGGGCGATCAGCTCCCCGAACACCGGGTCGAGGTCGATCAGGTTGAACACCCGGACGTTGGCCGCGTTGGGGTCGAGGCCCTCGATGCGGGTCGGGATGCCCCGGCGCTCGCTCTCGGCCGCTGCGGCCCACAGGCGCTCCACGACGGCGTCGACCTCCGAGCGGTCGAGCACCCCGCCGATGACGGCGAACCCGTTCGTCCCCAGGTCGGAGACGGCGGCGCTGACGTCGATCTCGTCGACGTCGATGGATGTGGTCACGAACGGCCCCCCTTCGCCGCCCCGAAACGTACGTCCGCCCAGTTCCCGGGATCAACCGACCACCGAACCGGCGCCGGACCACCGAACCGGCGTGGTTCTCTGCTCTGCGCGCCGTCGTTCTTCCACGCCAGTTCGGGGTGGGGGTGCGGGGTGGCGCCCGTGGGGTGGTCGTGTCAGGAGGGGGAGATGCCGTTGACCAGGCCGAGGCCCTGGGTGCGGTAGCCGAGAAGGACCAGCAGCTCGTCCGACGCGAACTGGCGCACGGCCGGGTCGAGCGACAGGAACCAGTTCTCCTGGGCCCGGTAGATCGGCCGGGTGTACCAACCGAAGATGGCGGCCCGGCGCCGGTCGGCGGTGACGTTCGCACCGGTCCGGTGCCACAGGCGGGCGTCGAACACGACGAGGCTGCCGGCCGGCGCCTCGTAGGGGACGGCCTCGCGCTCGTCGGGCCCGCGCGGCGGCCGGTTGAGCAGGTGGCTGCCGGGGACGAACGAGGTGGCCCCGGTCTCGGCGGTGAAGTCGTCGACGCACCACGCCGCGTTGGCGCCCTGCGGCGACGCCGGCCACGGCTCGGGGATGAACAGCTGGTCGGCATGCAGGTGGCCGGCTGCACCGCCCGGCCCCGTGATGTTGCCGGAGAGGTTGCCCAGCAGCATCGGCCAGCCGAGCACCGACCGCAGCAGCGCCAGCGCGACCGGGTGCTCGGCGAGGTCGATGAACACGGGCGAGCGGCTGAGCACGTTCCAGATCCGCTGGTTGGAGGCGTCGGGATCGAGGCCGAAGTCGTGGCGCTCCCAGCCCCGGCTCCGGTCATGGGCGGCGGCGGCGTAGAGCTCGTCGCGGGCCGCGGCGAGCGTCGCGTCGTCGAGCACGCCGGTCACCGCACAGATGGCGTGGGTCGCCAGGTCGTGCTCGGCCCGCTCCAGGTCGTCGGTCGGCGCGGGCAGACCCGTCGCGACCGATCCCTCGGGTGTCGCCATCCGCTCCCCCTCCTCGGTGCGCCCCGGCCGGGACACGTCGGACCCGGCCGGGAACTCTACGAGTGTCCGATTCCGACGATCAACGAGACCGCCCTGCCGCCCGCACCCCCCGCCGGCCCGGGTTCAGGACGGGGCCGGCCACAGCTGGAGGGTGCCGTCGGCGCCGGCGGCGGCCAGCGTCAGGCCGTCGGGGGACCAGTCGACACCGTGCAGGGGTTCGTCGTGGACGACGAACGGCTCCTCCGCGATCGGGTCGCCGTCGGCCGAGTCCCACACCCACACCTCGCCGTCGTAGTCGACGGTGACGAGCCACTTGCCGCTCGGGGACCACGTCAGGTCGATGACGTCGGCGTTGTGGGCGATGACCGGCGGGAGGGCCGCCTGCCCGGTGGTGGGGTCGTGGACGAGGACGGCGTCGTAGCTGGTGCTGGCCAGCGCCGCGCCCGACGGCGACCACGCGAGCGCACTGACCGGGTCGAGGTGGCCGTCGAAGGTGCCGATCTCCTCACCGGTCACCGGCACGAACCGGCGGATGAGGCCGTCGTCGCCGCCGGCGGCCACCTCGGAGCCGTCGGGCGACCAGGCGAGGCTCCAGACGGCGTAGTCGCCGGCGACCACCGGCTCGCCGATGGCCTCACCGGTCGCCGCGTCCCACCAGCGGACCATGGCGTCACTTCCGGCCGACGCGAGCATGGTGCCGTCCGGCGACCACGCGATGGCCCGGACCACGCTGTCGTGACCGGAGATCGTCGTGTCGAGCGGCGCACCGGTCGCCGCGTCCCACAGGCGGATCGAGCCGCTGCCACCTCCGGAGGCGACGACGGTGCCGTCCGGCGACCACGCCACCGTGTGCACGCCGTGGGTGTGGCCGCTGAGCACGGTCGCGACGTCCGAGTCGGCGGGCGACCACAGGCGGACGGTCGCGTCGAAGCCGGCGCTGGCCAGCTCGCTGCCGTCGGGCGACCACGCCACGTCCTCGACGATGTCGGTGTGTCCGACGAGCTCCGCCGGGCCGAGCGGCGCCGCGGCGCCAACCGGTTCGGACGTCGTCGTCGCCGACTTCGACAGCGCGGTCTCGACGCTCGCCCCGTCGGGGTCGTCGGTCGTCGTGGTGGTCTCCGACGCCGTCCCGCCGTCGGTGGGCCCCGGGTCGGACGACTCCGTGGTCGGCGCGTCGGTCCCGGCGGCCAGGCCGCTCGAACCGTCCGTCCACGGTGACCAGACGAGCAGGGCCCCGGCCGCCACGACGGCCGCGGTGCCCGCGAGCACCGGGGCCCGGCGGCGCCAGCGACGGGCGGCCCGGAGCGAGGAGCCGGCGGGGTGAGGCGTCGGGATCGGGTGCGGCTCGCCGGAGCCGGGTGCTCCCGCGGCGCCGCCGGGGGCACGGTCGGGCGGCTCGGTGGCGGCATCCGCGGCGGCGGCCGCCGTTCG
>JAXHUH010000009.1:0-15446 GCA_034211175.1 Actinomycetota bacterium
GGTGCGGCTGCGGCCCGCCACCGCGGCCGCACCGTCCGACCGCTGGCCGCCATCCGGCGGACGCCGGAGGTGCGCGCCCGATGGCACGGCGACGACATCGAGGCGGAGCTGCTCGAGAACCTCGACGACGAGGACCTCGAGGTCCTGGTGGTCGAGACGCTCGGAGGTGACGGCGGAGCGGGCGAGGTCATCGGGTCGATCCAGTGGTACGAGGAGGCGGACGACGACTACCGCCACGCCGGCATGGACCTCTACCTGGACCCGTCGGCGCACGGCCGCGGTCACGGTTCGGACGCCGTTGCCACGCTCGCCCGCCACCTGATCGAGACCGTCGGCCACCACCGCCTCGTGATCGACCCGGCCGCCGACAACGTGGCCGCCATCCGCTGCTACGAGAAGGTCGGGTTCAAACCGGTCGGCGTCATGCGCCGCTACGAGCGCGACGCCGAAGGCGACGGCTGGCACGACGGGCTCCTGATGGACCTGCTCGCCGAGGAGCTCGTCATCTGAGCGGCGTGGCAGCCGGGCCCACCTCGCACTGACACCGACGCGGCCGAGAGCGGAGGCCGGCGCGTCGACGCCGGACGGCAACACCACCATCCCGAGCTGACACCCGGCAGCGATCGGTCCCGGCCGGTCAACCGACCGGCGACGGGTCCCCCACCGCCGTGGTCTGGTCGTCATGGCCGGCCTCGGCATCCGCGTCGGCGCCGAGGAGGTGGTTGGCCCGGTACTGCCGGGGCGACACGCCCAGCACCCGGCCGAACGCCTGACGCATGGTGTCGACGGAGGCGAAGCCGCTGCGCGTCGCGACCTGCTCGACGGTGGTGCCCGGTTGCTCGAGGTGGCGGCGGGCGGCGTCGACCCGGACCCGCTCGACCCACCGGCCGGGGGTCGTGCCCGTGCGGGCCCGGAACACCCGTGCGAAGTGCCGCCGGCTCATCGCGGCCCGTTCCGCCAGCGCCGGTACCGAGTGGTCACCCGACGGGTCGGCGGCGACACCGGCGAGCACCCGGTCGAGCCCGCCGCCGTGGTCGGTGACCACCTCCGGGGTCGCGAGCCGCTCGCTGAACTGGGACTGGCCGCCGGCACGGTGGAGGTAGACCACCATGCGCCGGCTCACGGCCCGGGCGAGCGCGACGCCGTGGTCGTCGGCGACGAGGGCGAGCGCGAGGTCGATCCCGGCGGCGACCCCGGCCGCCGTCACCACGGGACCGTGGCGGACGTAGAGCTCGTCGGCCACGACCTCCACTCCCGGGTTGGCCGTCCGGAGCTCGTCGGCGTAGGCCCAGTGGGTGGTGGCGCGACGACCGTCGAGCACGCCCGCGGCGGCGAGCACGAACGACCCGGTGCACACCGAGCACACCCGCCCGGCGAGCGCGGCGACCCGTCCGATGGCGGCGACGGCGGCCGGGTCGGCGGTGACCGCCCGGTAGCCGAGGCCGCCGGTGACGATCACGGTGTCGACGGGGCCGACGACGTCGGCGAGGTCGAGGTCGACCCCGAGCCGCAGCCCGGACTCCGCGACCACGCGGTCCGGCCGGCCGTGGGCGGCGACCGACAGCTGGTAGAGGGTGCGCCCCGCCAGCTGGTTCGCCGTGGTGAGCACGTCGGAGGGGCCGACCAGGTCGAGGAACCCGAAGTCGTCGTAGGCGACGAGCACCACCCGCCGCGGGTTGGTCGCCGCGTCGCACTCGCTGCCGGCCAGGTTCTTCCCGGCCATCTCGTTCCCGTCCACGTCGGTTCCGGCCACATCGGTTCCGGCCATGTCGGCACCGTAGCTGCACCTATGGCCGGAATCCACGGAACCATGTCCTTGCGGCCATCGATGTCGGGTCGCAGGATCCACCCATGCGCATCGGCATCCTGCTCTTCGACGGCGTCGACCTCCTCGACGCCGGCGGCCCCTACGAGGTGTTCCTCACCGCCTCCCGCCTCGCTGGTCGCGATGGCGACCCGGCCCCGTTCGAGGTCGTGACGTTCACCGTCGACGGCGCCCCGGTCACGGCGTACGGCGGTATGGGCCTCGTCCCCGGCGCGTCCGCCGCCGACGTCGGCGCGCTCGACGTGGTGATCGTGCCGGGAACGATCGATCTCACCGCGCTGCTCGCCGACGCCGCCCTGCTCGACACCATTCGGTCGCTGGCGTCGGGCTCACCGATCACCACCAGCGTGTGCACCGGTGCGTTCCTCCTCGCCGGGGCCGGGGTGCTGACCGACCAGCCGTGGACCACCCACTGGGAGGACGTCGACGACCTGGCGGCGCGGCTCGGGCCGGCCGGGGCGACCCGGGGTGTCCGCTGGGTCGACGCCGGCGACGTGGTCACGGCGGCCGGGCTCAGCTCGGGCATCGCCATGGCACTCCACCTGGTCGACCGCCTCGCCGGCCGCGACCTGGCCGAGCGGACCGCCCGTCAGATCGACTACGAGTGGGCGCCCGAGGGAACAGGCTCGGTGGTGCCCACGCCCTCGTGAGGAGCGGACACACCCTTCGACGTGCTTCGATGACGGGCGGGGACTGCACGTGCGGGGGCGACGGCGCAGCGCCGAGCCGCGGTGGTGCTGCGGCGGACCAGCACGGGGAGGCACACGATGACCGTCGACCGGACGACGCCGGGGGGCCGACCGTGGCCATCGTGACCGCGGCCGAGGTCGTCGACCTGCGGTTCCCGACGAGCGCGGAGCTCGACGGGTCCGACGCCATGAACCCCGACCCCGACTACTCCGCCGCCTACCTGCGCCTGCGCACCTCCGACTCCGACCTCGTCGGCCACGGGTTCGTGTTCACGATCGGCCGGGGCAACGACGTCCAGGCCACTGCGGTGGCGACCGCCGCCGAGCGGTTCATCGGCCGCGACGTCGACGGGCTGTGCGGGGCGATCGGCGACGCCGCCCGGGAGCTCGCCTGGGACAGCCAGCTGCGGTGGCTCGGCCCCGACAAGGGCGTGATGCACATGGCCGCCGGCGCGGTCATCAGCGCCCTGTGGGACCTGCGGGCCCGCCGCCAGGGCCTGCCGTTGTGGGCCGCGCTGCTGGAGCTGGAACCGAAGGAGCTGGTCGACCTCGTCGACTGGACCTACCTGCGCGACGACCTCCACCCCGACCGGGCCCGGGAGCTGCTCGAGGAACGGACAGCCGGCCGGGCGGCACGCCTCGACGCACGGCACCGGGACGGACTGGCCGCGTACACCACCTCGCCGGGGTGGCTCGGTTACGACGACGCCAAGCTCGACCGGCTGTGCCGTGAGGCGGTCGCCGGGGGATTCGGGCTGATCAAGCTGAAGGTCGGCCACGACCTCGACGACGACCGGCGCCGCCTCGCCATCGCCCGAGCCGCGGTCGGCGACGACGTGGCCATCGCCGTGGACGCGAACCAGCGCTGGGGTGTCGACGAGGCGATCGACGCGGTGAGGGAGCTGGCGTCGTTCGACCTGCGCTGGGTCGAGGAGCCGACCCATCCCGACGACGTCGCCGGCCACGCCACCATCGCCCGGGCCATCGACCCGGTGCCGGTCGCGACCGGCGAGCACCTCGCCAACGCTGTCCTCGCCAAGCAGCTGCTCCAGCTCGGCGGCGCCCGGGTCCTCCAGGTCGACGCCACCCGGGTCGGCGGGCCCCACGAGATCCTGGCGATGCTGCTCCTCGCCGCCCACCACGGCGTCGATGTCTGCCCCCACGCCGGCGGGGTCGGCCTGTGCGAGCTCGTCCAGCACTACGCGTTCGTCAACGCCGTCGCCATCGCTGCCGACCCGGCGCCCCTCGTGGTCGAGTACGTCGACCACCTCCACGAGCACCTGGCGGCACCGATCGACGTCCGCGACGGCCGCTACCACCTCCCGGACGCGCCCGGCGGCGGAGGGGCGTTCCGGGACGAGGCGTGCGCCACCTTCGCGTTCCCCGACGGACGGCACTGGGCGAGCGTCGGAGCCGGCGCATGACCGCGCTCGTTCGGTACATGGCCCCCGGCACCGACAGCGTCCGCGTCGGGGTGGCCGACGAGGGGCGCGTGGCGCCGCTCGCCGGGGTGGCGTCGATGGCCCACCTGCTCGCCCAGCCGATCGCCGAGATCCGGGCGCTGGTCGATGCGGCCGACCCCGACCACGGCGCCGAGCTCGCCGAGGTCCGACTGCCGCCGCCGATCGACGGGACGACCCCGGTGTGGGCGGCGGGCGTGACCTACCTGATCTCGCGGGACGCCCGCATCGAGGAGAGCACCCAGGACGACGTCTACACGCTGGTGTACGACGCGCCCCGGCCGGAGCTGTTCTTCAAGGCCCAGGCCCACCACGTGGTGACCGACGGCGATCCGGTCGGCCGGCGCTCCGACTCGACCAACGACACCCCCGAGCCCGAGCTGGCGCTGGTCCTGAACGCGTTCGGCGAGACCGTGGCCTACACCGTCGCCAACGACATGAGCTCCCGGTCGATCGAGGGCGAGAACCCGCTGTACCTGCCCCAGGCGAAGATGTTCGCCGGTTGCTGCGTGCTCGGCCCCCGCCTGCGGCTGGCGTGGGAGGTACCCGAGCCCCGGTCGCTGACGATCCGCATGCGCATCCTGCGGGGCGATGCCGTCGTGTTCGACGGGACCGCATCGACCGCCCGGCTCAAGCGGAGCTTCGACGAGCTGGTCGAGCACCTCCTCCGGGCCCTCGACTTCCCGACCGGTGCCGTGCTGTCGACCGGCACCTGCCTCGTGCCCGCGCTCGACGCCCCCGTCGTCGACGGCGACGAGATCACGATCTCGATCGACGGCATCGACACCATCACCAACACCGTCACCCCGACGGACCGCCTCATGGCCCGATAGCGCCGATCACGCGTAACCCCGCCCGTGCGCATCGCGGTGGAACCGGGCAAGCTGATCCTCGTGGGGACGCGGGGGAACGCGATGAACGAGCTCGACCTGTTCGTCGCATCATCGAGCGAGGGCCGCCGAACGGCGAGAGATCTGCGCGATCGGCTTCCCCGGACGTGGCGCGTACGACTGTGGGACGAAGGCACGATGTTGCCCGGCCACAGCGCATGGGAGAGCCTCATCCACATCGGGCAGACCGTCGACTTCGCGGTGATGCTCATCACCGCGGACGACGTCATCGAGCATCGCGGCGAGAAGCATCTCGCACCACGCGACAACGTGGTCTTCGAGTGCGGACTGTTCATGGGCATGATCGGCCCCGACCGCACCGTCCTCGTCCAGGAGCGCCAGCTCGACGTTCGACTGCCGACCGACCTGGCCGGGATGACCCGGGTCCACTACGACCGGCCGACGTCGACCCACGACGAGCGCGACGCCGTCGATGCCGCGGCGCGAGAGATCGAGCGCAGCGCGGCCCGCCTGGGACGGAGGATGCACGACGTGCCACCCGCGGCCGACCACCGCCAGGCGCTCGCCGACGAGCTCGAGAAGCTCTGCGCCGCGGCGACGTCGCACGGTTGGGAGCTCGTCACCGACACCAAGTCCATCCTGTGCCTGCGTCACGTGGGACGCCGCGCCATCAAGGTGCGTGTGCCGCGAGGAGATCCGGAGCTGAGCCGACGGGAGCTGCGACACGCCGCACTCGCGCTCCAGAAGCTCGGCGTGCGCGTCGCACAGGACCTCCTCCCACCCAGTGCGCAAAGGAATCAGCGCGATTCGTAACACCTTCGCGCGAACCAGATTCCGTCCCGCGTCGTCTCACCCTGTGATGCCGACGCCAGCTCCCGCGTCGACAGCGACCGAACGACGAGTTCCAGAGAGGAGGGAGCAGCGATGCAGCACGTGAGTCGGAACCACCCGAACACGAGCCCAGGGCGACTCGGCACCGTCCGCATGCGAGCGGACTCGTGCCCGCCCATCACCTACGCGATGCCGGCAGCGGTCGTCGACCTCGGCACCCTGGCGCTGCTCCGGCCGATCTCACTCGTGGAACGCCAGCCGACCGTCGACGGTCCACGGTGACGCACCACACCGGACCGCGCCGCGCGCCGGCGCCCATCGATCGAGCCGCAGGCGAACCCCGACGACCCCTCGCGCCCTCCCGCGGGAGGCGGCGGTAGGTCCGATCACCCGCGCCCGCCCCACGGTGTCCTGGGACCACCGCGAGCTCGGCAGCCGCTACTGATCGACGTCGTGCCGCACGACGCTCCGGTCCGACGCCACTGAGCGAACGCTCGACCGGACCGGGTGTCGCGCGGCGGCCGCGGCCTACGGTCGCGGCCATGTCGACCGAGCTTCCGCTGCCGAACTTCACGACCGACCTGACGGGGACCGCCGCCTTCGTCACCGGGACCACCTCCGGTCTCGGTCGGCGCTTCGCCAAGGTGCTTGCGGCCTCGGGCGGCTCGGTCGCGGTGACCGGGCGACGAGCCGAGCGGCTCGAGGAGCTGGCCGCCGAGATCCGCGCCGACGGCGGGACCTGCGTCCCGATCCCCCTCGACGTGACCGACGCCGACGCCTGCATCGCCGCCATGGGTCGCGCCGAGGACGAGCTCGGACCGCTGTCGATCCTCGTGAACAACGCCGGCATCCCCGACGCCCAGTACGCGGCCAAGATGTCGACCGAGCTGATCGACAAGGTCTTCGACACCAACCTGCGGGGCCCGTTCATCCTCAGCTGCGAGCTGGCCCGCCGGCTGATGGCCCGCAAGGCGCCGGGCCGGATCGTGAACATCTCGTCGATGGGCGCCCACAACTACGCGGGCGGCGGCGCGGCCCTCTATTCGATCACCAAGGCCGGCATCAACCGCATGACCGAGACGCTGGCGGTCGAGTGGGCCCGCTTCGGGATCAACGTGAACTCCATCGCCCCCGGGGCGTTCTCGTCCGAGATGATGGACGGGATGCTCGAGCGGATGGGCGACATCACGAAGGCCTTCCCCCGCAAGCGCCTCGGCGACCCGAGCCAGCTCGACAGCACGCTCCTCTTCCTGGTCTCGCCGTCGTCGGAGTTCGTCACCGGTACGGTCATCAAGGCCGACGACGGCCAGTCACCGCGCTGAACCCAACCCGGGCGCGGCCCGGCGCGCCGTCGGCGACGGGCCGCCGGCCGGGTCCGGGCCGCTCACGCGTGGATGCGGACCGGGTGCTGCTCGATCTCCTCGATCTCGTTCTCGGCGGCGCCGAGGAGCTGGTGGCCGAGCCGGATCAGGGCCCGGGCGGCGGCGACCTGCTCGCCGATCACCGGCACGTCCCGATCGAACGGATCGCGACGGGCCTGGCCCCAGCCGTGATGGTGGTTGCCGGCCACGTCGAGGACGGCATCGGCTCGGGTCGCCCGATCGTGCTCGGAGAAGGTGACCTCGACTCTCCAGGTGGGTTGCGGCACGACGTTCCTCCTCTCCCCTGAGCAGCGGGAGGCGCCATCGTGAGCCGTCGCGCCGACCCGCGGGCCCGACGGCCCGACTCGGGTTCCGAGCTGCTCGGTTGCCATCGTGCGCCCGTCGCCGCCCGGCCACCAGGGCCTTTCGGTCGTCGCTCGAACCCCGGGCGGCGGCGCCGGAGATGGTCGCCGGTGCCGGCCATGCCCCGTGGACCGACGAGCCCGAGCTCGTCGCCCGAGCCGTGCGCGCCCACCTGGCGGGCTGAGCGGCAGGCCCGCTCAGCCTCCCGGCCAGGCCGGGACCGGGTCGCGGTGGGCACCACGGGCGATGCGGACCAGGGTGCCCTCGTCGGGCGACGGGTCGCCGAGCGCGTCGAGGCGGAAGCCGGCGTAGCGCGGCGTCGCCACACCGGCCGCAGCCATTGCCGCGACCCGGCCGGCCACGGCCCGCCGGCGACGGGACTGGTGGGGCTGCCAGCTCTCGAGCGTCGTCGCGACGTCGAGACCGTCCTCGGTGATCGTCAGCGCGTCGGCGTCGAGGAGGTCGGCGCCGGCCGCGGTGCGGGCGATGATGCCGTTGAACCCGGCGTCCTCGGCGGTCGGTGAGCCCCCGGGCCAGCAGTCGAGGGAGACGACGTCGGCCAGCTCGCCCATGCCGTCGGGGCAGACCTTGCACCGCCACTGGAGGTCCCAGGTGCCGGTGTCGCCCCAGAACTCGTCGTAGGTCACCTCGACGACGCGGCCGTCGCGGGTGACGAGATGGGTCGGTCCCGGGTTGCCGTGGCCCCGGTAGCGGAACGTCTCGACCTCGTCGGGGCCGAGGTCGTGGTCGTCGAGCAGGCCCCACGTCTTGGTCATCTTCGACGCACCCCCGCACGCCATGACGAGCACGTAGCGCACGACGTCGCGGGCCGCCGGTCGTTCGGCGAGGACCGCCCGGACCGCGGCGGCGTCGCACGGCTTGGCGATGACCGCGGCAGGTCGGTCGTCGTCGATCAGGTCGAGGAGCGGGACGAGCGGCGCCACCGGGCCGTAGCAGGACGTGGCCCCGGCCAGGACGTGGTCGGGCGTCGTCGACACCTTGGCCGCCCACCGCAGGGGCTCGTCGGCCGAGGGCCCGACGTGGAGCACCCGCTCGACCCGGCCCGCACCGAGGAGGTACTGGCCGAGCGCGGTGAGCACGCCGCCGGTCGCCGCCTCGTGCCGGACCTGCGGGTCGGTGGCGTGGCCGACCGCGAGCCGCCGAACCCGGCCCCACAGCGGATCGTTCGCCACGTCCCCGGGTTCATGGTCGTCGGCCAGCCCGGCGTCGACCGCGATCCCGGGGCACACGCGGTTGATCTCGGCGAGCGGCGCCCCGGTCACCGGCTCCCGCTCGGCCGGGCGCTCGACGCCGGTGGGGGTCATCGTCATCCGCACCCGCTCGGGACCGGCGATCGCCTCGCACAGCCCGCACCCGATGCACAGCCCGGCGTCGACGATCTCTCGCAGTGCCAGCATCTCGTCGTCCGTCCTCCGGTGGTGGTCGCGGCCCGGTTCACGAGAACCGTCGGTTTCGTCCACCCAAGCACGGACGGTCGATGGGTCGGTCACCGAGCGCGGACGCCGTCGGCGTCGTTGCCCGCCCCGACGTCCGGGCGTCGCGATTCGGCGTCCGCTGCTCCCCGGGACTGTCAGAGGGCTGGGGTAACGTCCGAACCCATGAGCGACGGGCAGCAGCGGCGACCGACGTCGACGTCGAGCTTCGGGGTCTCCCGGCGGGAGAACCACGACGCCTCGGCGTTCTACGACCGGTTCACCCAGCCCGTGCTGTCCAAGTCGACCGACGTCGCCGAGCACCGCGACATCGACGACATCTTCGTGGGCGACTCCTCGGCGATGGACAAGGTGGACGACAACTCGGTCGCCCTGGTGGTGACCTCACCGCCGTACTTCGCCGGCAAGGAGTACGAGGTCGCCCTGGGCGAGGGCCACGTGCCCGCCACCTACGCCGAGTACCTCGCCATGCTGACCGACGTGTTCGCCGAGTGCGTCCGCACCCTCGAGCCCGGCGGGCGGATCGCGGTCAACGTCGCCAACCTGGGGCGCAAGCCATACCGGTCGCTCTCGGCCGACATCACCTCGATCCTCCAGGACGAGCTGCGCCTCCTGCTGCGGGGTGAGGTCATCTGGCTCAAGAGCCGCGGCGCCGCCGGCTCGTGCGCGTGGGGGTCGTTCCAGCGCCCGGCCAACCCGGTGCTGCGCGACCTGACCGAGCGGGTCGTGATCGCCTCGAAGGGCCGGTTCGACCGGGCGATCACGCCGAAGGAGCGCCACGGTCACCTGCCGTCGGAGGCGTCGATCTTCCGCGACGAGTTCATGGAGGCGACGACCGACGTCTGGGAGATCCCGCCGGAGTCGGCGAGCCGGGTCGGCCACCCCGCGCCGTTCCCGGTGGAGCTGCCCGAGCGGCTGATCCACCTCTACACCTACCGGGGCGACCTGGTCCTCGACCCGTTCATGGGCTCGGGCACCACCGCGGTCGCCGCAGTGCGGACCGACCGCCACTTCGTCGGCTACGACACCGACCCGGAGTACGTCGAGCGGGCCCTCGGCCGGGTTGCCGACGAGCGGGCCCGCCTCGCCGACCACGAGGCGAGCGCGGCGCGACCGCTCCAGGTCCGCCTTCCCGGCCGCCCGACCGCCGCGACCGACGACGCACCTGGGGACGACGCCGGCAGCGGGACGGCGAGCGCGGCCGGCGAGGTCGAGGCGTTCCTGGCCAAGGCGATCCGCGACGGCCTCGCGGCGCGCGACCTGGCGAAGCTGGCCGTCGAGCACGCCGGGTTCGACAAGGTGCGCACCAAGGTGCCGCCCCGCCACGGCGCCGAGATCACGCTGCGGGCCGTCGACGCCGGCGGCGACGAGTGGCTCTTCGACGTGTCCGGCGGGTTCACGTCGAACCGCTCGGGGCTGCGCCGCTCCGAGGCGCTGTGGAAGACGTTGGGCAAGGCTGCGGTGCTCCACGCGGCGGACCCCGACGTCCGTCTCGTGCTGCTCACCACCGACGCGCCGGCGCCCAACAGCGCTGCCGGCAAGGCGCTCCAGCTCGTGCGGGACCAGGGCGCGATCCGCGACGTGATCGTGCTCACCTCGCCCGAGGACGTCGCCCGCCTCGCGGCGCACGCCCACGGCGAGTCGCCGGACGCCGGGTAGGCGTCCCGGTGCCCGACCTGCCCGAGGCCCGTTGGCCGGGCCACGTCGCCGTCGCGGTCGTCGACGGCACCCAGGTCCTCGTCGCCGCGTCGGAGGAGGTGCTCAACCGGCTCATCGCTGTGCGGGTCGTCGCCCAGACCCCGCCGGGCGAGCTGGCGACCGACGCGCTCGAACGCATCCGCGCCCACCTCGGCGCCGAGGAGTGGGCCGACGCCGCCGTCGAGTGGATGGCCGCCACGGGTTCGACGATCGACGCCTACCCCGACGAGTCGGTCATCACCGCCACCCAGCTCGGCGAGGACCGCGCCACCCTCGAGATCGGCCTCACCCCCATCTTCGACCCCCCGACCTGAACCCGGGGGCTGCGTCTCCGCCGGCGAGCTACCGTCCGGGCGGGAATGGACGGGGAGGGTCGCGATGTCCGACCAGCTCAGGGCACTCGGAGCGTCGACACTGGAGCGGGTCGCCGCGATCTGTGGCGGGTTGCCGGAGTGCGAGATCGCCGGGGGTGAGCACCACAAGCTCACGGTGCGCACCAAGACGATGGGCTGGCACACCGTCGACCACCACGGCGACGGCCGGGTCGACCTGACGATCAAGGCCGCCAAGGGCGAGAACGAGGCCCTCGTCGCCGCCGACCCGGAGCGGTTCTTCCTGCCGCCCTACGTGGCCCACCACGGCTACGTCGGCTACCACCTCGACACCGACGACGTCGACTGGGACGAGGTCGCCGAGCTGATCACCGACGCCTGGCGCCTCGCCGCCCCGAAGAGCCTGGCGAAGCAACTCGACACCTGAGCGGCGCGTCAGGCGAGTGGCCCGCGCACGCCGATCGCCTCGAGCCGGGCCCGGATGCCCGGATCGTCGACCACGACGCAGGAGTCGGGCTCCCAGATCTCGATGCCGTAGCGGACGCCATCGGCGGCCGTGTCGACGTGCAGCTCCCACCCCGACCCGTCCTGCTCGGCCGAGCTGTCCATCACGGCGACCACGACCCCGACCGACTCGGGCTCGGTCCTGCTCCGTACGACGTCCCCTTCACGGATCCGTCGACACATCGAAGGTCTCTTTCACTGCGGCGACGATCTCGTCGACGACGTGTGGCACCCACTCGGCGAGGGTGCGGCCGTCATCATGACCCTCGTCACCGACCCAGTGCCGTGCCACCCACCAATCGTGCCACTCCGGGTGGGCCGACGGGTGCTCCGAATCTCAGCGGGGGCCGAGGTCGTCGGCTGACGACGTCGGGTGCGCGCACGACGGGGCGACCGACGGTGCGTGGCGTCCGTACAGGCGGGGTCGGCGGACACGCAGGCGCCGGCCCTGCCGTGAGGTGTGTTCATCGGGCGTCGTCCCGCCGTTGCCCGGGACCGGAGCCGGCGCCGGCGGGATCCAGCCGACCGGCTCGGTACCGATGCGGCCTTCGGGAGCAGCCTCGTCCACACCGACCTGCCCTCCCACGCCGACCGGCAACGCCGGCGGCATCGGGGGATCGACCGGGCGCGGCGCCGGAGGCCTCGGGCGCACCCGGAGATCGTCGTCGGGCACCGGTGCCTCGACGCCCGGAGGGAGCGCCTCTGCACCCGGGGGCAGCACCTCGGGGCCGGGCGGCAGCACCGCCGCCTCGGGCCGCTCGGTCGCGCCGGAGACGCAGCCCTGCGGCACGACCTGCGTGCACCAGCCCAGGAAGTCGGGGACCGTCACCCGCCCGTCCGTCACCGTCACCACGGTGACCCCGGCGTCGACATGGCGGCCGAAGGCCCGCTTGGCCACCGCCGGCAGGGCGGGTGACGCCAGGAACCGGGGCGACAGGTAGAGCACGACGAGGTCGGCCTCGTCGAACGAGCGCGTCGTGAGCGCATCCGGGTCGGACCCCCGGGAGAGGTCGTGATCGAGGACCGTTCGCCGTCCCCGCTGCTCGAGCGCGGCCGCGATCTCCTCGACCTCGGCTGCATCCGCCGGTACGCACGAGATGACGATCTCGCACCGTTCCTCGACGACGTCCGCCACTGCGCCGGTCATCAGCTTCCCCCTCCGCCAGGTCACCCGCTGATGTCACCGATCATCGGTACGGGCGAAGAGTGCCTTGAGCGGAGTACTCCCTCCCGCACCCCGAACCGGGCGACCACGACCAGCCCTTGGCACCGCCGCAACCACACGGCAGATCGTTCCCCCCGGAACGGAGCGACCACTCGGGCGGTGGAGCAGCGGGGCGGGCGGCGAGGTGCCGCCGCTACGAGTGGTCGCCGTCGGCGCGGTGGCGCTCCTCGTCGGCGTCGATGATCGCCTGCAGCTCCTCGGGGTCGAGGAGGTAGTTGTACGGGCACGTGCGCGGGCTGGCGGCGGCACACGATCCGCACGGCTTGCTCGGATCGGTGAGGCACTCGGGATCGCGACGCATGTCCCCTCCTTCGTCGCACCGGCGGCGCTGTGGCCGTCGTCCCAGTATCGACGAGGGACCCACCCCGCTGATGGGGCATTCGGTCCCGGCCGCTGGGGCCGATCGGCCCGACCCCGGGTCCCGGACCCGGCCGGCAGCTACTCGTCGTCCCAGAACCCGGTGAGGATCGTCTCCGCCGCGGCCCGGGTGCGCTCCTCGTAGGGGTTGGCCGACTGACAGAGCGCGCACGTCGCCACGCCGTCGACGACGAGCAGCGCCCGCCGGTACCCGCACCACGAACACGGCGGTCCGGTCGCGTCCCGACGTTCGTCCTCACCCGTGGCCATCGCCGCGAGGGTACGCCCGACGACCCCGAACGGCCGCACCCCCCGAACTGGCGGGCAAGAACGACGGCGCGCAGAGCAGAGAACCACGCCAGTTCGGGGGTTCGTTGGGTCGGTACGGCGGCCCGCTCGAGCGCCCGGGACGTTCAGGCGACGGGCGCGGTGAGCGCGGGCTGCGTCCGGGCGCGGCCGACCGTCACCACGCGGGCCAGCACGACGGCCGCCGTCACCGCACCGCCGCCACCGCCGACGAGGAGGGCGACGTCGCCGTTCGAGAGGCCGTAGGTGAACCAGATGGCGGCCTCACCCGTCGCCATCGCCCAGGTCGCGGGGGACACGCCGGCGAGGTCGACGGAGCGGCAGGCGGTGATGGCGGCGGGCGCGAACTGGCCGGTATAGGCGAGACCGATGGCGAGGCCCGCGGCCGTCCAGCCGCCGGCGAGCAGGAACGCGAGCGGGAACCAGGCCGACATCGCGACACCGACCACGATTCGACGGGCCCCCGCGGGACCGACGAGGCGGACGTACTGGGCGGCGATCACGCCGTAGAGCACGATCGCCCCGACCGAGACGGGGACGACACCCCAGAGCTGCTCGGACACGCCGTAGGCGATCCACCAGCTGTTGATGGCCAGGCTGACGCCCACCCACTCGCCGGAGACGCCGTCGACGACGCGGCGGCGGTGCAGGCGCGCGGCCTGGGGAACGATCATCCCGACACCGAGGACGTTGGCGACGACGAGCGCCACCGGCAGCAGGTGGGACCACGGGCATCTCCGAACACGAGAGGTCAGCACGAAGCGGCTGGGGACACGGACGGCAGGGGCGGGTCAGGCGGGGTGGATCGCAAGACCGTAAGGACTGTCAGGAGTTTAGCTCCTGTCAGGACCTACGTAAGGTGCTACGAGGAGTTAGACCCTGTCAACCCTTCAGTCGCCGCGAGTACGCTGGCGGCGTGTACGTCGCCTCCGTCACCGAGACCGAGGTCCGCCTGACGCTCGAGACCGCGGTCGAGGCCGTCAACGGCCTCACCGACCCGGCGTTCGACCTGCGCGCCACCCTCGGCGACGCCGGCTTCAGCGGGGCCGAGGACGCCGACGAGGCCGAGCTCGACCAGCTGCGGTCACGGGTGGGCGACCTCGCCGAGCTCATCCGCTCGCTTCCCGACCGGGAGCAGGACGACGCCGCAGCCGCGGTGAACGCCGAGCTGGCGGCGCTCGAGCTGACCCCGTCGATCGTCGACCACGACGGCGTCGGCCCCCACCTCCACTGGACCCCGCCGACCGCGACGTTCGACGTCCGGGTCGTCACCGACATCGTGATGGCCCTCGCCCGCGAGCTGTGCGACAACGGCACGATCCGCTTCGGCCGGTGCGCCGCCGAGGGCTGCGACCGCCTGTTCTACGACGGCACCCGCAACCGGTCGCGCCGGTTCTGCTCCGACCCCCGGTGCGCGAGCCGCACCCACACCGCCGACCACCGCGCCCGCCGCCGCGCCGGCTGAACCCGGGCCGTCCGGGCCGCCGGCGCCCGACGCAAACCGGACCGGCCGCCGCCGACACCCGTCGGTACGATCCGCCGATGGCCCTCCTCCACGCCGCCACGCTGTCGCCGTCCAAGCTCGAGCTGATCAGCGCCTGGCTGCCGTCCCGCCCGTGGGCTCCGGCGAACGCCGCCGACGTCGAGCTCGTCGGGGCGTACCGGCTGGACGATCCCGAGGGCGAGGTCGGCATCGAGGTCCACCTGGCCACTGCGGGCGGGGTGCTCGTCCAGGTGCCGCTGACCTACCGGGCTGCGCCGGTCGACGGGCTCGACGACCACCTCGTCGCCACGTTGGAGCACTCGGCGCTGGGCCGACGTTGGGTGTACGACGGCCTCCGCGACCCCTGCCTGGTCCGGGTGTTGGCGGCCACGGCCCTGACCGGTTGCGGGCAGGCGGTGGGCCTGGTCACACGCGACGGTCGCTGGCACGTGGTCCCGCCGACGGTCCGCCTGGCCGGCGGCGGCTGGCCGGGCGGGCCGACGACGATCGACGGGTTCGAGCTGATCTCGGACGACGCCGACGGCGCGGTGCTGCGCAACGACCACCTCGAGCTGTGGGTCGCGCGCCGGCCGGTCGTCGGCGAACAGCCCGCCATCGGGCTCACCGGCCGCCGGGACGGCCACGGCGAACCGGTCGTCCTCGCCGAGGTGCGGACCTGACGGTGGGCCCGACCCTGCAGGGTCGGG
>JAXHUH010000010.1:0-14766 GCA_034211175.1 Actinomycetota bacterium
CCGCGGCGTCAGCCGCGGTCGACCTCGCTCCACGGCACGTCCTTGTCGACCCGGACGTCGCCGGGGAGGCCGAGGGTGCGTTCTCCGAGGATGTTGCGCATGATCTCCGAGGTGCCGCCCTCGATCGAGTTGGCACGGGTCCGCAGGAAGTACGCACGGGGATCGGCGTACCCCTCCATGGCGTCGTAGTCGCCGTAGAGCATTGCCTCGGGCCCCATGAGCTCCATCACGAAGCTCATCACCCGCTTGTTCAGCTCCGCATAGGCGAGCTTGCCGATGGAGCCCTCGGGGCCGGGCGTGCCCAGACGACGGTTCTGCGCGGCACGGATGTTCGTGAGGCGGTTCACCTCCGCCTCGACCCAGAAGCGCATGAGCTGGTCGCGCATCGCCGGGTCCTTGCGATCGGAGCCCTCCCAGGCCTCCACCGCGTAGGCGATGGTGCCCTCGCCCCGCTGGGGCTGGGTGCCGCCGATGGCGACCCGCTCGTTCATGAGCGTCGTCAGCGCCACCCGCCAGCCGTCGCCCACGTCACCGAGGCGCTCGCTGTCGGGGATGCGGACGTCGGTCAGGTAGACCTCGTTGAACTCGGCCTGGCCCGTCATCTGCCGCAGCGGGCGGACCTCGACGCCGGGGGCCTGCATGTCGAGCACGAAGTAGCTCAGGCCCCGGTGCTTCGGCTGGTTCGGGTCGGTGCGGGTGACGAGCATGCCCCAGCGGGACAGGTGGGCACCGGAGGTCCACACCTTCTGGCCGTTGACGACCCACTCGTCGCCGTCACGCACCGCCCGGCTCGAGAGGCCGGCGACGTCGGACCCGGCGCCCGGCTCGCTGAAGAGCTGGCACCACACCTCCTCGCCCGTGAACAGCGGCCGCAGGTAGCGCCGCTTCTGCTCCTCGGAACCGTGGGCGACGACGGTGGGCGCGCCCATCCCGAGGCCGATCGTGAGCCCGGGCCCCGGCAGCGGGCCGCCACGGCTCTTGATCTCGTCGTTCACGAGCCGCTGGAGCTTCGGTGAGAGCCCGAGGCCACCGTGGCCCTCGGGGAAGTGGACCCACGCGAGCCCGAGATCGAACTGCCGACCGTGGAACTGCCGCTTGTCGGACGGATCGGCGCTCGCGAACAGCTCGTCGATCAGCGACAGAACCCGCGCCTCGTCCGTGGCGACCTCGGTGACGACCATGGCGAACCCCCTTCGATGCCCTCCGGGACGCGTTCCGCCCCGGGAGGCCCGAGGCTAGGACTTGACTGAACGGTCAAGCGAACCGACGGGTCGGCCCGCGTCGCGGCGGGGTGACGACCGACCAGGTCGCAGCGGTCGCCGGGACCGAGGTGGTGTCTCGTAGGCTCGCGGCCATGGTCACGCCCATCACGTCCTCCCCCGAGTGGGACGCCCTGCGCCGCCACCACGAGGCGATCGCGCCGCGCCATCTCCGCGAGCTGTTCGACGCCGACCCCGGCCGCGCCGCCGCGCTGACCAGGGAGGCCGCCGGACTGCACGTCGACCTGTCGAAGAACCGGCTCGACGGCTCGACGATCGACCTCCTCGTGGCGCTGGCCGAGGCCGCGGGCGTGCCCGGGCGACGCGACGCCATGTTCGCCGGTGAGCACATCAACGCCACCGAGGACCGGGCCGTGCTCCACACCGCGCTGCGCCTCCCGCGTGAGCGCTCGCTCGTCGTCGACGGCACCGACGTCGTCGCCGAGGTCCACGAGGTCCTCGACCGCATGAGCGCGTTCGCCGAGCGGGTCCGCTCCGGCGAGTGGACCGGCGCCACCGGCGAGCGGATCCGCACCGTGGTCAACATCGGCATCGGCGGCAGCGACCTCGGGCCCGCCATGGCCACCGGCGCGCTGCGCCCGTGGTCGGACCGCTCCCTCGACGTCCGGTTCGTGTCGAACATCGACCCGACCGACATCTGGGAGGCGACGCACGACGCGGACCCGGCGTCGACGCTGTTCGTCATCGTCTCGAAGACGTTCACGACGCTCGAGACCCTGACCAACGCCCGCACGGCCCGCCAGTGGCTGGTGGACGCGCTCGGCGACGACGCGGTCGGCAGCCACTTCGTCGCCGTGTCGACCAACGACACCGAGGTCGCGGCGTTCGGCATCGACACCGACAACATGTTCGGCTTCTGGGACTGGGTCGGCGGGCGCTACTCGCTGCCCTCCGCGGTCGGCCTCTCGCTCATGCTCTCGATCGGCCCCGACGGCTTCCGCTCCTACCTCGCGGGCATGCACGAGATGGACGAGCACTTCCGCACCGCACCGCTGGCCGAGAACCTGCCGGCCCTGCTCGGCCTCGTGCGGGTCTGGTACAGCGACTTCTTCGGCGCCGGCTCCCACGCCGTGCTGCCCTACGCGCAGTACCTGTCGGACTTCACCCGGTACCTCCAGCAGCTCGACATGGAGTCGAACGGCAAGCGCGTCCGCCTCGACGGCTCCGAGGTCGACGCCCCGACCGGACCGGTCGTGTGGGGCGAGCCGGGCACCAACGGCCAGCACGCCTTCCACCAGCTCCTCCACCAGGGCACCCCGCTGGTGCCGGTCGACGTGATCGGCTTCGTGAACTCGGTCCACGACCTCGGCGACCACCACGACCTGCTGATGGCCAACTGCTTCGCCCAGACCGAGGCGCTGGCGTTCGGCAAGACCGCCGACGAGGTGGCGGCCGAGGGTGTCGCCGCAGACCTGGTCCCCCACCGCACCTTCCCGGGCAACCGGCCGTCGACCACGATCCTGGCCGACGACCTCGACCCGGCCACGCTCGGGCGCCTCGTCGCCCTCTACGAGCACTCGGTGTTCACCGCCGGGGTCGTGTGGGGCATCAACTCGTTCGACCAGTGGGGCGTCGAGCTCGGCAAGAAGCTGGCGACCACGCTGGGGAGCGAGCTGATGGGCGACGGTGCGCTGGCCCACGACGGCTCGACCAACGCCCTCGTCGAGCACTTCCGGGCCAACCGCCGCCGCGGCTGACGCCGCGGCGCCGCCGTCCGGCCCGTCGCTCAGCCGGTCGCGGCCAGCTTGGCGACGAGTCGGGGAAGGTGGGGGTCGAAGCGGGTGCCGGGCCCGTGGCGGACCGCTGCGGCCGGCCACCAACGAACCTCGGCCATCTCCGCGGGGTCGGGCGACAGCTCGGCGCCGGCCGAGGCGGCGAACACGTACCAGAGGCTGACGTCGACGTGGCCGGCGGTGGCGCCGACCGTCGTCGTCCGGGTGACCATCACCGGTCGACCGCCGGTGGCGGCCAGCGGCTCGGCGTCGAGGCCCAGCTCCTCGGCCAGCTCCCGGCGGGCGGTGCGCGCCGGGTCCTCGCCGGGCTCGATGTGGCCGCCCGGCGGGAGCCAGCGGCCCGACAGCCGGTGGTCGACGAGCAGGACCGCGTCCGCCGCCGGGTCCATCACCACGGCGTAGGCGACGAGGTGCTCGGGCGGCGTCGCCGGCTTCGCGGTGCGCCACAGCGGGTCGCCCCGGTCGATCCAGGCCAACACCTCGGCCCGATGGGCGGCCTCGTCGTCGTCGAACGGCTCGATCGCGTCGACGAGCCCGCGGACCCGTGCCCGCGCCGGGTCCTCGCCGCCCACGACGGCCGTGGCGCTCACCGGCGGATGAGCATGCCGCCGTCGACCACCACGACCTGGCCGGTGACGAGGTCCGAGCCCTCGACGAGGCCGAGGATGGCGGCGGTCACGTCCTCGGGCTCGCAGACCTTGCCGAGCGGGGCGCTCTGTTCGGCCATCTCGCGGAGCTTGTCGTAGCCCTCGTCGCCGTAGCCGCCACGCAGCCAGCGGCCGGTGATGAAGCCCGGCGCCACCGCGTTGACCCGCACCTCGGGCGCCAGGACCCGGGCCAGGGCGACGGTGAGGTTGTTCAGCGCGGCCTTCGACGCGCAGTACGGGATCGAGCTGCCGATGGCGGCGACGCCGGCGATGCTCGACACGTTGACGACCTCGCCGCCGCCGTCGGCGGCGAGGTGGGGCTTGGCCGCCCGGGCCATCTGGAACGGTCCGACGGTGTTGACCGAGTACAGCCGGGTGAAGTCCTCGGCGGAGACGTCGTCGAGGCGGTCGTGGGGCACGAACACCGTCGTGCCGGCGTTGTTGACGAGCAGGTCGAGGCGTCCGAACGCGGCCACGGCCTGGTCGACGAACGAGCGGCAGTCGGCGTCGTCGGACACGTCGGCCCGCACCGCCATCGCCTCGGCGCCCAGCTCGCGCACCTCGGCCGCGGTGCGCTCGGCGTCGTCCTTCGAGCGGCTGTAGTTGATCGCCACGCCCGACGCGCCCCGACGGGCCAGCTCGAGCGCGGTGGCCCGCCCCACCCCCGTCCCGCCGCCGGTGACGATCGCGGCCTTCCCCTCCATCAGCATGGCCGGGACACTACGGCGGATGGCCGGGTGAGCGCAGGCCCGCCCGCGGCCGACCGGTAAGGTCCGCCGACCGGGGGACCCAGAGGACGACATCGAGAGGACATCGTCGACGATGACCAAGGTCGCGTTCATCGGGCTCGGCGTCATGGGCTACCCCATGGCCGGCCACCTCGCCGCCGCGGGCCACGACGTCACCGTCCACAACCGCACGACGTCGGTGGCGCAGCGGTGGTCGACCGACCACCGCGGCCGATCGGCGGCGACACCGGCGCAGGCCGCGTCCGGCGCCGAGGTCGTCCTGACCTGTGTGGGCAACGACGACGACGTGCGCGCCGTGGTCCTCGGCGAGGAGGGCGCGCTCGGGGCGATGGCCGACGGCGCGGTGCTCGTCGACCACACCACCGCGTCGGCCGACCTCGCCCGTGAGCTCCACGCCGCCGGCGCGGACCGGGGGGTCGCGGTGATCGACGCCCCGATCTCGGGCGGCCAGTCCGGCGCCGAGCAGGGCCGGCTCACCGTCATGTGCGGCGGCGACCCCGAGCCGTTCGAGCGGGTGCGGTCGGTCCTCGCCCACTACGGCGCCGCGGTCACGCTCGTCGGCCCGAGCGGCGCGGGCCAGCTCACGAAGATGGTGAACCAGCTGTGCATCGCCGGCGCCGTCCAGGGGCTGTCCGAGGGCCTGGCGTTCGGCAAGCGGGCGGGCCTCGACATGGACGTGGTGCTCGACGTGATCGGCAAGGGCGCTGCGGGGTCGTGGCAGATGGACAACCGCGGCCACACGATGGTGCGCGAGGAGTACGACTTCGGCTTCGCGGTCGACTGGATGCGCAAGGACCTCGGCATCTGCCTCGCCGAGGCCCGCCGGGTCGGCGCACGGGCCCCGGTCGCCGCGCTCGTCGACCAGCTCTACGCCCAGGTCCAGGCCCGGGGCGGCAACCGCTGGGACACCTCCAGCCTCATCGACCTGCTCCTGCGGGACTGACGGGGTCGCCGGCGTCGGGCGGCGGCCGGGATCGCTCGTTCCGATGACGGCACGCCGCGACGGGGCGGGGGTGGACCACCCGGTCGGCCGGTACGATCATCCGTTCTGATCGCACGGTTCGGGTGACGCCGTCGGGCTCGCCGGGCACGGCATGATGAGTGGGTTCGATGAGCGGCCGGGACCGGCCACGACCAGCTGGGGCGGTGACCATGACCCGGTGGCGTCGCGTGAGCGTCACGGCGGCGATAGCGATGGCCCTCGTCTGTGGCGCGCTCGGCGCGTCCGCGCCGAGTGCCGCGGCCCAGGACGACAACGACCCCGAGTCCCAGCGCGCCCGCCTCGAGGAGAGCATCGGGTCGCTCGAGGCCCGCATCGGTGAGCTGTCGGCGCAGATCGACGCCGCCGCCGAGGCGGTCTCGGTCGCGGATGTCGGCCTCGACAAGATCACCCTCGCCGCCGCGGAGAACGAGGATGACCGGGCCGCGGTCACCGAGGCCCGGGAGACGCCGGCGGAGCTGCGCCGCGCGCTGGCGGTGATGATCTACGTCGGCGGCGACCCCGTGTTCGACTCGGTCATCGACGAGCTCGCCTCCGGTGAGGTGTCGATGGACCAGCTGACCGACCGGGTGCTCTTCGGCGCCGCCCGCGACGAGGCCGACCGCCAGCTCGAGGACCTGACCGACCAGGCCGAGGCGCTCGACGAGACCGAGGCCGAGCTCGCCGAACGCCGGACCGCGCTCACCGAGGAGCGCACCGCGGCCGAGGCGGAGCTCGAGGCGGCCAGCACCGAGCGGACGCAGCTCGAGGCCGAGCTGGAGGAGGCGACGGCCCAGCTCGAGCGCCTGGAGCGCCAGACGAGCCTGCAGGCCCTGACCGGCGAGTTCGCCGAGAACCCGGTGCAGCGACCGGCGCTCGCGGTGAAGATCGACAACCACCGCCGGGCCCGCCCCCAGGCCGGGCTCAACGCGGCCGACATCGTGTGGGAGGAGATCGTCGAGGGCGACCTCACCCGCCTCGTGGCCGTCTTCCACTCGGAGGGCGCCCCTCGCGTCGGGCCGGTCCGCTCGGCCCGCACCAGCGACATCGACATCCTGTCGAGCCTCAACCACCCGCTGTTCGGCAACTCGGGCAGCAACGTCAACGTGCGTCGACAGGTCGAGGCCTCGACCCTGCAGATCGTCAACGCCGACACCCGCTCGAACGCCTACCGGCGCGACGGCAGCCGGCGCGCCCCCCACAACCTCTACACGTCGACCGACGCGCTGTGGGGCTCGGCGCCGGCGACGGCCGGCCTCCCGCCGGCGATCCTGCTCCACCGCGACGTGGCCGACCCCGCACCTGCGGGTGGCCGCCCGGTCAACGGCGTGGCGATCGCCTACGGCGCGGCGAACGTGAGCTACACCTGGAACGGCTCCGGGTGGGAGCGATCGATCGACGGTGCGGCCTCGACCGACGACGCCGGCGTCCGGGTGGCGCCGCCCAACGTGATCGTCCAGTTCGTCGACTACGGCCGCAGTGCCGCCGACGCCCGCAGCCCCGAGGCCATCACCGTCGGGTCGGGCACCGCCTGGGTGCTGACGATGGGCCAGGTGTACGAGACGACGTGGTCGCGGCCCGACGCCGCGTCGCCCACGACCTACACCGACGCCTCCGGCAACGAGGTGACCCTCACCCCGGGCGCGACGTGGATCGCGCTCCCCCGCGCCGGCGGCGCCTCGCTCCGCTGATCCCGACCGGGCGGGGCGAAGCGCTTGGCGGGGTGTTCCGCCGCGTGGGAACCTGGCCGGGATGCGCTGAGATCCGGTCCCCATCCGTGCCCACGACGGAGCTCCCCACGGCGTTCGCCGCGGGCCGTCGGCCGATCGACCGGAGGTCCCTCAGCCCGTGTCCCCCTTCCGCCTCGCCGCCCATGGTGTGACCCGCCGCGTCGGTGGCCGCACCCTCTTCGGCCGCCTCGACGTCGACATCGACTCGGGTGTCCGTCTCGGCGTCGTCGGCCCCAACGGCATCGGCAAGTCGACGCTGCTGCGCCTGCTCGCCGGGATCGACGTGGCCGACGAGGGCCGCGTCGAGCGCACGCCCCACGACCTGACGGTCGGCTACCTCGCCCAGGAGCCCGACCGCTCGACCACGGTGACCGCCCGCGACGAGCTGCTCCGGCGCACCGGCATGGCCGCGGCCAGCGCCGAGCTCGACGCGGCGACCGAGGCGTTGGCCGCCGGCGAGGCGGGCGCGGACGACCGCTACGCCACCGCGCTCGACCACTGGCTGGCGCTCGGCGCCGCGGAGGCCGACACGCTCATCGGGGCCGCGGTGGCCGACGTCGGGCTCACCGACGCCATCCTCGACCTGCCCACCGACGCCCTGTCCGGCGGCCAGGCGGCACGCCTGTCGCTCGCGGCGATCCTCGCCAGCCGCCAGCGGGTGGTGTGCCTCGACGAGCCGACCAACGACCTCGACCACGCCGGGCTCGCACGCCTCGAGCGCTTCGTGCTCGAGGTCCCCGACGCGGCGGTGATCGTGTCCCACGACCGAGCGTTCCTCGCCTCGGTGTGCACCGACGTGCTCGAGCTGAGCGAGCCGGACGGCCGGGCCCGGCGCTTCGCCGGCGGGTGGGACGCCTACCTCGACATGCGGGCGACCGAGCGCCTCCACGCCGAGCAGCGCTACGGCGAGTACACGACCCGCCGCGCCGACCTCGAGAGCCGGGCCCGCGTCCAGCGGGACTGGGCCGACAAGGGCGTGCGCCGCCAGAAGAGGCGCCCGGACGACAACGACAAGGCGCTGCGCAACCGCCGCATCGATCGCACCGAGAAGCAGGCGTCGAAGGTCTCGGCCACCGAGCGGGCACTGGAGCGACTGGAGGCGGTGGAGAAGCCGTGGGAGGGCTGGGAGCTGCGCCTCGAGATCGCCGAGACGTCCCGGGCCGGCCGGGTCGTGGCGTCGCTGGCGGACGCGGTCATGGAGCGGGGCGACTTCCGTCTCGGCCCGCTCGACCTCGAGATCTCCTGGGGTGAGCGGGTGGCGCTCGTCGGCCCCAACGGTTGCGGCAAGACGACGCTGCTCGCCGGGCTCCTCGGCGAGCTGGCGCTGTCGGCCGGCCGCCAGCGGCTCGGGCCGTCGGTCGTGGTCGGCCGGATCGACCAGCGGCGCGACGATCTCGACGGCGACAGCGACCTGCTCGACGCCGTCATGGCCGCGACCGGCGACGAGCTCGCGCCCACCCGCTCGCTGCTCGCCAAGTTCGGGCTCGGCACCGACCACGTCCACCGGCCGGTCTCGAGCCTCTCGCCCGGCGAACGGACCCGGGCCGCCCTTGCGCTGTTCCAGGCCCGGGGTGTGAACCTGCTCGTGCTCGACGAGCCGACCAACCACCTGGACATCCCGGCCATCGAGCAGCTGGAGCAGGCGCTCGGCTCGTTCGGCGGCACGCTCGTGGTCGTGAGCCACGACCGTCGCTTCCTCGACGCGCTCGCCCCGGGCCGCGTCGTCGACGTCGCCGCACTGGCCCACGGGGACGGCGAGCGGCAGCCGGCGACCGAACGGTGATCGCCCGTCGTTACGCTGTCCGGCCCGTCCGAGCCGAGCAGAGGTCGCCCCGCGACCGCAGCTCAGCCGGGCTCGGCCAGCTGAACGCTGAGACCCCGTGCGTGGTCAAGGGTGCTGACACGCGCGAGGCTGGAAGACGATGACGGTGGACTGGGGAGACGTGCCTGTGCTCGAACGACCGATCCTCGTGCTCGCATTCGAGGGGTTGTTCGACGCCAGTGAGTCCGCGACCGGCGCGGTGCGCTGGCTCGCCGACCGCTACGAGGCCGAGGGGGTGTGTGGCATCGACCCCGACCCCTACTTCGACTTCACCGAGCGCCGTCCCCAGGTCCGCACCGACGAGGACGGCGTCCGCGTCATCGACTGGCCGGAGAACGAGCTGCTCGCGGCCACGGACACGGCGCAGCCCCACGACCTGCTGCTGATGGCGGGCGTCGAGCCCCACCTGCGCTGGCGCAGCTTCGCCGACGACGTCGCCGACATCGCCCAGAGGGCCGAGAGCGAGCTGGTGGTGACCCTCGGCTCGATGGTCGACGTGGTGCCCCACACCCGTCCGCTGTCGGTGAAGGGCAGCTCGACGACGAAGGCGCTGGCGTCCCGGCTCGGCCTCGGCCGGCCGACCTACGAGGGCCCGACCGGCCTGGTCGGCGTCCTCCACGACACCCTCGACAAGGCCCAGCTCCCGGTGATCTCGCTGCGGGTCGGCGTGCCCCACTACGTGGCCGGTGCGCCCAACCCGAAGGGCACGATGTCGCTGCTGGAGCGCTTCGAGCGGGTGACCGGCATCGAGACCGGCTACGCGGACCTGTCGACCGCGGTCGAGGAGTGGGAGGCCCAGGTCTCCGAGGCCGTCGCCAACGACGACGAGGCCGCGGACTACGTCCGCCGGGTCGAGACCGAGGCCGACCAGCGCCTCGCCGAGAACCTCCCGTCCGGCGACGACCTCGCCGCCGAGTTCGAGCGCTTCCTCCGCGAACGCCGCGACGAGTAGCGATCGCGCCCAGCCGCACGATGTCCGGTCGTGATCATCATGGAGCCGACGGCGGGTTCTTCGCCGACATCCACGTCGAGGACGCCGCGCTCTCGCGAGATCTCGTCCTCAGCCTCCTCGAGCTCGCGATCGAGCTCGCCCGGGAGGGACGAGAGGGTCGCAAGGTCGGCACGATCTTCGTCCTCGGCGACGAGGACGCCGTGCTCGAGCGGAGCCGGTGCCTGATCCTCGATCCCCTGGCCGGCCACCCGCCCGAGTCGAAGCAACTGAACGATCCGAACCTGCGGGAGACCGTCAAGGAGCTCGCACAGCTCGACGGCGGCTTCGTCGTGTCCGCCGACGGCGTCGTGGTGTCGGCCGCGCGCTACTTCTCGGCCTCGCTCGAGGACGCCGAACCGATGCTGGGCCTGGGCAGTCGACACGTGGCTGCGGCATCCGTCACGAAGCAGACCCGGGCGCTGGCCATGGTCGTCTCCGAGAGCTCGGTGGTTCGCTTGTTCGAGCGCGGCAGGCTCACGTCCGAGATCCTGCCCGAGCTGTGGCTGCTGAGCCGGTTCAGCAGCCACGTCCAAGGCCCCCGCCTGGCCCGGCATCCGGCCGAGAACATCGCCGTCGTGTCGCGGGCCGACGACGCGCACTGAGGACGCGGACCCGCTCGACCGGCCCCGGAGCCCGTCCCCGTTGATCTCACGCGTCCGCGTCGGGCCAGGTCTCACGCAGCATCGCGGCGCGGCGCCGGACCTCCTCGGGGTCGGCCAGCCGGGCGTCGGCGGTGTCGAGCGCGTCGCCGTGCCAGCGGGGGATGACGTGGAGGTGGTAGTGCCACACATCTTGGTCGCCTGCGGGTTCGTTGTGCTGGCGTGTCGAGATGCCGTCGCAGCCGTAGGCCGCCTTCATGGCGAGCGCCGCCGCCCGCGCCGCACGCTGGATCGCCGTCCCGAGCTCCGGCGGCAGGTCGTAGATGCTCTCGTGGTGGGCGACCGGGACCACGAGGACCGCGCCCGGGTTCGACGGGCGCCAACGCGGGTTGACCTTCGCGAAGACGTCGTCGTCGCGGTGGACGATCTCGAGCGTGTGGTCAGCGGTGCCCTCGTTGGCGTTGCGGCAGAACGGGCAGCGGTAGCCGGGTGGGGCGTGCACGACGTCCATCCTGCGACACGCGCGCGGCCGGGCTCGAGACTTGACCCCGGGTCAAGGCCTCTCCGACTTTGTCCTTGAACTGGAGTAAGTAGCGCTCTAGGTTCACGCAGAACGAGACATCTGCTGCGCACGGTGGGTGTCCGGGGGGACCAGGGGGGAAACCGGTCGCATGCAGGCCTTGACGCCGCGCGCCCTCACGCAGGGTCGCGGGTTCGATGGTGCGCGGGCGTACGCCGCGCCGCTCGCCATCCTCGTGCTCCAGCTCGTCGTGTACCCGCTGCCGGCGGGCGTGTTCGTGCGAGGTGTGCTCGTCGGTGGCGTCACCGCGCTCATCGCCCTCGGCATGGCGCTGGTCTACCGGTCGAACCGGATCATCAACTTCGCCCAGGGCGACCTCGGCGCCGCGCCCGCCGTGCTCGTGTTCCTC
This sequence comes from Actinomycetota bacterium, assembly GCA_034211175.1. Classification (GTDB taxonomy): domain Bacteria; phylum Actinomycetota; class Acidimicrobiia; order Acidimicrobiales; family CAIXPF01; genus JAXHUH01. Next base: position 11,460 of record JAXHUH010000010.1, read on the forward strand.
CTGCTCACCGAGTGGGGCTGGCCGTACCCGATCGCGGTCCTCGCCGGCTGCGTCGCCGCCGCGGCGCTCGGCGGCGTGGTCGAGCTGGCCGTGGTGCGCCGGTTCTTCAAGGCGCCACGGCTCGTGCTCACCGTCGCCACGATCGGCCTCGCCCAGCTCCTCACCGGCCTCGCTGTGTTCCTCCCCCGGTGGTTCGGCGTCGAGGGCTCGTTCGTCGCCCCCCGCATCGAGGACCCGTTCGATCTCCAGTTCGCCATCGGGTCGACCATCTTCCGGGCCAACAGCGTCATCGCGCTGATCGTCACCCCGCTCGCGGTCGTCGCGCTCGCGGTGTTCCTGCGGGGCACGAAGGTCGGCATCGCCATCCGGGCCGCGGCGGACAGCGGCGACCGGGCCGGGCTGCTGGGCATCCCGGTCCGCCGGCTCGGCACGCTCGTCTGGTCGGTCGCCGCCCTGCTGGCGTTCGCCGCCACGTTCCTGCGGGCCGGGATGCTCGGCCTTCCCGTCGGCACGGTGCTCAGCCTCGGTCTCCTGCTCCGATCGCTGACCGCGCTCCTGCTCGGCGGTCTCACCCATCTGCCGGTCATCGGGCTGTCCGCCGTGTCACTCGGCGTGTTGGAGCTCGGCATCGACTGGCACGCCGGAGAGACCGTTGCCGGCGTCCAGCTCCCCCCGCTGGACGCCGTGCTCGCACTCGTCGTGCTCGTCGCCCTCCTCCTGCGCCACCGCCGGGGGACGCGCATCGACCTCGACGACCAGTCGAGCTGGCAGTCGGCCGACGAGGTCCGCCCGATCCCACCCGAGCTGGCGCGGGTCCCCGTGGTGCGCCGGGGACGGGTCGCGCTCGGCGCGCTCGTCGCCGCGGTCGCGCTGGTCCTGCCCCACGTCCTCGCCGTCGACCACTCGCTGAAGGCGTCGGCCGTGATGGTCTACGCCATTCTGACGCTGTCGGTCGTGGTCCTCACCGGCTGGGCGGGCCAGGTGTCGTTGGGCCAGGTCGCGTTCTTCGCCATCGGCGCCGCGGTCGGCGCCAAGGCGACGATCGAGTGGCAGGCCGACCTCCTCCTCGTCGTCCCGATGGCCGGGGTCGTCGGCGCGGTCGCCGCCATCGCGGTCGGGCTGCCGGCGCTGCGGGCCAAGGGCATCTACCTGGCGGTGTCGACGTTCGCGTTCGCCCTGGCGGTGACGTCGTACCTGCTCGACCGGGCGTACTTCGGCTGGGTGCCGAACGAGCGGGTCGAGCGCCTGCCGCTGCTCGGCGTCCTCGACGTGTCCTCGCCCACCGCCATCTACTACGTGATGCTGGCCGCGCTGGTGCTGGCGCTCGTGGCGCTGGTCGGGATCCGCCGCAGCCGCACGGGCCGCGTCCTGCTCGCGCAGCGCGACAACGAGCGGGCGGCCGAGGCGTTCAGCATCGACGTCGTGCGGGCCAAGCTCACCGCGTTCGCGCTGTCGGGGTTCCTCGCCGCCGCGGCCGGGGCGCTGTTCGTGCACCACCAGCAGGCACTCGGGTCGAGCCCGTACGCGCCGGGCGAGAACCTCGGCGTGTTCACGATGGCCGTCGTCGGCGGCATCACCAGCCTCCCGGGCGCGCTCCTCGGCGCCGTCTACCTCCAGGGCGTCCAGTGGTTCCTGCCGGTCCAGTGGCAGTTCCTCGCCTCCGGCGTCGGCGTGCTCGCCGTGCTGATGGTGCTGCCCGCCGGGCTCGGTGGCCTCCTGTTCCAGCTCCGGGACGCGGCGCTGCGCCGGGTCGCGGACCGCCGGGGCATCCTCGTGCCCAGCCTCGTCGCCGACCGCCGCGGCGGCGACGACGAGGTCCTGCTCACACCCCCGGCTCCCCCACCGGAACCGGAGCCGGAGCCCGACGAGCCGGAACCCCAGCTCGCCACGGGGGACCGGCCGTGAGCGCGATCTGGCGAACGATCCGCCATCCCCGCCGCGAGCTGCTCGCCATCACGGGCGGGGGCGCGGTCTACCCGCTCATCGTCCTGTTCGGGCTCAACGCGGTCGACGAGCTCGACCGCACCGCCTTCGGGATCCTGCTGCCCGAGATCCGCGACGACTTCGGGCTCGACCTGGCCGGGATCCTGACGCTGGTCGCGCTCGTGTCGCTCGCCGCGCTGATGCTGCAGGTCCCCATCGCGTGGGCCGCCGACCGCTACAACCGCGTCCGCATCGCCTGGATGGGCGCGGCGGCGTGGGCCGTGTTCAGCCTCGGCACCGGCCTGGCGAGCACCATCGTGATCCTCGGCATCATGCGGGCGGGCTCGGCGATCGGGCGGGCCGTCGTCGACCCGACCCACAACTCGCTGATCGCCGACTACTACGAGCCGTCGGTCCGGCCGAAGGTGTTCTCGGCCCACCGGGCCGCCAACGCCGTCGGCGCGTTCGTCGGTCCGCTCAGCGCGGGCCTGCTCGCCTCCGCGTTCGGTTGGCGGGCCCCGTTCTTCGTCTTCGTGGTCCCGACGCTCGTGTTCGTCGTCCTCGCCTGGCGGTTGAAGCCGCCGGTCCGGGGCGCCCACGAGCGTCGGGCGATGGGGGCGTCGGAGGAGGCCGTCGCCACCGAGGAGGACTCGCCGTCGTTCGCCGAGGGCTGGCGCCTCGTCTGGAAGATCGAGACGCTCCGGCGGATCTGGTACTCGCTGCCGTTCCTCGCCAGCTCGCTGATCGGCTTCGTGTCGTTGGCGTCGCTGCTCTACGAGGAGGTGTTCGGGCTCGACGAGCGCGCCCGGGGCTTCGCGGCGGCCGCCGCCGAGCCGGTCCAGCTCGCCGGCCTGATCATCGGTGCCCGGGTGTCGACCCGGCTGCTCGCCAAGGGCCCGGGCCACGTGCTGTCGTTCCTCGCCAAGTCGGCCGCGTTCGCGTCGGTGTGCCTGATCGCCTTCGCGCTCGCCCCGAACGTGTGGTTCGCCATCGGGGTGAACATGCTGGTCAGCGGCACGCTGGCGGTGCTCGGCCCCGGGATCCTCGCCACGTTGTCGCTGGCCATCCCGCCCCGGGCCCGCTCGATCGGGTTCTCGGTGGCGTCGCTGTGGGTCATCCCCGGCCTGGCCGTGCTGCCGATCATCGGGGCGGTCGGCGACCGCTACGGCATCCGCGTCGGGATGTTGATCATGGTGCCGCTGTTCCTGATCGGCGGCCTCGTCCTGTCCGCGACCCGCCACACGATCACCGGCGACATCACCCAGGTGTGGAAGGCGGCCGCCGACCCGCTCCGAGGCCCTCCTCGCCCGCCGCCAGGGCCGCTCGAAGCTGCTGCTCGTGCGCGACCTCGAGGTCGGCTACGGCAACGTGCAGGTGCTCTTCG
>JAXHUH010000011.1:0-17260 GCA_034211175.1 Actinomycetota bacterium
TCGGGGCAGGCGTGCCGCCGGCCGCCGCCCCGTTCGCGGCGCCGTTCGCGGTGCCGTTGGCGGCCGCCGTTGCCGGTGCGGTCGATCCCTTGCGCGTGGCGTCCTCCGAGCCCGTCTTCGGGCGGAACCGGATCCGGGGGAGGGTGAAGCTGCGCCGGGGGGCACGGCGGGTGGGTGCGGCGCCCGCGGTTGCCGCGGCGCCGACCGGGGCGGCCGCGAGCCGGGAGCGGCCGTCGCCGGTGATCAGGGTCCAGGTCCGGCCGAGCAGCCGGCCGATCGGGCGGGCCGACACCGCGAGCACGATGCCGACGCCGACGAGGACGAGCGAGGCCACGGTCACCGGGCCGAACGCGGCGTCGGTCGCCCGGGCGAGGAGGCCGGTGGCGCCCTCGGTGCGCCCGGCGGCGAGGCGGGCGATGCCGGCGAGCGCGGCGATCACCCCGCCGGCGGACACCGCCCACATGCCGGCCGAGGCGATGACCCGGGACCGCTCGACCGCGATCACCGCGGCGACGACGATGCCGGACACGGCGACCAGCGTGGCGAGGCCGCGCCAGCCGCGCAGGGTGTCCGCGAACCCGGACACGAACGCGAGCTGGTCGGTCGGCAGCTCGACGGTCTCGGTCTCGGGCAGCGCGACCGTCGCCGCCGCGGGGACGACCTCGGCGAGCTCGGCCCGGGCGACGTCGAGCACGGAGCCGACCTCGAGCTCGACGCGCTCGTTGTCGGCGACGATGGCCCGGTGGCTGTTGATGATCCCGACGCGCAGCAGCTCGGCGGCCTCGGGGGAGGCGACGGTCCGGGCCGCGACCTCGTCGAGGGTGGCCAGGTCGACACCGAGGCCGGCCGTGGCCGTGGTCAACGTGTCGGCGACGACGCCGGAGACCTGCTCCTGGAGGTACGGGTCGTCGACGAGGGCGTCGGCGATCGCCACGCTGCGGTTCGGGTCGAGCACGGTGACGGAGAACACCCACGACGCCCACGCGGCGGACGCGGCGAGGAGGGCGACGACGGTGAGGAGTCGTGCGGTGACGTCTCGGGCGGGGCCCATCGGGCGACCTCCTGGGATCCCCGGCCGTTCGGGGCGGCGGCGACCGGGGCGGCGGGCTCGTGGTCGTGTTGTCGACCTCGGAGCCGACGAGCTTGACCGCGGCGCGTGGCGCGGGTCCAGGCCGGACCACACGATCGTGCGTCAGGAACCTGGCGACGGGCTCGTCGCCGAGTGATGGTGGGGGAGCGTTTCACCAGGGAGGGCGTGGAGTCCCTGATGTCGTCACGCAGCCATTCGTGCATCCCGTGTCACGTCGTGGCTATCCGCGTTCGCCGAGCGTCGGTGGTCGGCCGGTACGGTGGGAACCTATGGCGGGAATGGACAATGGCGGGACGTCGCGCTCGGCCGCGCGCGCCGGTGCCCTCGTGCGATCGGCGGCCGATCTCCTACGGACACGAGGGCTGGTGGACCTCTCGCTCCGCTCGATGGCGACCGAGCTGGGCACGAGCCACCGGATGCTCCTCTACTACTTCGACTCGCGGGAGACGCTCCTGGCGAAGGCCCTGGACTGCATCCAGGACCAGCTGCGGAACGATCTCGAGCGAGCCATGATCGACGCGCACGGGGAGGTCGGGCGCCTCGCCCGCACCAGGGCCCTCGTGCGCTTCGCGGCCGGCCCGGAGCCGGCACCGTACTTTCGGCTCCTCGTCGAGTCGTGGTCGCTGGTGCACCATCAGCCCGAGGTCTACGGGCGGTTCGTCGACCCGGGCGAGGTGTGGCTGCCGGCGATCGACCAGGCACTCGTCGAGGACGGCGTGCCCCCGGAGCGGCGGACCGAGGCGGCGACGCTCGTGCTCTCCGCGCTCCAGGGCCAGCTCGTGTCCCAGCACCTGCACCACGCCACGCTCAGCGTGGAGGACGGCTTCGAGCTGGTGTGGGCGACGTTGGAGCGGCTGGCGTTCGGTCAGGACGCCGTACCGCTCGGCGAGCGCTGCTGAACCGGCGCGGCTGAGCCGACGCCGACGGCCGCCCCGTCACACGACGGGGCGGCGGCGGGACGCGTGGAGAGACGCGTCCACCCGGCACCGGCCCCGACGACAAGAGAACCTCCCGAACTGGACCGCGCAGACGACCACGGGTGGCATCCGGCGCGGGCCAGAACGAGGACCCTCCCGAACTGGACCGCGCGGACGCCCACGGGTGGCATCCGGCGCGGGCCAGAACGAGGACCCTCCCGAACTGGACCGCGCGGACGCCCACGGGTGGCATTCTGCGCGGGCCAGAACGGTGCGGTGGCGTGCGCTCGGACGCGGGGCGCGACGGGGACGTGAACGTCAGATCGGGGGCCAGCGGCGGCGACGCCGCTCACCGCGCGCGTCCTCGGCGGCGCCGACGGCCCACGCCCGACGCCACGAGGTCGTCTCCGGGCCCCGCAGCGACGGGCTCGTCCCGGCGTGGGCCCGTTTGCGGGCGGTCCACCAGTCGGTCGCGGTCTCGTCGCCCAGCGCGGCGACGGCCCGCTCGAGCCGGGCGGAGAGACGGCGGGCGCTCTCGCCCTCGTCCGGCCGCATCGGCTCACCGAAGGTGACCGTGACCTGTTGGGGGTGGGGTCGGCGGGTGCCCTTGGGCAGCACCCGGTTCGTCCCGTCGATGTGGACCGGCACGAGCGGCACGCCGCAGCGGAGCGCGACGTACGCGGCGCCGCCGCGGAACTCCTGGCCCCAGCCGTCGGGGCTGCGGCCGCCCTCGGGGAAGATCACGAGGGACCAGCCCTCGAGGACCAGGTCGGCGACGGCGGCGGCCGAGCTGCGGTTGATGCGCTGGCGCTCGATCGGCACCGCGTTGAGCACGATGGCCGAGGCCGCTCCGGTGACGCGGCTGGTGAAGAAGTAGTCCGACGCCGCGGCGACGACGGCCTTGTGGCGCCACGGCTCGGGGATCGTGCGCAGCAGCAGCGGCGTGTCCAGGTGGCTGTGGTGGTTCGGCGCGAACACCGCCGGCCCCTCGAGCCGGTCGAGGCGGTCGACGCCGTGGACCTTCGGCCGGGCGACGAGGCGGACGGCGGGCTCCACCACCAGCTCGTGGATGGCGAGGCGCGCCACCCGCGCCGGCATGCGGCGGGCCCAGTCGGTGTCGAAGTCGGTACCGACCTTCGACGGCGCCTCGGGCGGCTCGACCCCGATCGGCACCGTCGGCGCCCGCATCGGGAACTCGGCGTTGCGCAGCGCCCGGCTGACGCGGGAGTTGCCGGCAGCCATCAGGTGACGTCCGCCATGAGCACCGGCGGGTTGTGCACGTGGGTGATGCTGGCGCCCGCCCCGACGACGTCGGAGGCCATCTCCAGCGCGTCGGACATCGTCGTCGCCGGCATGAACCCGAGGCGGCGGACCGCCCGGGGGTCACCGCCGACGACGATCACCCGACCGAGGTGGGCGAGGGCGTGCGAGCCCCAATACCACATGTAGAACGGGTGCACGCCGTGGTAGGCGTACGAGGTCCGGTACAGGTGGATGTACCACTCGTCCTCCGCGAAGTCCTTCTCGTACTTCGCCTGGATCTCGCGGGGGTCGGTCGTGTCCGAGAGGACCTGCTCGAAGAAGTCGATGTAGCTCGGGTGGTGCACCGGGTGGAACTGCCACGGCGTCGGGTGGCTCATGATCAGCACCCCGCCCTGGCGCACCAGCGGGCGGCCCCGGTACAGGTTGAAGAAGTACCCGAGGCCGAGGCACATGACCAGGATCGGGTTCATGATCGAGTTCACGTTGTAGGGCCCGACGTAGGGCAGGCCCATCGTGAGGATGTCGGTCTGGCCCTCCACCGCCACGAGGTGCTGGCGGTAGACGTTCTCGGTCGTGACCCGGTGCACCGCCTCGACCTCGCCGGCCTGGACCGAGGTGAGCTCGTACGGTGAGCGCCACGAGTGGAAGATCGCGCGCCGGGCACGGTCGGGCATGCGGCGCAGGCCGGCCTGCATGCCCACGAACGCGGCCCGGTCCTTCGTCGACCACTCCCACTCGCGCTTCTGGAGCATGGCGAGCGGGCCGTCGTGGCCGAACGTGTTCGTGTTGACCGTCGTCTCGATCTGGAAGATCTTCGGGCCCTGCTCGCGCAGCACCTTGCCCATGCGCCAGTTCGACGCGTGGAGCTCGCTGCGGTGCTGGTCCATGAACGAGTGCGACGCCTCCATCGTCTCCACGTTGTGGTGGTGGCGCAGCGACGGGTACCCGGCGAGGCCGGTCGCCGTCGACTTCCACCCGCCGTCCATGGCGACGAGGTTGAGGTTGACGTAGACGAGCAGGTCGCTCTCGGCCGCCCGCTTGTTCATCTGGACCATCTCGCCATGCGGCGTGGTCCCGATGACGGCCATGCCGTCGGGGTCCTCGGCATCGTGGTTGTACAGCTTGTGGTCGGGCGCGAACGCGTCGTACACCCGGTCGCCGACGGCGTGGCGCAGCTCGGCCTCGGTCATCCGCCGGTGCAGCGCCAGCGCGGCGATGATCTCGACGTCGTCGACACCGGCCGCGGCGGCCAGGTCGAGGACGGCCTCGATGACCCGCTGGCGCACGTCCGGGCGGCGCATCGGCGGCAGCGGCAGCGAGATGTCGTCGAACGCGATCGTGAGCTTCATGCCCGGGCGCAGCAGCGCGGGGAGGGGCTCGGAGTCGAGCGGTTCGAGCAGCGCCCGGCGGATGGCGCCGTCCGGGTCCTCGAGCCCGGTCAGCGGCTCCGGCGGGTAGACCACCCTCGTCCTGCCGACCGGCAGCTTCTCCAGCCGGAAGCCCTCCCCGTGGTGGAAGAGGATCGGGGGCGTGTTGCGGTCGACCTCGAGCACGAAGCCAGGTCGTGGGGTCATGCGATGTCTCCGTGCGGGGGTGCGATCGGCAGGAGCGGGCCCGAGCTGCCGGGCGCCTTGTCGAAGTGCTCCACCAGCCAGCCCCGCTTGCGGGCCAGTGAGGCGAGACGGGTCTCCGGGTTCACCGCCACGGGGAACCCGACGACCTCCAACATCGGCAGGTCGCTGGTCGAGTCGGCGTAGGCGACGCCCTCGGCCGGGTCGAGGTCGTAGCGGGCCGCGTAGTCCAACACGGCCTGGGCGCGGGACTCGCCGGTCGGCGGCGCCGCGGTCATCTCGCCGGTGTAGCGGCCGTTGCGCACGCTCATCTCGGCCGAGACGACGTCGTCGAACAGCGGGCGCAGCGGGGCGATGACGAAGTCGAGCGCGCCGGTGATCAGCACCGTGCGGTGACCGAGCCGGCGGTGCTCGCGCACCCGGCGGATGGCCGCGGGGAACGACTTCGACAGGATCAGGTGGCTGAACAGCTCGTCGACGTCCTCGCTGATCTGGCCGGTCGGCGCGCCCTTGTAGCGCCGGTAGAAGAAGCGCAGGAAGTCGCTGCGGTCCTTGCGATCGAGCGCCAGCAGGGACGGCCCCTCGCCGAGCGTCTTCAGGATGAACCGGGCCCGGTCGGCGGGGTCGAGGCGGCGCGTCGCCAGCCAGGCGTAGGAGGCGACCACGTTCGACGCGATCAGCGTGTTCTCGAGGTCGAACGCCGCGAAGTGCCGGGACGGGTCGAGGACCTGGCGGCGCAGCCGGTCGCTGCGGGACTCGCCCGTCGCCGCGTGGGGTGTCGTACGGACCCGGGCGTTGCGGACCACCGACGGCAGGTGGATGTCGCGGACGAACGCGGTCCAGTCGATGACGCGGGGATCGAACGCGAACCGGTCGCGGTCGGCCTCGTCGAGGTCGTCCCACCACGCGAGCAGGCTGTCGACGCCGTAGACGGCCTCGCACTCGGCGTAGGCGCCGTAGAGCTCGACGTAACCCATCGCCCGCTCGGCCTCGTCGCGGCGGGACTCGAGCGAGGTGACCAGCTCGGCCTGGCGGCCCCGCAGCGGCAGGGTCCCGAGTGCCTTCTCGGCCCGCTCGAGCAGGTCGATCGACCGGCGGAGCTGGCCCTGGACCTTGCCCCGCCCGGGGAACGACCACTCGGGCACCACGATCGGCTGGCCCTTGGCGTCGTAGAGCGGGTTCTCGCCGAACCAGCCGCTGACCAGGTCGACCAGCATCCGGTAGCCGAGCGGGTTCGCCGACCCCGACGCCACCTGGACGATCTCGGGCGGCGTCGCCGGGTCCTGGCGGGGCGACGCGGCCTCCCGGCCGGCGGCGGCGCAGATGGCGGCGACGACGAGGTCGACCGGGATGACGTCGACCACGCCCTCGGGCACGCCCGGGAACTGGCGGAGCAGGCCGCGGGCGTAGGAGATGATGATCGGCTCCGCCATGCGGAACCCGCGGATCCACCCGGGGCGGGGCTCGGCGAGCGCCGACTCGATGATCGACGGTCGCACGATCGTCACCGGCAGGTCGCCGTGGCGCTGGCCCAGCGCCTGCTCGCCGAGCGCCTTGGTGAACGCGTAGACGTCGGGGTAGCCGAGCGAGTGGGCCCGGGCCCGGCCGATGTCGGCCATCCGGTCGTGGACCCAGCGGTCGCGCAGCTGCTCGGTCTTCGAGGCCAGGAGCGGGCCGCCGGCGGCGCCGAGCTCGGCCACCGCCTCGGTCCGCAGCTCGGCCAGGCGCTCGGGCGTGCGGCTCTCGGCCTCGGTGTCGGCGCGGCTGCGCCGGGCGCCCTCGACCTCGGCCCGCCAGTCGACGTCGACCCAGAAGGGGCTCTCGTCGACCCGGATCTCCGGGGCCGAGCCCCGGCGGCTGCCGGCCACGTAGCAGGTCGACACGGCGACCAGGTGGGCCCGGGCGCCGACGTCCTGGAGCGTGTCCGCGACCCGGGACGGCCCGAGGAGGTTGACCTCGACGGCCCGGTCGAGCGGCGAGTCGAACGACACGGTCGCGGCCGAGTGGATGGCGACGTCGCAGTCCGCGACGGCGGCGCGTCCGGCGTCGTCGAGCCCGAGGCCGTCGCGGCCGACGTCGCCGGCGACGACGTGGACCCGCTCGGCGACCATCGCCTCGAACTCGGCCCGCCCGCCGAGCTCCTCGCGGAGCCGGTCGAACGCGTCGTTGCGGAAGATCTCCCGCTGGGCGCGCCGCTCGACCGTCGAGCGCTTGCCCGGACGGACGAGCAGCACCAGCTCGCAGCCCGGCACGCAGCGCAGGAGGCGCTCGACCACCGCGGTGCCGAGGAAGCCGGTCGAGCCGGTGACGAGGATGCGTTTTCCGGCGAGGGCGTCGGAGATCACGGCGGACATTCTTCACCACGGATGAACACGACCGTGTCACCCCGGGGGTGCCACGCCCGTGGGGGCGGACGGTGCGGCGGGACGAGCGGCCCGGTCCCGGCGACGGCGGGTGTCCCGCTCAACGATCGGTGCGGCGCCGGCTCGAACGGCGGGCGTGGCGCTCCGACGCCAGGCGGATCAGCTCGTCGACCAGCTCACCGTAGGACAGCCCGGACGCCTGCCAGAGCTTCGGGTACATCGAGATCGGCGTGAACCCCGGGATGGTGTTGACCTCGTTGACGAGCGGCCCCCGTCCGGACTCCTCCACGAAGAAGTCGACCCGGGCCATGCCCTCGACCCGCAGCGTGTCGGCGGCCCGCAGGGCGAGCGCCTGCAGCACCCGGACGGTCTCGGGATCGAGGTCGGCGGGGACGAGGAGCTTGGCCCCGTCGGTGACGTACTTGTCCTCGTAGTCGTAGAACTCGGCGCCGGGGACGATCTCGCCGGGCACGGTGACCCGCATCGAGCCGGTGTTGCCGAGCACGGCCAGCTCGACCTCGCGGCCGACGATCGCCTCCTCCACGATGATCCACTCGTCGTAGGACGCCGCCACCGTGAGCGCGGTGTCGAGCAGCTCCGGCTCGGACACCTTGGACACGCCGATCGACGAGCCGAGGTTGGCCGGCTTCACGAACACGGGCCAACCGAGCTCGTGGTCGATCCGCTCGCGGACCCGCAGCGGGTGGGCGGCCTCGGAGTCGACGTGGAACGCGACGTGGCGGGGTTGGGGGATGCCGGCGGCGAGCAGCACCTCCTTGGCCATCGCCTTGTCCATCGACACGGCCGAGCCGAGCACGCCGGTGCCGACGTACGCCACGTCGGCCAGCTCGAGGAGGCCCTGGACGGTGCCGTCCTCGCCGAAGGGGCCGTGCAGCAGCGGCAGGACCACGACCTCCTGACCGGCCTCGGTGGGCGCGAGCGCGGCGCCGGGCTCGACCGGATCACCCTCGGCGTCGAGCGCCGCGGGCAGCGCCTCGGGGCCGATGTCGAGCATGCGCCGAGCCTCGGTGGCCGCGAGCCATGCCCCTTCGCGGTCGATCCCGATCGGCAGCACGTCGTAGCGCTCCGGGTCCACGGCACGCAGCACGTGGCTCGCCGTCACCCGGGACACGTCGTGCTCGGCCGATCGGCCCCCGAAGAGGACGACGAGCTTGGTGCGGCGGCCGGACATGGCCGCAGACGCTATCGCCCCGGCCCGCACCGGGCGGGACAACATGCCCGGGCCCGCCCCCCGTCGCCACCCGGGATCCCGAACTGGCGGGAAGATCTGCTCCGCGCGCCGTCGCGTTCTCCTGCCAGTTCGGGATCGGGGCACACGCGGGGTGGGTGGGCGAACACCGATCCAGCTCCGACGACGCGCCGCCGTTCCGGGCTCGCCCGGGTGGGCGAGCGGCTACCGTCGGGCCCGTGGAGCTGAGCGTCGCCGAGCTGGCCAGCGCGTGCGGTGGCACGATCGACGGACCGGCGGTGTCGGTGTCGGGTGCCGCCATCGACAGCCGGGAGCTGCGGGCCGGCCAGCTGTTCGTCCCGATCGTGGCCGACCGCGACGGCCACGACTTCGTGCCCGCCGCGCTCGCGGCAGGCGCCGCCGCCTACCTGACGTCGCGAGCGCCCGTCGGCGGCACCGCGATCTGCGTCGCCGACACGGCGGACGCGCTGCGGGCCCTCGGCGTCGACGCCCGCACCCGGTTGGGGCCCCGGGTCGTCGGGATCACCGGCTCGGTCGGCAAGACGTCGACCAAGGACCTGCTCAGCGCGGTGCTCGCCACGACGTATCGGACCGCGGCCAGCCCCCGCTCGTTCAACAACGAGCTCGGTCTGCCCATCACGCTCCTGAACGCCCCGGGTGACGCCGAGGCCGTGGTGCTCGAGATGGGGGCGCGGGGGCCGGGCCACGTGCGCGAGCTGTGCGCCATCGGGCGCCCGACGGTCGGCATCGTCGTCGGCGTCGGCGCCGCGCACACCGGCCTCTTCGGCGGGCTGGACGCGGTGGCCGAGGCGAAGGGTGAGCTCGTCGAGGCGCTCCCGGCCGATGGCACCGCCGTGCTCAACGCCGACGACCGCCGGGTCGCGGCCATGGCGGGCCGCACCCGGGCCGCGGTGCTGACCTTCGGCACACGCGGCGAGGTCACCGCCACCGACGTGCGCATCGGCGACGACCTGCTCGCCCGGTTCGTGCTCCACACCCCGGCCGGCGACGCCGACGTCCGGCTCGCCGTGGCCGGTGAGCACCAGGTGACGAACGCGCTCGCCGCGGCGGCCGGTGCCGTCGCGCTCGGGGTGGGACCGTCGGCGATCGCCGAGGGGCTCGGCGCGGCCCGACTCTCGCCGTGGCGCATGCAGCTGCTGCGCACCCCGGCCGGCACCAGCGTCCTCAACGACGCGTACAACGCCAACCCGATGTCGGTCGCGGCGGCGCTGCGGTCCCTCGCCTCGCTGCCGGCCCGCCGTCGGGTGGCCGTGCTCGGCCTGATGGCCGAGCTCGGCGACGACGCCGATTCCCAGCACCGGGAGATGGGGGCGCTGGCCCACGCCCTCGGCATCGAGGTCGTCGCCGTCGGCACCGCGTCCTACGGGCCCGAGCCGGTGGCCGACATCGACGCCGCGCTCACGGCGCTCGGCGCGCTCGGCCCCGAGGACGCGGTCCTCGTCAAGGGAAGCCGCGTGGTCGGGCTCGAACGCCTGGCCGCCCGGCTCGTCGAGTCGTGAGCGAACCGCCGCTCGCACCGCCGGACGCCGTCGAGCTGGACGGGCTCCTGGCCGACGACGGCCGACGGCGGGTGGTCGCCGCGCTCGTGCTCGGTGCGGCGACGATCGACGACGTGTGCCGTACCACCGGGCTGGACGTCCGTGGCGCGGCCACCGCGCTCGTGCGGCTCGAGTCGTCGGGCCTCGTGCTCGGCGACGGCGACTACTACCACCTCATCGAGGCGGCCTTCGGTCACGCGGCGCGGGCGGCCGCGGCAACGCGTCCGCCGGCACCCGGCCCGGGCCGTGCGGTCGAGGCCCACGCAGAGGTGATCTCCGACGAACATGCGCACGTGTTGCGGACCTTCGTGGTCGAGGGGCGCCTGCGGGACATCCCCACCCAGCGCAGCAAGCGGCTCGTCGTGCTGAACATGTTGGCGCAGGAGTTCGAACCGGGCCTCCGCTATGAGGAACGCGTCGTGAACGAGCGCCTCGCGACGTGGCACCCCGACACGGCCGCCCTCCGTCGCTACCTGGTCGATGAGGGTTTCCTCTCACGCGATCACGGCGTGTACTGGCGCAGTGGGGGGACACTCACTTGACGATCTCGTGCCAAGACTGCGTTTCAATGACGACTCGGTGAAATCGTCGGAACCGCCATCGTTGTTCTCCATGCTGTCTCGAGGCGGCGGATTCCTGGGGAGGAATGGTTGTGGAAGCGATGCCGGCGGATCGCGTGATGTTGGTGGAGGCGGCCCATCTCCGGCGGGCCGCCCAGCGCAGCATCGATGGTGGCGAGGCGGAGCAGGCGATTCGCCTGCTCGACACGGCGGTCGCGCTGGACCCGACGAACGAGGCGGGGTTCGGGCTCATGCTCATGGCGCTGCGGCGGACGGGGCGCACCGCCGAGGTCGAGCGCTGGGGCCGGATCGCCACCACCCGGTTGCCCGATTCGAGCGCGGTGCTGCGGGAGTGGGCGCTCGCCCGCGCCGACCTCGGTGACGCCGACGGTGCCGTCGATCTGCTCGACCGTGCGCTCAAGCTGCACTGGTTCGACGAGACCGCGCACGCGATGCGCATCTCGTTGTTGCGGCGCAACGGCCGCGCCGCCGACGCCGACCGTTGGGCAGGACTGGTCACGGGCCAGCTCTCGTGGTCCCCGCTGCTGCTCGTCGAGCGCGCGCTGGTGAAGATGGCGATCAGCGAGCTCGACCGTGCGCGTGAGCTCCTCGACCGGGCCGTGGCGCTGCTGGTCGATCGGGGTGACGAGCACGGCGTGGCCTCGACGGTCTCCCGCCTCGCCCGCAGCCTCGACGACCTCGAGCACGCAGAGCGCGAGCAGAAGCTCATCCGGGCGTCGGTGGAGCCGGCGGCTTCGGTGGTGCCGGCCGCCGAGGAGGTGCCGGCGGACGACGCCGTCGAGCTGGCGGCCGATGCCGACGGCGCGCTGCGGCTCGCCCGCCCCGACGGCGACCAGCGGGTCGTCATGCCGTGGCCGGGCCCGGGGTTCGGCGTCGTCGGCCTCGCCTGAGCAGCTCGGTGGCGGGTCGGCGGGTGGGTCAGCGCAGCCGGCCGTGACGGGTCACCGTCCGGTCGTCGTCGAGGACCAGCTCGAGCTCCAGCTCGTGGCGCAGCGGGATGCCGTCGATCGACTCCGGTAGCTGGGGCTTCAGGTGGCGTGCCGCGGTGACGGCACCACGGTGGAGCCGACGCAGGTCCCACCCGTTGCGCTGGTAGAGGGCCAGCGCACGCACGTTGTGGTTGGTGGTGACCAGCCACGCCCGTCGGCAACCCGCGGACCGGGCGTGGTCGACGACCGCGTCCAGGAGTGCACGAGCGACGCCGGCGCCCTCGACGGCGCTGGCGAGGAAGACCAGCTCACACTCGTCGTCGCGCACGTCGACCAACGCCGCGCCCACGCGTTCACCGCCGAGCTCCGCGACGAACCCGTCGAGCACGCCCGCATCGACCAGCTCGCCCCGGCGCAACAGCGTCGGGCCCGCCATCGTGTCGACCAGCAGGTCACGCACCCACGGCCGATCGGCGTCACCGAGCGCCCGGACAGCCGGTTGGTCCCCCATGGTGCGAGACGGTAGCGCCGCCGTTCCGCCTTTGCGCCCGGTCGCGGTGGTCGGAGTCGAGCGATCGCGCCCATCGCAGAGGTGACCGCGCCACGGGCACGGTCGTGGCTGCGCCTGGGCCGCCGGCGGGGCATCCGGAGTACCGTCGGAGGCGAACGCATCGTCGGGAGCCCCACTGGCCACGCACTACGAGACGCTCGGCGTCCGGTCGGACGCATCGGCGGACGAGATCCGCCGGGCCTACCTCGGGCTGGCGCGCGAGCTGCACCCCGACCGTCGGGGTGGCACCAACGCAGCCGACGCCGCGGCGTCCACCCGGCGCATGCAGGCGGTGAACGAGGCGTGGCACGCGCTGTCCGACCCGGGCCGACGGGTTCGCTACGACGCCTCGCTCGCCGGAGGAACGGCATCGAGGCCGCGGCCGGCACCGACGGCCGGCCCCCGCCCGCACGCGGTGGTCGACGAGCACGGCGACGTGTACCGCTACCACAGCGGCGGCGGGTTGCCGATGCTCGTCCGCGGGCTGCCGTGGCTGCTCGTCTTCGGGACCCTGGCGGTCATCTTCGTGTTCACCGCGTTCGCCGCGGCGGACCGCAGCCCGTCGTCGAGCTCGACGACCGAGGCTCCGCGTCTTCGGGCCGAGGCGGGGGAGTGCTTCGCGTTCGCCGACGGGTTCGTGCTCCCGGTGCCGTGCGACGACCCGGGCGCCGACGGCCTGGTGGCGTCGTGGATCAGTCTCGGCGCCACGTGCGGGCCCGGCGAGCTGTCGACCTATCGCCAGCGCGAGCGCCAGACGCTCTGCTACACCGAGCTCTGACCGCGCCGGCGCGCCAACGCCCGCCCCACGAGGGGCGGGCGTTGCGATCCCGGGTGGGCTGCGGCGCAGGCTCGCGCCGCGGTCCTCAGCTGTCGGTCTGGGGCTTCTCCCGCAGCGAGCGCTTCAGCTCGGCGAACCCCGGGAAGGTCGAGAGCTTCCACATGGCGTCCCACAGCTCGACCGCCTCGGGCCCGCGGGGCACGCGGGAGATCACCGGGCCGAAGAACGACTGGGAGTTCGCGCCGTGGAACGTGATGATCGGCGTGCCGACGTCGCGCCCGGTGCGCGACAGCGCGGTCTCGACCTCGCTCTCGAGGATCTCGTCCCACCGCTCGTCGTTGGCCGCGTCGAGGTACTCCTCCTCGATGCCGACGCTGCGCAGGTAGTCGGGGAACCCGGCCTCCCAGCCGGCGGCGATCTCGTCGCGGCGGCCGTTCACGTGGATGTCGCCGCCGAACTGCGTGTAGAGGGCGCCCATGCGCTCGGGCCCCTCCTTCTCGCGGACGGCGGCGCAGACCCGCAGCAGCTTCTGGCCCATCCCGTGGCCCCGCACGTAGCGGTCGTCCTCGTACTGCTTGTCCTTGTTGACGATGCGGAGGCAGATGAAGCGCCAGTCCACGTCGAGGACCCTCTGGTTCGCGACCTCCTCGACCCAACGGGACGTGATCCACGCCCACGGACAGACGGGGTCGAAGAAGAACTCGACGTCGGCCACGAGGTTCCCTCCCGGGATGGTCGGCGGATGACCCGGCCCCGAGCGCGCGGCGGCCGGTCTCCTGGTCCAACGGTCGTTCCCGCCGTCGTGTTCCCCGAACCCGGAACGACGGTCGGTCCGTGGGTCGGGCCGGCGCGACGGCGGGGTGGCCGGCGACGAGCGCATCGCCGGCCACCCCGGACCACGTCGATCAGCCCGTGCGGACCCGCCGGGCGACCATCGGTTCCCGTGGGAAGCCGCAGCTCTCGTTCCCGCCGCACCGGTGCGGGGTGGTGACGATCACCGCACCGCTTCCCGCTTCGGCGACGTTGAGGGAGCTCTGGTGGCGATTCGGCGGGATGGCGGTCCACGGCGTGCCGTTCGTGGTCAGCCACGCCGTGGCCGACGCCTCGCCCCGCGTGGCTCCCTCGACCCCGGTCACCACGAAGCCGGATGAGGTCGAAGCGACCGCGAGGGCGAGCGAGTAGTGGTCGGGAGCAGCGAAGGCCGCGGCCAACGTCCAGCTCGAACCGTCGGCGCTCGTCCACGCGACCGCGTCGAAGTCGAACGCGGCGTTCGGCTCGTCGATGTTGCCGACGGCCAGGAAGCCCTGTGGCCCCGCGGCCACGGCCGTCACCTCCGTCAGTCCGTCCTCGGCGCTGCGCCCCGGCAGTCCCGCCCGTGTCCAGCTACGGCCACCGTTGGTCGAGGTCCACGCCACGGGCCGCTCGGAGATCGTGTGCGGGTCGACACTGCCGACCGCCACGATCCGATTGCCGCGGACCGCGACGTCGACGACCCGGTCCGACCTCGTCATCGTGCCGGTGTCGGCCTGCGTCCACTGGTAGCCGTCGGAGGACCACCACGCGATCGGCGGGCCCGAGGATCCGATGGGGTTGCCGAGGGCCACGATGCCGGCGTCGGTCGCTGCGAGCCCGACGACCGCGTACCCGATCCTGGCATCGGGCGCAGGCAGTGTGATCGCCCGCCACCTCGAGCCGTCGGGCGTCGAGGTCCACACCGTCGGTTCCCGGCCGTCTTCGTAGACCTCACCACCGATGACGACCCGGCCGCCGAGCTCTGCGATCGCCCGGGGATGGCCGTCGAACGTCGGCACGCCGTCCGTGGGCGTGCCGTTGCAGACGAGCACCTCCATGTTGCTGGAGAAGCTCAGCCCTTCCACGGTCGACCACGAGGCGCCGCCGTCGCGTGAGCGCCACACGCCGGAGCCCGCCAGCTCCGGGCCGACGATCGACGGGTCGGTGGTCGCGGCGATCGCCCAGATCCCGTCGCTCAGGTGTTCGAGCACCCCGACGGTGACCGCGTGCTCGATGATGCCGCACTCGTCGTAGGCCTCGACCGAGCCGGGCAGCGACCCGCCATTCGTCCACTCGCCCACCGGTTGACCGGCCCACGTCTCGGCGACGGGCGAGCGATCGATCGCCGGGATGGTCGCATCGAACGGGACCGTCGTCGGTGTCGTGGTGGTCGAGGTCGTCGCCGGGGCGGTCGTCGACGTCGTCGACGGTGGGCTCACCGGCGGTGTCGAGGTCGGTGTCGGCTTGGTCGGCGCCGGCGAGGGCCGCGTCGATGGAGCGGCCGTGGTCGTCGATCGGTCGGTTGTCGTTGCGCCGCCGCCCGCAGGTCCGCCCTCGACGTCCGCGCCGGCCGGGACCGAGGTGGTCGCGCCGTCGTCCACCGTCGTCGTGGTGGCGTCGCGGGGTCGGCTGGTGTCCTCGGTGGTCTCGACGTCCGTGTCGGTGGTGTCGCTGGTGTCGGTGTCCCGGCCCGAGACGATCAGCCCAGGGGACTCGTCGTCGGGCTTGCCGGCGACGACCGAGTCGTCGCCGGTGCCGTCCGCCCACGGGCTCCAGACGGAGAGACCGGCGACCACGAGCCCGACCGCGGCCACCGCCAGTCGGCGATGGGTCCGCACCGGGCGCGGGCCGGCCGGGCGTGCACCCCAGCCGGCACCTTGCGGCGGCGTCGTCTCGTCCTCGAACGGTGGTTCGGAGCCGTCGCCGACGTCGACCAACGGCACGGGTGTGGTCGGCTCCGTCGTACGTCGCGCCCGGGCCCGGACCTCGTCGAGGGTCACGGCAGGGGGCACGTCTCCGGCGGCTGAGCGCAGGAAGTCCTCGATGTTCACTGGTCGACTCCAAGGGCGGTCCGGAGCTTGGCGAGGCCACGCTCGAGATGGATCTGGACGGAGGAGCGGGACAGCTCGAGCAGGCTCGCCGTCTCCGCGTGGGTCAGGCCGAAGCCGACGACCAGCAGCACCACCTGTCGTTGGCGGCGACTGAGCGCCGCGAGCGCCGGATCGAGCCCGGGCTCGAACTCGGGGTGCCCGGGCGATGCGCTGGGCTCCCGGCGGAGCAGGCCGAGGTGACGCCGCTCCTGGGCGCGTGCCCATCGCTCGCCGATCCGATACAGGTACCCCTCCGGGTTGTCCATCCCCTTGACCCGGTCCCATCGCTGCCAGCCCTGGGCGAGTGCCTCGGCCGTCGCCTCGCGTCCCCGTTCGGCGCCGAAGCCGCCGCACAGCGCCTGACGAAGCTTCGGCTCCGTCTCCGCGAAGAACGTCTCGAAGGAGTCCCGCCGGGAAGGGCGTTCCACGCTCTGCTCGATCATCCGCCAACCTCCGCCCACAAAAGGGGTTCGGTCGCCCCTTGCATGACACCGTCGGTGTCGTTGCGACAACTGCCCGTGTCACCAGCAGGTTGTCGTCGCCCGGCCCGGCCCGCCCGGTACGCCGCCGGCACCGCGCACCCACCCAACCGCCCGGAACACCGAACCACAACACCGTTCTGGCACCGTTCTGCCGCCCGTCGGGGCGCCGTCCTCGGCGGGGGCGACCGCCCCGGCCGGATCGGCTACGTCGCCGGCCCGGCGCCGCGACCTCGCGTGGTCGCTCCGGCCGCACTGGACCGGTCGGCGGTCGGGCGTGGGCGCGGGACTATGGTCGCCCGACATGGACTTCCGCACGATGAGCGTTGCCGAGCTCGCGATGGGTGTGCGGCACGGTGAGCTGACGGCCCGGGGGGTCACCGAGCACGCGCTGGCCCGCATCGAGGCGCTCGACCCGGGGCTCAACGCGTTCGTCGCCACCGACCCCGAGCGCTCGTTGGCCGACGCCGACGAGATCGACCGCCGCATCGCCGCCGGCGACGACCCCGGACCGCTGGCCGGGGTGCCGCTCGGGGTGAAGGACCTCGAGGACGCCATCGGCTTCGTCACCAGCTACGGCTCCGCGCTCAAGGCCGGCAACCCGCCCGCGGTCGAGGACTCGGTGCTCGTCGCCCGCCTGCGAGCCGCCGGTTGCGTCGTCGTCGGCAAGACCAACACCCCCGAGCTCGGGCACAAGGGGACGACCGACAACCCGACGTTCGGGGCGACCGCCAACCCGTGGTCGACCGCCCACTCACCCGGGGGTTCCTCGGGTGGCACTGCGGCCGCGATCGCCGCCGGCATGATCGCGCTCGGCACCGGCAGCGACGGCGGGGGGTCGATCCGCATCCCGTCCTCGCTCTGCGGGCTGTCCGGGCTGAAGACCTCCAATGGGCGGATCCCGATCGCCGGTCGTCAGGCGCCCGGGTCGGGCATCCTGTCGGTCGCCGGCCCGATGGCGCGGCGCACCCGCGACGTCGCCCTCGCGCTCGATGCGGTCGTCGGGCCCGACGAGCGCGACATGCTGTCGCTGCCCGCTCCGGAGCGGGCCGTCGCCCATGCCGTCGACCTCGCCGCGCCGCCCCCGC
>JAXHUH010000012.1:0-50282 GCA_034211175.1 Actinomycetota bacterium
CAGCGCCGGCGACGGCATCGTGTCGGTCGTCGGTGCCGCCGGCGACCTCGTGGCGCTCGCCGAGCGCGACCTCGGCCGCGTCGCGGTCATCGACGTGGGCACGGACACCCGGATCGCCGAGGTTCCGCTCGGCGACGCCCTGCTCACCACCTGCTTCTCGCCTGACGGTCGCTTCCTCGCGGCGCGCCACTACCAGTCCGGCGCTGTTGCGGCGTCGGCCGACGACACGGCGCCGGCGCTCAGCGAGCACGTCACCGTCACCGAGCTCGGCGGCACGCCGCCGGTCCGTCGCCGGTTCACGATCGCCGAGCCGGTCGGCGACATGACCTGGCTGTCGCCGACGCTGCTCGCGGTCGCGACGCCGACGTCGGTCGAGGTCATCGACGTCGACGAGCGCACCCGGACACCGATCGCGCAGCTGGCCGGCGCCTCGTGGTGGCTGCTCGACGCCGACACCCCCGGCTGCTGAGCACACCCGGCCGCCGAGCACGACAGGCGTCGCCCACGGAGATGGCGACCATCGGCGATGATGATCAGGTGAGTGGCGAGCGACGAGACAACCGGCCGGACCGGGCGGCACCGACGTCGACGATCGCCTCCGATGCCACGACCCGCTGAGGCGGTGCCGCGCTGGCGCCTGGCGGCCCTCGCCGCCGCGGCGGCGGTGGTCGTGGCGATGGCCGTCGTCGAAGGCCCCGACCGTGTTCCGACCGATACGGCTGCACCGACCGACACGAGTGCGGCGCCCGACACGACGCCGCCGGCAGACGCTCAGCGAGCAGGAGGGGCTCCGCCCGGGCCGAGCCCGGGCGAGTCGCCCGCCGCCGCCCCGCCGGTCGACGGGCCCGACGGCACCGGCCCCGACGGATCCACCG
This sequence comes from Actinomycetota bacterium, assembly GCA_034211175.1. GTDB lineage: Bacteria > Actinomycetota > Acidimicrobiia > Acidimicrobiales > CAIXPF01 > JAXHUH01. Next base: position 876 of record JAXHUH010000012.1, read on the forward strand.
ACACCGCCATCGACGTCGAGGCCGGGTTCCCGGCGGTGCGCCTCCTCGCCGGCGCCGACCGCCTCGACGGCCGGGTGGCGTTGGCGCCGTGGCCGTTCGGCGGCGAGGAGCCGATGTGGGTCATCGCCGACGGCCGCGCCGTCGGACGGTTCGACGTGCCGACCGTGCCCGGCGACTGGCCGTACCCGTTGCTCTTCGCGGGCGACGGTGTCGCGTTCACCAGCGACGCCCGGGCCGTGCGCATGGCGGCCGACGCCACCGGGGTCGAGCCCCTCGTCACCGAGGCGGCCGTGCGCTACCTGGTCGCGGGCCGCGACCCCGGCGACGTCCTCGCCGTGCACTCGGGCGAGACCGGCATCTCGGCGTTCACCCCGATCATCGACGGCGCCGTCGGCGAACGGGTCCCGGTCGAGGGGCTCCGCTGGATCGACGCCGGCGTCGCCGACGGGCTCGTCGGGCGGCTCACCGAGCCGACCCGGGGGTCCGACCTGGCCTACTGGCGACCGGGCGGCGACCCGGTCGTGCTCGACGTGGTGCGAGGACGGCGCCCGGTCGTCCTCGCGGCCGGCGGCGACCTCCTCGCCGTGCGCGCCCGGGGCGGCGGCGCGCTGACCGTGCTCGACGTGCGGACCGGCGACGCCATCGCCTCGATCCCCGAGTCGACCGAGCCCGGGGTCGCGGTGCCGGTGACCAACCGGCCGCACCGTGCGTGCTTCTCCCCCGACCGCCGCCGGCTCGCCTTCGTCGAGGACCAGCCGCCCGAGCGGGTCACGGTGATCGACCTCGACGACCCGACGGCCCGACGCCTGGAGTACCGGGTGCGGGGCCGCATCGACGACATCGTCTGGGCCTCCGACCGACAGCTCGTCGTCGCCGAGGACGACACGGTCAGCCTCGTCGACCTCGACACCGTCGACGTCGTCCCCGTCGCGGAGCTCCACGGCGCCCGGAGCTGGTGGATCGCGGCCGACGCCGCCTCCTGCTGAGCCCCGTCGCGGCGCGTCCCGCCCCGGGATCGGTGATCGTGGGCCCCGACGCCGGCAACGGAGTCCTCGACCCGCCGGAGCGTCGCGGAGTCGGCGACGATGGCATCGATGGCGTCGACCGAGGACGTCGGCCTCGCCGTGATCGGGGTCGACGACGGACCAGGCGAGCGGCCCCCCGCACGACCCGGACGGGCGCCCGGCCCCCGCGGGCTCGGCCCGCTCGGAGTGGTCCTGCTGCTGCTCGCCGGCATGGTGGCCATCACGCTGCTCGACGACCCCGGCGGCGACGCCCCGACCGGGCCGACCACGTCCACGACATCAACGGCCACGTCGGCCGACGTGGCGCCGAACGGTTCGACCGACGGGACCGGAATCACCCCGACGCGTCGCTTCCCCGCCATCCGGTTGCTCGACACCGCGGCGATCAGCGGGCGGTTGGCGATCACGACCGAGTGGCGCACGCCGGGCGAGGTGTCGATCTGGATCGTCGACGGCCATCGGGTGACCGCCCGCCACGACGTGGTGGTGCACGGCGGGTGGCGCCATCAGCTGCTGTTCGCCGACGGGTCGGTCGTGTTCCCGGGCCTCGCCCCCTCGGCGGTCGACGGGGCGGCACAGGACGAACAGGTCGTCGCGGCCATGGCGCCCGACGGCGGTCTCGAGGTGCTGCGCGGCACCGAACCGACCGACGAGCTGATCCCCGGTTCCCGGGTCGGCGAGGTGTGGACCGTGCGCTCGCAGCCGTCGGCGCCGCTCGTCGACGTGCGTCGGCTCGACGCGGCCGGCGCGGGCGTGGAGACGCTGCTCGACGGCGCCCGGGTCGTCTGGGCCGGCGTCGGTGACGGCATCCTCGCCTACGACGGGTCCGGCTCCGCCGACGGCTTCTCGCTGACCCACTGGTCACCGGCGCTCGGGCGGCGACCCATCACCGCCATCGCGGACCCCGGCACCTCCGTGCTCGACGCCGCCGGCGACCTCCTCGCGGTCTACGAGCCGGGTTGGCCGGGGGTGGTGGTCGTGGACGTCGTCGAGGACGCGCGCCTGGCCGAGCTGGCGATCAGCTTCCCGCTCCATGCCTGCCTCTCGCCCGACGGGACCCGGCTGGCGATCGCCGGCAGCCGGGGCCCCGACCACGTCGACGTCCTCGACGTCACCGACCCTGGTGCCGTGCCGTTCAGCGTGCAGACCGACCGCGACATCGTCGACCTCACGTGGGCCGGGCCCGACCAGGTCATCGCGGTCACCAACCGCCAGGTGCTGTCGATCCGCCCCGATGGCACCGACCCCGACGGTGCCGGGCCGGTGGTCCTGGCCGAGCTGACCGGCGCCGAGGAGTGGCGCATCACCTCCGAGACCGCCCCCTGCTGAGCGCGCAGCCCAGGCGGCGCTGAGCGGATCGGCCCTTTACATCCGAAAGGGTCGCGTCGAGAGTGGGGGGTACACGAGGGACGACGGGCACCCACACCAGGGCCGTGATCAGGAGACCGGGTCCTTGGATGGACGTGCACCGCCCCACGACCGCCGATCGCCACCCGGGGGAAGAGCTACCCGTGCCGGACTTCATGGCCACGCTGGACCTCGATGCTGACGCTCCTCTGACCGAAGACGACCTCATGAACGTGGCCGAGCGCGGCGGCTCTGCGACTGGCTTCCCGGGAACCCAACGGCTCTCCACCACGCTCACGGTGGTCGCGGACGACTTCATCGGGGCCACGCAGGTCGCGATCGAGGAGGTCACGTCGATCGTGCCCGGCGAGGTCGTCGCCATCGAGCTCGTCAGCGACGCAGAGGCAGACCGGCGCGACGACGAAGCATCCCGCCTCGCAGGGACGGCCGAGGCCGCGAGCATCCTCGGCGTCAGCAGGCAGCGTGTGTCGCAGTTGGCCAACACGCACCGAGACTTCCCGTCACCGTACGTACGCCTGCGCTCCGGTCCCGTCTGGGTTGCGTCGCATCTCCGCACCTGGAAGATGCGCTGGGATCGCGGGCGGTCAGCCATCGCGTAGGCGCTCGAGCCCCGAGCCGCCGTCCAACCGGTCCGAGTCGCCGGCGGCGTTGCGCCACACCAACGAGCGTGAGCCCGGACGCGGCGGGTGACCACTGTGACTGATTCCTCGTCGCAGGGACGGCCGTAGCAGCGCGGCGTGGTCCATCATCGGCACAGGCCCGGCCCACCCCCGCCCCCCGGGGTTCGCCGATCCGGCCGGGCGGCAGACGGAGGTCCCATGAGCCAGACCGACGCGCCCACGCCCGCCTGGTGGGAGCACGCCGTGATCTACCAGATCTACGTGCGCAGCTTCGCCGACGCGGACGGCGACGGGATCGGCGACCTCGCCGGCATCCGCTCCCGGCTCCCCTACGTGGCCGACCTCGGCGTCGATGCGATCTGGCTCAACCCGTTCTACCCCTCGCCCCAGGCCGACGCCGGCTACGACGTCGCCAACTACCGCGACGTCGACCCCCGCTTCGGCACGCTCGCCGACGCCGACGCCCTCGTCGCCGAGGCCCACGAGCTCGGCCTGCGGGTCCTCGTCGATCTCGTGCCCAACCACACGTCCGACCAGCACCGCTGGTTCCAGGACGCGCTCGCGGCCGCGCCCGACAGCCCCGAGCGGGCCCGCTACATCTTCCGTCCCGGCCGCGGGCCCGACGGCGACCGGCCACCCAACGACTGGCGCAGCCAGTTCGGCGGCCCGGCCTGGACCCGCATCACCGAGGCCGACGGCACACCCGGCCCGTGGTACCTCCACCTGTTCGCCCGCGAGCAGCCCGACCTCGACTGGACGAACCCGGAGGTCCGCGCCGAGTTCCGCGACATCCTCCGGTTCTGGCTGGACCGGGGCGTCGACGGGTTCCGCATCGACGTCGCCCACGGTCTCGCCAAGGACCCGGCCATGCCCGACCTCGACGGCCGGGCCTTCTCGGGGATGGCCGAGGCCAACCACCCCCACTGGGACCGCGACGAGGTCCACGACGTCTACCGGGAGTGGCGGGAGGTGATCGACGCCTACGACGGCGACCGCACCTTCGTCGGCGAGGCGTGGGTCCAGAGCCCCGAGCGGCGGGCGCTCTACGTGCGCTCCGACGAGCTCCACACCGTGTTCAACTTCGGGTTCCTGCTCGCCCCGTGGGACGCGAAGGGCATGCGGGACGCCATCGACGAGAGCCTCGAGTCGTTCGGCGCGGTCGGCGCGCCGTCGACGTGGGTGCTGTCGAACCACGACGTCGTCCGCCACGTGACCCGCTACGGCTGCGGCGAGATCGGCACCCGCCGGGCCCGCGCCGCGACGCTGCTGATGCTGGGCCTGCCCGGCGGCGCCTACGTCTACCAGGGCGAGGAGCTCGGCCTCGAGGAGGTCGTCGACCTGCCCGACGAGGTGCGGGAGGACCCGACGTTCCATCGCACCAACGGCGAGGAGAAGGGCCGCGACGGCTGCCGGGTGCCGATCCCGTGGTCGGGAGACGAGCAGCCCTTCGGCTTCGGGCCGGGCGGCTCGTGGCTGCCCCAGCCCGACCACTGGGCGGAGCTCACCGCTGCGCACGAGGCCGGCGACCCCGACTCGATGCTCGAGCTGTACCGGTCGGCGCTGCGCCTGCGGCGAGAGCTGCCGAAGGACCCCCACGTGCCGGCGCTCGAGTGGGTCGACACCGGCGACGAGGCGGTCCTCGCCTTCCGGCGGGGCTCGGGGTACGCATGCGTCGTCAACCTCGGCGACACGCCGGCCGCGGCCCCGGCCGCGATCGCCGCACTCGGCGATCCGGTGCTGGCCAGCACGCCGCTGGTCGACGGCCGGCTCCCGGCGGACGCCGCCGCCTGGTACCTGGCCCGCTGATCGCGGGCACCGACCGGCGACCTTCCCGACCGGGGCCGGGCGCGGCCACTACGGTCCCGATCGGGAGGTCGTGACGTGACCTATCACTGGTTGAGGATCCGGGCCGACGATCGTTCGTGGCAAGCGGCGTGGGAGGAGCTCGACACGGCGGCGCTGGCCCCGTTGTGGGGCGCGTTCCGGGGCCTGTTCGGGATCTCCACCTCGGAGCTGCTCGTCGTGTCCGGCACCGACGATCCCGAGAAGATGGTCGAGGCCATCGAGGACGCCGGGTTCGGCATCGTCGACGGCCTGCCCATGACCCCGACGGCGCGGCCCCGGGAGTTCGCCCCCGTCGACGAGGACGGGGTCTACGTGTTCCGGTTCTTCGACGTGGCGTCCGACGTCGTCGACGAGGTCGTGGAGCTGTCGACCGAGGCGTGGACCACCTTCGAGGACGACGACGCCTACGAGGCCGAGGTGCAGGGCCTGTTCCGCGAGGCCGAGCCGGAGGACGAGCGCGAGGTGATGATGCTGGTCACCCGCTACGCCGACCTGGCGTCGTGGGAGACGTCGCGGACGCCGTCACCGGTGGCGATGGACCTGTTCCGCCGCCGCCACGAGCTCACCGCCGGCGCCATCGCCATCGCCACCCGCCCCATTCCCACACCGACCTGACCCACCCGATCTGGTGCGCGCAACCGACCCCATTTGGTGGCTCGAACGCGTACCAGATCGGGATGCTGCGGGGTCAGGGGCGCCAGTGGTCGCGGTGGACGAGCTCGTCGAGCGGGACGCGGGCGCCGCGCAGGCGGTCGGCCGGCGGCGGCGCAGGGTGGCCGAGGGTGATGCCCATCGGGCCCTCGAGATCGTCAGGGACGCCGAGCACCTTCCGGATCACGTCCTGGTGGTGGAACGTGATCGCACACGACGCCAGGCCGAGGGCGTTCGCCGCGACCATGGCGTTCTGGGCCATGCGCCCGATGTCGAACAGCCGCCCGCCGTCGACGGGGACGACGAACACGAGCACCGCCGCGGCCCGGTCGATCCACGACGTGAAGTCGCCGGCGCCGGTGAGCTGGCCCCGGACGTCGGGGTCGGTGACGGCCACGATGCGGGTGAGCTGGCCGTTCTTCGCCGAGCCGGCCATCCGGGCGGCCTGGAGCACCCGGTCGAGTGCCGCCTCGTCGATCGGGTCGGGCCGGTAGTCACGGGTGTCGCGCTTGGTGAGGATCGCCTCGATCGCGTCCATGGGCCACAGCATGGCCCATCGGGCTGATCCGTGTTCCGGTGTCCGCGCTTCGGTGGGATGCTCAGCCGCCTCCGCCGGGCTCGACGACCACCGGGGAGGAGCTCGGCGCTACCAGGCCGGCGCTGGAGCCGAGCGTGGCGGTGTCGGGGCCGAGCACGATCGCGAGCAAGCCGACCGCAACCGCGGCAGCGGCGGTGAGCGAGCGCCGGACGAACCGGCGCGGGGTCGGGACCATGGAGGCAGCTCCGCTCTCGGGAAGGTGGTGCTGCCCGGGTGGCGCCCACCCGTTCGGCCTACCCGCTCTCCCCCGAACCGAACACCGGACCTTCGCACCGGCGCCGTGCCCGGCGTCACCAGGGCACCGGGCCGTCCTCGGCCAGGTAGGCACCGGTCGGGCCGTCGGGCGGGAGCGTGGCCAGACGGACCACGATCCGGGCGCCGTCGGTGCCGGTGCGCTCGATGCCCGGGAGCCCGGCGGTGAAGTCGGTGGCGCACGCGCCGGGGTCGGCGCCGTTGACCAGGATCCCGTCGGCCCGGAGGCCCTTGGCGTACTGGACCGTGAGCGCGTTGAGGGCGGTCTTCGACGGCGGGTAGGCCAGTGCCGCCGGCATCGCCGTGAAGTAGTGGTCGGGGTCGGACATCGTCGCCAGCGAGCCGACGCTGCTGGTGAGGTTCACGATCCGAGGGGTCGCCGACCGCCGCAGCCACGGCAGCATCGCCGCGGTCACCGCGATCACCCCGAACACGTTGGTGTCGAACACCTCGCGGATCACGGCGAGGTCGGCGTCGACGCCGAGCGCGGCGGGCCCACCGGAGATGCCGGCGTTGTTGACGAGCACATCGAGCCGTCCGTGCCGCTCACCGATCTCGTCGGCGGCCGCGGCGATGGAGGCGCTGTCGGTGACGTCGAGCGCGACCGCCTCGGCCCGGTGGCCGTCGGCCCGCAAGGTCGCGGCGACGTCCTCGCCCGGTTCGAGGCGACGGGATCCGACGTGGACGGTGGCGCCGAGCGCGGCGAGCCCGGCGGCGATCTCGCGGCCGATGCCCCGGTTGGCGCCGGTGACGAGGGCGACGGCGGTCGTCGGGTCGAAACGCCCGCCCGGTGCGGTGTCGGCCGGGGTCGGGGACGTCGGGGTGTCGGTCATGGCGGCAGGTGACCACGACCCGGCCCGTCGACCAACGACCGATCGGGTACCGGTCGATATCGTCCCGGTATGGACCCTGCTCCGAGCGCCGCGATCGAGACCCGTGAGCTGGCCTACTTCGTCGCGGTCGCGGAGGAGCTGCACTTCGGGCGGGCCGCCGAGCGCCTCGGCATGGCCCAGCCGCCCCTGTCGCGGGCGATCCGCCGGCTCGAGCGCCGCCTCGGGGTGACCTTGTTCGACCGGACGAGCCGCCGAGTCGCCCTGACCCCGGCCGGCGCCGTGCTCCTGACCGAGGCCCGGGTCGCGCTCGATGCCGTGGCAACCGCCGTGACGCGAACCCGCCGGGCCGCCGCGCCGGGGCCGCTGCGGTTGGCGATGAAGCCGGGCAGCGACGCCGGCCTGCTCGCCGAGGCCCTCGCCTCGGTCCCCGCACCGGTCGACGTGGTCGCCAGCACCGCCGAGCGAGCGGACCTGGTCCGGCGGGGTGAGGCCGACGTGGCGTTCCTCCACCACCCGAGCAACGACCTGACCGGCCTGGACACCACGGACCTGCTGGTCGAGGACCAGGCGGCGTTCCTCGCCCCCGACCACGCGCTGGCCCGGCGACCGTGCCTCCGCCTCGACGACCTGGCCGACGAGCCCCAGCCCCGCTGGCCGGAGCGCGTGCCCGACGCCGACGATGAGCGACGCGGCCCGCTGGTGGGCGACACGGCTGAGCTGATGCAGCGGATCGCGCTCGGTCAGCTGGTTTCCGTTGTCCCCCGCTCGGCCACCGACGCCGTCCGCCGCGACCTGGTCTGCGTCCCGGTCACCGACGCCCCGCCGACCACGCTGGTCCTCGCCTGGTCGGCCGGCCACCGGACCGAGCAGGTCGACGCGTTCGTCCGCTGCGTCGAGCGCACGGCCCGCCGGCGCCGCCGCCTCACCCGCCGGCCGGCGACGGGCTGAGGTCGAGCCGGAACGCACACGGCTCGCGGGGCTCGGCCGGGTACACCGTCGGCGCCGGGCAATCGGCCTCCGCCCCGATCGGCAGCTCCCCGAGGATCGGGACGTCGCCGGCGTCGGCGACGACCGCGCTCACCGCGCCGGCGACCGGCAGCACTGCGCTGGCGAACATGGTCTCGCGGGCGGTGCCGATCATGGTCTCGTCCTCGACGCCGATGCGGCCGAGCGCCGTCGTGTCGCGCCCGTAGGAGCGCTCGACCACGTATGCGGCGTCGCCATCCGGCGCCCACGCCGCGATGGCGAGATCGTCATCCCAGTTCTGCGTGCTCCCCACGCGACGATCCACCATCGCGACCTCGAGCCCGGCGAGACCCCGTGTTGCCGCCGCCACCATCGTGCCCCCGGGGGCGACCGCGGCATCGACGTATCCGGTGGCGCCCTCGAACCCCGGCGACATCGACCACTCCACGCCGGTGTCGACGTTCTCGACGGTGACGATCCCGCAGTCGGCAAGGCAGTGGACGAGGTGCTCGCCGTCGCTGTCGAGCGCGACCGACGTGTCGCTTCCGACGTCGTCGACGACGGCGCCGGCGTCGAGGTCCCACAGGTCGAGCCCGTCGTCGGTCTGGAGCACGAGACGGTCGCCGACGCCGATCACCGGGCTCGCGTCGGGCACGCCGGGTGCCGAGCCGACGACGTTCCCGTCGAGGTCGACGAGCGAGTAGGTGACATCACCCGAGCCGATCCGGCCACCGTCCCAGTCGATCAGCCACACGTGCTCGTCGTCGGCCGGCAGGAAGATCGTCGCCTCCCCCAACCGCTGCGGGTCGGAGCCGTCGTAGTCGACGGCCCAGATCTCGCCCCACCCGACGACGAGCCGGTCACCGACCCGGCGGAGGCGGAACGGCTGGTCACCCGGCCGCTGACCGGGGAGCGACCACCGAGCCGCGACCCCGGTGTCGAGGTCGACGGCGAGGACACCGTCGTAGCCGTCGTCGAGCAGCAGCACCTCGTCGGTCTCCTCGCCGAGCACCTGGACGTCCTCACCCGGCCGATCGACGGTGGCGACGTCGACCGCGTCGTCGCCGGCCCACGGCGCGGTGCCGACCACGACCACGGCGACCGCTGCAGCGGCGGACAGGGCAGCGACGACAGTCCGACGACGCCGACGTCGCCGATGACGCCCGGGTGCGGCGTCGACGAGGCTGCGGCGCAGCTCGGGAAGCAGGACGTCCTGGTCGGTCATCGGCGGGGCTCCTCGGGTGTGCGCGCCTCTTCGGGTGGTCGCATCGCCGCAGGGTCGTCGAGCTGCTCGGCGAGCTGAGCGAGTCCCCGGGCGACGCGGACCCTGGCGGCGCCCTCGGTGCACCCGAGCTCGTCGGCGACGGCGGCGTAGGCGAGCCCGTCGAGGACCCGGAGCCGCACTGCGGCGGCGACTGCGTCGGACAGCTCGGCGAGGGCGTTGCGGAGCCGTTCGCCGAGCCCGGCCAGGTCGACCAGCTCCTCGACCCGTTCGATGGCGTCATCGGTGAGCACGACCCGTTCGGCACCGAGTCGGCGCCGGGCCCGGGTGCCGACCTCCTCGGCCCGGAGGTACCGGGCGAGTTGGCGCCGTGCGATCGTGAAGAGCCACGCCCCCGCCGGCGCACCGGTGTCGGTGAAGCGCCGGCGGGAGGTGAAGGCGGCGGCGAACGTCTCCGCGGTGAGGTCGGCGGCGGTCTGGGCGCAGCCGGTGCGGCGGTAGAAGAACCCGAGCATCGCTCGCTCGTGGCGGTCGTAGAGGGCGCCGAAGCGGTCGACGTCGTCCACCGAGCCGACGAGCAGCTCGGCGTCGGTGACGTCGCGGCCCTCCTCGTGGTCGACCTCGGTCCGGCTCCTCACGCCCATACATCCGACTACATGCCACGACCTCGGGCGGGCGTTACATCGACGGCCCGAGATCTCGGCGCACGAGCAGCGGCGCAGCCGCAACGCCCGGCGATCACGATGCCGGCCCTGCGCCCGGCGTTCCCGAGGGCGCCTCCGCGTGGGTGATGTGCACGGTCACCTTCTCGACGGCGTCGAACACGGAATCACCTCGGCCGTCGCCGCCCGGACCGCCGCGTGGCGGCTCATCACCCGAGCTGAGGCGAGCATGGACACCACCTCGCAGGACCGGACCCGGAGCTACATACGGAGGAGCAGAGCCGGGCGTCCAGCCGAGGTCGGGTCACCGGATCGCCGGGCGCGCCGCCATCGACGCCGTCCGGTACGCCGGCAACCAGTCGGTGTTCCACCGAACTGGTCGGCGAGGGGCCGGAGCCCCACGCCGTCCGATGGCTTGCTCGTCGCCGCTGGATCGTGGCATCGCGCCGCTCGACGAGCACCTGGCCGGCACCGCGGGCCACCCACCGCCTCGGCTGAATGCCGTCAGCGATCAGACTGATGCACGGCCGAGCCACGGGTGTCGGCCACGCAGTGCTCTTCCCGGCGTTCGACGAGGCGCCACGTCTGATCGCCCAGGAGGCGATGGAGCGCGCCGCGCCCCGATCCGGCAGTCCTGGCCCGCAGAACCGCTCGGCGACGCGCCGAGGTTCCGCGTCGCCACGTCGTGGGTCGTCGGTTGCGGCCAGCGGCGCAAGGTCGTTCGAGTGGGCCGATGACAACCGTCGAACTCCGGAGCGGCGCTGGCTACACGGTGGCAGCACCCGACCCCATGACGTCGAGCGGACCATCGCCGCCACCGCGTTCGCCGATCGCGCCCGCCTGCCGGCCACCACCGCGCACATCAGGCGTCCCTCCGAGGAGGCGGTGATCCGGGCTCGTCGCCGTCGGCGCTCGCGGGCAACGGCGAGGAGGCCGGGTACTCAGTTGCACGGCGGATGGGGCGCCCGACCGGGTGCGGGGCGACGCGACGATCGGGGGCTCTCCGAACGCGGTCCGCCCGTCCCGGCAACCGAACACACCGCAGCACCGGCCGTGCCGGTCGGACATCTGCCGATGCGGCCGGTGGCGCCACCCGGCCCCGCGGCCGCGCTGTCAGGCCGCGGTCTGGGCCTCGTCGGCCCAGAAGGTGCGGAGCAGGTCGGCGAGCTCGCCGGGTCGTTCCTGGGGCCAGAACAGCTTGGCGTCGGGGATCTCGACGACCTCGGTGGCGCCGGGGATGGTGTCTCGCAGCCAGCGGGCCCACTTCAGGTCGAAGAACTCGTCGCCCGTGCCCCAGGCGAGGAGCGTGGGCGCGTCGAGCCCCTTCAGCCCCGGTTCGATGGCCACGAGGTCGTCGGCCCGCAGCCCGACGAGGAACCGCTGGATGTCCTCCGCCGCCCCGGCCCGCCGACCGACCGCCTCGACGTAGGGCAGCAGATCCTCGTCGCTCATCGCCGCCGGGTCCTGGTAGCCCATGCCGAGCACGCTCGGGAGGCGCACCGAGCGTGGGGTGGCGAACAACGGCGGCACCGCCTCGGCCAAGGCGCCCGCGTGGGCGGCCTCGACGACCGCGGCGAACGCGTCCGGCGGGAGGTCGGAGTGGACGTCGCAGTTGGTGAGAGCGAGCGACCGGACCAGCGAGGTGTGGTTGACCGCGAAGACCTGGGAGATGGCACCGCCGCTGTCGTTGCCGACGACGTCGACCGCCGTGAGTCCGAGCTTCCCGCACAGCTCGGCAAGGAGGTGCGCGAGCCCGGGGAGCGTGAGCTCGTGGTCGGCGACCGGGGTCGCGCCGTGGCCGGGGAGGTCGACGACGATGCAACGCCGGAGGTCGGCGACCCGCTCGGCGACCCCGTGCCAGAACCAGCTGTTGAGGAACACCCCGTGGACGAAGAGGGCCGCGGGCGGGGCCTCGCCGGCGCTGCCGTCGGATGGTGAGCCGAGGTCGACGAAGGCGACGTCGCCGCGGTCGAGCGTGATCGTGCGGCGGTGGGCGAAGAACTGGTCCGGGGTCATGAGACGGGCCTCCTATGAACGTGCAATCTGTACGTACGTGCAGCTTGCACGTTACATGCAGGCTGCACGTACGTACAGTGGTTCGCGATGGAGGGGCCGACGTGAACCGGAAGGTGGAGCAGGGCGAGGCGACGCGGGCGGCGCTGGTGGAGGCGGCGCGTCGACTGTTCGGGGACCGCGGGTTCGCGGCGGTGGGGACGACGGAGATCGTGCGGGCGGCGGGGGTGACCCGGGGGGCGCTCTACCACCACTTCCCGGCGAAGGAGGACCTGTTCGAGGCGGTGTACGAGCAGGTGGAGGCGGAGATCGCGACGACGCTCGTGCGGACCGCAGCGGAGGAGTCGACACCGTTGGGGCGGTTGCGGCGGGGGTCGTTGGCGTTCCTGGAGCTGTGCCTGGAGCCGGAGGTGCAGCGGATCTGTCTGATCGACGGGCCGGCGGTGTTGTCGTGGGAGACGTGGCAGGAGATCAACGCCCGCTACACGCTGCGCCTGACGTCGGCGGCGATCCGCCAGGCGATCGAGGCCGAGCAGGTAGGGGAGCAGCCGGTGGAGCCGCTGGCCCAGCTCCTGCTGGCGGCAACCTCGGAGGCCGGCCTCCAGGTGGCCCGCAGCGACGACCCCGAGGCCGCCATGGAGCGCTACTCGACCACCCTGGCCACCCTGATCGACAGCCTCGAACGCCACTGACCGACCACGGGGCGCGCCGCCGCGGCGACCCGAAGGTCGCCTGACCGGCAGCTGGGAATCCGCCGCGTCACCAGAGGCGGGGTGGGTCGACGCCCCTCGGTCGAGTCGTCAGTACCCGCCCAGACGGAAGCGTGATCTTCAGCGTCGCGTCAGGCAGCAGCTTGAGTTGCCAGCCGAGCTCGTGGAGCAGGTGGTGGTGCCGCTCGCAGATGAGTGCGAGGTTGTCGATGTCGGTGGGCCCGCCGTCGTCCCACTCGACGACGTGGTGCGCCTCGCACCACGCCGGCCCGCGGTCACACCCGTGAGCGCGGCAGCCGCCGTCGCGGGAGATGAGAGTCGACCACTGCGCGTCGGTCGCCGTCCGTTGGCCTCGCCCGTGGTGAAGGATCACGCCTTCGTCGTCACGGACGAGCCGGTGGGCGATCGAGTCGCACAGCCACCGCTCGACCGTCGGACGCGGCACCACCGACGCATCGGGACTGGTCGCATCACCGGTCTCCGCGTTGACGGTGATGTTCAGGTGAGGCCGGTTCCGCTTGGTCGAGGTCTCCTGCTCGCAGTGCGTGAGGTAGAACCACGCGACACTGACCAACGCGTCCGCACGCCGATGCGCAGGCGAACGCGCCGGTTCGTGTTCACCGTCGGGCTGCATTGCTCGTTTGATCGCTTTGTTGAGAACGGCGGAGGCGTCGGCGTCGAGCTCACCGTCGATGCGATGTCGTCCGTCGAGCATCTTCGAGATGTGCAGTGACCGCTTGTCGAGCCCGAGCTCGCGTTCACCGACCCGGTCCTTGGTCGCCTGCTTCCAGGCCTGCATCGCTTCGGATGCTTCGTCGACGGTCAGGTCCTCGAGCAGCGGGATCAGGTCGTCGGACTGGTCGGCGAACTCGTCGACCAACTTCCCAGGCGTGTTGTCGACGACCGCCCGGACATGCCCCGACCGCACTCGCCCGGCTTCGAACGACGCGGCCAACACCGGCAACCGCCTCAACTTGCGGGCCATCGACATCATCCCCGCCGCTTCGCCGTGGTGGAGCCCTTCGCCCTTCAACCACGCCGTCATCGACGTCGCCGACTCGACCTCGAACAGCTTCGCCTCATCAGCAGCGACGAGCGCCGGCGAGACCTTCCCCTTCAACTGATCGATCGCACACACCACACGACGAATCTCATCGAGATCACAGCCGACCGAAAGATCGGCCACTGCCACGAGCAGCTCCGCCGCCTGCATACGATCAAACTCTACCAAACCGACCATGATGATTCGAGTGAAACCACTCGAAAGTTCACACTTCACACTCCGCGAGCAACTGATCACTCGGATAGGACAACCCCGCCAGTGAGCCAGTACTGCGATTCGAATCACGGCGAGTCGACCATTGTCGCTCCAATGTGGTGCGCAGAGTCTCGCGCCACGTCGAAGGCCCTGCCGTTTGTCGCTCCGATGTGGCGCGAAACCCCACCCGGCCCGCGGGGCCGGACCCCTCGTCGCTCCAACGTGGCGCGAGACCGGGGCGACTCGCCGTCGAGGCGATCAGCCCGGCACCGCAGCGAAGCGAGGACGTACGACCTTGACACCGGAGCACAGCCGCCTGCTACCCGAGCGGGAAGGCACACCGGTCGACCGCCGCACCCTCCGAGCACGCCGGCAGCTCGTCGAGCCCGACGACGGCATCACGGTCGAGTACGACGACGTCCCCGTCGAACCCGCTGAGCGGGAGCTCGGCGAACTGCACCGATCCGTCGGTACCGAAACGGGCCAACGGTGTCTCGGACCCTGTCGGAAGCGCCGTCGTGACGTACACGGCCTCGCCGTCGGGGTCCCAGGCCATGGCGGAGCGCTCGCCCGCAGGTAGACCAGCGAGGAAGTCGGCATGGACGACGTCCTCGGAGCCACTCTCATCCACGAAGAGCACCAGTGCGCTCCGCTCGGGCACCACGGCCACCGTCGAACCGTCAGGCGAGAAGACGCCTGTTGACCAACCACCGCTGTCCTGACCGAGCTCCTCGCTGCTCCCGGACGTGACGTCGAACAGATGGAGTCGACTGCACGTGTACTCGCCTTCGCACCACAGCACCCGATCATCCGAAGCGTCGAGCACCTCGGCCCTGCCGCGGTCCACGTCGATCCGATCGCCGTCGGCGACGAGTCTCGATCGGATCACCGTCAACTCACCCTCGTCGTCGACGGCGACGATGTCTCCCTCACGAGACAAGACGAGTCCGTCCCCCATGCTGCGAGCGCCCTCGATGCCGAGCGTCCCGAACACTCCGTTGGGCCAGAAGAGGTCGCTGTCCTCGAACCCCTCCAGCCCCAATGCCTCGGCTTCGAGGGCAGGTTCGTCGATCTCGGCCTGCGCCTCGCCGTTCCGGGAGACGAGAGTTGCCCGCCAGGACGGCTCGAACCGGGTTCGGCTGGCTTCGGTCACCGCAAGCCCGCTCAGCAGCCACACGCCGTCGGCCTCCTCGGCAACGGCGAACGTCGTGGCCTCACCGAGCGACACCGGGTCGTCGCCGTCGAGCGGGACGAGGTGGACGCCGCCGTCCCAGCCGACGACCAGGTCGTCGCCGAGGCGCTCGACCCGTACCTGCTGCCAGTCGAGCGGCTGGGTCGACAGCCCGGCGGTGACGTCCCACCGCACGCCGATCCGGTCCTCGGGGGCGAGCATCGTGACCGTGCCGTAGCCGTCGTCGAGCACGACGACGTCGTCGGTCGGCTTGCCCAGGAGCTGGGTCAGGTCACCGGCGTCGCCGGCGAGGTCCTCGTCCGAGAGCGGCTCGTCCGTCAGCGAGGCCGTCACCCCGATCATGACCGGGTCGAGGTCGGCGTCGAACACGCAGGTCGAGAGCCTGAGCTGGCGGTCCTCCCCGGTCGCAGTGATCCACTGGTCGGCGTCCTCCTCGACCACCTCGACGCTCGTCACCTCGTAGGCCGCCGTTCCGCCTCCGACCGAGATGAGGACCTGGTCTCCTTCGGCCAGGTCGCCGAGCTCGGCGAACGGGTCCGCACCACACGCCGCGGGCCCGACGAGCACCGTCGGGCCCTCGGTGCCGGGCAGCGCGCTCTCGGGAACGTGCCCCACGTTGGCGGGCATCGTCTGCTCCAGGCCGATGCCCTCGACGACGTCGGCGGTGATCCCGAGGGCCGGGATCTGGAGGACCGCGATCTGCTCTCCCAGCGTCGGCCCGCCGCCCTCGGTCCCGATGGCGACGTCGTCGATCGGGCCATCGTCCTCGTCGGCCCACATCGACGTCACCGCGACACTGGCCACGATGGCCAGCACGGCGGCGGCAACCGCGAGCGGGGCGATCGGCCGGCGCCGACCCAGCGGCACCACCTCGGCATCCGGCGACGCCGCCTCGGCCGCGTCGAACACGGCGTCCGCGCCCCGGGCCTCGCCACGCGAGGCCCGCTCGTTCAGGAGCTCGTCGATGGACCTCATCGCTGGTCCTCCTTCTCCAGGGCGCGGCGCAATCGGCGGCGGGGGCGCGACGAGCGCAGCCTCGCCGCGGCGTGGCTCAGGTCGAGCTGCGCGGCGGCCTCGGCGTGGGTGTAGCCCTCGACGGCGGTCAGGTAGACGACCGCCCGGTCGAGAGGTGCGAGCCGGTGCAGCTCGCTCAGGTCCGAAGGGAACGCCTGGACATCTGCGCCCGGCCGGTCTAGGCGGTCGACGGCTCGTCGCCGGCGACCGAGGCCCCGGCGGGTGTCGGACGCCAACCGCACGACGACCTGGCGCACGTAGGCGCCGGCGTCGTCGAGGTCGGCGAGCGGGCCGCGGGCGAGTGTCCGGGCCAGCGCCTCCTGGACGAGGTCGTCGGGCTCCATGTCGTCGTCACCGACGACCGCGGCCCAGCGGCGCAGGTCCGGGTAGAGCCGGGCGAACAACGCCCGGTCGTCCACGACGGGTTCGCCCCCGTCGCCGGGAGCCTCCGCTGCAGCGTCGCCGACCGCGTCGTCGCCGGACCCTTCATCGCCCGACACGGCGCCGGCAGCCGCGTGCACCTCGATCGATTCGTCCTGGTTGCCGGTCGTTCCCCTCACATCCCCAAAGACGCCGCTCCAGCCCGGAGTGTGTCAGTGACGCGACCCGGAGTCTCCCGTACCGAGCGCGAACTCGACGGCGGCGAGCGCGTGGAGGCGGGCGGTCGGGAAGTACGGCACGCCGACGTCGTCGGGGCCGACGAGCAGCTCGATCTCGGTGCACCCGGCGATCAGCCCTTCGGCGCCGCGGGCGACGAGGCGCTCGATCACGTCCAGGTACGCGGCCCGGGAGGCGTCGACGATCCGCCCCTGGACGAGCTCGTCGTAGATCACGTCGTGCACGGTGGTGCGGTCGGGCTCGTCGGGCACCAGAACCTTCAGGCCACGGCGTTCGAGCCGGCCCCGGTAGAAGTCCTGCTCCATCGTGTAGCGCGTGCCCAGCAGGGCGACGGTGTCGACCCCGGCGGCCGCCACGGCGTCGGCGGTGACGTCGGCGAGGTGGAGGAACGGCACCCCGATCGCCGCGTCGATGTCGTCGGCGACCCGGTGCATCGTGTTGGTGCACAGCAGGATCGCCTCCGCGCCTGCGGCCTCGAGCCGGGCGGCGTCGCTGGCCAGGAGCGCGCCGGCGCCCGCCCAGTCGCCGGCCTCCTGGAGGGCCTCGACGGCGGCGAAGTCGTAGGAGCGGATGAGCAGGTCGGCCGAGTGGGTGCCGCCGAGCCGGTTGCGCACCTCGGTGTTGATGATGCGCTCGTACTCGATCGACGACTCCCAGCTCATGCCGCCGAGCAGTCCGATGGTGCGGGGTGTGCGATCCACGCCGCCCACTCTCGCGGGTCGGGACCCGCTGCGGCACCAGGCCCGCCGCCGGAGGCGAGGATCCGCGAGACTCCAGGATCGTGGCGCACCTCGAGCTGGTCACCATCGTCGTCGACGACTACGACGACGCCATCCGGTTCTTCGTCGACGCGCTCGGCTTCGAGCTGGTCGAGGACTCGCCGGCGACCACGAACGACGGCCGCCCGAAGCGCTGGGTCGTCGTCCGTCCGCCCGGTGCCCACACCGGTCTGCTCCTGGCGCGGGCCGACGGCGACACCCAGGCGGCGGCCATCGGGAACCAGACCGGCGGGCGGGTCGGGTTCTTCCTGCGGGTCGAGGACTTCGACAGGGCCCACGATCGGATGGTCGCCGCCGGCGTCGAGTTCGTGAGCGAGCCGCGGGCCGAGCCCTACGGCAGGGTCGCGGTGTTCACCGACATCGCCGGCAACCGGTGGGACCTGCTCGGCCCGGCCTGAGACGCCCGCCGCCGGCCGGCCACGGCGGTCAGGCCCGGCTGGCCCACCACTCGTCGGCCGTCATCACGTAGAGCAGCCCGACCAGCTCCTCCCGCCGATCCGTGGCCGGGATCACGACCCGGCGGTCGAGCCGCATCCCGATCCGTTCGGCGACCCGGGCCGACGCCGGGTTACCGTCCTGGGGCACCGACACGATCTCGTCGAGGCCCAGCGTGGTGAATCCCTCGGTCAGCGCGGCGACGGCCCCCTCGGTGGCCAACCCGCGGCCCCACCACGCCGGGTGGAACCGCCAGCCGACCTCGACCGCAGGCAGCACCTCGGGCAGGAACATCGGGACCGACAGCCCGACGAAGCCGATCGCCTCGCCGGTCTCCCGGTCCGATGCGAACCAGCAGCCGAAGCGGCACTCGGCCCAGTGGGCGAGCTGGCTCTCGAGGAACGCTGCCGTCTCGTCGCGGGTGAAGCCCCGGCCGTAGGGGAAGCGCCAGACCTCGTCGGCGGCGAACACCGCAGCGAGTGCGTCCAGGTCGCCCGCTGCGAACCGCCGCAACACCATCCGCTCGGTGGTGACATCGCCGAGCGGGGCCGCGACCGGGGGGGCGAGGAAGCGCGGCACGGACGGGAGGCTACTCCCGGCCGGCCGATCCGTCCGGGAGGTAGCCGCGCAGGATCGAGGCCTGGTGGTCGAGCTTCGAGGCCTCGTCGTCGAGCCCCAGCTCCCGCAGCTCGCGCGAGGCGGCCGCCAAGTCGTCACAGCCCTTGACCAGGATCGACGTGTGATGGTCGTCGGTCAGGTCGCGCCGAGCGACGTCGCCGAGGAGGCCCGAGGCGACGTGGTCGTCGTCGACGGAGACGGCCTCGGCGTTGGCGAACGCGGCCAGCGCCGAGCGCAGCACCTCGACGCGGGGCTTGTCCCGCTCGGCCATCGCGGCGCGCAGGTCGGTTTGCATGAGCTGTCGTACGGACTCGGTCACGACACCCATCGTTTCGTGCGACCCCCGCAACCGCCACCCGATTCTCGTCACCCCCACCCCCGGCTCTGGGGGACCGATCTGCCGCGTGGCGGTCACCGGGGGACCCAGCTCGTGCAGGGTTCGGCAGCGCAAGCTTGTCCGGCCGGGCGAAGCGGGCCGGTGGCCGGAGCCGACGTCAGCGTTCGAGCGGGGCGAGTCGGTCGAGTCGGACGAGGAGGGAACCGACGGCGTCGACGACGCCCACCGGGTCGGTGACGATGCCGAGGTGGGTGCGGTCGAGCTCGGCGGTCGGCCAGCCCCTCGACGCGGCCTCGGCGTGGTCGTCGTCGTAGCCCTCGCTCAGCCGCAGGTACGCGCACGGCGCACCCGACCAACCCGGCGGCATCGGTACCGGTTCGTCGTAGAAGCGTCGGGGCAGGCGGGGCAGGTCGGCGGCGACCTCGGCCCGGTGGCCCGGGTCGGGAAGCAGCACCGTCTCGACGAGGTCGGCGGGCCACCAGTCGAGCCACGGCCGCAGCAGCTCACCGTCGGCGACCCGATCGAGGGTGGCCAGGAACTCGTCGCTCGGCCGCCGCTCCCCGAACGCCGGCGGAACGAGGGCGTCCACGAAGACGGAGGGCCCGGCGTGGATCGACAGCCGGTCGGCGATGATCGGGAGGAAGACGGCGGCCCCCGAGTGCCCGAGCACCGTCACCGGACCGGGCAGCCCGCGGGCCGCAGCGACGGCGCCCTCCACGTAGACCGGCCACATCGGGGCGGGCGCCGATGCCACGGCGGTCAGGTCGGGTACGGCGACCGAGGCGCCCCGGGCCACCAGCTCGTCCGCGACGCGCCGCCACGTCGAGGGCCCGACGAGCGGGCTGTGCACCAACACCACCGACCGCCCCGCCCACGGGCTGTCGGCCGCGGCGGTCACGACGCCGTGTCGTCGAGCGCGGCCAGCTGCTCCTCGGCCGTCACCACGTCGATCTCGCCTCGCCGCAGCGCGTCGAGGATGTCGACGGTGCCGGCCGGGGGCGGGGCCGTCGGGCGCAGGTCGAGGCGGCCGAGCAGGTCGTCGAAGCGGGCCCGGGCCGTCGGGTAGCTGACCCCGAGGTGGGCCTGGACCTCCTTGAGGTTGCCCCGCGACGAGAGGAACACGCCGAGCAGCTCGCGGTCGTCGGCCGACAGCGAGCAGAACTCACACGTCGTGAACTGGCCCGAGAGCTCGGTGGCGCAGCTCGGGCACGACAGTCGGGTGAGCACCAGCTGCTCGCTGCACACCGGGCAGTGGCGCGGCGGCCGGCGGTTGGTGTGGTCGTGGGTCCGGGGCATCAGTTCCTCACCGTGACCGCGATGTTGCACGCCGAGCCGCTCAGCGACAAGCGCCCGGTGCCGGCACCGAGACGATCCGGGCCCGACGCGGCATCGCCGAGGTCGACGACGCTGCGACCGAAGTCCACATCGGTGTCGACCGTGACGTCGCTCTGCGGGTGGAGGCTGACGGTGACCGAGCCGACGTCGCACGACACCGTGGAGGTGCCCCCGGTCAGGTAGGCGCCGATGAGCTCGAGGGAGCCGGCATTGACCTTGGCGGTGAGCGGGGCGACGACATCGTGCAGCTGCACGTGACCGGCATCGACCTTGCAGTCGATCGGTGCCGTCACGGACAGGACGCGAGCGGAGCCGGCGGTGCAGCGCAGCGCGAGCGGCAGGTCGGGGTTGACCCGCAGGTTCGTCGTGCGCCACGTCCGGCTCTCGCCGAGGCGGCGCACCAAGCTCTGCATGGAGAACGTGCCGGACTGTCGCTGGCCGGCGACGTCGCGCAGCTCGTCGCGCAGCGGCGAGCACCGCACGACCACGGTGTCACCCTCATCACGAATCTCGTGGTCACCGTCACCGACCACATCGACGACGGCGACCCTCGGATCCCCTTCGATCCGGACCGAACCGGCGTCGACCTCGATGGCGATCCGCTTGGCCGGGCCGGCCTCGACCGTGGCGGTCGCGGGGCCGGGACGCTCACGGGAAGCTCCGCGCTCGTCGGCGCCCGAGGTCGGGCCTGCGTGCAGCCGGGACGCCGCGTCCTCGACGGACACGTCCCCGGCAGCGACCTGCTCGAGCAGTCGTCGTCGTTCCTCAGGTGTCATGACCAACCTCCGCGCTGCGAATCGTCACGGTCATTGATCATATGGAAACTCAGACCTACCAAAAGAGCAAGCTCGATCTTCAGCGGTGGGACCGAGACGCGACGATGCCCCCGCACGGGCGGCGCAGGGGCATCGAACGAGGGCGCCCTCCGAGCGGACGCCGGAGTCAGGCCGACAGGTCGTCCAGGTCGGCCAACGTGCCGACGGCCGTCTCCCCATCCGCCGTTACCGTCAGGATCTCGACGCCGTCCTCGGTCACGAGCACCGTGTGCTCGAACTGGGCCGACGGCATGTTGTCGACGACGTGCTCGGTCCAGCCGTCGTCGGCCTGGAAGAACCGGGCGTCACCGCTGGTCAGCATCGGCTCGACCGTGATCGTCGTGCCGGGCACGAGGATCGTGTCGTCGGTCCGGTCGATGCAGTGGTTCACGTGGGGAGCGCCGTGGAACATCGCGCCGATGCCGTGGCCGCCGTACTCCCGGACGACACCGAAGCCCCGCGACCGGGCGAACGGCTCGATGGCCTCGGCGATGAGCTGCAGCGGCTCGTGGGGGCGGATGGCGGCGATGCCGCGCAGCGTCGCCTCCCGCGTCGTCTCGACGAGGGCCCGGGTCGGCTCGTCGACCTTGCCGACGCAGAACGTGGCCGAGTTGTCGCCGTGCATGCCGTCGATGTAGGCGGTGACGTCGACGTTCACGATGTCGCCCTCCCGCAGCGGGCGGTCGTCGGGGATGCCGTGGCACACAACCCCGTTCACCGACGTGCAGATCGACTTCGTGTAGCCGTTGTAGTGGAGCGTGCTCGGGTAGGCGCCGAGCTCGACGTAGGTCTCGTGGGCGATCTCGTCGAGCTCCTCGGTAGTGACCCCGGGGGCGACCGCGGCACCGGTCCGCAGCAGCACCTCGGCTCCGACCTGACAGGCACGACGATGGCGGGCGAGTGATTCCTCGTCGTGGATGTGCACACGACGGGGCCCACTCACCTCGCCGGAGGCGACGTAGTCGGGCCGGACGATCGACTCGGGCACCGGGCGGGGCGGGCTGACCGTGCCGATCTCGACCCGCGGGCGCTGGAGCACTCGCACGTCGCCATGGCAGCGCTTGTGCTTGCGACCCGAACCGCACCAGCACGGGTCGTTGCTCCTGATGCGCGGCAGCGTGGTCGACTTGGAAGCCGTCGACTTCGAGGCCGACCCCGCGGCCGATGTGTTCGACGGGCGTTTCGCGGTCATCCGGGTCACCGGCATAGTCTACGGGTCAAGACATGCGGCGTCTACACCCCTCGACAGCTACGCTCGACCCATGGCGCCGATGGTCAACACCGAGGATCTCGCCGATGCCCGCGAGCTGGCGGAGCTCCTCGGCCTGTCCCATCCCAACAGCGTGAGCCTGTACCAGCGCCGCTACCCCGACATGCCCCGGCCGGTCCTCGACCTCGGCAAGGGCCGCCCTCGCCTCTGGCTGCGCCCCGCCATCGTCGACTGGCTCGACGCCCGCCAGGCCACCGCCTGAGCGGCGAAGAGCGGACGAGCACCGCCTGAGCGGCGGAGAGCGGACGAGCACCGCCTGAGCGGCGGAGAGCGGACGAGCACCGCCTGAACGGTGGCGCCGGCGCAGTTGCGTTGCAGCGGGCGCCGGAGCGGCCCGAGAACGTCGCTCGGTTCACGGTCGACGCACGGGCTCGCGCAGAATGGATCGGTGGCGAGTCGGTTGATCGCCTTCGTGGGGGGCCTCGTCGTCCTCGTCGCGGCGTGCGGCACGGTCGGGCCGCCGAGCGCCCGCGCCCCGGTGCCGGCGACGTCGGGCGACGCTGCGAGCACCACGACGCCCACAACGGCGACCGCGCCCACCATCGCGGTGTACACGATCCCGACGCTGCCGGAGGTCCCGGTCCGCCGCTCGTTCACGATGGCGTTCACCGGCGACTTCCTGCTCCACAACCGGGTGATCTCGACCGCGGCCGCCCACGCCGCGGGCGGGGAGGCGGTCGACGGTGAGGCCGCCGCGCCGGCGCGGGCCTACGACTTCCGGCCGCTGCTCGAGCCGATCCGGCCGTGGGTCGAGCGGGCCGACTGGGCGGTCTGCCACATGGAGGTCAACCTGTCCGCCGACGGCACCCGCCTGTCCCCGTTCCCGATGTTCCGCTCCCCCGGTGAGATCGCGTTCGACGCCGCCGACCTCGGCTACGACGCGTGCACCACGGCCTCGAACCACGTCCTCGACCAGGGCCTCGACGGCGTCGCCGAGACGCTCGGCGTGCTCGACGCCGCCGGGCTGCGCTCCACCGGCTCGGCCCGCACCGCCACCGAGGCCCACGACCAGGTCTGGTTCCGCATCGGCGGCGTGAAGGTGGCCCACCTGTCGTACTCGTACGGGTTCAACGGCTTCTCGATCCCCGACGAGGCGCCGTGGACGACCCGACTGATCGACGAGCGCGCCATCCTCCGGACGGCGGCCGAGGCCCGCTCGGCGGGCGCCGAGTACGTCGTGCTGTCGCTCCACTGGGGCAACCAGTACCTGCACCGGGCGTCGAGCCAGCAGGCCGACCTCGGGCCCCGGCTGCTCGCCTCGCCCGACATCGACCTGATCATCGGGCACCACGCCCACGTCGTGCAGCCGATCGAACGGATCGACGGCGAGTGGCTCGTCTACGGGCTCGGCAACCTGCTCGCCAACTACGTCCAGGCTCCCCGCCGGGACGAGCTGCTCGTCGAGGCCTCGGTCACCGAGCAGCCGGACGGCACGTTCACCACCGACCTCACGGCCGTGCCCCTGGTCGTCGACCGGAACACCTTGACGGTGTACCCCACGCACCCGACCCACCGGCCGCCGGACCTGCCACCCGGACTGGCAGCCGAGCTCGACGCCAGCTTCGCCCGGGTCCTGGCCGTGCTCGACGACGGCTCCGGCCGGGACGCGCTCCGGTTCGAATGAGCAGCGGGGAAGGGACTCCGGCCACACCGGAGCAACCCTTCGAGGGCCTCGCCCGGCTCCACGACCATCTCTTCGAGGCGGACGCGTCAATGGTGCGTGTGCCGTCCGGAGCGATCGGCGGCGCCCCACCCGAGTCGCTGGCGGGCATCCACCTGGTGCGCGAGACCGCACTCGGGGCGCTCGTCGACCTGCGCCGGGGCCGGCCCGACCGAGCCGCCGCGGCACTCGAGCGGGTCCTCGACCAGCAGTACCCGCTGTCCGAGGTCGCCTGGGCGGGCACGTTCCGCACGACCGCCCAGGACCCGGAGCCCCCGGCGGACGGCGCGGCGTACGTCCACTACGACCCCAACTGGCGCCAGTTCCTCGGTGCGATCCTGGCCTTCGCCCTCGACCACCACGACGCCGACCTGCCGTCCGGGCTCACCGATCGGATGACCACGGCCGTCGAACGCTGCGTCCGGGGTGAGCCCGAGAGTCGCCTGGAGGACTGGTACACCAACCCGTCGCTGCTCCACGCCTGGCTGACCGCCTGGGTCGGCGCCCGCCTCGGGGACCGGACGCTGCTCGCCGCCGGTGAGGCGCGGCGGGCCCGCATGGTCGCCCGCATCGAGGCCGCCGGCGACGTCGACGAGTACAACTCCCCCACCTACGACGGGATCGACCTCCTCGCCGCCGGGCTCTGGGCGGCGCATCCGCCGACCAGCGGGTTCGAGGCGTCCGCCGAGGTCGTGGCGTCCGCCGTCGGCAGGCGGCTCTCGACGCTGTTCCACCCGGGCCTCGGCGCGATCTGCGGCCCGCACGTGCGGGCCTACGGGGTCGACCTCCGGGCGTACGTCTCACTGGCGGCGCTGTGGCTCACCCTCGCCGGCGCGGACGCCGCGGCGATCCTGCCGTCGGCGATCGACGAGCGCACGTCGCACGTCCACGACCTCTACCTGCTGCCCCTGTTCGAGTCGGTCGCCGACCTCGTCGTGCCCCACCTGGAGCTGCGCCCCGTCGACCGGGCACGACACCACGAGCGACACGACGGTGACGCCCGCGCCTCGAGCCTCCTCGAGCGGCGGCTGGCGCTCGGCGCCGAGTCGGGGCGGCGCCCGACCTTCTCCCGGAACCAGTACGTGCCCGTCACCGCCCACGCCGCCGACGGGCCCGACGACAGCAACGTCGTGGCGGTCGCCATCAAGGCGGCGACCGCCGACGACGCGGTGGACGCGCACCTCGGCGAGCCGTCCACCGTGGCGGCCGACGTGACCTCGGCGGGTCCGGCGAGCGTGGTCGTGCTGACGTCGCACTCGCCCGAGATCACCGCGACGTCGTTGCGCATCGGCCCGGTGGACATCGCCCTCGACCGTGCTCCGGCGGCGGCCGAGCAACGGAACCTCCCGTCGGGCACCGAGCTGCATCTGACCTGGGACGGGCCCCGGGTGCGACTCGACGTCACCGTGCGCTGAATCCGGCAGCCGACCGCTCCCCCGTCCCGGAGGGCCCGACGGCCCCGCCGGAGGCCGCCGTTACCACACGCGCACCCGGGACAACCGCGCGAACCTTCTGCGCACAACAGCGCATTCACAGCGAGTTAACAACATGTTTATATGAACAAACGCTGTACGAAACACGTGGTGAAATGGGTGTTGCAGGATAAGTCAATGTCTGCAACGCTCGTTCCGGTGTCCTCAGGGGAGAGGGGCAAGAGGCTGCGCTTCGGAGGAGGAGTCATGCAGACATCGGAACACTCGCTTCGGCCGGGAAGACGACGGACGACTCGACACGCATTCATCGCACTGCTCGTCGCGATGCTCGCCGGCTCGGTGCTGGCGGCCTGCGGCGGCGACGATGACGACGACGGCGGCAGCGCGTCCGAGGGCGGCGGCGACGCCCGTCCGCTCGTCGTCGGGCAGGTCGCCGAGCCGGCGTCGCTCGATCCGGGCGCGGTCACCGCGGTCAACGACTTCCGGATCAACGTCAACCTCTACGACGGTCTCGTGCAGTACGCGGAGGGCTCGCTCGACGTCGAGCCGGCACTCGCCACGGAGTGGACGGTCGACGACAGCGGCACCGTCTACACGTTCACGCTTCGCGACGACGTCACGTTCCACGACGGTACGGAGTTCGACGCGGAAGCGGTGAAGTTCAACTTCGATCGCATGCTCGACGAGAATCATCCGCAGTACGAGACGGGACCGTTCCCGCTCGCGGAGCAGTTCTTCGGCCAGATCGACGAGGTCGTCGTGAACGACACCTACGAGGTCGAGTTCCAGCTCGCCGAGCCGTGGGCGCCGTTCCTGTCCAACCTCGCCTACCCCACCGGCCTGCTGGTGTCGCCGACCGCCGTCGAGGAGTCCGGCCAGGACTTCGGCCGCAACCCGGTCGGCACCGGGCCGTTCATGTTCGTCGAGTGGGAGTCGAACCAGGGCGTCACCCTCGAGGCCAACCCCGACTACTGGGGCGGCGCGCCCGCCGCCGACGGCGTCGTGTTCCGCCCGCTCGTCGAGTCGGCCAGCCGGGTCGCCGAGCTGCGCTCCGGCGGCGTCGACATGATCGTCGAGGTCCCGCCCGACGACCTCGTCGCCCTGCGCGACGACGAGAACTTCCAGATCGCCGAGCAGGCCGGCCCCCACGTCTGGTTCCTGATCCTCAACGCCGCCGAGCCGCCGTTCGACGACGTGCGGATGCGCCAGGCCGCCAACTACGCCATCAACCGCGAGGCCATCGTCGACAACGTCCTGTCGGGCTGGGCCAGCGTGGCCAAGGGCCCGATCGCCGAGGCGTTCGGCGAGGCGTACGACCCCGACCTCGCCGGCTACGACTACGACCCCGACGAGGCGATGGCCCTCATCGAGGAGGCCGGCTACGGCGACGGCGTCGACGTCACCTTCTACGTGACCGAGGGCGGCTCGGGCATGTTGGAGCCCGGCACCATGGCCGAGGCGATCCAGGCCGATCTCGCCGAGGTGGGCATCGACGCCAGCATCGAGACCTACGAGTGGAACACCTTCCTCGACCAGGTGAACCCGGGCCTCGAGGGCAAGGCGGCCATGGCCGAGATGGCGTGGATGACCAACGACCCCGGCACGCTGCCGTACCTGACGCTGCGCACCGGGGCGTTCCCCGACGAGGGTGGCTTCAACTCCGGCTACTACTCGAACCCCGAGGTCGACGAGCTCATCGAGCAGGCCCAGGTGGCCACCGACCCCGACGAGCGGGCCGACCTGTACCACCAGATGCAGCAGCTGGTCGTCGAGGACGCCCCGTGGGTGTTCGTCGCCAGCTGGAAGCAGAACGCGGCCATGACCAACGAGGTCTCCGGCTTCGAGCTGCACCCGTCCTTCCTGCTCGAGCTGGACGGCACGAGTGTCGGCGGCTGATCCGAGGACCCGGCGCCCCACGGGCGCCGGGTCCGCCCGCCTCCGGGCGTCGTCGCCTCCGGGCCGCGACGCCCACCACGGCCGCAGCGGGGAGGTCGCGCGATGAGCGGCTACCTCGCCAGGCGGCTCCTGCAACTGGTCCCGGTGCTGTTCGGGATCTCGGTCCTCGTGTTCGCCCTGATGGCGCTGCTGCCGGGGAGCCCGGCGCAGGCGATCCTCGGGTCGTACGCGACCCCCGAGAACGTCGAGCGCCTGAACGAGGAGCTGAACCTCAACGGCTCGCTGCCCGAGCGCTACGTCTCGTGGATGGGCAACGTCCTCACCGGCGACTTCGGGCGGTCCTACTCGCTGAACCGTCCGGTGACCGACGAGATCGGTGAGCGGCTCCGGGCCACGTTGCTGCTGTCGTCGGCCGCGTTGGTCGTCGCCGCCGTGCTCGGCCTGGCCTCCGGCGTCGGCGCCGCCATCCGCCAGAACCGCTGGCAGGACCGCACGCTGACCGTCGCCGCGCTCGTCGGCCTGTCGATGCCGTCGTTCTGGTTGGCGATGGTGATGATCGTCATCTTCTCGCTGGAGCTCGGGTGGTTCCCGGCCGGGAACATGACCGACGCCTTCGGCGGCGGCGGTGTCCTCGACGTGCTCCACCACCTCGTGCTCCCGGCCGTGTCGCTCGGCCTGGTCGCCACCGGCGTGCTCTCCCGGTTCACCCGGTCGTCGATGCTCGAGGTCCTCCGCCAGGACTACGTCACCACCGCCCGGTCGAAGGGGCTGACCGAGCGCCAGATCGTGCGCAGCCACGCCTTCCGCAACGCCCGGGTCAACATCGTCCCGATCCTCGGCGTCCAGGTCGGCTTCCTGCTCGGCGGCGCCGTCTACATCGAGACGGTGTTCAACTGGCCCGGCATCGGCCGGATGCTGGTCGACGCCATCGCCACCCGCGACCTGCTGCTGGTCCAGGGCGGGGTCCTGACCCTGGCCGTGATCTACGTGCTCGTGAACCTGGGCACCGACGTCGTGCAGGCCGCCCTCGACCCGAGGATCAGGACCTGATGGCCGCGATCGAGGTACCCGCCGCGGCCGCCCCGTCGGCCCGGACCTCCCCCCGGTGGGAGACCTGGCACCGCCTGCGCCGCAACCAGCTCGCCGTCGCCGGCCTCGTCGTCATCGGGCTCGTCGCTCTGCTGGCGCTGCTGGCGCCGGTCCTGCCCCTCGACGACCCGGCCGCCACCGAGCTCGACAACCGGCTCGAGGGCGTCGGGTCGCCCGGGCACGTGCTCGGCACCGACGAGCTCGGCCGCGACATGTTGTCCCGCCTGGTGTGGGGCGCCCGCAGCTCGCTGTCGGTCGGCGTCGCCGCCACCCTGCTCGCGGCGACGATCGGGTCGATCATCGGCCTGGTCGCCGGGTTCTTCTCCGGCCTCGTCGACAGCGTGCTCATGCGGGCCATCGACATGCTGATGGCCTTCCCCTACATCCTGTTCGCGGTCGCCATCGTGGCGTTCCGGGGGCCGGGGCTCGGCAACGCCATGATCGCCATCGCGGTGGTCAACGTGCCGTTCTTCGCCCGGGCGGTGCGGGGCACCACGGTCACCCAGGCGTCGCTCGACTACGTCGACGCGGCCCGCAACCTCGGCTACAGCCCGCCCCGCATCCTGCTGAGGGAGGTCCTGCCCAACGTGGTCCCGACGATCCTCGTGACGATGTCCACGACGGTCGGCTGGATGATCACCGAGACCGCGGGGCTGTCGTTCCTCGGTCTCGGCGCCCAGCCGCCGACCGCCGACTGGGGCGCCATGCTCGGCGCCGGGCGTGACCTCATCACCACCGCCCCCCACATGACCCTCGTGCCCGGCCTGGCCATCTTCGTGGTCGTCGTCTCGGTCAACCTCCTCGGTGACGGCCTGCGCGACGCCCTGGATCCGAGGCTGCGATGAGCGGTGAGGAGACAGTGCGCCCAACGGTGAACGACACCGAAACAACCGTCGACGGCGTCGTCAGCGATGCGCCGGTGCTGGAGGTGGACGGCCTGTCCACCGTGTTCGAGACCCCCGACGGCACGGTGCGCGCGGTCGACGACGTGTCGCTCAGCGTCCGGCCGGGCGAGATCGTCGGCCTCGTCGGTGAGTCGGGGTCGGGCAAGTCGGTGACGGCCAAGTCGATCCTCGGCCTGATCCCGACGCCCCCGGGCCGCATCGAGGGCTCGGTCCGCTTCCAGGGCGAGGACCTCGTCGCCGCGAGCCCGGCCCGGCTGCGCCAGATGCGGGGCGACCGGATCGCCATGATCTTCCAGGACCCTATGACGAGCCTGAACCCGCTGATGACGGTCGGCCGCCAGATCACCGAGATGATCCGGGCCCATCGCGACGTGTCCGACGCCGAGGCCCGCAAGCGGGCCGCGCAGCTGCTCGACGAGGTGCGCATCACGCGGCCGACCGAGCGGCTGTCGGCGTACCCCCACGAGCTCTCCGGGGGCATGAACCAGCGGGTCATGATCGCCATGGCCCTGGCCAACGACCCGGCGCTGCTCATCGCCGACGAGCCGACCACCGCGCTCGACGTGACGGTGCAGGCGGAGATCCTCGACCTGCTCGTCGACCTGCGCGACCGCACCGGGATGGCGCTGCTGTTCATCACCCACGACTTCGGCGTCGTGTCGGAGCTGTGCGACACGGTGCTCGTGATGTACGCGGGCCGCATCGTCGAACGGTCACCGACCGACTCGGTGTTCGACGAGCCGCTCCACCCCTACACGCGTCGGCTCATCGACTGCGTGCCCCGGCTCGGCCAACCCGAGCGCTCCATCGACGCCATCGGCGGCCTCCCGCCCCGCCTCACCGGCCATCCGTGGAGCGCGTGCGCCTTCGCGGATCGCTGCGACGTGGTCGAGGACCGGTGCCGCACCACCCCCGTCGAGCTCGTCGACGTCGCCCCCGGGCGGGCGTCGCGCTGCCTGCTCACCACCGAGAAGGCGGCCGGCGCACCGGCGGGCGCGATGGCGGGCGCCACCGCCGACACGGCCACGAACGCGACCGGGAGCCGACCGTGAACCGTCCCGCACAAGCAACCGCCACGGCCGACGCGGTCGCCGTGGCCGAGCCCAGCCGGTCCGCGGTCTTCGAGCTGGAGGACGTGGTCAAGGTGTTCGGCGGTGGCCGCCGCTTCCTCCGCGGCGGCTCGACCGGCGCGGTCGCCGTGGACAGCGTGTCGCTCGACGTGTTCGAGGGCCAGACCGTCGGGATCGTCGGCGAGAGCGGCTCCGGCAAGTCGACGCTGGCCCGGATCATGGTCGACCTCCACGGCGCGACCTCCGGCTCGGTGCGCTTCCGGGGCACCGAGATCGCTGACGTGCCCAACCGGTCGTTCCGCCGCCAGGTCCAGTACGTGTTCCAGGACCCCTACAGCTCGCTCAACCCCCGCAAGTCGATCGGCAAGACGATCACCGAGGTCCTGACCAAGGTGGCCGGGCTCGACGGAGCGGCGGCCCGGCAGCGGCTGGACGAGCTCATCGGCGAGGTCGGGCTGCGGGCCGAGCTCGCCGACCGCTACCCACACGAGCTCTCGGGCGGCCAGCGGCAGCGGGTCGGCATCGCCAGGGCGCTGGCCACCGGCGCGACGACGCTGATCCTCGACGAGCCGGTGTCCGCGCTCGACGTGTCGGTCCAGGCGCAGATCCTGTCGCTCCTCCACGACCTCAAGGGCGAGCTCGACCTGACGTACGTGTTCATCGCCCACGACCTCGCCGTCGTGGAGAGCATCTCGGACGTGGTCGCGGTGATGTACCGGGGGCGCCTCCTCGAGTACGGCACCGCCGACCAGGTGTTCAACCGTCCGAGCCACCCCTACACCCGGAACCTCCTCGAGGCGGTGCCCGTCCCGGGCAAGCGGTCGCGACGCGAGCGGGCGGCGGCACCCGCCGCTGCCCCGACCGCCGGCGACCTCGGCGCCGTCGCCGACCCCCTGGAAGCCGGCGATGCCGGGGCCAACGCCACGGAGGACACCGACGCCGGGGACCACGCGTGCAGCTTCTCGCCGCGCTGCCCGCTCGTGCAGGACCGTTGCCGGAGCGAACGTCCACCGGCCGTCCCGCTGGAGGCCCCCCACACGGCCACCTGCTTCGAGATCGACCGGCTGCCCGTGTGGAGCCCCGCGCGTTGAGGGTTCGGGCGGAGCGGCTGCTGGCCGACATCGAGGCGCTGGCGGGCTTCGGCGTCACCAACGACGGTGGCGTCGATCGCCCGACCTTCTCACCGGCCGACACCGAGGCGAAGGCGTGGCTCGCCGAGCGCTGCCGCGACGCCGGCCTCTCGGTGCGCGGCGACGACATCGGCAACCTGTTCGTCGGTCTCGACCGGTCGCCGGACGGGGCGTCGGCGGCGGCCGCACCGGCGGTGTGGACCGGCTCGCACCTCGACTCGGTCCCCAACGGCGGACGGCTCGACGGCGTGTACGGCGTCCTCGCCGGCATCGAGTGCCTGCGGGTGCTGGCCGAGCACGAGGTGCCGCTCGCCCGGCCGGTCGAGGTCGTCGCGTTCGCCGACGAGGAGGGCTGCTACCAGGGCTTCCTCGGGTCGAAGGCCGTGGCCGGGGTCATCTCGGCCGACGAGCTGGCCGAACTGACCGGTCGCGACGGCACGCCGCTGCCCGATGCGCTGGCCCGCATCGGCAGCACCCCCGAGCGGGCGGCGGCGTGCGCCGTCGACCCGGCGGACGTGGCGGCGTTCGTGGAGCTGCACATCGAGCAGGGCCCGGTCCTCGAGGAGGAGGCGGTCGACATCGGGGTGGTCACCGAGATCGTCCAGGTCGTCCGGGGCACGGCCCGTTTCGTCGGACGGGCCGACCACGCCGGCACCACCCCGATGAACCTGCGCCGCGACGCCTCCCGGGGCGCCGGGGCGTTCCTGGCCGAGCTGGCCCGGGTCCCCGAGGTCGCGGGCTCCACCGACGGGGTCGCGACGTGCGGGCGCATGGACCTGCTCCCGGGTGCGCCGAACATCGTGCCGGCCGAGGCCCGCCTGGTGCTCGACCTGCGTGACCGCGCCGGCGGCGTCGCCCGGCTCCAGTCCGGTGTCGAGGAGCTGGCCGACCGGTCGGCCCGGCCCTACGGCCTCGACGTCGAGGTGGCGTGGCAGGCGCCGACCGCCGGTGCCCGCCTCGACGCCGCCCTCGGCGATCTCGTCGCCAAGGCCGCGACGGAGCTGGGGTGCTCGTACCGCCACATGGTCTCGGGTGCCGGCCACGACACCCAGGTCCTCGCGCCCCTCGTCCCGTCGGCCATGATCTTCGTCCCCAGCCAGAACGGCCGCAGCCACTCGCCGCTGGAGCACACCGACCCGGACCGGCTCGCGGCCGGCGCCGACGTGCTGCTGCGGGTGCTCGCCGAGCTGGCCACGAGGCCGCAGTAGGCCGCCCGGTACCTCGCCGAGCCACGCAGTCGGCCATCCACGGCGGGTGGGTGGCCGCCGCTACCCTTCGACACCAGGGGTTCTCCGTGTCCGACCGCGAGCTCATCGAGCGCATCCACAACACGTACGACTCGATGACCGGCTCCGAGCGCCGGCTCGCCGACCTGATCCTCGGGTCACCGTCACGGCTCTACGGGTTGACCGCCACCGAGATCGCCGAGCAGGCCGAGGTCTCGAAGGCGACGGTGAGCCGGTTCGTGACCAAGCTCGGGCTGGCCGACTACAACGAGTTCCGCCTCCTCGCCAAGCGGGCCAACGCCGAGCTGCCCGGCTCGCCACTCCACCTGCTCGCCAACCAGCTGCAGGCGACGAACGGCGACCTCGGCGCCCTCATCGACCAGACGCTGGCGTGGGACACCAACAACCTGCGCTCGACCTACGGCTACCTCGACATCGGGCTCGTCGACCGGGTCGCCGGGCTGTTCGCCGACGCACCCCGGCTGACCTTCGCCGACTTCCGCAAGCAGTACGCCCTCGCGTACTACGCCGGCACCCTGTTCAACTCGATCCGCCCCCGGGTGGCGATCCTGCCGGTCCCGGGCACCTCCGTCGTCGACCACGCCGCCCAGCTCGACGCCGACGACACCGTGGTCATGTTCCCGATGCGCCGCCCCCAGGTCGAGCACGACCGGTTGAGCGGTGCGGTCGTCGACGCCGGCGGGACGCTGGTGACGATCGGCGACGAGTACCCGAACCCGGCGAGCCAGCGGGCGACGGTCCACCTCGTGTGCCACACGAAGGGCGTCGGCGTGTTCGACAGCCAGGTCGCGCCGATGAGCGTGATCAACCTGCTGTTCACCGCCACCACCAACCGCCTCGGCGACGCCGCCACCGACCGCCTCGCCGCCCTCGAGCGCGGCCACGAACGCCACCACACCTTCCTCGACTGACCGAGGCGCGTGCCCGGCGGGGGTTGTGATCGACGCCGGAGCGGCTACCCATGGACGAATGGGGGCGGGCGACGTGGTGCACGAGAGTTCGACGACCGACGGCGGGCGGGGTGACGCCGTCGAGCGGCCTCCTCGCCCCAGCCGACGTTCCCGCCGTTGGATCGGCACCGTGCTCGCAGCGACGCTGCCCCTGTGCATGCTCGCGGTCGCGGCGCACCTCAGCGTCGGCGTCGTCCGCGAGCTGATCGACAACCGGCCGGTCCGCGGCGACCAGGGATGGCAGCCGACCTGGCCGATCGAACCGCAGGACCGGCCTCCCGCCGCTCAGGGGATCGGGCCACCCCTGCGCCTGCTCGATGACGCCGAGGTCCTCGACGCGCCGCTCGTGGCTGCGTCGACGACGGACACCGACTCGCTCACCAGCCACGACGAGACGACGATGTGGGTCATTGCCGACGGCCGGATCGCCGCGACGCCGACGCTCCCGTACTTCATCACCTCAGCGTCTGCACATGACCCCCAGCGCCCATTCGTGTTCACCGAGGGCCGAGTCGTGCTCATCGGCCGTGACGCCGTCGAGGTCGTGAACGCGTCCACCGGTGCGGTCGACGCCCGGCTCGAGTCGTCCCGGTGGCCGTTGCTCGCAGGGACGGGCCCCGGCGAGGTCTGGGCGGTCCACGACGAGGACGACGACGCCACCGTCACCCGGATCACCTTCGAGGACGGCGGGCCGGTCGAGACCGCGACCCTGCCGCTCCCGCCGGGCGAGGTCTGGAGGGGCGCGGCCCGCGGTCTGCTGATGCCCGGCAGGCTGTGGATGCCCGACGGGTCGGTCGACACACCCGCCATCGGCGGTGACCGCAACGCAGTGACCGCTGCGTCAGGGCCGCTCGTCGCGGTCGCCGGCCCCGGGCGACGAACGCTGCGGATCGTCGACGCCCCGACGAACACGAACCTCGGCGTTGCCGATCTCGACGACGAGGTCGGGCTCAGCTGCTTCTCGTCCGATCGACGGCGGCTGGCCCTCACGCACCGCGGCGACCTGCGCTTCGGGCTGGGTCCATCGCTGGCGGACCACGTCACGATCGTGGACGTCGCCGACCCGGCCGGCGACGCGGTCGAGATCGACGTCGGCATGCCCGTGTTCGACCTGACGTGGACCTCGCCCACCCAGCTCGTCGTCTCGGTCCCGTTCCACCTGCTCGCCATCGATGTCACGACCGGCGAGGTCCGACCGGTCGCCGAGACCGGCTGGATCTATGCGGTGACGGCCGAGGACTCCGGCTGCTGATCCCGACCCGGTGTCGGCGCGGCCGGGTCAACCGTCGAGGGGGACGTCGTGGGTCGAGCGTTCGACGATGTCCTCGCGCACGCTGCGGTCGAGATGGCCACCGGGCTCGGCCCGCGTCGGCAGCGCCTCGACGAACGGGAGCAGGTGCTCGACGGCGAGGTCGTGGAGCCGGGCCAGCTCGTCGGTCGGGTGGTCGTGGTCGTCGACGCGCAGGTCGAGGTAGGGGTACGGCTCGGTCGTGGCGATCGTGAGCGCCGCACTGCGGGTGCCCCGCTTGTCGCCACCGGCCCGGTGCCCAGCGAGCATCGCTGCGACCAGCCGCTCGGCGAACGTGGCGTCCGCGGCGTCCTCGAACGCGGTGGACATCGCCTCCAGCGTCGAACCGTCCACGAGCAGGTTCCCGACGACGACGTGGTTCCGCTCGACCAGGTGGCCCTTCCACGGGTCGGTCTTGGCGCCGGTGTGGACGGCGGGTGTGCCGACCGCCGGCATCACCGCGATCTGACGGATCTCCGGCGCCGGGTCGGTGGCCAGGCTGGCGTCGAGTGCGTCGCCGGCCGAGCGGCCCTCGGCCAGGAGCGCCGCGGCGTCGACCGCGAGGAGCGGGTTGGTCCATGCCTGGGTCACGATGGCGCCGACACCGGCCACCGCCCGGGGCACGAGGGCTCCCACGGCCGGCAGCTTCGTGGCCGTGGCCGCGCCGACCGCCCCGGTCCGGGGGTCGCGGGCCACGATCGACATCGTGTTGACGTTCAGCACGGGTTGTGGGCTACCACACCGACGGCCCGCCGCCGGTGCCGGGAGGGCGGGTGCGCAGCCTCAGTCGGGCGTTCCGAGCTCCGCCTCGATGTTCGACGCGGTGTCCCGCAGCGGGCGGCGCTCCTCGTCCAGCGCGGCCAGCTCGCCGGCGACGCGATCGAGCTCGTCGCGCTCGGCCCGCAGGCGCTCCTCGAGCTCGGCGATCGCGGCCTCGCGTTCGGCGAGGTCCGAGGCCAGGCGGTCGGCGCGCCGGTCGAGCTTTCGGAGCCGGGACTGCGCCGAGGCGAGCTCCCGTTCGAGCTCGCGGCGACGAGCCCGACCGGGACGACCGGGACGACCGGGCGCTGCGGCGCTCCCGGGGCGACGTCGCGGCATCGGGACCGGCACCGACGTCGGGCAGCTCGCCGAACCCGAACCCGAAGCCACCGGTCGGGGCCGGCGGCTGCTCGAGCCGGCCGGCGACGAGCTCGTCGGCGAGCCCGGGGTCGGTCGACACGGCCCGCAGCGCGGCCTCGATCTCGTCCCGCACCCCTCCGGCACCGACGCCGTCGGCGACGACGAGCCCGTCGCCCAGAGCCGCCAGGCCGCGGACGTGCTGTTGCAGCGCGGCACCCGTCGGCCCGAGGCGCTCGCCATTGCCACCGAGCGCCTCGTCCTGTGCCCGTCGGACCTCGGCGGCGGCCCCCACGAACCCCTGCACCTCGTCCGGGTGCCTGCGGGCGAGCTGGTTGAGGGCCCAGGCGACCACGCCGGGTCGACGCAGCGCCTTCACCTCGGCGGCCGTTCCACGGTCCCCGGCGGCTCGGATCCGCTTGACGAGGTCGTCACGCGCGGCGACGAACGCACCCGGCACCAACGCGTACAGCGCATCGACCTCGGCCTCCCATTCACCGTGCAAGGACCCGCTCCTGCTCATCGCTCATACCGCTATCGCCGCTCGACCCACACAGCGTCGTGGCGGTGAGACAACGGTCACTCATTCAGGTGAATGAAGGGCCCTTGGGCCCGGCCGCTTCTGTGTCGTTTCGCCCGATCAGGTGCCCCCGGCCCGCGTTACCGTCGCTCACGTAGATCAGCTCCCGGAGGTTTCACCGTTGGACTCCCCCACGTTCGTCCGTCATGAGGAGCTGCGCCAGTGGGTGGCCGAGATGGCCGAACTGTGCCAGCCCGATGACGTCTACTGGTGCGACGGCTCCGACGCCGAGTACGACCGCTTCTGCCAGGAGCTCGTCGACGCCGGCACCTTCACCCGCCTCGACCCGAACCTGCGCCCCAACAGCTACCTGGCCCGCACCGACCCGAGCGACGTCGCCCGGGTCGAGGACCGCACGTTCATCTGCACGACCTCGAAGAACGACGTCGGCCCGACCAACAACTGGATGCATCCCGACGAGATGCACGACACCCTGAACGGGTTGTTCGCCGGCTCCATGCGCGGCCGAACGATGTACGTGGTCCCCTTCTCGATGGGACCGCTCGGTTCACCGATCGCCCAGCTCGGTGTCGAGCTCACCGATTCGCCGTACGTCGTCGTCAACATGAAGATCATGACCCGCATGGGCAAGGACGTGTACGACGTGCTGGGCACCGACGGCGCCTTCGTACCGTGCATGCACACGGTCGGCGCACCACTCGAGCCCGGCCAGCAAGACGCCGTGTGGCCGTGCAACCCGGACACGAAGTACATCGTCCACTTCCCCGAAGAGCGTGCGATCTGGTCGTACGGCTCCGGCTATGGCGGCAACGCGCTGCTGGGCAAGAAGTGCCTGGCCCTGCGCATCGCCTCGAACATGGCCCGTGAAGAGGGCTGGCTCGCCGAGCACATGCTCATCCTCGGCGTCGAGGACCCGGACGGCGACAAGACCTTCGTCGCCGCCGCGTTCCCCTCCGCCTGCGGCAAGACCAACTTCGCCATGCTCGTCCCGCCGCCCCAGTTCGCCGAGAAGGGCTGGAAGGTCACGACCGTCGGCGACGACATCGCGTGGATCAAGCCCGGCGAGGACGGCAAGCTCTACGCCATCAACCCCGAGGCCGGCTACTTCGGCGTCGCCCCGGGCACGTCGGGTGACACCAACCCCTCGGCGATGGCGTCGGTCGCGGCGAACACCATCTTCACCAACGTGGCCCTCACCGATGACGGCGACGTCTGGTGGGAGGGCATGACCAAGGACCCGCCGGCCCACGCCATCGACTGGACCGGCAAGGACTGGACGCCCGACTCGGACGGCAAGGCCGCCCACCCGAACGCCCGGTTCACGGCACCCGCCGCCCAGAACCCGGTGATCGACCCGGCGTGGGAGGACCCGCAGGGCGTGCCGGTCTCGGCGTTCGTCTTCGGTGGCCGTCGCTCCAACGTCGTGCCCCTCGTCTACCAGGCGTTCAACTGGGCCTACGGCGTGTACCTGGCGTCGACGATGGGCTCGGAGACGACGGCCGCGGCCTTCGGCCAGCAGGGCGTCGTCCGCCGTGACCCGTTCGCCATGCTGCCGTTCGCCGGCTACCACATGGCCGACTACTTCAACCACTGGCTGTCGTTCGGCCGGACGATCCAGAACCCGCCCCGGATCTTCGGGGTCAACTGGTTCCGCCGCAACGAGGACGGCTCGTTCTCGTGGCCGGGCTTCGGCGAGAACATGCGGATCCTCCAGTGGATCGTCGAGCGCTCGAAGGGCCATGCGGTCTCGGTCGAGAGCCCGATCGGGTGGATGCCCCGCTACGAGGACATCGACTGGGACGGCCTCGAGAGCTTCACCCGTGACGACTTCCGCCAGGCCCAGGCGATCGACCGCGACGAGTGGATGGCCGAGGTCCTCTCGCACGAGGAGCTGTTCATCAAGCTCTACGACCGCCTGCCCAAGGAGATGGTCGCCATCCGCGACCTGATCCTGTCGAGCCTGTGGCGCTCGCCCGAGCACTGGGAGATCGAGCCCGACCCGACCTGATCGACGGGCCGGACCACTCCGCGGCGCCGCGGCGATCCTCGGATCGTCGCGGCGCTGCCGCGTCCGCCCCCGCGTCGCGCCACCACCGCCGTTCCGGTCTACACGTCGGCCGCGAACCAGCAGGTCGCCGATCGGGCCTCGTAGACCGGAACGCGCCCGGTCAGCCGACCGAGACGACCGTGACCTCGAGCTGACCGGCGGGGGCGTCGACGCCGACGACCTCGCCGGCGGTCGCGCCCACGAGGGCGTGGCCGAGCGGGGAGTCGACCGAGACGGTGTCCGAGCCGAGCTGATCGCCGGCCGCGACGAGGTGGTAGGTCTCGGTGTCGGGGTCGCCGTCGAAGCGGACGGTGACGAGCGAACCGGGGTGAGCGGCGAGGGTGATGGCCATACCGGAGCTTCTCCTGGGGGGAGGGGCGTCCGGTCGGCGCAACCCGGCCGAACGCCGGTTTGCGCTACACGACCACCAACGGTGGCGCAGGCAAGCGATGCCAGTGCGCTCGGTGCGTGGTCATGTCTTCACTGTGCCGCGTTCTTTCGCCAATTCAACGGATTTTGGCCACGACAACGGTCACATCGACCGCTCAGCGCGGTCGTCATGGGATCTCCGACCTCGATCGACCCGAACCCGGCGTCGGTCTCCGTAGCGTGGTCGGCGCCGAGAGAGGCGGCCGATGTCCACCCCGGGGGTCGATCGATGGCGGTACCTGACGAATCGGACGCGACGGCCGATCCGGACGTGACCGCGCTCCTGGTGGAGCTGCGCATCCTCGCCCGCCGTCACGGCGTCCGCACCAACGGCGACGTCGGGGACCACTCGGAGGACGGCGCGGTGGCCGCGACCATCGCCGCGCTGGCGCGGCTCGGCGACGGGGGCGACGGGGACCCGGCCCAGCGGGCCCGGGCGGCCGAGCTCCTCCACCTGCTCGGGACCAGGCTCCGCGCCTCGGGCCACCGCAGCGAGGCGCTGGCCGCGACCGAGGTCGCCGTGTCGATGTGGGACGAGCTCCCGGGCCCGTCCGACCGCCACGCCATGGCCCTGAACGACCTCGGCGTGCTGCTGCTCCAGGACGGCCGCGACGCCGAGGGACGGGAGGCGGCGGAGCGTTCGGTGGCGATCCGGCGGCGCCTGGCCGAGCGGGACCCGGCCGTGCGGCCCGGCCTCGCGGCGTCGCTCCAGAACCTCGACACCCACCTGTCGGCCGCCGGCGAGCGCGAGCAGGCGGCCGCGGCCATCGCGGAGGCGACCATGCTCTACCGGGAGCTGGCCGACATCGACGCGCCGACGTTCCTCCCCCGCCTGGCCGCGGCGTTGCACAACGAGGGCCTGGCGTTGTCCGAGGTCGGTCGCCCGGAGGACGCGTCGAGCGCGGCCGAGGAGGCCGCCGAGCTCTACACGCGGCTGGCGGCGGACGACCCGGGGGCCCACGCCGGCGATCTCGCCGACACGCTCCTGAACCTGGCGCGTCGCCTGGCCGACCGGCGGCGATGGCGTGAGGCGGCGGAGGCGGCACGACGCTCGGCGGCGGCGTTCGACGACGCCGGTGATCGCCGCGGCGCCCGTGCGATGCGGATACGGGCACTCGGCTATCGCCTCCGCCGGGTGGCCCGCGGCTGAGCCGCATCAGGCGATCGGGGTTCTCCGGGCTCGGGTTCGCAGCCCGGCATCGGCTCAGTACGATTCGCCGATCATGGGGAGAACGGGCGACCAGAAGCTGAATATGCGACAGGTCGCGGCCCTGGCCGGAGTCTCGCACCAGACCGTGTCCCGGGTGATCAACGGGCACCCCAACATCGCCCCCCAGACCCGGGCGCGGGTGCTCGAGGTGATCGAGCAGGTCAACTACCGTCCCAACAGCGCGGCGCGGGCACTGGCGACCAACAAGTCGAACCGGATCGGGGTGCTCGTCGACAGCGCCGTGCAGTACGGCCCGAACAGCACGCTGCGCGCCATCGAGGACGCGGCCCGCAAGGTCGGGTACGCGGTCAGCTCCGTGGCCATCGACGAGGACCGGGCGCTCGGGCCGAGCGTGGCCGTGGAGCACCTCGTCGACCAGGGCGTCGACGCGCTGTGCGCGATCGCGCCACGCTCGTCGTCGGTCGACCTGCTGCGGGAGCTCTCGGGCGGCCTGCCGACCCTGGTCGTGAAGGCGACGCCCGACCCCAGCTTCCTCACCGTCTCGGTCGACCAGCAGCTCGGCGCAGCGCTCGCGGTCCAGCACCTGGTCGACCTCGGCCACCGCGAGATCCTCCACCTCGCCGGCCCGCTCGACTGGCTGGACGCCAAGGGCCGGGCGGAGGGCTGGCACGCCGAGATGTCGCGGGCCGGCCTCGGCGAGCGCCCGATCGTGGAGGGTGACTGGAGCTCGGACTTCGGCTACCAGTGGGCGTGCTTCTCGGACCTGCCGCCGGAGGTCACCGCGGTGTTCGCCGGCAACGACCAGATGGCACTCGGTGTCGTCCACGGCCTCAGCGAGCGCGGCGTGCGCGTCCCCGACGACGTCAGCGTGGTCGGCTTCGACGACCTCCCCGACGCCGCCCACTTCCTGCCCCCGCTGACCACGGTGCGCCAGGACTTCCACGCCCTCGGGGTCCTCGGCGTCGAGACGCTGCTCGCCGTGCTCGAGGGTCGCGACACGCCCCGGCGGTCGCTGATCGCCCCCGAGCTCGTCGTCCGACGCTCGACCGCCCCACCCCGCTCCGGCGGCGCCCGGTAGCCGGCTCACCCCGACGGGTGCGGCGATCGCGCCCGACCGGCCCGCGCGACGACGCCCACACCACCGGAGCGAGCGACAGCACCCGGCGCCCGTGAATCGGCCCCGGGTGAGCCGGTTCGCGATGTTGAAACGATGTGTTTCGTTTCCAAAGGACAATGAGCGCTGCCACGTCCGGCGCAGTGAACCGACGGCACGACCCTTCGACGCACACATTGAGCCGCGATCCGGGTGGCCATTGCGCGCGCTATATGTGAACGGTAACATCTCGCGTATCGAGTAAAGAGCGGCGTCCGGAGTCGCGACGCTGGAGTCCAAGGGGGGACCATGCATCTCGGTAAGCGCGCCATGTCAGCTATCGCCTGCGCGTCAATAGCGGTCATGGCACTCGCCCTGGCCGGATGTGGTGGGGACGACGACAGCGGCGATGGGGGCCTGACGTCGGTCGGGTTCGTGGCCGTGGGTCCCGAGGGCGCCTGGCGGGCCGCCAACGAGGCGAACATGCAGTCCACGTTCACGGAGGAGGCCGGGTTCGACCTTCGCTACGCGCCCGCCACCAACCTCGACCAGAAGTCCCAGATCGACGCGTTCACCTCGTTCGTCGACGAGGGAGTGGACGTGATCCTGCTCTCCGCCACCGAAGGCGCCGGCTGGGAGGACTCGCTCGAACGTGCGCAGGAGGCCGAGATCCCGGTGATCCTCATCGACCGGGGCATCGAGCCCGACGACGACAGCCTGTACGTCACCCGGATCTCGCCGGACAACTACG
The DNA here is from genome assembly GCA_034211175.1 of Actinomycetota bacterium. Lineage (GTDB taxonomy): Bacteria > Actinomycetota > Acidimicrobiia > Acidimicrobiales > CAIXPF01 > JAXHUH01. The sequence continues at coordinate 43,128 of JAXHUH010000012.1, forward strand.
AGGTCAGCCAGTCGGTGGCGCAGTGGGCGCTCGACGAGTTCCCCGACGGCGCCAACTACTTCGTGCTCGAGGGCCCCGCCGGGGTCTCGGTCGTCAACGAGCGCAACCGCGGTTGGGACGACGTGGTCGGCGAGGAGTCGGGCCTGGTCAAGCTCGGCGCGCAGACCGCCAACTGGTCGACCGAGGAGGCCAAGAGCGTCTTCGAGACCGTCCTGCGGTCGAACGACAACGACGTCCAGCTCGTGTTCGCCCAGAACGACGAGATGGGCCTCGGCGCGGCGCTCGCCGTCGAGGAGGCCGGCCTGGCCCCGGGCGAGGACGTGAAGATCGCCACGATCGACGGCACGGAGGGCGCGTTGCAGGCACTGGCCGACGGTCGCCTCAGCTTCGTCGCCGAGTACAACCCGCTCTTCGGCGACACCGCGCTCGAGGTGGTCGAGCAGGTGCTCGCAGGCGAGGAGGTCAACTCCTACATCGTCGTCCCGAGCGGCACCTTCGACTCGCCCGAGGCGGCGGCGGAGGCCCTGCCGAACCGCGAGTACTGAGCACCCGCACCACCCATGGGAGCGCTCGCTCGTCCGTGCGGTGCGCAGGGGTCGGTCGGCCCGCCCCCGGCCGACGACCCCTCGCACCGCCCCCTGCCCGGTCGTGATCGACCCGGCAACGGCCACGATCCGGGAGGGGCCACATGACCACGATCGCGGCTCCGCCCATCGTCGAGATGCGCGGCATCTGCATCGAGTTCCCCGGCGTGAAAGCACTCGACGACGTGAGCTTTCGGCTCCTTCCGGGCGAGGTCCACGCGCTCATGGGTGAGAACGGCGCCGGGAAGTCCACGCTCATCAAGGCGCTGACCGGTGTCTACGCGATCGATGCCGGCGAGGTGCTCATCGGCGGGGACGCACGGCACCTCGGCGGCACCGCCGATGCCCAGGCCGCCAGCATCTCCGTCGTGTACCAGGAGGTAAATCTCTGCTCGAACCTGTCGGTCGGCGAGAACGTCATGCTGGGCCACGAGGAACGGGGTCGGCTGGGGATCAACTGGACCGCCACCCACCGCGCCGCGACCGACGCGCTGGCCGAGCTCGGCCTCGGCCACGTCGACCCCCGCCAGCCGCTGTCGACGTTGTCGCTCGCCGTCCAGCAGCTCGTCGCCATCAGCCGGGCCATGGTCACCCGCTCGACGGTGCTGATCCTCGACGAGCCGACGTCCAGCCTCGACGCCGCCGAGGTCGAGCAGCTGTTCCGGGTGCTGCGACGGTTGCGCGACCAGGGCGTCGCGATCCTGTTCGTGTCGCACTTCCTCGACCAGGTCTACGCGATCAGCGACCGGATCACGATCCTGCGCAACGGCCGCCACGAGGGTGAGTTCCCGACGTCGGAGCTCGACCGGGGCGAACTGATCTCGCGGATGATCGGCAAGGACGCCGCCACCCTCCGTTCCCTCGGCTCGGAGCGCCACGCCCACGAGCGCGACCACGACGAAGCGATCGTGCTCGGCGCCGACGGCATCGGCCGGCGCGGGGCCATCGAGCCGACCGACCTGACGCTCCGCCGGGGCGAGGTGGTCGGGCTCGCCGGCCTCCTCGGGTCCGGCCGCACCGAGCTCGCCCGCCTGCTCTACGGCGCGGACCGGCCCGACGAGGGCACGATCCGCCTCGACGGCGAGCCCGTCGAGCTCCACAGCCCGGCCGCCGGGCTGTCGCACCACATCGCGTTCTCGAGCGAGAACCGGCGCGACGAGGGGATCATCGGCGACCTGACCGTGCGGGAGAACCTCGTGCTCGCCGTGCAGGCGAGGCGCGGGTGGGCCAGGCCGCTCCCCCGCCGGGAGCAGGACGAGATCGTCCGGCGCTACATCACCGAGCTGAACATCCGCCCCGCCGACCCGGAGGCGCCGATCCGGAACCTGTCGGGCGGGAACCAGCAGAAGGTCCTGCTGGGCAGGTGGCTGGCCACTCGGCCGGAGACGCTGATCCTCGACGAGCCGACGCGGGGGATCGACGTGGGGGCCAAGGCCGAGATCCAGACGAGCGTCGCCCATCTGGCCGATCAGGGGGTCGCCGTCGTGTTCATCTCGTCCGAGCTCGAGGAGGTCGTGCGCCTCAGCGACCGGATCATCGTGCTGAAGGACCGCCGCAAGATCGCCGAGCTGGCCGCCGACGCCGACCTCACCGCCGACACGATCGTCACGGTGATCGCCGCCGACCGGGAGCCCGACGAGCCTGATGGGCACGGGCCCGACGGCACCAACGGACAGGTGGCGGCGAGATGACCACCGATCGCCCGAGCACGGCGTCACGGCGGCCCACCGCCACGCGCAACAGCCAGTTCCTGTGGATCGCCGGGGCCATCGCGCTCCTGCTCGCGCTGAACATGACGCAGGACCCCGGCTACCTCTCGATCAGCTACAGCTCCGGCATCGGCGGCCTCGTCGGGAACGTGATCGACATCCTCCGGGCGTCCGCGCCGCTGCTGATGATCGCCGTCGGCCAGTGTCTCGTCGTCGCCACCGGGGGGATCGATCTCTCCGTCGGGTCGGTCATGGTCGCCTCCGGAGCGATCGCCATGCAGACGCTGAGCTCGCTCGACGCCCCGGACTCGCTCGGCGCGGCCGCGCTCGCACTTGCGCTCGCACTGCTCCTCGGCGCCGCGCTCGGCCTGGTCAACGGGCTGCTCGTCTCGGTGGTGGGGCTCCAACCGTTCATCAGCACCCTCGTGATGATGCTCGCCGCCCGCGGCCTGGCGAAGATGATCACCTCCGGCCAGAACACGACGGCGACCAACGAGCCGTTCCGCTGGCTCGCCAACGGGTACCTCCTGTGGCTGCCGGCCGTCTTCCTCATCGCCGTCGCCATCGTGGTCGCGGTCGTGCTCGTCGTCCGCCGCACGGCCCTCGGCATGATGATCGAGGCCGTCGGCATCGAGGCCGAGGCCAGCCGGCTCGCCGGCATCAACCGCCGGGCGCTCCTCGTCACGGTGTACGTGGCCAGCGGCGTGCTCGCCGCGATGGCCGGGGTGTTCGCCACCGCGAGCGTGATGACGGTCGACGTGTCCCAGACCGGCTACCAGCTCGAGCTCGACGCCATCCTCGCCGTCGTGATCGGCGGGACGTCGCTCGCCGGCGGCAAGTTCTCGCTCGGCGGCGCCGCCATGGGTGCGCTCCTGATCGCCACGCTCGACAAGACGGTGGTGTTCCTCGGCGTACCGTCGGCCGCGACACCCGCGTTCAAGGCCGTCGTCATCGTGGCCCTCTACCTCGTGCAGTCACCCCGGGTGCGGTCCGTGGTCCGGGCCCGCCGACCCCTCTCCCGACGACCACCCGCCGCACACGACGAGGAGGTCGCCGCGACATGACCGTCCTCGAGGACACGCCCGCCGGGTCGCCACCCGAGCCGCCGAGGCGCTCCGCCGTCGTCTCCGCCGCCAACCGGAGGGTCCAGCGCCACCGCGAGAGCCTCGCCACCGTCGCCGCCCTGGTCATCTTCGTGGCGATGATCGTCTACGGCGAGGTCGCGTACGGACGGATCGTCCAGTTCTCCACCCTGTCCAACCTGCTGATCAACAACGCCCACCTGGTGATCCTGGCCGTCGGGCTCACCTTCGTGATCCTGGCCGGCGGCATCGACCTGTCGGTCGGCGCGGTCATCGCGTTCACGTCGGTGGCCGGCGCCATGCTGGCGGGCAGCGGGTTGAACCCGTGGCTCGTCGTCGTGGCGATGGTGCTGATGGGCTCGGCGTTCGGGCTCACGTCGGGCCTGCTCGTCCGCTACGTGGGCATGCAACCGTTCATCGCCACCCTGGCCATGATGTTCCTCGCCCGGGGGCTGGCGTCGACGCTCAGCACCGTGCCCGAGCGCATCGACGACGACTCGCCGATCCGCGACCTGGCCCACCAGTACAAGCTCGTCGACGGCCCTCGGGTGAACGACCTGGTGGTCACGCCCGGCGTCGTCATCGCGCTGGCCGTCCTCGTCGTCGGGGCCCTCGTGCTCGGGCGCACCCGGTTCGGGCGCACCGTGTACGCCATCGGCGGTTCGGAGCAGTCGGCGACGCTCATGGGCCTGCCCGTCGCCCGCACCAAGGTCTGGATCTACGTCGTCAGCGGGACCCTCGCCGGCGTCGCCGGCGTCGTCTACACGGCACGCCTCGGCAGCGCGCAGAACATCACCGGCATCGGCTGGGAGCTCGACGCGATCGCCGCGGTCGTCATCGGCGGGACGGTGCTGACCGGGGGCACGGGCAACGTGCTCGGCTCGGCGATCGGCGCCCTCGTGCTCGGCATGATGAACGTGCTGATCACACGCGACGGGGGCATCCGCCCCGAGGCGACCACGATCATCACCGGCGGCATCCTCTTCGCCTTCGTGCTCCTCCAGCGCACGGTGATGCGCCGCCGCTGACCGGCGAACTCGGCGGCCCGACGACCCGACCCGGCGGGCCCGGTGGGCCCGGCGGGCCCGGCGGGCCCGGCGGGCCCGGTGGGCCTTGCTTTCGAGAACCGACGTCATCGTCCGGGCCGGCGGAGCGAACCGGTTCGATCAACTGTGGCGATCGAGTTGACACATGTCGACCGGACCGGCATTGTTACCGGTCACATGCCGTGACCAGCGACACAGACCGTCACGGAGCTTGTCGAACCGGTTCGACGCTGGTCGGGGACGACAGTCGGGGCGGAACGGCAGTCACGGCAGTCACGGCAGTCACGGACGAGACGCACCAGGAGGACACGTGGTCACGATCGGCGATGTCGCCAGGGCGGCAGGCGTCTCGCGCAGCACCGCGTCCTACGCGCTCTCCGGCAAGCGCTCGCTCACCGACGAGGTCGTCCGGCGAGTCACCGAGGCGGCCCGCGAGCTCGGCTACACGCCCAACGCCGGCGCCCGTGCCCTGGCGACCGCGCGGACGAACGTGATCGGCCTGATGGCCGAGTTCCACGCCGACGAGTTCGCGCCGGCGATGCTCCAGTACTTCCTGGGCGTCTCGAACACGGCGCGGGAGCTCGGCTACGACGTCCTCCTCGTCACCGAGCCCGACGGCCCGCGGGCGCTGCGCCGCATCCTCGACTCGCGCATGGTCGACGGCGTCGTGCTCCTCAACGTCGCCGCGGAGGACAGCCGCCTCCCGGTGCTGCGCAGCGCCGACCAGCCCGGCGCCCTCGTCGGCCTGCCCCGGGATTGCACCGGGGTCGACGTCTTCGACCTGGACTTCGAGGAGGCGGGCCGGATGATGGTGAACCACCTGCGCGCCCTCGGCCACCGGGAGCTCATCCTCGTCTCCCAACCCGCCCACGTCGTCGAGCGCGGCGGCGCCTACGTGTGGCGGCTGCGGAACGCGGCCATGGAGGAAGCGGCGCTGCGGGGCGTCACGCTCCACACGGCCAACGCCGAGGCATCCCAGCCCGGCGTCGGGCGCACGCTCGAGGCCCTGCTCGACACCCACCCGGGTGCCACCGGCCTCCTGCTCAACAACGAGGGGGCGGCGGCCGCGCTGCCCTCGGTGCTCGCCGCCCGCGGGCTGTCCGCACCGCACGACGTCTCGGTCATCGGGCGCTACTCCGACGAGTTCGCGCGGACGTTCTCGCTCCCCTTCTCCTCGATCGAGAGCGCCCCGGACCGGCTCGGCCGCATGGCCGTGCGCCAGCTGGTGCGTCGCATCGGCGGCGTCACCCCCGCCGACGAGCCCCACGTCGTCCGCTTCGTCAGCCCCGAGCTGGTCGACCGCCGCAGCACCGCGCCCCCGTCGAACGCACCGGACCACGAGGGCCGATACCCCCGCCCGGACGATGTCCGGGCGGACACGCTCCACAGGGAGGAACCGTGAACCACACAACCCGACTGTCCGCCGCCGCGGTGGCGACCGCGCTGGTCCTCGCCGCCGGGTGCGGCGGGGACGACGACAGCGGCGACGATGGCGCCTACACGTGGTGGGACCCCTACCCCCAGCACGACGAGTCCTCGGACTGGGCGCAGCGCGTCGACGCCTGCGCCACCGACGCAGGGGTGACCATCGAGCGCACTGCGTACGACACGACCCAGCTCACGAACCAGGCGCTGCTCGCTGCCCAGGAGGGCACGTCGCCCGACGTCATCCTCCTCGACAACCCCGCCGTCTCGACCCTGGCCGACACCGGCGCCATCACCACCGTCGAGGAGCTCGGCCTCGACGTCGCAGGCATCGACGAGAACCTGCTCGCCGCCGGCGTCGTCGACGGCGAGACCTACGGCATCCCGATCGGCGCCAACACGTTGGCGCTCTACTACAACGCCGACGTCCTCGACGCGGCCGGCGTCGACCCCGGAGCGATCACCGACTGGGACTCGCTGACCGCCGCCCTCGGCCAGGTGGTCGACGCCGGCCACCAGGGCATCACGTTCGCGGCGATCGGCACCGAGGAGGGCTCCTTCCAGTTCCTGCCGTGGTTCTGGGGCGCGGGCGCCGACCTCACCGAGCTCGACTCGACCGAGGCCGTCGCCGCCCTCGAGCTCTGGAAGGGCTGGCTCGACGACGGCCTCGCCCCCAACTCGGTGATCAGCAACTCGCAGAACACCACCTGGGAGGAGTTCCTCACCGGCGACTTCGCCTTCGTCGAGAACGGCACCTGGCAGGTGAACAGCGCCGCCGAGGCCGACTTCCCGACCGGCGTGATCCCGATCCCGACCCCCGACGGCGGGGTCGCCCCCGCCCCGACCGGCGGCGAGTTCATCATCGCACCGGTCCAGGACGACGACGGCCGCTACGAGGTGACCACCCAGATCATCGAGTGCATGACGAGCACCGACGGCATGGTCGAGACGGCGGAGACCTTCGCCTACTACATCCCGCCGACCACCGACGGCCAGGAGGCGCTCCTCGAGGCCAACGGCGAGCTGGAGCCGTGGGTCGAGGCCGTCCGCTCCGCGAAGGGGCGCACGAGCGACAACCTCGGCACCGACTACCCGGTGATCTCCGAGCAGCTCTGGACCGCGGTGCAGAACGGCCTGAGCGGCGCCACCGCACCGGCCGAGGCGCTGTCGCAGGCCCAGGCCGACGCACAGGACGCCCTGGGCTGACCATGGCGACGACGGACACCGGACGCCCGACGGGACGCGCCGACCGCACGCGGCCCGTCGCCGGCGCCGTCGGGGATCTCGCCACCGGTGGGCCCGTGGCGAC
>JAXHUH010000013.1:0-8001 GCA_034211175.1 Actinomycetota bacterium
CGCCCCGGCTGCGGGTCAGCGCCGGGTCCGTGCTGCTCGAGCAGGGTCGCGACGTCGGTGGCATCTACGTGATCCTCGACGGGCAGGTCCGGCTGATCCGCAGCCGGGGCGGGTGCCCGAGCGCCCGGTCGAGCGCGGCGACGAAGCGCTGCTCGAGCTCGCCCTCGTCGAGCTTGGGGGCGAGCAGGACGTGCCGGTCGCCGTTCGCGCCGCCGTCGGTGGCGCTGTCGTTCGCATCAGGGCCGTTCGTGGGGTCGTCGTGGCGCTGCGCCGGGGCGTGGCGGCGCTCGGCGAGGCGCTGACGGGCCCGGGCCCGGTCGTCCTCGCCGATCAGGTCGCCGTACGCGTCGAGGCCGGTCGGGTCGTGCTCGGTGTAGAAGGTGGCGAGCTGGGCGCGCAGCTGGTCGGCCAGCGCGGCCGGCGACCACGGCCGGGTCAGCATGCCGTGCACGGCACCACCGGTGAGGGCGGCGTCGACGTCGGTCAACGACGCCCCCGACGTCACGAGGACGAGGCGGCTGGCGCACAGCACCGGGTCGCCCTGCATGGCCAGTGCCACGTCGGCGCCGCTCATCGCCCCCAGCGTTCGCTCCACGAACACGACGGGGACGACGGCGCCGTCGGCGACGAGGCGCCGCGCCAGCTCCAGTCCCTCGGCGCCTGAGCCGGCCGAGACGATGTCGGCGCCTCCCGCGACCAGCGGGGCCAGGCCGGCGACGAGTGCGTCCCGCACCGCGGCGTCGCCCTCGACGACGAGGATGCGGGCGGACGGGGTCACGGCAACAGCCCGAGCGCGTCCCACAGCGGCGGGGCGACGAAGATGACGAGCAGCGACCCGACCGCTCCGACGACGAGGCCGACGGCGGCGAGGTCGCGCGTCTCGACCATGCCGGTGGCGTAGGCGACGGCGTTGGGCGGCGTGCTGACCGGCAGGGCCATGGCCAGCGAGCACGCCACGGCGATCACGACGCCGGCGAAGGCGGGCTCGAGGTCGACGGCGCCGGACACCGCGAGGGTGACCCCGATCGGGATGAGCAGGTTGGCGGTCGCCGAGTTGGAGATCACCGTGCTCATCGCCAGCGCGAACACGACCAGCCCGGCGACGAGCGCCATCTGCGGCAACGCCGACCAGTCGACGAGATCGACGAGCCACGTGTCGAGCCCGGTCTCGGCGACGCCGGCGCCGAGGGCGATGCCGCCGCCGACGAGCCACAGCACGTGCCAGTTGAGGCGGCGCAGGTCGTCGACGGTGAACACGCCGGTCGAGAGGAGCACCACGACGGGCACGAACCCGACGATGGTCGACGGGATGCCGTGGAGCGGCTCGCTGAGCCACAGCGCCACCGTGGCGGCGAACGTGGCGTAGAGGATCACCGCGGGACGCGAGCGGTCGAACGCACCGCCGATGTGGAGGTCGACGCCCTCGGCCTGCGCCGGGTAGCGGCGGACGACGACGACCCAGGTGATGCCGAGCACGACGAGCACGATCGGCACCGCGAGCAGCATCCACTGGAGGAAGTCGATGCGGATGCCCTCGTCGGCGAGCTGGCCGAGGGCGATGGCGTTGGGCGGCGTGCCGACGGGGGTGCCGAGACCGCCGATGTTGGCGGCCACGGGGATCGACAGCGCCAGGGCCCGCCGCAGCGGGTCGGCGGCGTCGAGCGTGGCGGCGACCGGGACCACGACCGCCATCATCGCCGCCGTGGTCGCCGTGTTCGACATGAACATCGACAGCAGCGCCGTGATCAGCATGAGGCCGCCGATCAAGGCCGCGGGCGAGCGGGAGAACGGTCGGAGCATGACCCCGGCGAGGTTGCGGTCCAGCCGGAACTTGGCGGCGGCGTCGGCGAGGAAGAACCCCCCGAGGAACAACATCAGCACCGGGTGGGCGAGCGCGGCGTAGAACGACGAGAACGGCGGCGCCTCGTAGCCGTCGGACAGCGGGAGCAGCGCCTCGTCGGACACGAGGACGATCTCGGCGAAGATGATCAGCACGGCGGTGGCGAACAACGGCACCGCTTCGGTGACCCAGAGCACCACGGCGGCCCCGAAGATGGCCAGCATGCGCTGGCCCTCGGGGCTGAGGTCGTCGATGTCGAGGGCGAGCGCAAGCACCATCCAGGCGATGGCCGCGCCCACGCCGACCAGGCGGCGGGTGCTCATCTCGGGCGTGCTGCGGAAGGACTTGGGGGGAGGTCCGGCACGTTTGCGGATGGTACCGGCGGACCCCGACCACGCCCGATCCGTAGGGGCCCATTGGGCCCTGTGTCACGTCATTCGCCGAGATGGTCCCGTCGACCCGCCGCCGAACGACGATCGACGGTGACCGGGGGCACTGCTCAGAGCCCGGCGACCAGCGCCGAGACCTCGGCGAGCAGAGCGATCGAGTCGAGGATCGCGGGCTCCGGTGCCGGGATGTGGCGCACGATGACGTCGGTGAACCCGAGGGCTGCGTACGGGGCGATCCCCGCGGCGACGGTGGCCGGGCTGCCGATGAGCAGGGCGCTGGGGTCGAAGCCGCGATAGCCGCCACCGACGACCGGTTCGGTCAGCCGCTGCGCCTCCTCGTCGGTCGCTGCGACGAACACGTCGCGACGCAACGGGATCCGCGCCGGTTCCCGCCCGGCGTCCGCGCAGGCGTCGGTGTAGGTCGCCAGCTGACGCTCGGCGACGTCGATGGTCAGGCTCGGCGCCCCGTACCAGGCGTCGCCGAGGCGGGCCGCCCGCGCGATGCCGACGCGGGACGCGGCCCCGATCCACCACTCGACGGGCCGGGACGGGACCGGGGCGATGCGGGCGCCCTCGATGCCGAGGGTCGGTTCGCTCACCTCGGCGCCGGCGAGGAGCGCCTTCACGAGCGGGATCCGCAGCTCGGTGTCCGCGCCCCGACGGCGTTCGTCGGTGCCCATCGCCCTCGACGCCGACCCGGCCCCGATCCCGGTCTGGACGACGAACGTGGCGCCGCAGAACGAGGCGAGCGTGCCGATCTGCTCGGCCATCAGCACCGGGTGCCACAGCGGCACGAGGAACAGGCAGCCGGCGGTCCGGTCGGGCCACTCGGCGAGCAGCCGGCCCAGCGTCGGCGTGTTCTGCCAGTAGGCGCCGGGGCCGGTCGAGTGGTGGTCGCCGAGGGTGAGGGAGTCGAGCCCCGCGTCGTGCGACGCCCGGGCCCGGCCGACCAGCGTCGCCGCCCCGCCGGCGGGGTCTCCCGCCGGGAGCGACGACGTCAGGGACGTACCGATGCGCACGCCGGGCACGTTAACCCCGACGTTGCCCGGGCGTCCCGGGCGAGCGCCGCCGGGTCAGGGCCGATCGTCGGGCAGCGTGACCGTGGCGGACCAGTAGGAGATGAGCGTGCCGACCGCGTCGCAGAGCTCGCCGAAGCCGGCGGGCTTGACCAGGAAGCCGGACGCGCCGGCTGTGTAGCACTCGGCGATCAGCGACGGGTCGGCCAGGCCGCTCATCACGACGACGGGGGTCCACGGCATGCCGGAGCGGCCGATGACCCGTTCGATCACGTCCACGGCGGAGGCATCGGGGAGGCGGGCGTCGGTCACGACGAGGAGCGGCGGCGCCGCGCCCGGGTCGAACGACTCGTACATCGCGGACGCGGTGGCGAACCGCACGACACGGACGTCCGTCGCCACCCGGTTCGCCGCCTCGGCGAACATCTCGGCGTCGTCGGCGCTGTCCTCGAGCAACACGACCTCGCGGCTGCGCGGGCCGGTCACACCGGTGTCCCTGTCGGGGACGACACCGCGGCGCCGAGGTCGTTCGGGTCGCACGCCGGGGTGGCGGTGCGTCCATGTGCAGCCACGGCATGAACATAGATCATGGCGATCACCTCATGTGGCTGCGAGGCTACCTATCGTAGTATCTGGGGGCAGTTGCTCACACGCAGTGGTCGATTCCCACGGTCGTGCTCACGCAGCGGTGGCCGGCCCCGTGCCATCGTCCGCCACGACCCGCGCCCGCTCGAACACCTCCGACAGCGAGACCGCGAGCTCGTCGGTGAGCCGGGCCAGCTCCACCCGGTCGAGCCGACCGGTCGGCCGATGGACCGACGCCGGGATGAGCTCGCCGACGACGATCGCGACCTTGGCCCGCCGTGGGAACCGCGCGCCCGAGGGCATCGCCGCCTCGGTCCCGGCGATGCCGACCGGCACGATCGGCGCCCCGCAGCGCATCGACAGCCAGGCGGCTCCCTCGAACAGCGGGTGGAGCTCGGAACCGCGCTGGCGGGTGCCCTCGGGGAACACCAGCAGCGGTTCGCCGGCGTCGAGCACCTCGCGTGACGCCTTCAGGGCCTCCCGGTCGGCGACGCCGCGCTCGACCGGGAACGCACCGAGCGCCGCGCAGAGCCAGCCGACGAGCCGGTTGTCGAACAACGAGGACTTGCCGAGCGCCCGGAGGCGGCGCTTGCGGAGGACCGCCCCGACGAGGGGCGGGTCGAGGACCGACCGGTGCACCGGGGCGACGATGAGCGGCCCGTCGAGCTGCAGCCGCTCCTCGCCCTCGACCACCACGCGCAGCCAGGGGAAGGCGATGCCACGGAGCAGGATCCGGGCGATGCGGTGGACGACGAGCGACGAGCGCGCCCGGCCGACCTCGAGCGCCCACGTCCGCCGCTGCTTCGCGTCCATCGCAGCATGAGACCACACTCGCCGTCGGCGCCTCACGTCGGGGGTACGTGTCAACGGGCCCGCGGCGTGGCAGCGTGAACCGGTGACGACCCCCCGAGACCCGTCGCTCGACGACACCGCGTCTCCCGACACCACGGCATCGACCCGCACGGGATCGCCCGGCTCCACCTCGCCGGACGACGCGGAGAAGCTGCGGCGGCTCCGCCGCACCAAGGCGATGGCAACCGGCCTGCTCGTCGTCGCCGCGCTCGTCGTCGCGGTCATGGTGCCCGGTGGGGACGAGGGCTGGCGGGGCTACGTCATCGCCGGTGCCGAGGCGGCCATGGTCGGCGCCCTGGCCGACTGGTTCGCGGTCACCGCCCTGTTCCGCCACCCGCTCGGCATCCCGATCCCCCACACCGCCATCGTCCAGCGGCGCAAGGACGACATCGGGCGCGGCCTGGGCACGTTCGTCGAGAGCAACTTCCTGACCCGGGAGCTCGTCACCGACCGGCTCACCGCGGCCCGCCCGGCCGAGCGCCTGGCGACGTGGCTCGTCACCCCGGGACACGCCCAGATCGTCGGCCGCCAGGTCGGGGCCGCGGCCCGGGGGCTCACCGGGGTGCTCGAGGACCCGTCGATCGGGTCGAACCTCGAGCGGGTGGCGACCGAACGGCTGCGGCGGGTGCAGGTCGCGCCGCTCGTCGGTCGGGCGATGCGCACTGCGATCGAGAGCGGCCACCACACCGAGGTCGTCAGCTCGGCGATCCGGGAGCTGTCCCGCACGCTCGACGCCTCGGAGGAGGAGCTGCGCCACCACGTGTGGACCCAGTCGCCGAAGTGGGTGCCCAAGGGTGTCGACAACGCCGTGTTCGACCGGGCGTTCGACACCGTGCAGTCGCTCCTGCGGACCATCGCCGCCGACCCCGATCACGAGATCCGCCAACACCTCGACGCGCGCCTGGCCACCTGGTCGGACGAGCTGCGCACCTCGCCGGAGCTGATCAGCCAGGTGCAGGCGGCCATGGGTCGGATCCTCGACCTGCCCGAGGTCCGGTCACGGCTGGCGTCGCTCGGCGAGCGCCTGGTCGAGGACCTGCTCGACTCGGCGGCAGAGCCGGACGGCGAGCTGAGGGGCCGCATCGAGGACGCCGCGCTGCGGCTCGGTGAGCGCCTGTCGTCCGACCCGGAGCTGGCGGCCAAGGTCGACGGCTGGATCGCCGACGCGGTCGGCTACGTGGCCGAGCAGATGAAGGGCGAGGTCGGCTCTCTGATCTCGTCGACGGTCGAGCGGTGGGACGCCACCGAGACCGGCCAGCGCATCGAGCTGCAGGTCGGACGGGACCTCCAGTTCATCCGCATCAACGGCACCGTGGTCGGCGCCCTCGCCGGCACCGTCATCCACGCCCTCGTCCAACTCGCCACCTGACCCCCCTCCCCTCCCCCCAACCCGAACTGGGTTCCACCACCGGCGCGACCCGCCAGCCCAGGAACCCAGAACCGACAGGTCAGGAGATGAGCTCGGCGAGGCGGGAGCCGGCCGCGGCGATGGGTTCGGCGTGGTCGTCGATGTCGGCCCACGGGTCGCCGTGGGCGTCGAGGCGGTCGAACACGTTGGTGATCGTGTAGCGGCGAGGGCCGAGGTCGGGGTCGTCGACCTCGTCCCAGTCGATCGGCGTCGCCACCGGCGCGTTCGGCTTGGGCCGGACCCCGTACGGTGCGGCCATCGTCGCCGCGTAGCCGTTGCGGCCGAGGTCGAGGTAGATCCGGTCGCCCCGCTTCTTCTTGTGGAACTCGGTCGTCAGGTCGTCGGGGTGGCGCTCGAGCAGCACGTGGGCCAGCCCGCCGGCGAAGCGCTGGGCGTCGCCGTAGTCGCCCGAGCGGTCGAGCGGCGTCACCACGTGGAGGCCCGACGAGCCGGTCGTCTGCACGTACGGCCGCAGCCCGATCTCCTCGAACAGGTCGGCGACGGCTTGCGCAGCACGCCGGACCCGGTCGAACTCGTCGGTCGAGGGGTCGAGGTCGACGACGAAGCGGTCGGCCACGACGTGGTTGACGTGGCCGCCCTTCTTGTCGAGCTCGACCCGCTCGATCCAGTCGGGGAAGTAGTCGGGCGCGTCCTTCTGGAAGAACCCCTTGCCCCCGATCCCGTTCGGGTGGCGCACCATCGTGAGCGGCCGGCCGGCGGTGTGGGCCACCATCGTCGACCCGACGCGCGCGTAGTAGCGGGCGAGGTCGCCCTTGGTCGCGCCGCCGTCGCCGAACAGCTCCTTGTCGGGGTGGCTGACCTCGACGTCGATCCCGTCGACCGAGATCGTCTCCTTGGATGGCACGCCGGTTGGACCTCCTGGCCGGGGCGGGTCCGCGGGTGGCGATCCTTGCACGTCGACCCCCACGCCTCGGCGCACGATCTACCCGCCCGGGCCCTCCCCGACCCCCGACCCCGACGCCGGGCCGCCGGTCGTTGCTCCGGGTCAGGCGCGGGCCGACCAGACCTGACGTTCGGGGGCCAGCGGGTCGTCGACCGTCGTCACGTCGGCGCCACCGTCGGACGGCAGCCCGCCGAAGACCCGGGTGGCCCGGCGTGCGTCGTCGTAGGCGTCCCAGCCCGGGCCGTCGCCTCGGCAGAACGACGCCCACGAGCCGTGCATGGCGTCGGCCAGCGCCTGGGGTGCGCCGCCGCCGGTCATCGGCTCGACGCCGGGGGCGTCGAGCGCGTCGAACACGAACGGGATCTCCAGGGCGTGGGTCGAGCCGAGGCGGCCGACCGACGACGGCCACGTGAACAGGTACATCCAGTGCACGCCCCGGTGGGCCTCGGCGAGGCGGATGGCGGGCTGGCGGAACACCTCGTCGGCCTTCACCGCGAGCCAGACGTCGGTCGGTGACGCGTCGGCGCCGAGCCGGCTGCGGTAGGCGGCTTCGGCCTCGGCGGCGCCCTCGCCGAACACCCGCCCGAGCCCCCGTTCGAGGTGGGCCTCGTCGACGCGGCCGGGCAGGAACATCGTGAACTCGTCGAGGTTGGTGCCGACGAGCAGCTCGACGTCCGCGGAGGCGCCGTCGCGCACCGCCTGCTGGGGCGCCACCGGCAGGATCGTCGGCTCGACCACGGGCTGGAAGATGATGCCGAGGTTGTCGACGCCCGCGGCGGCCCGCAGCCCGGAGTCGGACGCGAACGCCGCCTCGGTGCGGGCCTGGGCGTCGACGAGCGCCTCGGCCGTTGCGGTGCGGGGGTCGGCGCCGAGCTCGGCGACGAACATCTCGGCGATCACCGCCGCGGCGTCGGCCGTGAGCACGTGGGACGCGGCGCCGCTCTGGGCGACGGCCCGGCGGAACAGGCCGGCGGAGGCGGGTGAGCCGCACAGCGAGGCAACGCTCA
>JAXHUH010000014.1:0-49961 GCA_034211175.1 Actinomycetota bacterium
CGCGCCACCGCGGAGCACGGCGGCCCGCATCAGGAGCCGTCCCCGCTCGCCTGCGACGACCCGGCCGGCGCCGCCGAGCCGTTGCCGGCGGAGCCCGACCCACCGTTGCCGCCCGAGGTCTCCTCGACGTGGCTGCTGATGGCGTTCATGACCGCCTCGCCGGCCCGCCCGAAGATCTCGGCCCGCTTGCCGGTCGCCCAGTCGTGCGACGAGCGCTGGGCGTCGAGCTGGCCCTTGAAGTGAGGGATGACCTCGCGGGCGAACAGCCGGTAGCTGCGCAGCGTGGCCTCGGGGTCGGCCCAGTCGTGGCCGAGGAGCAGGAACGTGCCGAACCCGCCCGAGCGCTCCTGGAGGCTCTCGATGTAGTCGATGGCGTCGTCGGGGGTGCCGATGACGACGTTGTCCGACTCCGCGTAGGCCTCGACGAACTCGCGCCGGGTCTTGGGCGGACCGTCGACGCTCTCGGCCAGCGGCACGAACCCGGCGCCGCCGCCGAAGTAGCCGGCGAACTCCTCGAGGCCGTGGGTGCACTCCTCGATCGCCTGGTCGCGGCTCTCGGCGATGTGCATCACACCGAGGACACGCCAGTCCTTGCGGTCGGGCGCGGGGCGCCCGGCCTTCGTCGCCATCTCCTCGACGACGTTCCATGCCTGGCCGACCGCGGCGAAGCCGTCGAGCGCCGACATCGAGAGCGACAGCAGCGACACACCGTGGGTGCCGGCGAGGCGCGGGCCGGACGGCGACACCATCGCCGCCACCGACACCTCGAAGTGCGGGTGGCTGTAGGGGCGGAGGTGGAGCCGGCAGTCCCGCATGGTGAACCAGTCGGTCTCGCAGGTCACCGGCTCGTCGCTGCGCAACAGGGCCAGGATCGCCTCGAGCGACTCCTCCATCATCCGGCGCTGGTTCACCGGGTCGATGCCCATCTGGTAGGCGTCGGTCGGCAGCGCACCGGGACCGGTGCCGAAGATGACGCGGCCCCGGGTCATGTGGTCGAGCAGGACCATGCGGTCCGCCACCATCCACGGGTGGTGGTACGGCAGGGAGACGACACCGGTGCCGAGCTTGATGTGGCTCGTGCGCTGGGCCGCGGCCGCGATGAAGATCTCGGGCGACGCGATCAGCTCGTAGCCGCCGGAGTGGTGCTCACCGAACCACGCCTCGTCGAAGCCGAGCCGGTCGAGTGCCTCGACCCGCTCGAGGTCGTAGCTGAGCGCCAGGGTCGGGTTCTGGCCGACCGGGTGGAACGGCGCGTAGAAGACGCCGAAGTTCAGGGGCGGAAGCGTCATCGGTGGTCCCTCGCTCGGGTGGTCGTACGTGCGGTGCGCATCGTTCAGGCGGTCGTGGCGGCGTTCGCCGAGTACACGTCGTCGACGAAGGCGACGAGCGCGTCGTTGACCTCGTCGGGCCGCTCCTGCTGGACCCAGTGGCCGGCGCCCTCGACGAGGACCGTGCCGCGGTGGTCGTCGAGCCAGCCGTCCATCGCCGACGTGGGGCTCATCGTGAGCACCGGGTCGGCCGAGCCGCCGATGAACAGCGAGGGCGCGGTGACGTGGCGCCCGGCGATGTGGCTGGTGCGCTCCCAGTTCCGGTCGAAGTTCCGGTACCAGTTGATGCCGCCGGTGAAGCCGGTCTCGGTGAACGTCTCCACGTAGACGTCCAGCTCGTCCTGGCTGAGCCAGTCGGGCAGGCCGTCGGGCTCGGGGATGCGCTCGACGAAGCCGCGGCCGTCGCCGGCACTGGCGTTGATCGCCGCCTCCTCGCCCGGGTCGGTGAGCCCGGCCAGCAGTCGACGCATCGTCGTCGCGGGGTCCCGGCCCAGGTTCTCGTCGGCGACACCCGGCTCCTGGAAGTACAGGATGTAGAAGAAGTTGTCGCCCATGACCTGGCGCATGAGCTGGGTCGGGGGAAGCGGCGAGCGGGGCAGGAACGGCACGCTCATGCCGACGACGCCGGCGACGCGCTCGGGCGCGAGCAGCGACAGCTGCCAGACGACCATCGACCCCCAGTCGTGGCCGACGAAGATCGCCTTCTCCTCGCCGATGTCGTCGAGGATCCCGAGGAGGTCCCCGGTGAGGTGCTCGATGTCGTAGTCGGCGATCGCCTCGGGCCGGGTCGAGCCGCCGTAGCCCCGCTGATCGGGGGCGAGGACCCGGTAGCCCGCCGCGGCGAGCCGGGGGATCTGGTGGCGCCACGAGTACGCCAGCTCCGGGAACCCGTGGGCCAGGATCACGGGCGGGCCCTCGCCGGCATCGAGCACCCGCAGGTCGACCCCGTTGGTCGACACCGTGCGCTCGGTGATCTCGATCGATCCGTCGCTCATCTGCTGGTCCCCCTGGGTCATCTGCTGCTTCTTCCGCTCCGCTCGCGGCCCTCCGGCCGGGCGGGCCCCTCGCACGGGACCCGGGGCTCATGGGAGCCGGGCGCGCGCGAGGGGAATCGGGGTCCGGCCGGGCGGCCGAACGGTTGGCGGCTCACGCGACCGGCGCGTCGAGTGACTCGACGAGCTCGGCCTTGGTCGGGCCGATGCGCGGCGGCATCGGATAGGTCTGCGGGTCGGCGGCGACCTCCGCGGAGCGCTGGAGGAAGCCGGCATCGGTCGCCAGCTCCGCGGGTGTGACGAGCATGTGTGCGTAGCGGGCCAGCGCCCGGCCGAGCACGGGGTCGGTCTGCGCGGCGTTGAAGATCCGGGCCTGGACGTTGTCGGTGACCTTGTCGCCGCCGTCGTGGGGGTCGGCGCCGGCGGCGTCCATCTCGACGGACGCGTGGTACCAGGGCTCGATGGCGGCGGCGCACGCCGCCTCGTAGGCGCTCGAGCGACCGACGGGGTCGCCGGGGTGGGCGGCCATGGCGTCGGCCAGCTCGACCGCCTCGACGAGCGCGAGCGCGCAGCCCCGGCCGTAGAGCGGGTTGGTGCAGGTGTGGGCGTCGCCCACCGCGTGGAACCCGGCCACCGTGGGGCGGCCGTCGTCGTCGACGAAGCGGCGGAGCCGGTTCAACAACCCGCCCATCGGGCGGACGTCACCGATCGGCTCGAGCGGCCCGTTGGCGAAGAACCGGTCCGGGCCGGGGATCAGGCTGCACGCGAGGTCGAACCCCTCGGGCCGCGAGAGGCGCGACCGCAGCTCGGAGTCCTCGGGCCGGATGGCGAGGGTGACCGAGAGCGTGTCGCCGTCGCCGGGCACCGCCAGGTACTTGATGAAGCCGAGGTCGCCGCCGAGCTTCGGGTCGAGCTCGACGCCGGAGTCGGGCGGCAGGTGGTACCAGCGCGTGAGGTACATCAGGCCGCTCTCGCGCACGGTCTCCGGCACGTCGATGCCGTGGGCGCCGAGCCACGCGGGCACGGCGCCGCGGCGGCCGGTCGAGGCGACGACCACATCGGCCTCCATGGTCGTGCCGTCCTCGAGCACGACACCCCGCACGAGCGGCACGCCGTCGCCGACGGTGCCGTCGACGACCAGGCCGCGCACGTCGGCGTCGCCGCGCACCTCGACCTCCGGGGCCCGCAGCGCGGCCCGTCGCAGCACCCACTCGAAGGTGGTGCGGCGCACGATGAGCACCCGCAGGTCCTCGTCGCCCGGCTGGGGATCGCCGAGGTTCGCCGTGCCCGGCATCGTCACGCAGCCGGCGGCGATCAGGTCGTCGAAGACGTCCGGGAAGCGGTCACGCAGCACCAGCGCGACGCGGGCGAGGAAGCCGTGGGTCTGGTGGGCCTGCGGCGCACCGCGCCGCGACGTCTCGAACGCGGAGGCCGCGTCGTCGACCGAGGGCAGCGGGTCCCGCTCGAGGAGCGTAACCGTGTGCCCGGCGCGGCCCAGCGCCAGCGCCGAGGCGAGCCCTCCGACACCACCACCGACAACGATGACGCGGGCACGCTCGTGCGTTGCGGCGTCCATCCACCCCTCCCCTCCAGGACCGGCGCCCCGTGGCGCGGTCCCCCCGTTGGAACGACGGCCGTGCCCGTCCCCGGAGCGATTCCCCGGTTCTGGTAACGGCCGTTGCCAGAACCATAGGATATGGTAACGGCCGTTGCCAAGTTCCTCGAATCACCCTGCCGCCGAACGCCAGACGGACGGCGACCACGCCGCGAACGGGTCCTCCGCGCCCGACGCACCTGCGAACGCCGAGGCGCAGGACACCGCCGTCGGGCAACGGCCCGCCGAGCAGGACGACGACGCCGGAGGCCGTGAGGGCACGCCGCGCCGCGCCGGGCGGTGGGTCGGGGTCGCGCCCGCCGACCGCAAGGCCGAGCGCCGCGAGCTGCTCATCGACGCGGCGTTCGACCTGCTCGGCACCGAGGGCCTCGCCGGGACGTCGGTGCGGGCGGTCTGCCAGGCGGCGCGGCTCAACCCCCGCTACTTCTACGAGAGCTTCGGCGACCTCGACGAGCTCGTCGTCGCCACCTACGACCGCGTCGTCGAGCAGCTCGCCGCCGAGATCGTCGACGCCGCGGACGCCGCGGGCGAGGACCCCGGCAGCCAGCTGCGCGCCGCCATCGGCCGCACGGTCGACTTCGTCGACGAGGACCGCCGGCGCGCCCAGGTGCTCTACGTCGAGGCGCTCGGCAACGAGGCCCTCAACCGGCGCCGCATCGGGGCGGGCCACGACCTCATCGGGCTCATGGAGCACCGGGCCGCGACCCACCACGGCCGCCATCCCGAAGGCGAGCAGATCCGCCGGATCACCGCCGCGGTCATGGTCGGCGGGCTCAGCGAGCTCCTGGTGGCGTGGCTCGCGGGTCGCATCACCGTGTCACGGGCGCAGCTCGTCGAGGACGCAGCCGAGCTGTTCATCGCCCTCGGCACCGCCAGCGCGAAGATCGCCGCACGCCGGGGGTCCTGACCCGCGCGCCCCGAACGGTCAGTCGTCGGACGGCCGGAGGTCGGACCCGCAACCGTTTGACCCGGTCGCGCGCTCGACGCCGGTCGCACCGCCGTCGCCCGGGTGGTCGAGCACGTCGGGGAGCAGCTCCTCGAGCAGGAGCGGCAGCGCACCGACGATCATCGCCTGGGCCTCTGCCCGGGTGAGGCGTCCCCGCCCCAACCACTCGAGGCTGGCCTCGCGGGCCAGCCCGCCGAAGCTGCGCACCAGCGCCAACGTCTGCGGCGGCGCCGTCTCCGGGTCGATGCCGAGCACCTCGAGCACCCGCACGGCGACGAGCTCCCGGGCCGCTTCACCGATCCGCTCGAGCTCGGCGTCGTGGCCGATGCCGCCGCTCTCGACCGCGGTCACCCACAGGCCCTTCGTGGCCTCCACGTGGTCGAGCCACAACGACACGCTCCGCTCCCAGAGCACGTCGGCGCCGACCTCGCTCGCCCGCTCGGGCATCGGCGGCATGCGCACCATCTCCCGCACGACCTCGAGGTAGAGGTCGCGCTTGGAGCCGAAGTAGTGGTTGAGCAGTCCGCGTGCGACGCCGGCGCTCGCCGCGATGTCGCTCATCGACACCTGGGCATAGGGCCGGGCGCAGAACATCGAGCGCGCGGTGGCCAGGATCGACGCCCGCCGCTCGTCGTGACCCAACCGGACGCGCTTGCGCTGGCCGGACGGCACCGTGCTCACGGCGAACACCGTAGTCGTGCGGCAACCGAGGCCGGGGCTGGGGCACCCGAGGGCCGGGATGTGCGCCGACCGCACGACGCAGCGGCCCGCCGCCTCCCCACGACCGACGGAGGACCATCCGCGCGGATCCCTCGCGACTCGGGCTCAGGGCCACCGGCGATGGCCACCGCTGCGGCGCCGTGGCCGGGAACGGACCGCCCGGCCCGGCCCGCGGCCTGCAGGCCGGCGTTGTCGTCGTTCACCCTACGTTCCCCACTGTCGGCTGGCCAGGCCCGTCGCGGCGCCGATCGCCGCGCACCCGGCCGGTCATCCGACACTCGCGTTCCCCCCGATGAGCGCCCGATCATGCCCCGCGGATCGGCCTCCTGTCCACGTGCCGGCCGGGCGGTCGGGCCCGTGGAGCATCAGGGCTAGGCTCCGGGCCGACGGGTCGACCACCGCCACAGGATGACGAACGACGACACCGCGCCGAACGGCGCCCGCCGACCCCCGAGCCCCCGCTCCGCCCGGACATCCGCGGCCGGCCACGGGACCTGGACGGTCCGCGCCGGCACCGGCGAGGGCGAGGTGGCGCTCGACCCCGTGCTCGACGCCTACGAGAACTGGCGGCGCTCGGGCTGGGACGGCGGCGCCCACTTCACCGCCGCACTCTCGATCCTCGCCACCGAGGACCTCATCCGCCGGGCCAACACCTCCGCCCTACACCCCCACCGCCTCACCCACGCCCGCCACGAGGCCCTCGCCCTCATCTACTTCAGCCGCAACGGCGAGCTCCCCCTCAACAAGCTCTCCACCCGCCTCATGGTCCACCCCACCTCGACCACGAGCACCGTCGACACCCTCGAACGCCTCGACCTCGCCGAACGCATCGCCCACCCCAGCGACCGACGCACCACCCTCGCCCGCATCACCCCCGCAGGACGCGCCGCCATCGAAGCCACCTGCGCCGCCATGACCAGCGACCGCTTCGGCCTCTCCACCCTCAGCTCCACCGACGCCCGCGCCCTCTTCGACCTCCTCGAACCCCTCCGCCGACCCCACCCACACCCCACCGACCACGACGGCCCCGGTGCGAACGAGGCCGAACCGGTCGACCCGGGCTGGGTCGACCCGGTGCTGCGCGCGTACGAGAACTGGCGGCGCTCGGGCTGGGACGGCGGCGCCCACTTCACCGCCGCACTCTCGATCCTCGCCACCGAGGACCTCATCCGCCGGGCCAACACCACCGCCCTACACCCCCACCGCCTCACCCACGCCCGCCACGAGGCCCTCGCCCTCATCTACTTCAGCCGCAACGGCGAGCTCCCCCTCAACAAGCTCTCCACCCGCCTCATGGTCCACCCCACCTCGACCACGAGCACCGTCGACACCCTCGAACGCCTCGACCTCGCCGAACGCATCGCCCACCCCAGCGACCGACGCACCACCCTCGCCCGCATCACCCCCGCAGGACGCGCCGCCATCGAAGCCACCTGCGCCGCCATGACCAGCGACCGCTTCGGCCTCTCCACCCTCAGCTCCACCGACGCCCGCGCCCTCTTCGACCTCCTCGAACCCCTCCGCCGACCCCACCCACACCCCACCGACCAGGACCCGACCGACAGCACCTGACCGCCGGGCCCGGCCGCCCACAGACCGCAGGGTCCCCCGATGGTCTGGCGAGCGAACCTTCGGGTTGGGCTAGCGTCGGCGCGACAACGGGCCGCGACCGCGGCCCGGCACCGACCCAGGGGGATCGCCGTGCTCAAGGTCAGCGTCCTGTATCCGTCGAGCGACGGGAGCACGTTCGACATGGACTACTACCAGCAGAAGCACAAGCCGCTGGTCCTCGAGGTGCTCGGGTGCGAGCGCTTCGAGATCGACAAGGGCGTCGACGGGCCGTACATGGCCGTCGGCCACCTCTTCTTCGAGTCCATGGAGAAGATGCAGGCCGGCATGGCCGGGCCCCGCGCCGGCGAGGCCATGGCCGACGTCGCCAACTTCACCAACGTCCAGCCCGCGATGCAGGTGTCCGAGATCGTCGAGTGACGAGCGCCCGGTGCGAGGGCACCGGGCAACGCTCAACCGGCGGCGGCCGCGTCCGGCGCGAGCCCGATCCGGCGCGCCGCCGGGCCGAGCGCGGCGAGGAACCGGTCATTGTCGGCGCGGGCGCCGATCGTCACCCGTAGTCCCTCGTCCCGGATGGCCCGGGTGATGACCGCATCGTCCTCCAGCGCCGCCGCCAGCGGCTCCGCCCACCGGCCGGCAGCCAGCCAGACGAAGTTGGCCGACGAGTCCTCGACGGGCCATCCCGCCGAGCGCAGCTCCGCGGTCACCCGCTCCCGCTCGCCGACGACCGCGTCGACGCGTGCGGCCAGCTCGTCGGTTGCGCCGATCGACGCGATCGCCGCCGCCTGCGCGGCCGAGCTGACCGAGAACGGCGGCGCGACCCGGTCGAGGTAGTCCACGACGGCCGGCGACCCGATCGCGTACCCGACGCGCAGGCCGGCGAGGCCGTGGGCCTTCGAGAACGTGCGCAGGACGACCACGTGGTCGTGGGCCCGGGCGAGGCCGACCGCGTCGGCCGCGTCGGCGCGCCGGACGAACTCCACGTACGCCTCGTCGAGCACGAGCAGGCAGCGCCCGGCGGTCGCCGCGACCAGCGCAGCCACCCCCGCCTCCCCGACGAGGGTGCCGGTCGGGTTGTTCGGCTCCGCCAGCACCACCATCTTCGTGCGCTCGTCGATCCGCGCCGCGATCGCCGCCGGGTCCGCGGTCCCACCGGCCAGCGGGACCCGGTCGAGCTCCGCCCGCATCAGCGTCGCGACCTGCGGATACGCCTCGAACGACGGCCACGGCACGACGACACGATCGCCGTCGTCGAGGAACGCCTGGCCAAGCTGCCACAGCAGACCGGCCGAGCCCGGACCGACGGTCACCGACGACGCGTCGACGCCGAGGCGCCCGGCGAGCGCGGCGCGCAGGTCCGCGGCCCGGACCGAGGGGTAGCGATTGACCGACGCGCTCTCGCGCTCGAGGACGGCGCGCACGGCCGGCAGCAGCCCGTACGGCGCCTCGTTCGAGGCCAACCGCGTCGGGTCGACGACGCCGCGCGAGGCCAGGTCACCGGGCGTGCGACCGGCCCGGTAGGCGGGAATGGCGTCCACGCCGGACCGCGGCCGCACGACCATCGATCGGGCCTCCGACGCACGGTCCATCACATCGGCCACGTTGCTGCCTCGCCTCGTCCGGTCTCGATCGCCTCGTTCGTTCCTTCGAGTCTACATTCATCTGAATGGAGATGGAGGACCGAGACGGGACGTTCCCGTGATGAGGTGCCACCGAAGGGCTCGATCAGGAGGACGTCTCGTGCGACCCCGGGCTCGTGGGCCGTTCCTCCAGCCCGCCGATGAGCTCCTGGAGCACGCGCACGAGGCGGGCGCGCTCGTCGGCGCCGAGCTCGGCCAGCGCCGCGTCCTCCAGGGCCGCGGCGCGCTCGACCAGGGTCGACGCCAGCGCCGCACCCTCCTCCGTGTTCGACACGAAGCGCTGCCGACGATCGGAGCGGCCGCTGGAGCGCGCGACGTAGCCCTTGCGCTCGAGCCGGGCGACGGCATGGGTGACCGTCGGCTGGGGCAGCATCGTCCGCTCCGCGAGCGCCCCGATCGACAGCGGTCCCCGGTCGCGCAGGACGGTCAGCACCCGCCACTCCGAGACCTGCACGTGCTCCTCGGCCAGCTCGTGATGGAGGTCGACCGACAGGAGCGAGTCCGCGCGATGGAGGAGGTACGGCAGGTACCCGTCCAGGAAGTGGTCCGGCACCTCGTCAGTCTCCGAGGTCGGCGCCCGTCCCGCAAGGTGCACCGAACACCGATCGGCCCACGCCGGAGCGCCACGGCACCGCACCCGGGGCCGGACTCGCCCGGCGGTGTGCCGCCGCCCCGCTCCGATGGCGGGGCGGCGGCCGCCGCTCAGTCCTGGGTGCCGACCCGCAGCTCCTTGAACGGGACGCCGCGGTCGACGGCGGGCTCGCGCGGCAGGCCGAGCACGCGGTCGCCGATGATGTTGCGCTGGATCTCGTCGGTGCCGCCGGCGATGGCGTCCTGGAACGTGTTGAGCAGGTGCTTCGCCAGCTGACCGCCGTGGGGGTCGTCGTCCGCCCAGGCCACCGAGCCCGGGCCGGAGATCTCGGCCGCGATCGCCCGGAACCGCCGGGAGATGACCGAGCCGAACAGCTTGCCGAGCGACCCGCCCGGACCCGGGGTCTTGCCGGCCTTCTGCTCGGCCTTCGTCCGCAGGGCGACGAGGCCCTTCGCCGTCTCCATCGAGTAGATGCGCATGAGCTCGTCGCGGATGGCGGGCTCGCTGATCCGCCCGGTGCGCTCGGCGTGGCGGCGCAGCGTGTCGTACAGCGGCTGGCGCAGCTTGCCGGCCGAGACCGAACCGATGGCGACCCGCTCGTACATGAGCATGGCGGTGGCCATGCGCCAACCGTTGTTGAGGTCGCCGATCAGCCAGTCCGCCGGGATGCGGACGTCGCTGAAGAACACCTCGTTGAAGTGCTTGCCCCCGTCGATCTGGTGGATCGGGCGGATCTCGACGCCCGGCGCCTTCATGTCCAGGATGAACATGGAGATGCCGGCGTGCTTGGGCTGATCGGGGTCGGTACGGGCGATCACGATGCCGTAGTCGGCGACGTGGGCCAGCGTGGTCCACACCTTCTGCCCGTTGATGACCCACTCGTCGCCGTCGCGCACGGCCCGGGTCTGGAGGCTGGCCACGTCGGAGCCGGCGCCCGGCTCGGAGAACATCTGGCACCAGAGGGTCGCGCCGCTGATGTTGTCGGCGACGAACGCCTTCTTCTGGGCCTCGGTGCCGTACTCGGCCAGCATGGGCAGGCACATGCCGTGGCTGATGATGAACTCGCTGTCCATCGTCGGGAACGCGGAGCGCTCCTCGCGCCAGATCTTGTCGTGCGCCGCGGTCAGCCCGGCGCCGCCGTACTCGGTGGGGTAGGTGATGCCGGCGAGGCCGGCCTCGGCGGCGGCGGCCAGGAACTTGCGCCCGTCGTCGAGCGTCGACACGCCCTCGCTCGTGGTGTGGGCCTCGAGGAAGGCCCGGCACTTGGCGCGGAACGCCTCGGCTTCGGCGGGGGCGAGCGCGGTCTCGGTCATGGTGCCTCCACGGACGGTCGCGGGTTCGGTCGAGTGCGGGTGACGGTCGGCGGCGGTACTCCCCGGGCGGGGCCCGGTCGGGCGTTTCGCACCACAGGCGCGTCAGGCGCCATACTGTATGACGACGTACAGTTCCTCCGCCAAACACAGGCCTCCGAGCCGTACGCCCCGACACCGACCCCCGCATGCGGGGCTCCAGGCACACCCCCGAACAACGGCGCCGTGACCGAGACGACCGACGACACCCACCCCATCGACGAGCCCGCCCCCCGGGACCTGCCGACCACCCACGAGCTCGACGCCCCGCCGTGGCTGCGGGTCGAGACGACGCTCATGGCGACGGCCGGCCTCATCAGGGACGCGTTCGACTGCCGCCTGCGGCCGCTGTCGCTCAACCTGACCCAGGCGAGCCTGTTGTCCTACGTCGCCGAGTTCGGGCCGGTCAGCCAGCGCAAGATCGCCGACCACCTCGGCAACGGTCGGGCCGCGACCGGGGCGTCGATCGACCGCCTCGAGCAGCGTGGCCTCGTCGAGCGCCTCCCGGACCCGGCCGACCGACGGGTCTGGCTGGTCGCGGTCACCGCCGAGGGGGCACGCTGCACGGAAGCCGTGCGGGAGATCGACGAGGTCCTCCGGGCCGAGCTCCGAGCGGGCATCGACCGGGCCGAGCGCCAGGCGCTCGCCTCGCTGATGACCCGTCTGCAACAGAACCTGCGCACCGCCATTCGCAAGACCCAGTGACACCACCAAGGGGAACCATGCACGAAGCCGTCATCATCGACGCCGTCCGCACGCCCGCCGGCAGGCGGAACGGCAAGCTCAAGGACTGGCACGCCGCGTCGCTCGCCGGTCACGTCCTCAAGGCGCTCCAGGAGCGCAACGGGTTCGACCCGGCCATCGTCGACGACGTCGTCATGGGCTGCGTCATGCAGGTCGGCGAGCAGTCGCTGAACATCGGCCGCAACGCGGTCCTCGCCGCGGGCTGGCCCGAGACGATCCCCGCCACCACCGTCGACCGCCAGTGCGGCTCCAGCCAGCAGGCCCTGCACTTCGCGGCCCAGGGTGTCATGGCCGGCGCGTACGACGTCGTCGTCGCGGCCGGTGTCGAGGTCATGACCCGCACGCCGATGGGCGCCTCGGTCGTCGAGGGCATGGGCTTCCCGTTCCCGGCCGAGATGCAGGAGCGGTACAAGGAGAGCGGCCTGCCGCCGCAGGGCATCGGCGCCGAGATGATCGCCGACGAGTACGGCATCACCCGTGAGGACCTCGACGCGTTCGGCGCCTCGAGCCAGCAGCGTGCCGCCCAGGCCACCGCCGAGGGCCGCTTCGAGCGCGAGATCGTCCCCGTTCCGGTCGACCTCGGCAACGGCGTCGAGATGATGACGACCGACGAGGGCATCCGCGAGGGCTCGACCGCCGAGAAGCTCGCCCAGCTGAAGCCGGCCTTCAAGGAGGACGGCAAGATCACCGCGGGCAACTCGTCGCAGATCTCCGACGGCGCCTCCGCCGTGCTGGTCATGTCGGCCGAGAAGGCCAAGGCCCTCGGCCTCAAGCCCCGTGCGAGGTTCACGTCGTTCGCCGTCGTCGGCACCGACCCGGTCACGATGCTCAAGGGCCCGATCCCGGCCACGAAGAAGATCTTCGAGCGCTCGGGCATGTCGATGGACGACATCGACCTGTTCGAGGTCAACGAGGCCTTCGCGTCGGTCGTGCTGGCCTGGCAGAAGGAGACCGGCGCCGACCTCGACAAGGTCAACGTCAACGGCGGCGCCATCGCGCTCGGCCATCCGCTCGGCTGCTCCGGCACCAAGCTGATGACCACGCTCCTCAACGAGCTGGAGCGCACCGGAGGTAGGTACGGCCTCCAGACCATGTGCGAGGGTGGCGGCCTCGCCAACGCCACGATCATCGAGAGGATCGACGCCTGATGCCCCGTATGGACCTGACCGGCGCGTCCGCCATCATCACCGGCGGCGCCTCCGGCATCGGCGAGGCCGCGGCCCGCCAGCTCGCCGCCCTCGGCGCCCACGTCGTGATCGCCGACCTCAACGAGGAGAAGGGCAAGGCCGTCGCCTCCGAGCTGGGCGGCATCTTCGCCAAGACCGACGTCTCCTCGGAGGAGGACGGCCAGGCCGCCGTCGCCGCCGCCAGCGAGATGGGCCCGCTTCGTGCCCTGGTCAACAGTGCCGGGCTCGGCGCCGCGGCCCGCACGATCGACCGCAACAACGAGCCCATGCCCCAGAAGACCTTCGACTTCGTGATCAAGGTCAACCTGCTGGGCTCGTTCAACATGCTGCGCCTGTCGGCTGCGGCGATGGCCAAGACCGACCCGGTCGACGAGGACGGCTCGCGTGGCGCCATCGTCAACATGGCCTCGGTCGCCGCCTTCGACGGCCAGATCGGCCAGGCGTGCTACTCGGCCTCCAAGGGCGGCGTGGTCGGCATGACCCTGCCGATCGCCCGCGACCTCTCGGCCGTCGGCATCCGGGTCAACACGATCGCCCCGGGCCTGATCGACACGCCGATCTACGGCGAGGGCGAGCAGTCCGAGGCGTTCAAGGCCCACCTCGGCCAGTCGGTGCTGTTCCCGAAGCGCCTCGGCCACGCCGAGGAGCTGGCGTTCATGGTCTGCGACCTGATCACCAACCCGTACATGAACGGCGAGACGATCCGGGTCGACGGCGGCATCCGGATGCCACCGAAGTGACCTGACGAACCCGTTCGACACGGTTCGCGTTCCGGGGCCGGCCGCTCGTGCGGCCGGCCCCGCCGCGTCCGGGCACCCGACGCCTCGGGAATCCCGCGTGCCGCCCACCGGGTTGGCATGGCGTGAACGATCCGGCGGACGTGAGCGAACCAGCGGCGCACGAGGCCGCGACGATGCCCGGCGGTTCGGGCCGCGACCGGTGGGCGGCGGTGCGGCTGGCGGTGCTGGTCGCCGTGGTCGCGGTCGTCGGCGTCACCGCCGCGGTGATCGGTGTGGACGACCTCGTCGATCGCCTCGACGACCTCTCGGGCCCGGTCGGCGCCGTTGCCTTCGCCGCCGCCTACGCCGTCGCGGTCGTGGTGCTGGTGCCGGGCGCCGCCCTAACCATCGCCGCCGGCGCCGTGTTCGGCACGGTCGCCGGTGCCGCGGTGGCGGTCCTCGGCGCCGGGGTGGGGGCCGTCGCGTCCTATTCCATCGCCCGGCTGGCCGGCCGCTCCGCGGTCGAACGGCTGGCCGGACCACGCACCCGGCGCCTCGACGGCTGGGTCGCGGACCGCCAGCTCCGATCGATGCTGCTCCTGCGCCTGGTGCCGCTGATCCCGTTCGGGCCGCTCAACTACTCGGCCGGGCTCTCCTCGGTGCGACCGCTCCCTTACGCCGTCGCCACCTTCGTCGGCATCGTCCCCGGTGCGCTCGTCTACGCAAACGTCGGCGCCACCGGCCGGGACCCGGCCAGCCCGCAGTTCGCGGCCGCCCTCGGGCTGCTGGCCGCACTGACGCTCGTCTCGTCGCTGCTCGCCCGCCGCCTGCGCGGTCCCGCCGCCTCGACGTCACCGGCGACGGCTGCCGACGACCCGGGGACCTGAGGCCGACCCACGCCGAACCCGGCGCGCGGGCGAGCGACCGCGCGCCAACGACAGGCCGTCAGCGTCGATTCCGGCTGTCCGCGGCCGATCGGCAAGGGCGCGTGCCCTGACCACGGCCTGATCCGAGAGCGCGGCAACGGACGCCTCGCCCGAGCTCCTGTAGAGCCGTATGTCCCCACACACGATGAGACGGGCCGATGTCGCCCGCGTCGAACAGGCGTACCGGGCCTGCCACCCACGGCTGTGGCGCTCCCTCCTCGCCTGGTCGGGTCGCGCCGACATCGCCACGGACGCCGAGGCGGAGGCGTTCGCCCAGGTCTGTCGTCGCGCCCCCGAGGTGCGCGACGTCGAGGCCTGGGTCTGGCGGTCCGCCTTCCGCATCGCCGGCGGCATGTTGGCCGACCGAAACGCGCGCCACCAGCGCCTCGACGTGACAGGTGCAGCGAGCGACGGCGTCCCGACCGACGCGCTCGAGATCGCCGACGCGCTGGCGGAGCTGAGCGAGCTCCAGCGCCAGTGCGTGGTGCTGCGCCACCTCGGCGGCTTCACCCCCGACCAGATCGCCGGGATCGTCGACTCGACCCCGGCATCGGTCCGTGTCCAGACCCACCGGGGGCTCCGGAACCTCCGCCGCATCCTGGAGGTGCAGGCATGACCGAGCAGATCGACGACGACGCCCGCGACCTCTTCGCCCCGTTCGAGCAGGCCGAGCCGCCCGACGTCTGGCCGCTCGTCCTCGACCGACTCACCCGCCCCGCTGGACACGACGCCACCGTGCACTCGGGCGACGCGGCGCCGCGCATCCACGGTGACGGCAGCGTCGCACACCCCCACGACGAGGCAGCCGGCCTTCGACGCAACGGGCAGCCGATGCCGCTGACGCCTGATCGTTCCGACCGGGAGGGCTCCCGTCCCGGCCGTTTCCCGAGCCGGGGACGGGCTACCTGGGTGGCGGCCGCCGCTGCAGTGCTCTGCCTGGTCGGCGCGGCGATGTTCGTGCTCGTGACGAGGTGGTCGGATGACGGCGCGGTGGCCACCCAGGGAGAAGACACCGAGACAGAACGATCCACCGACACCGACCGCAGTCCCGCCGACGGCGAAGACGGCGTCCTCGTGACCGACACGCCGCTCGAGGACGCCGACCCCGCCCGCACCGTCGACGCCACATGGGACGTGGTCGACGCGCCCGACCTGGGTGATTCCGCCACGAGGGTGCTGGCTGCGCTGCCCAGCGGGGTGTGGTTGTTCAACCACCACGGCGGCGCGTGGCACTCACCGGACGACGGCGCGACCTGGCGGGATGTCGCCGACCAGGTCATCCCACCGGCCGCCGTCGCACACGGCTACAGCTTCGCGAGCTATACCGCGATCTCCGAGCGTGCGGGCACCATCGTCGTCCTCGGCCAGGAAGTCGCGCCCAGCGCCGAGGAGCCCTCCGGGCAGGACGTGAGGACAATCGTCTCGTCATCGACCGACGGTGGCTTCACCTGGCGGCGGGGCGAGCTCGGCGCGGGCGCCGCACCCAAGCTGCTCGTCGCCGACGACGAGGGGTTCGTCGCGCTCGATCCGAGCGGGCGGAGCTGGCGTTCGATCGACGGCCTGGCCTGGACCGCTACCAATGCCGCCTCCCCCGCCCTGCCCGGCGACGGCCCCCCGGAGCGGACGATCGTCGACGTCGCCGAGCGGAACGGCCGTCTCGTGGCGGTCGGGTTCGCGATCTCGCCGTCGGGCGAGAGGGACACGAGCGAGCGGGCCATCTGGACGTCCGACGACGGCGGACGGACCTGGGAGGCGGCACCGATCGAGACCACCTGGGAGGACACATCCGCGGCGTTCCGTCAGGTCGTTGCCGGCGCTCACGGCTTGCTGGCCGTGGGTCCACGACCGAACCGCGGCGTGGACCTGTCGGCCCCCAGTCGGGACCCAGTCGACGACCTTGTGCTCGGTCTCGATGTCTGGTTCAGCGGCGATGGCCGTACCTGGACGCTGCGGGAGCCCGTCGGGCCCCCGCGCTTTCCGGTGAGTGGCCTCGAGCTCGCCTGGGGCCCGGCCGGCTTCCTGATCGTCGGCGAGGAGAGCACGCCCGACGAGCCGGCGGTCTTCGTCTCGGACAACGGGGCCTCGTGGGAGGAGGTCGAGCGACCCGAGGTGCCACAGCCGATCGTTAGCCCGGTGGCGGCGACCGCGGACGGCTACCGCATCATCGGGTGGGACGGAATGGCGGCCTACGAGTCGGACACCGACACCGGCTGGCGGTTCATGCGCCTCCATGTCGACTGACCGTGCGGCCCCGGGCCCGGCACGGAGACCGTGTCGGGCCGGGGTCAGTCGGTCGGGGTCGGGGCGCCGACGATGGCGAGGGCCATCTCGGCGTAGCGGTCGGCGATCTGCTCGCCGGAGAGCGAGCCGCCCGCGCGGTACCAGGCCGAGACCGAGCTACCCATGTCGAGGATGGCCCGCACGGAGAGCCGCACGTCGGCGGTGGTGAACACGCCCTCCTCGACCCCGTGCTGCACGATCCGCCGGAACAGGCCCTCGACCGCGTTCCGCTTGGCGACGACGGCGATGCGGGCCTCCTCCTCCAGCGAGCGCAGCTCCGTGACCGCCACCAGCGCCGCGGCCTGGCGCACCGTGTGACGGATCACGAACAGGCGCACCGCGGCGGCGAGACGATGCGCCGGGTCCGGCTCGGTGCGGTGGAGCATGTCCTCGAGCTGGGCGAGCAACTGGTCCGCGCTGTTCGCCATGAACCGGAACAGCAGGTCGTGCTTGGACGGGAAGTAGTAGTAGACGTTGGCCACGCTCATGTTGGCCCGCTCGGCGATCTGGCGGACCGACGTGCCGTGGTAGCCGTTCTCGAACATGGCGTCGATCGCCGCCTGCACGATCACGTCCTCGGTGGCGACGTCCTCGTCAGGTCGACGGCGACGCGAGCCGCTCTTCCTCGGGCTCGTGGTGCCTGGTGCCGATTCGCTCACGTCGCCTTCGTCGCTTCCTGGCGACCGCCCGATCTCCGGCGGGCGGGACGCCTCGCCGCTGGGGGCCGGTGTCCTCGTGTCATGGGTGCCGAGTAGCGGATTGTAGGAGACCGGCCAGCCGGCGCGATCCGCGACCCTCCGCGGCCGGTCCCCCGTTCACCTCGTCAGTGGAAGCGCGGCGCCCGCTTCTCCATGAACGCCGCGACCGCTTCCTTGTGCTCGGGGCTGGCGTAGGCCTGCTCGAGCAGCTCGACCTCGCGGCGCTGGACCGCTGTCGTGTCGGTCTCGCAGCCGTTGGCCGAGATCAGTTGCTTGATCCACCGCAGCTGGCGCGACGGGTTCTCGCCGTAGGTCCTGGCCCGGGCGACGGCCGCGTCGACCAGGTCGTCCGCGCCGACGAGCTCGTCGGCCAGGCCCAGCTCGGTCGCCTCGGCGGCCTCGACCATCCGGCCCGACAGCATCAGGTCGGAGGCCACGCCGAAGCCGACGCGCTGGGGCACGAAGTGGCTGCTCGCCAGCTCCGGCACCAGGCCCATCTTCACGAACCGGAGGCTGAACTTGGCGGCGTCGGAGGCGATGATCCGATCGAACGGGAGGATCATCGTGAGGCCGACACCGACGACGACCCCGTTCACCGCGGCGACGATCGGCTTGGTCGAGCGGATCAGCTCGACCCAGTCGCGTCGCCGCTCGGGCTTCGCCGCCTGCTCGTCGCCCCCGAGCTGGGAGTCGAACACCGCCTCGATGTCGGCGCCGGCGCAGAACCCGCGCCCGGAGCCGGTGACCACGACCGCGCCGATGGCCGGGTCGGCGTCGGCGCTCTCGATGGCGTCGGTCAGCTCGGCGCTCATGCGCGGCGTCCACGCGTTGAGCCGCTCGGGCCGGTTGAGCGTCAGCACCAGGACGTCGTCCCGGCGCTCGGCGATGATCTGCTCGTAGTCCACGGGTCCCCCGCTCGTCGTCGCTCTCGGGCGAACGTACTCGATCGCCCCGGTTCTGTTCGAACGTCCGCTCAGTATCGGCGGACGGATCGCTGGTCCGTGCTCAGCCGCCCGACGCCCGGGTGGCCAGGTCGTGGGGGCCCGACGCCGGGTAGCCCTGCGCGCCGCGCACCTCGGCACCCCAGCGGCCGAGGAGCCCGACGAGCTCGTCGAGCTCGTCGCCGAGGGCGGCGACGATCGGGCGGCACTGGCGGTCGGTCGCGACCTCGACGGCCTCGCGCTCGGCGCGGCCCTTCTCGGTGAGCGCACCGTCGGCGACCAGGCCGCGCCCGGCGAGGCGGGCCTCGGCGGCGTCGAGCTGGGCGTCGCTCCACGCCCGGGTCCGCACGTAGGAGCGCATCGGCAGGCCCCAGTAGAGCTCGGTGAGCAGGCCGATCTCGGTGGCGTCGAAGCCGGCGGAGGTCCACGACGCGGTGTGGGCGTCGCCCCGGTACTCCCGGAGCAGGTCGGCGAGGCGCCACGCCTTGCCCATGGCGTCGTCAGGGAGGCCGCACGACAGGAGGCCGGAGTAGAGGGGGCGACCCTCGGGGCGCAGCGGGGCGACGGCCCGCTCCATCAGCTCGATCGCCCGGTCGAGGCCGTCGGGGTGCTCGCCCAGGATGCGCACGAGCTGCGCGGTGGCGCCGTCGGTGCGGGCCGCGCAGATCGTGGCCGCGTCGGTGAGCGTCCACCCGTGGGTCACCGCGGGGACCACGACCTCGGGGTTGAACACCCCGAACGCCGATGCCACGAGCTCGCCCGGCACCTGGCCCATGACCGAGCCCCGGCTCGTGAAGTAGGCGGGGCCGTCGGGCAGGGCGACGCCGTTGGCCTCGGCCCGGCTCGGGTCGAAGCCGAGCGCGGCGTAGCCGTCGTGGCACTCACGCGAGAAGTACACCTGGCCGGCGAACGGCTCGAGTGCCCCCGCCAGCGCGCGGGCGGCCTTCGTGACGTGCTCGTCCGACATCCCGTCCGTCGTGCTGGTGGCTGTGGTGGCCATGGACCGCTCCCCCGGGGTGCGTCGCGTGTCCCGGCCGTTCGGCCGGCGGGCGCTCACTGTAGCCGCGCGCCACACTTCCGTTCGAGCGTTCGTTCAGTGAACCGGCAGCGAGTTGGGTGCGACGGACGTCATCGACTTGACTCGGCGTCGAACCACCACGCCGAGCGATCGCTCGATCGGCCCGGGTGGGACGAGGCGCAGGATGGAACACAGGGGGATACCGACATGGGTGCACTCGATGGCCGCGTGATCATCGTGACCGGCGCCGGCCGCGGCGTCGGCCGCGAGCACGCCCTGCTCATGGCGAGCGAGGGCGCGAAGGTCCTGGTCAACGACCTGGGCGGCGCCAACGACGGAACCGGCGAGGACCGCACCCCGGCCGAGGAGGTCGTGGCCGAGATCCGCGCCACCGGCGGCACCGCGGACGTCAACGGCGACTCGGTCGGCGACTGGGAGGCCGCGCAGCGCATCGTCAACCAGGCGGTGAGCACGTGGGGTCGCCTCGACGCGGTCGTGAACAACGCCGGCATCCTGCGTGACCGCATGCTCGTGAACATGACCGAGGAGGAGTTCGACGCGGTCATCAACGTGCACCAGAAGGGCACGTGGCTGATGATGCGCCACGCCGCCGGCTACTGGCGCGAGCAGGTCAAGGCCGGCGAGACGGTGAAGGCCGCGATCGTCAACACCTCCTCCACCTCGGGGCTGCACTCCAACCCGGGCCAGATCAACTACGACGGCGCCAAGTCGGCCATCGCCACGATGTCGATCGTCGCCGCACGCGAGCTGAGCCGCTACGGCGTCCGGGTCAACTGCATCGCGCCCGCCGCCCGCACCCGGCTCACGATGGCCACCCCCGGTCTCGCCGACCGCATCGCCGAGCCGACCGACGGCAGCTTCGATCGCTGGTCGCCGGCCCACATCGCGCCGCTCGTCGCCTGGCTGTGCGCCGAGGACTGCGCCGTGACCGCGCAGGTCTACGGCGTCGGCGGCGACCGGATCACCCGCTACCGCGAGTGGTCGCCGGTCGACGAGGCCGTCACCGAGACCGGCTGGACGATCGACGAGGTCGCGAAGGCCGCCGCCGGCTGGCCCGGCGAGCACGTCGACACCCACGGCCTGGTCAGGCTCGCGGACTGAACGACGCGCCGATCGTTTGCGACGATCGGCGCAGCGCACACGGACGACCACACCTACGGAGGACAGCGATGGAGACCCTCGAGCTCGAGCGCAAGGACGGGATCGTCACGATCACGCTCGATCGGCCCGAGAAGAAGAACGCCATCAACGGCGCGATGTGGACGGACCTGCTCGCCGCGTTCACCGAGGTGGCGGACAACGACGACGACCGCGTGCTCGTCCTCACCGGGCGCGGCGACGGCTTCTGCTCGGGCGCCGACCTCTCCGGCGGCGGGCGAGACGAGACCCACCCGGTCGAGCGGCTCCGCCACATCGCCGACGTGGTCCTGCGCCTCCACCGCCTCTCGAAGCCGACGATCGCCAAGGTCAACGGCGTCGCCGCCGGTGCGGGCTGCAACCTCGCCCTGTGCTGCGACCTGGTGATCGCCTCGGACTCGGCGCGCTTCTCGGAGATCTTCGCCCGCCGCGGCCTGTCGCTCGACTGCGGCGGGTCGTGGCTGCTGCCTCGCATCGTCGGGATGCAGAAGGCGAAGGAGCTGGCGCTGCTCGCCGAGATCATCAGCGCCCAGGAGGCGCTCGACATCGGCCTCGTCAACCGGGTCGTGCCCCACGACGAGCTCGACGCCGTCGTGGCCGGCATGGCCGAGAAGATCGCGGCCGGGCCGCCACTGGCGCTGTCGATGTCCAAGACGATGCTGAACAACGCATTCATGGTCTCGATGGACCAGGCGCTCGAGGACGAGGCCCGCTGCCAGGCGGTCAACCTCGTCACCGACGACGTCAAGGAGGCGTTCTCGGCGTTCCTCGAGAAGCGCGACCCGGTGTTCCGTTCCGGGGCCGCTGACCACCGGGCACCGGCCGCCGGGCGCCCCGCCCGGCGGCTCAGGTCGTCCAGCCGTGGGCCGACGACCACCACGTGGCGCTGAGCGAGAGCTGGTCGTCGCCGAAGCCGTTCGCCCGCAGGTGCGCACGGAGCGACTCCATCGTGCACCCCTCCCCGCCGCCCCACACGTAGGTGGCGGCCGGGGCGGGTGAGCGGGCCGCGTCGACGAGCGCGGCGAGACCCGAGGTGCGGTCGCGGACCAACCAGGTGACGTCGACGAGCGGCCGGGCCGGCAGGTCGATGCGGTCGGCGTCGGTCGCGACCTCGATCACCACCGTCGTCGGCGCGGTCGGTGGCAGCACCTCGAGCATGGCGGCGATGCCGCCCAGGGTGGTCTCGTCGCCGATCAGCAGGTAGCGCGACGTACCGGCCGGCGGGCAGAACGCGGCGCGCGGGCCCCACAGTGCGACCGGTTCGCCGGGCTCGGCGCGCTCGGCCCACGCCGCGGTCGCACCCCGGCCGTGGAGCACGATGTCGACGTCGAGCTCCCGCTCGAACGGACGCCACGACCGGATGAAGTAGTGGGCCGTGTGCGGCCGGACCGGTGAGGGCATCCGCAGGTACTGGTCCCACCCGAAGCTCTCGTCGACCGTGAGCCAACCCGAGCCCGACGGCGGGATCAGGAGGCAGACGTACTGGCCGGGCCCGGCGGGGACGAACTGGTCGAGGCCCTCGCCACCGAGCGTCAGGCGCCTCGTCCGCGAGGTGACGGGCTCGGAGGCGATGACCTCGGCGACGATCGTCCGGGCCGGGCCCTCGCGGGTCAGGCGCTCGACCTCCCCGTCGGGCCGGCTGCCCACCTCTGCCGCCCAGCTGGCGAGGCCCAGCACCTGGGCGCGCAGCGAGGCGAGGTCGGTCGCCTCGCGCAGGAACGGGATCCGCACGGTGATGTGCCCGGTCGGGCGCCGGACGCGCACGTCGACACCCGAGCGGTCGATCCCGACGGCCTCCGCATCGGTTGCGTCCGCGACCGCGCCGAGCACCCGACCGACGACGAGCACGTCGTCGCGGTGGCCCGTGTTCAGGTCGTCGAGCGCAGCCGCCGCGACCTTGGACGCC
Organism: Actinomycetota bacterium; assembly: GCA_034211175.1. Classification (GTDB taxonomy): domain Bacteria; phylum Actinomycetota; class Acidimicrobiia; order Acidimicrobiales; family CAIXPF01; genus JAXHUH01. Next base: position 22,329 of record JAXHUH010000014.1, read on the forward strand.
GGGTCCGGTGGCTCGGTGAGGGCGTCGAACCCGGGATCGCGCACCATCACCTCCACGTCGTCGACACCGCTCGACCGCGCCGAGGGTGCCGAACGAATGCCCGTAGGGTCAAACCCTCATGCTGTGACGTCGTGCACGTCGTCGTCGACGCCGGGAAGCGGGCCGCCGGCAGCGATGGCGTCCGACAGGAGCGAGGCCACCGGATGGGCGGCGTTGTCGGCGGCGTAGGAGCCGGCCGGTCGGTGGTTCCCGGAGGCGCCGACCCCGCCGAACGGGGCCCGGCCCGACGCCCCGACGAGCGGGACGTTGCGATTGACGATCCCGGCTCGGAGGAGAGGCCGCAGCCGGTCCCAGAGGGCGTCGTCGTCGGTGAGCACGCCGGCGGCCAGCCCGAACGCCGTGGCGTTCGCCTCGGCCAACGCGGCGTCGACGTCGGCGACGCGGACGATCTGGAGCAGCGGCCCGAACACCTCCTCGTCGGGACGATCGGCAACCGCGGTGACGTCGACCAGCCCGGGCCGGACGAACGCCGGGCCGAGCGGGTCGGACCGCGCTCCCACGACCAGCTCGGCCCCGGCCTCGACGAGGCGGTCCTGGGCGGTGAGGACGCGTCGTGCCGCGTCCGCCGACACGACCGGACCGAGGAACGGCGGGGGCTCGTCGGCCGGGCGCCCCAGGCGGAGCCGCTCGGCGATCGCGGCGACCGCGTCGACGACGGCGTCGCCCTCGGGGCCGTCGGGGACGACGAGGCGGCGGGCGCAGGTGCAGCGCTGCCCCGCCGACGTGTACGCGGAGCGGGCGACGACGCGGGCCGCGGCAACCGGGTCCTCGACCGACCACACGATCAGCGGGTTGTTGCCGCCCATCTCGAGGGCGAGCAGCACCTCGGGCCGCCCGGCGAGGCGACGGTGGATGGCCCGGCCCGCACCCACGCTCCCCGTGAACAGCACGGCCGCGGTGTGGGGGTGGTCGACCAGCGCCTCGGCGACCTCGACCCCGCCGTGGACGAGGTTGACCACACCGGGCGGCGCTCCGGCACGCTCCCAGGTCCGGGCGACGAGCTCGGAGGTGGCCGGGGCCAGCTCGCTCGGCTTGAGCACCACGGTGTCTCCGGCGATGAGCGCCGGCATGATGTGGCCGTTGGCCAGGTGGGCCGGGAAGTTGAACGGGCCCAGCACGACCGTCGGGCCGTTCGCCCGGTGGACGACCTCGAGGGTGCCGGCAGCGAGCTCGGTCGAGCTCGTCCCGGTCCGCTCGTCGTGGGCGGCGATGGACACCTCGGCCTTGCCGACGACCGCGGCGACCTCGGCGTCCGCGTCCCAACGGACCTTTCCGACCTCGGCCATCATCAGGTCCCGCAGCGCGTCGTCCTCGCCGACGAGGTCGGCGAACCGTCGCACGAGCGCAACGCGATCGGCCAGCGGCGCCGCGGCCCACGCCGGCCCGGCCGCCGCGGCGGCGCGCATCGCGGCATCGACCTGGCCCCGGTCGGCGGAGCGGCCCTCCCAGACGAGCGCGTCGTCGACCGGTGAGCGCGAACCCATCGGCGCACCCCCGCCGGGCCACCAACGGCCCCCGATGAGGAGGTCCCCGCCGTTCACCGCGGCCGCTCCCCCGTCGCCGGGCCGCCGTCGCGCGTCGGGGAGGGACGGTGCGCGATCAGCTCGTCGCCGGCGGCGGCGCCGAGCAGCGAGGCCGTTTCCGGGCCGATGGTGACGGTGCCCCCGCCGAGTTCGGCCGGCGCCACGACCACCGCGAAGTCGCCGAGCCCGGTCGTCGCCACGAGGCGACGATCAGCCTCCGCGCGGGCGTCGACGGGCGCGGCGATCGTGCACGGTCCCCGCGCCGCCTCCCGGACCACGCGGAGGTCGTCGATGTGGGCGTCCCGGCACGGGCCGGCGTCGAACACGTCGACGTAGCCGTGGTCCCGGAAGCCCTCCGATTCGAGCATGGCCATGGCCGGTCGGGCGCCGTCGTGGGCCACGCCGATGACAGCGCGGGCGTCGTCGGGGAGCAGGTCGATGTAGATCGGGTAGCTGGGCAGGAGGTCGGCGATGAAGCGGAACTCGCGGCCGCTGAGCACGTCCGCGGCGTCGAGCTCCATCGTGAAGAAGCGCCGGCCGACGGCCTCCCAGAACGGCGAGCGCCCCTCGGCATCGGTCCAGCCCCGCATCTCGGCCATCACGCCGTCGCCGAAGCGGTCACGGTGCACGGCGATGAACAGCAGCCGGGCCAGCGACAGGAGCCGCCCCCGCCCGCCGCCGCGCCGATCGGGGCGCAGGAACAGCGTGCCGACCTCGGCGAAGCCGGTGTAGTCGTTGGTCGGGTGCAACGCCTTGGCGTCGACCCGTACCCCGAGCTCGGGCGCCGTCTTGGTCAGGTGGAGGACCTTGTAGTTGTAGAACGGGCGGTGGCGGCCGACGACGGCGAAGATCGCGGACAGCCCGACGACGGCGCCGTCCTCCTCGAGCACGAACAGGTAGGTCTCGTCGCCCGTGACCGCCCGTCCCGGGTCGACGCTCGTGACCGCCTCGGCGAGCCGGGCCTCCATGGCGGCCCGGTCCCGGGGCATCGTCGTCATCAGGCCCACGCTGGTGCGGGCGAGCGCGACGAGCTCGTCGAGGTCGCCGGGGCGGGCCATCCGCACCCGAGCGTCGGCGGCGTACGCCTCGCGCCCACCGGGGGACATGCGCCCAGAGTACGGAGCGCCACACCCTCAGCGCCGACCCGAGGCGCCCGACGCGCACCAGATCCTCCCCACACCCGACCTGGTACGCGTTCACGCCACCAGATGGGTCGGCGGCATCAAAGGGTGATCGCGCCAGATCACGGCCCGGAACGAGGCGCCCGTCGGTCAGGCGATCCAGTCGGGGGTGCCGCGGGGTGCGTCCTCCCCGACCACCTGGACCACGGCGTCACCGCGGCCGCACACGACGGCCTCGACCGCGGTGAGCGCGCGGACCCTGCGGGCCTCACCGGCCGGGAGCACGAGGGTGTCCCCGTCGGCCAGTTCGTGGGTCGTCCCGCCGAGCTCGACGGCGAGGCGGCCCGACCGGACGGTCCAGAGCTGCTCGGAGTCGAACGCATGGAGCGGGCCGGTCGCCCCCTCGGCCATCTCGACGGTCCAGAGGCTGAGCACCTCCGCACCGCCCTGGGTCGGCGACGCCAGCGTGGTCATCGTCGCGTTCGGCGTCGTCGTCGTGCGGGCCCGGTCGGCCCGGATCGGTTCGTTGCCCATGGTCGTGCTCCGGATCGTCAGAGGGGTCGTTGCTCGGGTCGGTCAGCAAATTCGTCAATGAGGTTGACGAGTGCGATCTTGCCCACCGCGGAGAGATCCGTCAACCACATTGACGAGCGGTGCGGGGCGAGCGATGATCGGGCGTGGTCAGCGAGCGATCCGGGTTCGAGCTCCCCCTCCTGCTGGCCGGCGCGTTCCGGGTCCTGATCGACGAGCTCCACGCCGAGCTCGCCGAGCGCGGCCACCCCCACGTCCGCCCGCTCCACGGCTTCGCGCTCCAGGCCATCGGGCCGGACGGCACGACGGTCACCGAGCTCGGTCGCCGCCTCGGCGTCACGAAGCAGGCGGCGACCAAGACGGCGGAGCGTCTCGAGGCGCTCGGCTACGTCGAGCGGCGGCGCTCCCCCGACGACGGGCGGGTCGTGCTCGTCGCCCGCACCGACCGCGGGGTCGAGATGCTCGAGACGAGCGCCGAGGTGTTCGAGGTCCTGCGCGCCGACCTGTGCGGCCGGCTCGGCGACGACCGGGTGGCCGCCCTGGAGGACGACCTCGCCCACATCGTCGCCGACGTCGGCGGCGTCAAGCTCGGCGACCTCCCGGGTTGGCTCCGCTGAACCGCCGCCCGGCCCGGGTCAGGTGCGCCACGCGGATGCATCCGGGCTGACGAGGACGGACCGAGCAACCCGGGGGGGGGGGGAACGCCCGGACGGGCGAGGCGCGAGCCCCGGCGGCTACGTTCGGCGCACGTGGACACCTACGTCACCCGTGTCGCCGTGGAGCCCGCCGAGCCGGGTTCCCTCACCGTGAGCTGGGAGCTCGACGGCGAACCCGCCGCCGTCGACATCGGCGTCGGCCCGACCCCCGACGCCATCGATCACACGCACACCGTGACCGTGAAGCCCCCGGCGACGTCCGCCCGACTCGACGGTCTTGCCCCGGGCCGCCACTACGTCTCCGTGGGGACCACCGGCTCGGCCACCGCCCTCATCGCCGCCGAGCGGCGGATCCCGTTCGAGGGCCTGCAGAACTTCCGTGACCTCGGCGGCTACCGGGCCGACGGTGGCCACACCCGTTGGGGCCTCGTGTTCCGCTCCGACGGGCTCCACAAGCTCACCGGCACCGACCTGATCGCCTTCGAGCGGCTCGGGATCCGGGTCGTCTACGACCTGCGCAACGAGACCGAGCGGTCCGACCACCCGAACCCGGTCGCCTCGATCCACCTCCCCGTCGTCGGGCGGCCGCCGGGCGCGGTGAGCCCACTCGCCGAGCCGACCGAGGTCCGCTCGACCGCGGACGGCGAGCGCCTGCTCCGCGACATGTACGTCGGGATGCTGGCCCACAGCGCCCCGCTGTTCGGGCGCATCCTCGGCGGGCTCGTCGAGGACGACGGGATGCCGGCGCTGTTCCACTGCCACGCCGGCAAGGACCGCACGGGGATGACGGCGGCGCTGCTGCTCCTCGCGCTCGGTGTCGACGCCGAGGACATCCTCGACGACTACGAGCTCACCCGCCGCTACCGCCTGTTCGAGCACCAGCAGGACTCCTACGAGAACATGCTGGCCAACGGCCTGCCCCACGAGGCCGCGCTCGGCGTCCTCGGCGGGCCCCGCTGGACGATGGCCGCGGCCCTCGACGACGTGGATTCCACCCACGGCGGCATCGAGGCCTACCTCACCGGCCCCGCCGGCATGACCGCCGTCCAGCTGGACGCGCTCCGCGACCGCCTCATCACCCCCTGACCCGCCCCGCCGCCCATTCCCCGAACTGGCGGGAAGAAACGACGACGCACAGAGCAGGAACCCACGCCAGTTCGGGTCGGGCTCCGGGGCACCGAGCAGGTCACGTGTCGGGTCGACGATCGGGGCGGTCGTCGTGGTCCATCATCTGAGCGTGCAGCTGAGTGCCCCGGACGAGCCGATCGAGGCCGACATCTCGACCGCGGTCGGCGACATCGTGTTCATCGGCGTCGTCCTCGCCGTCGTCATCTTCCTCACCGCCACGTTGCGGCCGCTGATCCGCCGCATCATCCGCCGCCTGTCCCGCCGCAGCCTGGAGGGCGCCTCCGACCGGTGGCGATTGCGGGTGCCCCGCGTCTTCGGCGAGTCGATGGAGATGGCCGAGCTGCGACGTCAGCAGCGGATCGACGCGACCTCGGTGCTCCTCTCCCGCATCGGTGCGTTCCTGCTGTGGATCCTGGCCGTGGTGCTGATCCTCGACCGGCTCGGCATCAACGCGGTCCTGGCCATCAGCGGCGCCGGCTTCCTCGGCGCCGCGCTCGCCTTCGGTGGCCAGAACTCGGTCGCCGACTTCCTGAGCGGCTTCCACGCGCTGCTCGACGACCGCTACGGCGAGGGCGACACGCTGTCGGTCCGCGTCGGCGACCGCGACGTCATCGGCGTCGTCGCCCGCCTGGGTGCCTTCGCGACCAGGATCGAGACCGACGAGGCGACGTGGCACGTCGCCAACCGTGAGCTGGCGACCGTGGCCAACCTGTCCCAGCGGGGCATCACGTCCACGATGGACATCACCATCGGGCCCGAGGTGGACCTGCCGCTGCGCACGATCGGTTCCGAGCTGCGGACGGCGCTCGAGTCGAGCCACGGCTACGACCCCGACCGCGACGGGCTCTACGTCGACCACGTCGACCGGGGCGAGGACGGCCGGCTGCTGATCACGTTCCGCACGACCCGGCCGCTGACCGACGCCCAACGCCAGCGCCTCGAGGAACGCCTCGGCCGCTTCTGACCCGTGCGACGACCACCGCGCCGGCGGCCCTCGGGAAGCGTGGGGGCAGTGGTCGGGGAACCGAGGGGGGTGGGGACAACCCCACCGGTGGGAGACCCGCTGGCCACCTGGCGGCGGGTCCTCCCTGCCGGGATGCTCGAACGATGATGCGACCAGCGGGCCACAGCGGTCTGATCCCGTTCGACCCGGGAGGCGCGTACCGGCCGGCAGCGATGGCCCCGACCGGCGCGGCGGGCGCGGCAGCCGCGTCGGCGGCTGCGGTGGTCGCCGCCGTCGCGCCGGCCGCGGGGCCCGTGCCGTTCGCTGTCATAGGCTTCGCCCTCATGTCGCTCGCCCTCGCGATGGCCCGGTCGGCCCCGGGTCGCTGGTTCGCCGTCTCGGCCGGCCGGTTCGTCCCCGACGACACGATGGGCGACGCCTCCCCCGCCGACGGCGCCGCTCCCGGCACCTCGCCGGCCGACGGGCCCGCGAACCGCCCGCCGCGGCGACAGCGCCGGACGCCGAACCGCCTCGCCACCGAGCTCGCCGTGCACGCCGGCGTCGTCGCGGTGGTCGTGGCCGTCCTCGTCGTGATCTGGGCGCTCACGACCAGGGGCTCCTTCTGGCCCTTCTTCCCGGCGCTGGCGCTCGGCGCCATCCTGGCGACCCACGCGTGGTTCGTCGTGCTCGCGCTCCGCCCCGACATCTGGCGTCGGCCCCGGATGACCCGGGCGTTGGCCGTCCACCTCGGGCTCAGCGTCATCGTCGAGGTGTTCCTCGTCGGCATCTGGGCGGCCACGACCCGCTGGTACTTCTGGCCGATCTGGCCGTTCCTCGGGCTCGCCGCCGTCGCCGCCCTCCACTGGGTCGCCGTGCTCGTCGGGCGCATCGAGCACCTCGAGACGACGAACGTCGACTCCGCCGACCTCCAGGAGCTCGACCGCCGACGCCTCGAGCGCGACCTCCACGACGGCGCCCAGGCCCGGCTGATCGCGCTCGGGATGAGCCTCGGCCTCGCCGAGCAGCGCTTCGACGCCGACCCCGAGGGCGCCCGGGAGCTGATCGGTGAGGCGCGGGCCGGGGTGACCCAGGCCGTGGCCGAGCTGCGCGACCTCGTGGCCGGCATCCGCCCGCCGGTACTGGCCGACCGGGGGTTGGAGGCGGCGGTCGTTGCGCTCGCCGACCGGACCCCGCTACCGATCGAGGTCACCGCCGACATCGACGTGCGGCCCCCGGACGCCGTCGAGACCGCGGCCTACTTCGTCGTCGCCGAGGCCGTGACCAACGCGGCCAAGCACGCCGGCCGCGCCGTGAGCATCGACGTCGAGCTCCGCCGCCGGGGCGACACGCTGCGGGTCGAGGTGACCGACGACGGCACCGGCGGCGCCGACGACACCGGGTCCGGCCTCACCGGGCTGCGTCGCCGGGTCGAGGCGCTCGACGGCTCCCTCGTCGTGCTCAGCCCGCCCGGCGGACCGACGATCGTGCGCGCGGAGCTGCCGTGCGGGCGGTGATCGCCGAGGACCTGGCGCTGCTGCGGGCCGGTCTCGAACGCCTCCTCACCGAGAACGACATCGATGTCGTCGCCGCGGTCGACAACCCCGACGGCCTGCTCGCCGCGGTCGCCGAGCACGCCCCCGATGTGGCCATCGTCGACGTGCGTCTTCCCCCGACGTTCCGCGACGAGGGGCTGCGGGCCGCGGCCGAGCTGCGACGAACCGCGCCCGGAACCTCGATCCTCGTCGTCTCCCAGTACATCGAGCGGTCCTACGCGGCGGAGCTGATGGCCGACGGCCGCGGTGGTGTCGGCTACCTGCTGAAGGACCGGATCTTCGACGTCGGCGAGTTCGTCGACGCGGTCCGCCGGGTCGCGGACGGTGGCACCGCGCTCGACCCCGAGGTGATCGCCCAGCTCTACGCCCGCCGGGCCGGTTCCGCGCTCGACCGCCTCACACCCCGCGAGCGGGAGGTGCTGGCCGCCATGGCCGAGGGCCGCTCCAACGGCGGCATCGCCGAGGCGCTCGTGCTCAGCGTCGGCGCGGTCGAGAAGCACATCGCCAACATCTTCACCAAGCTCGACCTGGCCCAGACCGGCACCGAGCACCGGCGGGTGCTCGCCGTCCTCGCCTTCCTCGGCGTCGACGAGTAGCGCCGGCGGAGTCACCCGCCGGAACGGACGCGACCCACGGCCTGGCGGGACGAGCGACCCTGGCCAAACCCGCGGGGCCGCGTCATCGTGGACGTTGTGGGCGAACGTTCGCGAGGCGGGCGAGGGTTCACGAGGAGGTGACCTTCACGTGCACACGCAGACACGGGGCATCTGGCTGTTGACCGTGATGATCGCGGTCGTGGTCTCGGTGGTGCTGCTCACCGCCGAGGCATCGGCACTCGGCTGAGGCATCAGGCCGACGAAGCGGCGGTTGCCCGCCGGTCAGGTCCGGGCGATCTCGTCGACGGCGGCGACCAGGGCGTCGATCTCGGCGTGGGTGTTGAAGTAGTGGACCGACACCCGCAGCATCCGCCCGAGGTCGCGGCCGGTGAAGTCGAGGCGCGTCGACTCGGGCACCGACACCGACGTGTTGATCCGGCGGTCGCGCAGCGCCGAGCTGAGCTCGGGGGCATCGACGCGGTCGTGGGTGAGGGTGACGATGCCGCAGCGCCGGTCGCCCTTGTCGCGCACGGTGATCCCGTCGAGCGCGGCGAGCTCGTCGCGGGCGTGGCCGGCGAGCTCGGCGACGCGGTCCTCGATGCGGTCGAGGCCGATGGCCAGCGCGTGGTCGATCGCGGCGCCGAGGCCGAGGCGCCCGGCGACGAAGTTCTCCCAGTTCTCGAAGCGCCGGGCGTCGTCGCGCAGCTCGTAGGTGTCGACGTCGACCCACGACGCGGAGTGGAGGTCGACGAGCGGTGGGTGGAGGTGGCCGGTCGTGGCGGCGCGGGCGTAGAGGAACCCGGTGCCCCGGGGCGCCCGCAGGAACTTGCGGCCGGTGACCGACAGGAAGTCGCAGCCGAGCTCGTCGACATCGAGCGGCAGCTGGCCCGCCGACTGGCAGGCGTCGAGCAGGTACAGCACCCCGGCGTCGCGGGCCACCCGCCCGACGGCGGCGGCGTCGTTGACCAGGCCGCCGTTCGTCGGCACGTGGGTGAGGGCGATCAGCTTCGTGCGGGGGCCGATCCTGTCGGCCACCGCGTCCGCGTCGGTTGCGCCGGTGGCGTCGTCGGGGGCGACGACGATCTCGATGCCGTGCCTGCGGTGGGCGTGGAGGAACGCCAGGTAGTTGCTGGCGTACTCGGCGACCCCGGTGATGACCTGGTCACCGGGCTCGAACGGCACCGAGTAGAACGCCATGTCCCACGCCCGGGTCGCGTTCTCGACGAGCGCGATCTCCGAGCGGTCGGCGGCGAGGAGGGCGGCGACGGAGTCGTAGACCCCCTCGATGGCGTCGTGCTTCGCGGCCGCGGCCTCGTACCCGCCGATCGTCGCCTCGAGGCGGAGGTGGGCGATCGTCGTGTCGAGCACGACCTCGGGCGGAAGCGAGGCACCGGCGTTGTTGAGGTGGACGACCTCGCCGCACCCGGGCGTCTCCGCCCGCCAGGCGGCCAGTTCGGTCTCGTCGATCGGGCGCGTCGCGGTCACGCCCGGCGACCGTACCGAGCAGCGACGCGCGACTCGAACCGGATTCACGGTTCTGGCACGCATCCGCGACCGTCCGGCGGCCGCCGAGACATGCCGGAACGGGGTGGTCGAGGGGCCGCAGCGTCGCCCCAGGAGGGAGTCCCTGGCGTCGGGGGTGCCGCGGCGGGCAGGCTGCCCCGATGGAAGCTCCACATCCGTTCCGGTTCGGTCTCCAGGTCTCCAAGGCCGAGAGCGCCGGGGAGTGGGTCACGCTGGCCCGGGCCGTCGAGGCCGGCGGCTACGACACGCTGTTCATCCCCGACCACCTCGGTGACCAGCTGGCGCCGATGCCGGCGCTGACCGCGGCGGCGATGGTGACCGAGCGCCTCGTCGTCGCGCCGCTGGTGCTCGACAACGACTTCCGCCACCCGTCGATGCTGGCCAAGGAGGCGGCCACCCTCCACCTCCTCGCCGGCGGTCGCAGCGAGCTCGGCCTCGGCGCGGGGTGGATGACGACCGACTACGACCAGTCCGGCATCGTCTACGACCGGCCCGGCGTCCGCATCGACCGGATGGTCGAGGCCATCGCCATCTGCAAGGCGTTCTTCGCCGCCGAGGGGCCGGTGAGCCACGGCGGCGAGCACTACCGCCTCACCGACCTCCCCGCCGCCCCGGAGGCGCCCGGCGGCGGGCCGAAGCTGCTCATCGGCGGCGGAGGGCCCCGCGTGCTCGGCATCGCCGCCCGCGAGGCCGACATCGTCGGCGTGAACCCGATCCTCACCGCCGGCCACATCGGACCGGAGGCGATGGGCGACATGATGGGCGACGCCATCGACCGCAAGATCGCCCGGGTCCGCGAGGCCGCCGGTGATCGGCTCGCCGACATCGAGCTGAACCTCTTGGTGTTCGGCGTCGTCGTCGGCGGCGACCGCGAGGAGGAGGCGGCCAAGCTCGCCCCGCTCTTCGGCGTCGAACCGGCCAAGATCCTCGAGACGCCCCACGTGCTGGTCGGCAACCGCCGAGCAGATCACCGAGGAGCTGCGGGCGATCCGCGAGCGGTGGGGCTTCTCCTACATCGTCGTCCAGGGCGACGCACGCGAGCCCATGGAGCCAATCGTCGCCGCCCTGGCCGGGACCTGAGCGGAGCGCCGGAGCCGTGCGCCGTCGCGTGACCTCGGGTCATCCGCGACGCGCCCGGCGGCGAACCACGGGCGTGCCGACCCGCGTCCTCGCCCTCGTGTGCCTGCTCTCGCTGATCGCCGCCTGCGGCTCGTCCGGCGCGGATGGCACGAGCGCCGGTTCGACGACGTCGGGGTCGGCGGCGCCCGACCCGACCAGTACCAGCCCGACGCAGCCGACGTCGTCGTCGAACCCGATCACGACCTCGGCCGAGGGAACGGTCGCCCCGTCGACCACGGTCGCGCTCCGGTCCCGCGCCGTGATCGCCTACGGGGACGGGCCGTCGCAGTTCGGGGAGCTGTGGCTCCCCGACGCGGACGGGCCGTCGCCGGTCGTCGTCCTCGTCCACGGCGGGTTCTGGCGCGACACCTTCGGCCTCGACCTGATGGACGACCTCGCAGCCGACCTGGTCGCCACCGGGCGGGCGGTGTGGAACATCGAGTACCGGCGGGTCGGTGAGCCCGGCGGCGGGTGGCCCGGCACCCTCGACGACGTCGCCGCGGCCGTCGACCACATCGCGGTCCTCGCCGGTGACCATCCGCTCGACCCCGGGCGCCTCGCGATCGTCGGCCACTCGGCCGGCGGCCACCTGGCGCTGTGGGCTGCGGGACGGGCCTCGCTGGCGGCGGACGCGCCGGGCGGCGGTCCGCGGGTGGTGCCGGCGATCGCCGTCGGGCTGGCGCCGGTCGTCGACCTCGTCGGCGCCGCCGAGGACGGGGTCGGCCTCGGGGCCGTGGACGCCCTGCTCGGCGGCGCGCCGGACGAGCTCCCCGACCACTACGACGTCGCGACGCCGGCGCTGACCGGCGACGTCCCGGTCGTCGTCGTGCGCGGCGACGCGGACATCGTCGTCCCCGACCCGTACACGTTGCCGCCCGGTGCGCTCCCGGCAGTGGTCGAGGTCGTCGACGTTGCCGGTGCCGACCACTTCGACCTGATCGATCCCGGCCACGAGGCGTGGGCCGCGGTCGTCGAGCGGCTGGCGGCCGGCTGACCCCGGTGCGGGTCAGGCCGGGCGGTCGATGACCAGGTAGGCGACGGGAACGCCGTCCTCGATCTCGACCCGGTCGCGCTCGAAGCCGAGCTTTGCCGCCACCTGGAGTGACGGCTCGTTCTCGGCGTCGATCGTCGCCCAGATCCGGTCGAGCTGCGAGCGGGCGAACACGTGGGCCAGCATCGCCGCGCCGACCTCGGTGGCGTACCCGCGGCCCCACGCATCGCGGTGGAACACGTAGATCAGCTCGTCGAAGTCGTTGCCGATGGCCCGCACGACCCCGCAGTAGCCGATGAACCTGCCGGCGTCGCGCTCGAACACCGCGGAGGTGCCGTAGCCCCGGGTCCGGTACCGGTCCTTGCACACCTCGATCCACCGGGCGACCTCGGGCCGGGCCAGGGTGGTGCCGTCGCCCACGTACCGCATGACCTCGGCGTCGGCGCAGAGCGCGGCGAAGTCGTCGAGGTGCTCGTCGTCGAACTCGCGCACGACGAGTCGGTCGGTCTCCAGCACCACGGCGGTCACGGTGCCGATCCTGGCCGGGCGAAGAGCCGGGAGCGAGCGAGTTCGCGCCGATGGGGCCGCAATGGCGCCGCCTCCCTACGATCGGGGGCCATGAGCGACGCAACCGCCCCGAGCCGGTCGTTCCTCACCTCCGAGCTTCGGGGCATGGACGGCTACAAGCTGCTGACCGGGCTCGTGGTGCCCCGCCCGATCGGCTGGATCGGGACGGTGTCGGCCGACAGCGTGCCCAACGTGGCGCCGTACTCGTTCTTCAACGCCGTGTCCGGCGACCCGCCGACGGTGATGTTCTCCGCCGGCGCGCCGGGCCGGAAGGACTCGGCCGACAACGCCGAGGCGACCGGTGCGTTCACGGTCAACATCGTGACCGCCGAGGTGGCGGAGGCGATGAACGCGACGTCGGCCACGCTCGACGCCGACGCCGACGAGTTCGCCCACGCCGGGCTCACCGCCGTCGCCGGCAAGGTCGTCGACGCGCCCCGTGTGGCCGAGGCGAAGGCCCAGCTCGAGTGCACGGTGACCCAGGTGATCCACGTCGGACGGCCCGACGGCGGCAACCGAGTGGTGTTCGGGGAAGTCGTGTGCTTCCACGTGGCCGAGGACCTCCTCGACGGCACCCGGGTCGACCAGTCCGCGCTCGGCGCCGTCGGCCGCCACGCCGGCAACTGGTACAGCCACGCCACCGACCTGTTCGAGCTGATCCGCCCCGCCTGAAGCAACGCCTCACCACGCCGGCGACGCGCCGCTCAGGGCGCGGCGGCGGTGCGCTCGGCGGCCGCGGCGATGCCGGTGAGGGTGGCCTCCATGTTCGCCCGGTGCTCGGCCAGGCGGTTGGCGATGATGCGCGACTCCTTGTCGGGCATCGCCTCGATCGCCGGGCTGAGGCCGCTGCGGCCGGGCCCGAGCTGGACCCACTGGGTGAGTCGGGTGCCGCCGTCGGCCGGTTCGAGCGTGAACCGCCAGCGCGCCGCGGGGCACTCGGGGTCGCCGACGTCCCAGCCGAACCGTTCGTTGGCCACCAGCTCGACGACCGTCGACGTCGTCTCCCACTCCCCCACGACCGGGTGACGGTTGCGGCCGACGAAGCGGGCACCGAGCGCCGGTCCCGGCGCGTCGTCACACCACGTGGCCTCCTGCAGCTCGGTCGAGAACCGTGCGGGCATCGTGATGTCCACGACGACGGCCCACACGTCCCCGGGTGACGCGGCCACGAGCCGCTCGACCTCGGTCGTCGGGCCGTCCGCATAGCGATACGTCCGGTCGTCCACGGTTGCCCCTTCCCCCCGGGTGTGCCCGCTGGACGCTACGCCAGGGGTCGGTCCAGTTGCGAGACCCACTCGCGTCGTGGTGCAGTGCTGCCGCCGGGCACGGCACATCCGGGGGAGGCTCGCCATGGACATCGCCATCGGGGCCGTCGTCGCATCACCGGACGACGTCGGGTTCGTGCGCGACGCCGAACGGCTCGGCGCGTCGACCGTGTGGGTGCCCGAGGCGTGGGGCCAGGACGCCCTGACCCCGCTCGCCCACCTCGCGGCGGTAACCGACCGCATCCGCCTCGGCACCGGCATCGTCCAGGTCGGCGCCCGGACCCCGGCGATGCTGGCCATGTCGGCCATGTCGTTGCAGATGCTGTCCGGCGGGCGGTTCGTCCTCGGGCTCGGCACCAGCGGCCCCCAGGTGATGGAGGGTTGGCACGGCGTCCGGTTCCGCTCCCCCGTCGCCGCCACCCGCGACACGATCCAGATCGTCCGGTCGATCGCCGCCGGCGAACGGCTCAGCCACGCCGGCGAGGTGTACACGGTGCCGCTGGCCGACGGGGCCGGCCGGCCGATGCGCTCGATGCTGCCGCCGGGCGCCGTGCCCATCCACGTCGCCGCGCTCGGGCCCCGCAACCTGGAGCTCACCGGGGAGCTGGCCGACGGCTGGATCGGCAACACCTTCGTCCCCGAGCAGGCGTCGGTCTACCTCGACCATCTCGCCGCCGGCGCGGCGCGGGCCGGGCGCACGTTGGCCGACCTCGAGCTGCTCATCCCGGTCGCGGTCGAGATCACCGACGACCTCGACGAGGCCGCAGCCCGCCACGCCCGCGGCTACGCGTTCACGATCGGGGCGATGGGTTCGCGGGACCGCAACTTCTACAACGCGGCCTTCACCCGCCTCGGCTACGGCGACGACGTGGCCGCGGTGCAGCAGCTGTGGCTCGACGGACGCCGCGACGAGGCCGCCGCCCGGGTCCCGGTCGAGCTCGGCTGGAAGACCAACCTCCTCGGCCCGCCCGACGTGGTCCGCGACCGCCTCCGTCGCTACCGCGACGCCGGCATCACCGCCCTCCAGGCCAAGCTCGCCGGCACGACCACCGAGAAGCTCGACACCCTCGCCCAGCTCGTCGACCTCGCCGCCGAGTTCAGCGCCGAGGCGCCACCGGAACCCGCGGCACCCTGACGGGCGGCCGGATCACTCGAGGCGGTACACCCGGCCGGCCGTCGTCCGGAACAGGGCGTCGCGCTCGGCGTCGTCGAAGTCGGCGGCGATCTTCTTCGCTGCGTTCCAGAACGTCCGGTAGGACAGGGAGAAGCGGTCGACCGGGAAGTTCGACTCGAACATGCAGCGTTCAGGCCCGAACCGGTCGATCGTGTGGAGATACCAGTCGCGCTGGGCCGCCACCAGCTCGTCGGACGTCGCCGGGCGCTCCGCGGTGTGCCAGCCGAAGCCGTTGTCGGGCATGGCCATGCCACCGAGCTTGGCCACGACGTTCGGGCACGCCGCGATGGCGGCGAGGTCGTCCTTCCAGGTGGCGAGGATCTCGTCGCGTCGCCCCGCGTAGGGGCCGACGCCGAGCGGCGTGCCGAAGTGGTCGAGCACCATTGTCGTGCCCGGCACGGCGCGGGCAAGCTCGAGGAACTCGCGCTGCTGGTGGTGGTAGTGCCAGCTGTCGTAGGTGAGGCCGCGCTCGCCGAGCCGGGCCACGCCGCGGCGGAAGTCGGCGTCGGCGGCGAGGTCGCGGGGCGCCCGCCCGGGAATGGTCAGCGTCTCGGGGTGCTCGGCGCTGGCGATGGCGTGGCGGATGCCCTTGAACAGGCCGCCGGCGATCTCGACGTGAGCGTCGAGGATGTCGTCCAGGTCGTCGCGCCGCAGGTCGGCCGAGGCCACGATGCCGCCGATCAGGTGGTCGGGGTCGCGTGCCGACTCGCCGGTTACGAAGCGGGTCTCGCCGAGCGGTGCGAGGTGCTCGGGTGCGTCTACGTCGTACGCGGCGTGGCACTCGATGAACACCGTGCGCTCGATGCGGTGGCCGTCGGCGGTGTCGGCGTGGAGCTGATCGAGCCCGTAGGGCAGCGCACCGCCATCGGGCCACAGGTGGTGGTGAGGATCGACGATCGGCCGTTCGGGCTCGACCACGTCCTCGATCACCTGGTCGAACCACTCCTGCGTCCCCGGTGCCCCCATGGCGCACGGTGTACCAGGGTGTCGACCTCGCAGGCACGTCCGTCGCAGTGCTACGCCATGGTCCGCGCACCGCGACGAGGGGACCCGACATGGCGACCAGCAACACGACCACCGCCACCACCGGTGACGGCGCCGTCCCGGCGACCGGCCTGGAGCTGCGGTCGCGGCTCGACGCCGACGGGACGATCACCATCGCCGTGGTCGAGGCGGACGTGCCGGCGCCGGGGGCCGAGGAGGTGACGGTCCGCATCGAGGCCGCCCCGGTGAACCCGTCGGACATGGGGATGATGTTCGCCATGGGCGACGTCTCGGCGGCCGAGACCGTCGAGGTGGACGGGCGCCCCGGCGCCCGGCTGCCCGTGTCGGAACGGGCCACGCAGGCCCAGTCCGTCCGCCACGGCCGTGACCTGCCGTTCGGCAACGAGGGAGCGGGTGTCGTCGTCGCCGCCGGAGACTCGCCAGCGGCGCAGGAGCTGGTGGGCAGAACCGTCGGGTTCCTGTCGGGCAACGCCTACGCCCAGTACCGCACGGTGCCGGTGGCCGCCTGCCTGCCCGTGCCCGATGGGACACCGGCCCGCGCCGCAGCGGCCGCGTTCGTGAACCCCCTCACCGCGCTCGGCATGATCGAGACCATGCGACGCGAGGGCCACACCACCCTCGTCCACACCGTCGGCGCGTCGAACCTCGGCCAGATGCTGATCCGGTTGTGCGCCGCCGAGGGCATCGAGCTGGTGAACATCGTGCGCCGACCCGAGCACGTCGAGCAGCTCCGGGCGCTCGGCGCCAACCACGTGTGCAACTCGGGTGACGACGACTTCGACGAGCAGCTCACCGCGGCGATGTCGGCCACCGGCGCGACGATCGCGTTCGACGCCATCGGGGGCGGCACGATGGCCAGCCGGCTCCTCACCGCAATGGAGCGAGCGGCGTCCGCCGCGGGCGACGGCGGCTTCAGCCGCTACGGGTCCGACGTGTACAAGCAGGTGTACATCTACGGCGGCCTCGACCGGTCGCCCACGGTGCTCGACCGGACGTTCGGGATGACCTGGGGTGTCGGTGGCTGGCTGCTCACCCCCTTCCTGATGAGCATCGGCGCCGACGACCGTGCCCGGCTCAACCAGCGCGTCGTCGACGAGCTGACCACCACGTTCCGCAGCGACTACGGCATGGAGCTCGACCTCCATCAGGCCGTCGACCCGGCCCGTATCGCCGAGTACGGCCGCCAGTCCACCGGCAACAAGGCCCTGATCACTCCTCACGGCGGCTGAGCCTCGCTCGCCGACGGCCCAGGGGGCCGTCGGACGAGCTGCGTTCAGCTGGCTGATGCTCGCCCCGGCCGGAGTCACCGCGGCGTCGGGAGCACCGACTCCGCGAGCTGGACCCAGTAGTCGACGCCGCGGGCGAGGATCGTGTCGTCGAAGTCGTAGTGGGGGTTGTGCAGCGCCGGGCTGTCGGTGCCGTTGCCCGATGAACATGAAGCACCCGCCCACCACCGCGAGGTAGCGGGCGAAGTCCTCCGACGCGGTGATCGGCGGACGATCACCATCGACCTCGTCGGGCCCGGCGACCGCCTCCGCGGCGGCCACGGCGATCTCGACCTCGGGCGCCGTGTTCACCAGGGGCACGAACTCGTTGGTGTAGGTCACCTCGGCCGTCGCCCCGTGGGCCGCGCAGATCCCGGCGACGATCTCGCGCATGCGGGCCTCGATCCTCACCTGCACCGCGGCGGAGAACGTGCGGCAGTCGCCCTTGATCGTGACCGTCGACGGCACGATGTTGCGGGCCCCGTCGGTGTGGATCTCGGTGATCGACACCACCGCGGCGTCGGCGGCCGCGACCGAGCGGGACACGATCGTCTGGAGCCCGCCGATGACCTGACCGGCGACCACGACCGGGTCGACGTGGGCCTCCGGGGTCGACGCGTGGCCACCCCGGCCCCGGATCGTGATCTCGAACAGGTCCTCCGAGCTCATCAGGGGCCCGACCCGGGTGGCGAACGCGCCGGCAGCGATGCCGGGCATGTTGTGCATCCCGAAGATCGCTGCCATCGGGAACCGCTCGAACAGGCCGTCGTCGATCATCGCCTGCGCGCCCCGGCCGTTCTCCTCGTCGGGCTGGAACACGAGGTGGACGGTGCCGTCGAAGTGCCGCGTTGCCGCGAGTCGGCGGGCGGCGCCGAGGAGCATGGTCGTGTGGCCGTCGTGGCCGCAGCCGTGGAACGCGCCGTCGACCTGCGAGCGGTGCGGTGGTGCGCCGGCCTCGGTGATCGGTAGGGCGTCCATGTCGGCCCGCAGCCCGATGGCCCGCCCGGAGGTGCCGGCCCGCACCACCCCGACGACGCCGGTCCCACCGACGCCGGTGTGGACCTCGTCGACGCCGAACGACCGCAGGCGCCCGGCCACGGTCGCTGCGGTCGCCGAGACGTCGAAGCCCAGCTCGGGGCGTCGGTGGAGGTCCCGGCGCCAGGTGATCAGCTCCGCCGGGTCGAGGTCGGGTGGTGCCGCGGTACCGGGGGCCATGGGCCGGAACCTACGGCCGAACGCAACGGGCGGCCAACGACGATCGCTGCTCCGCCGATCGCCTGTGCTGATCAGCGCGCCGGTCAGGCGGTCGGGAGGAGCTCCACGTGGGGGCGACGGCGGAGCCGGACGTGGGCGAGCGCGACGACGACCGCGGTGAGCAGCAGCGCCACCCCGACGCCGTGGACCAGGCCCCGCAGCAGGTAGTCACCCGACGTGTGGTCGACGGCGTAGGTGGCGATCTCCCGGACGTACCAGAACGGCAGGAACCGGGCGACCGGGTTGGCCGGGTCCATGATCATCTGCACACCGATGACGACGAGCAGGACGAGCATGCCCTCGAGGTCTCGCGGTAGCACGGCGCTGACCGCGAGCCCGAACGCGGGCGCGACCACGACGGTGAGGGCCATGATCGCGGCGATCGCCCCGAAGTTCAGCGTGTGGTCGTGGCCGTCGAGGCGCACGAGCAGGAAGTACGGGACGGTCACCGCGAGCGCGACCGCCCACAGGGAGGCGAGCCGGCCGACGACCAGGTGGCGGCTCTCGTAGCCGGAGAGCCGAAGGCGCTGCTCGACCGAGCGGGCCGCGCTCCCCGCGAACAGCGCCGCCGTGGCGAGCGCCCAGCCGATGCCGAGGCACACGAAGCGGACCGACTGGCCGAGGTGCTGGTCGCGCCGGGCCAGGTAGAACGCGAGCGGGAACAGCGCCAGGATCACGAGTACCCCGCGCCGGCGCGCCAGCTCCCGCAGCGCCATCTCGGCAACCGTGGCCGTCCGGTTCGCCGCCCGGCTTCGCTGCGCCGGCCTCGTCATCGCGACTCCCCTCGTCGTCCGTTCGATGTGCCGATGCCCACGCCACGCGCCCCGCTCACGCCACCCGCTCCCCGCTCGTGCCGAGCTCCACGACGACGTCGACCCGGTCGAGCTCGCTCAGCAGGTGGGTCACCACGACCACCGCGCGGCCCTCGTCGCGCCATCGCCACACCTCACGCCAGAAGTCGACGTAGGAGCCGCGGTCGAACCCCTGGTACGGCTCGTCGAGCAGGAGGACGTCGGGCCCACCGAGGTCGGCCATCACGACGTTGAGCTTCTGGCGGGTGCCGCCGGAGAGGTGGCGGGCCTGCTCGTCCCACGGCGGGGTCCAGTCGAGCGCCTCGGCCCGGGCCCGGCCCGCGTCGCGGGCGTCGCTGCGGGCCATCCCCCGCCCGGCGCCGATCAGGACGAAGTGCTCGTCGGCCGCGAGCAGGTCGGAGGTGCCGCCGTCCTGGGGGCAGTAGCCGATCGTGCCCCGGATCGCCACGGTGCCCCGGTCGGGGGCGAGGAGCCCGGCACAGATCCGCAGCAGCGTGGTCTTGCCGCTCCCGTTGGCACCGACGATGGCGGCGACCTGGCCGGCCCGCACCGTCAGCCCGACCCCGTCGAGCACGGTGCGACGGCGGTAGCGCTTGGTCACGTCCTGCACGTCCAACAGCACCGGGCCGGGCGCCGCCCGCGCCACCCGGGCGGGCGGGTCGACCTCGGCGAGGCCCTCCGACAGCGCTGCGGCGTAGGCGTCGGCGGGCCCGAACACCTCGAGCGGTGGCCGGCCGGCGGCCAGCAGGTGGTCGTCGGCCTCGGTCACGATCTGGGCGACCGTGTCGTCGCCGAAGCCCCGTCGGCGCAGCTCGTCGCGCAGCGCCGCCAACCATGTCGCACGCCTCACGACGTGGGTACCTCCCCGAGCACGTGGTCGACCCGGTCGACGAACCGACGCCAGTCGGTCACCGCCCCGGCCAACGCGGCCTCGCCGTCCGAGCTGAGCCGGTAGTACTTGCGGGCGGGGCCGGCATCCCCGGTGCGCCACTCGGTCGCCACCATGCCCGAGCGCTGGAGCCGCAGCAGCACCGGGTAGAGCGTGCCGCCGCGGATCGGGCCGAGCCCGGCGTCGTCGAGCTGCTGGGACAGCTCGTAGCCGTACGACTCACCGTCGGCGAGCCGCGACAGCACGCAGAGGTCCAGGACCCCTCGCAACCACTGTGCGCGCCGGCCGTCGTCCACGCCGTGGACAGTAGCAGCGCGAGCTAGATGATGGCGCGATCTAGCTCACACCGCTACAAGTCACTCGGGCTCGACGCGCGGGCCCGGCAGCTCGGGCGTGGCCGGACGGGACGCGCCGAGTCATGCGAGCGCCCAGACAGCGGTCACGAGCGGCGGCGCGCCGGCGATCGCGAATCGCCAGCGTCCGAGGCCACCCACCGGGGCGACGACGACGGCGGCGGCAGCGATGTGGGTGAGGAGGAGATGACCGTCACGGAGGGGCGGCAGGGGCGGGCGGGCAACGACGCCGGCGCCCGCCCCCGGCCCGAGGTCAGGCCTCACCATAGAGGTGCAACGGATTAGGCACAACACAATTGACCTTTTTCAGAGTGCATGTCATCGTCGGTGCATGGAGCCTCATCCAGCCCGTCGACGCACGTCGCGGCCGTCCCGTGGCCCCGCCGCCACGAGCGCGCCGGAGCTCGCGGTCGTCGGCCGGGCCCTGCGGGTGGGCGACAACGAGCTGGCCGTCGGCAGCATCGTCGGGTCGAACACCGCCAACGTGTTGCTCGTCCTCGACCTGGCGGCTGGTCCTCGGCGCGATGAGCGTCGTGACCGGCATCGACGTCCCGCTCGACCTGGCGCGGCTCGACCTGCCGATCATGGTCGTCGGCCGCCGCCGCGTGCCTCGTGCTCGACGCCACCGACGATGGCACCCGGGACCTCTTCGCCGTCGCCATGGTCGGGGTCGTCCTGCCCCTGAGCGTCCTCGCCGTCGCCACGATCGTCCTGCGCCGCCACGCGGGCCTCGAGGCGCCCCCGACCACGATCGGGGCCAACCGACCGCTCGCGTCCACCACCCCGAGAGGAGCATGACCATGTCGACCACGACCGACCTCGCGACCGCCGAGCACCGGCTCCAGCGGCTCGCGCTCCTCGTCCGCCGCATGTGGGCGGACGAGCCCGGGCCCGAGCGGCCCGACCGGGTGGACCTCCTCGCCCGACTGACCGAGCTGGACCTGACCGTGGAGCGGCTCCAGCTGCGCTGCGCCCGCAGAGAGGGACGCCCCGATTGCGCGCCGCTGCCCGCGGCCGAGGCGGTCGCCGTGGACGACTGCATCGCCACCGGTGTCGAGCTGGCACGCCGGTGGGCCGACGGTGCCGCGCTCGACCCCGCGCTGCCCGCGAGCCGGCGGGCACCGGACGCGTCGACGCCACGCGCCCGGACCTGCCGGAACCGGGATCGGATCCGGAGCGCGGCCGCATGAGCCCGCCCCACGCATCGGCCACCATCAGCGAACCACGAGTGGCCAATCATGACGTCTACGATCGACGTGTGTCGTTCGCCGAACCGGACCCGCGGCTGCCCAGCTGGACGTTCCTGACCAACCACGCACACGTCCTCATCGCGCTGTGCCGGGACCCGGACCTGCGCCAGCGCGACATCAGCCACCTCGTGGGGATCACACCGGGGGCGGTCCAGCGGATCCTCGACGACCTCGAGCACGAGGGCTACCTCCGCCGAGAACGGGTCGGTCGGCGCAATCACTACGAGGTGATCACCGACCTCCCGCTGCGCCACCCCCTCGAGGACGGGCACTCGGTCGAGGACATCCTCCGCCCGCTGCGCACCTGAACCGACCGCCGGGCTCCCGGTCCCGGAGCAGCGCGCGCCGCGCTTGAACGATCGATGCCGACGCGTGCGGCCGACGCGACCCGGTCGCAGCGCCGGCGAGGCGCGCCCCGTCGACCATCCGGACCGCCCGCGTCGTACCGACGACACCGGGCCCCACCCCACACCTGCCCATCAGGAGTCGAACCCGTGCCCACGGACTTCGTTCCGAGTGACCCGAGCCTCATGATCACCAACAGCCACGGAGACGTGCTCCCGTTCTCACGCGGGATCATGGCGACGAGCCTGCTGGCGACCGGGATCCGGACCGAGGAGGCCTATCGCCTCGCCTCGCTCGTCCAGCGATCGCTCGACGACGGCCATGACATCCATCAGGCGGACGAGCTCGTCGCCGCGGCGTGCAGCGTGATGCGCGCCGAGCCGGGCGGCGAGCGGATCGCCGAGCAGTGGCTCGCGTGGCGTGCTGCCCGCAAGAGCGGCCGCCCGGTCGTGATCGTGCTCAGCGGCGCCCCGGGTGTGGGCAAGAGCACGCTGGCGACCCGGTTGGCCGTCCGGCTGGAGATCACACGGGTCGTCACGACGGACGCCATCCGCGAGGTGCTGCGCATGGTCGTGCCGCCGACCGTCCTGCACGAGCTCCACCTGTCCACGTTCGAGTTGCTCGGGTCCGAGGAGCACGACCGGTTCGTCGGCTTCGACCGGCAGTGCTCCACGGTGTCCAACGCGCTCGCCGCGGTCGCTGCGAGACTGGTGACGGAGAACCGTTCCGTCATCGCCGAGGGCGTGCACCTGCAGCCCGGCGTGCTCACCGGCGCACTCGCGGACCACCCCCAGCGGCCCGTCGTCATCGAGCGGGTCGTCACGGCACGTGAGCACGTCCACCGCGCCAACCTGGACAATCGCCGCACGGAGGAGCCGCTCCGAGCGGGCGACCGCCATTGCCGCAACTTCGACCGGATCGTCGCGATCCAGCAACGCCTGCAACAGCAGGCACACGAAGCCGGCGTGCGCACGATGGACACGACGGAGGCCACCGGATTGACGCAGGACCTGGTCGGCGAGATCGTCGAGCGACTCGGACAGGACGACGGATGACCGCGCTGCACCACCCCACCGGGACGGACCGGCCCGCCGTCCATCCCAGCGACACGGCGGAGCACCCGATCCATCGGTCCGACGTGCTCGTCGTCCTCGATGCCCACGGCGTCGTCTTCAACCGGGCCTTCCCGATGTTCGTCCACGATCGGGCCCTGGCGCGGGGGGACGACCCGGTCGCGGTGTGGGACCGCTGGCGAGGCGAGTGCCGCCTCGACCTCTGGGAGGGGCGGATCGCGCCGGACACGATGTGGGCACACCTCTTCCCGGGCGACGACCCGTCCGTGCTCACCGCCGGGCTCCGCGACACCTACGACCGGGGACCGCTCTACGACGACGTGGTCTCGAGCCGCAACCGGATGTGGTTGCTCAGCAACCACTGCTCGGAGTGGCTGATGCCCCAGCTACGGCGCTTCGGTCTCGTCGACCGGTTCGAACGGGTCCTGGTGTCGGACCAGCTCGGCATGGCCAAGCCATCGTCGGCCCTCTTCGAGCTCGTGCGCGAAGAAGCCGGTGGCCCCGTCGTGTTGTACGACGATTCGGAGGCGAACGTCGCCGCGGCCCGTCGAGCGGGACTCGACGCCCACCACGTCACCGACGAGCCGCCCGGCAACGGCGCCCTGCCACCACGTGGACCCGACCGTGGAAGCCACGACCGATGACGTTCTGTCCCGCAGTCCCCAACCGAGGCTCAGCCCCAGCTGAACGCAGCTCGTCCGGCGGAGCCGGCGAGCGAGGCTCAGCCGAACGCAGCTCGACCGGCGGCCGCCAGGCCGTCGGCGAGCGAGTATCAGCCCCAGCTGAACGCAGCTCGACCGCCGGAGCCGGCGAGCGAGTATCAGCCCCAGCTGAACGCAGCTCGACCGGCAGAGCCGGCGAGCGAGTATCAGCCAAGGTCCACGCGTGCGACCTCGATCGGGCTGGGGGACGGGTCCCCGTCGCCGGGCTCGGCGGTGATGACCAGCATCGGGTAGAGGGCGGGGTCGACGGCGGCGGTCAGGGTGATGTCGCTCACGCCCTCCTCGTCGGGGTGGAACGTCCCGGCGGAGATCCGATCGGGCGAGCCCGGCTCGTCGTCGGGGCCGACGAACCACACCTCGTAGAACTCGCCGGTCGGCAGGATCTCGAGCTCGTCGGTGTGGAGTCGCACGACTCGGCCGATGCCGAGGCGCACGCCCTCGACCTCGCCCAGCTCCTCGCCGTCCGGGCCGACCAACGCCTGGGAGAACTCGACGACGCCGCCGGCGGTGGCCGGATCGGCCGGTGCGCCCCGCATCAGGTAGCCGACACCGAAGGCCACCACGAAGACCGCGACCGCCGCGGCACCGGCGAGCCACGCTGTCCGACCGCGGGGTGGTCCTCCCCGTCCGATGGGCGCGACGGCCCCATCGTGGTCGTCCGCGCCTGCGGCGCCGTCACCGTCGCCCATCCCGGTGGGGTCGGCCGCTGCGGCGTCTCGGACCGCGGCGCGCAGCTCGGCGATGCGGTCGGCCGGAGGTTCGCGGTCGAACGGACCGAGGGCGTCGGCCAGGCGGTCGAGCAGCTCGTCGTCGTCAGCGGCCACGGTTCACCTCCTCGAGCAGGGACTCCAGGCGACGCAGCGCCCGGGACTGGGCCATTCGTATCGCTCCCGGGCCCCGGCCGAGGACCTCGGCCGCGCCCTCGGCGCTGAGCCCGGCGACGACACGCAGCTCGAGCACCTCCCGATCGGCCGGAGAGAGGCGGGCGAAGGCCGCCCGGAGCACGTCCCGCTCCTCGCTGGCGACCAGCTCGTCGAGCGGCCCCGGCTCACGCCCGGGGCTCGGGTCGACGTCGTCGTGCGGCTGCTCCCGCCCGCGGCGGCGATGCTGCTCGAGCACGACGTTGCGACAGATGCCGAACACCCAGGCGTCGAACCCGGCTCCCTGCCAGGTGAAGGACGGGAGCTTGTCGAGGGCGCGCACCATCGTCTCGCTGACGACGTCGTCGGCGGCGTGGTCGCTCGGTACCCGCCGCCGCGCGTACGCGAACAACCTCGGGTACGTCCAGCGGTACAGCTGCTCCCAGGCGTCGGGATCGTGGGCGCCGGCACGCGCCACGAGCTCGCGCACGTCGTCGGTCAGCACAGTTGCAAGATCCGGCCTCCGGCGGTCGGGCTGCGACGCCCGGTGGCGTCGCGGTGAGGAACGGCGCCGGCCGCCACGCAGCGCGCGGCGGCCGTCGACCTGGTTCGTCGCGACGGGGGCGGAACGGAGCGACGTTACCTCGGCGGCAACGACGACCTCCGACCCCGGCAGCGCCCCGGGAGGCGGGCGTCGGGCGCCCGCCTCCCGGGTGTCGTCCCGGCCGCCGGTTCCCTCACCCGAGGAGGACCGGCGCGGGCGGGGTTGTTGGTTCAGGACGCCTCGGCCGGCACGACGGCCGTCCCGTCGACGGTGAACGACCCGCCGTCGTTGAAGGTGTCCGGGCCGACGGGGGCGTCGTTGCCCGAGATGTCCGAGTCGTTGACGTTCGTCGAGCCCGTCGCGGAGCTCCACACCCCGCCGCCCTCGGCGGCGGCCGTGTTGGCGCTCACGTCGGTCGCGTCGATCTCGACGGTGCCCTCGCCGGTCAGGTGGACGCCGCCGCCGTTGCCGGGTGCGGCGCCGGTGGTGTTGTGGCGGATGGCCGAGTCGGTGACGCGGGTGACCCCGACGTTGGCCTCGATCGCGCCGCCGGCGCGCATGGAGCGGTTGGCGTCGAGCGTCGACGAGGTGACGGTCGTCTCGCCCTGGTCGTTGAGGATCCCGCCGCCCGATCCGGCGGCACCGTCGGCGACGTTGGCCGTCACCGCGCTGTCGGCGACGTGCAGGGTCCCGCCGTTGTTGAACAGGCCACCGCCACCGTTGTCGGCCTCGTCACCGCTGGCGGTGTTGCCGGCGATGCGGGTGTTGGTGACGGTCATCGTGCCGGCGCCGTTCCAGAGCCCGCCGCCCTCGGAGCTCGCGGTGTTGGCGGTGACCCGGGAGCCGTCGATCGTGGCGTCGCCGTTGCCGGTGATGTGGAGACCCCCGCCGTTGCCCGGGTTCGGGCCGGCCGTGTTGTGGTCGAGCGTCACCGTGCGCAGCGTGGTCATGCCCTCGTCGGCCTCGATGGCGCCACCGGCGCGCCTCGCGGCGTTGTCGGCGATGATGACGGTGTCGACGTCGAGGGAGCCGCCGTCGTTGAGGATCCCGCCGCCGGAGCCGGCCTCACCGTCGGCGGTGTTGCCGGTGATGCTCGAGGTCGCGACGACCAGCGTGCCGCCGTCGTTGAACAGGGCGCCGCCGCCGTTGTCGGCCTCCGCGCCGCTGGCCGCGTTGCCGGTCAGGTTGGTGCCGGTCACCTCGAGGTGCCCGGTGGCGGAGACCCACAGGCCTCCACCCTCGGCTGCGGCCGTGTTGTCCTCGACCTGGGAGCTCACGAACAGGGCGCGGCCCTCGCCGGTCATGTGGAACGCACCGCCGTTGCCGGGGGCCGGACCGGTGGTGTTGGCGATCAGGCGCGACGAGCTGACCGTGGTCGTCCCGCCGTTCGCCTCGATGGCGCCGCCCGCCCGGGTCGCGGTGTTGTTCGTCAACGTGGAGGTGCCGACGGTCAGCTCGCCGGTGGTGAGGATCGCACCGCCGGAGGCCATCGGGCCGTCCGCCACGTTCTCGTGGAGGTGGACGCCGTCGAGCATGAGCGTGCCCGCGTTGGCGAACGCGCCGCCGCTGCCGCTGATCGGGTCCTCGCCGCCGGTGACGAGCCCGCCGGTGACCTCGAGGCCGTCGACGTCGAGCGTCGCGCCCTCCATCACCTCGAACGCGCGGTCGAGGCCGGCCGCGTCGACGGTGGCGGCGTACCCCTCGATCGAGACGGACGAGGTGATGTCGAGGTCGCCGGTCGCGGCGGCCTCCTCGTCGCCGTCGGCGTTGGCCAACGTCAGGGTGTAGGTCGCCGGCGGCAGGACGAGGTGCCCGCCGGCGGAGGCGTTGGCCTCCTGGACCGCGGCCCGGAGGCTGCACGCCCCGGTGGCGTCGGCGCAGACGCCGTCACCGGGTGTTGCATCGACCGTGTCGGCCGTCGTGCCGACCAGGAACCGGCCGCCGTCCGAGTCGGGCGACGGGTTGGATCCGGCCACGCCGGCCGCGCCGAGCACGACGACGGCGCTCGCGGCCGTCGCCGCGATGGGTCGCAGGTAGGAGTGCATGAGTGTCCGATCTCGTCGAGGTCATGGACACCTGTCCATGCACGGATCGGTGCTCGTGTCACAGGGAGATCCCGGTTCTTCCCCGCCGGCGACCGGTCGAGCCCGTGCCGTCGGGGTTCACCGGGGCGTCTCGAAGGGCCGACCGGCCGGCGGCTCCCGACGGCGGGAACGGCCGGCCCGGAGGCGCATCCCGACCGGCTGCTCAGCTCTCCCCGACGGCCGGCTGCGCGGTCGACCGTCGTGTGTCGGACGTGTCGCCGAGGAGCTCGTCGCCCTCGGCCGTGAGGTCGATGACCTCCTGGTCGTCGCCACCGGGCAGCAGGTACGCGACGACGGTGGCGACCGCGGCGACGGCGAGCACGATCAGCGCCCGGCCGCCGTAGGTGCCGTGGGCCCCGTCGAACGCGTAGTAGAGACCGACGGCCGAGCCGATCGCACCCGCGCTCGGCACCCCGAGGAACCCCG
>JAXHUH010000014.1:49971-97705 GCA_034211175.1 Actinomycetota bacterium
TCGTTGGTGTTTTTGTGACGCTGGGCCTCGCCTTTGCCACGTGCGTGCGCCACCGCGAGGAACCACGGCCCGAACAGCTGATGGCGGTGGGGGTGGATCAGGCGGTCGGCGAACGCGACGACGTGGTAGGCGATGTAGAGCAGGATCCAGACGTAGGCGCCGGAGAAGATCCAGTCGACGACGTCGGAGCTGCGCAGCGCGAGCACCGTGGCGGCGACGGCGAACAGGACGGTCGCGTTGACCGGCGTCCCCCAGCGGGGGTGGACGCGGGCGAAGAACGACGACACCTGGGGGCCGAACAGCTGCCCGTTGCGGGCGACGCCGAAGATGATCCGGGGCAGCGCGGCGAAGGCGACGCTCAACGAGCCGAGCGTGGCGAACACCGACGCCAGCGCCATCAGGCCCCGGCCGAACCCGCCGAACATCACCTCGCCGACCACCAGCTGGGGGCAGCTGTCGTTGCACGCCGGCTCGCCGAGCGCGATGTCGGCCCAGGCCCCCTCGTCCGGTGCGGTCCCGGCCACGCCGAGGCCCATGAGCCACGAGGTCGCGAGGATCACCACGAGGCCGATGATGATGCCGCGGGGCATGGCCTTGCGCGGCTCGCGCACCTCCTCGGTGAGCGAGCAGACGAACTCGATGCCCACGAAGGTCCAGAACGCCAGGATCAGGGCGCCGGCCAGCAAGCCGTCCGAGCCGAACCAGTCGAACGCCCCGGGGCCCCCGGCGTCGAGGTTCGACGACGACCACCCGCCCGCGTCCGAGAACCCGAGGAAGCCGGCGAGGCCGAAGAACCAGCGGATCAACAACATGCCCGTGAGGAGCGCGACGTTCACCCAGGCCGTGATCTTGATCCCGAGGATGTTCGGCACCAGCGCGAGCACGACGAGGACGAGGATGAACCAGTTGATCCCGCTCTCGGTGTTGAAGAGGGCCTGGAGCCCGAACGCCCCGGCGGACGTCTCCCCTGGCCCGGCCAGCACGAACATGCCGACGAACGTGAGACCGAGGAACAGGCCGACGAGCTTGCCGACCGTACCGCCGAACGCGTCCCGTCCGTACTCGTAGATCGCGCCCGCCCGGGGGAACGCGACCGCCAGCTCGGATGCGGACAGCCCGAGGAGCAGGTTGATGACGAAGGCGATGAGGATGGCCATCGCGAAGCTCGCACCGAGTGCGAAGTAGCCCTGGAAGTCGGAGACCAGCGTCGTGCTGGCCACCACGAGCGCGACGCCCGCCACGAACACGTCTCTGGTGCCCAGCTCCTTCCGCAGTCCCGGCGATCCGTCGGATGGTGCGGCCATGGTTCCCCCTCGGTCATGGGTGGTGGTGGTGCTTGCGGTTGGGCCAGGTCCCCGGGCGCGCGGGCGCGCCGATCGGGACCGTCGTGGCCGGGGGGAGATCTGGGGCCGGCGCGCCGGGCGTGGCGCGACACGGCGGGTCAGTCGTGGCAGTGACCGGGCTCGGGAGCCAGGTCGAGCGACGGGTTGCGGTCGAAGAACCCGTACGGCTTGAGGGTGAAGCCGACCCGCTCGACCGGCATGATCGGCCAGTCCTCGGGGCGACTGATGTGGGTGGCGCCGAACGTGTGCCACACCACGACGTCGGTGTCGGTGGTCGGGCGGTCGGCTTCGGTCCAGCGGGGCAGGCCGTCGCCGCCGGCGTGCTGGTACGGGTAGTCGCCGGCGGCGTGGATCTCGTCGGGGTCGTAGGGCGTGACCCAGAGGTTGTGGGTGGCGAACGTGGCACGCTTGCGGATCGCGGACTGCTCCCCTGCCAGCATCGTCGGCGTGTACCCGGGGATCAGCTTGTACGCGACCGGTTCGCCGACGCCGTTGCGGACCGACGGGTTCGCGATCACCCACGTCCGGCTGCGGCCCGGGTCGGTGTCACGCCGGGCCCGCTGCTCGGACGTGAGCGGCGTGCGGACGGTGTCGAAGGCGTTGTGGAACGGGTTGTCGTCGCCGTCGGGCAGGGCGACGACGTCGACCTCGGTGACCGTGTTGGCCTCGCCGTCGACGTCGAAGTCCAGCCGGTAGCAGAACAGGTGCTGGTGGTGGGGCGCCGCGAGCTGTGGCGCGATCATCACGGCCTGCTCGGCGGTCTCCCCCGGCGGCACGGCCTGGGTCTGCACGATGCCGGTCATCTTGACCTCGTGCTCGATGGTGCCGTCGAGGTAGAAGTACCAGTAGAAGGCGTACTCGTAGTTGCCGACCGTGGCGATCGAGCTCACGACGAGACGGCGGCTGCGGCGGCTCTCGGTGGTGTCGCTGACGAAGTCCCAGTGCTTCCAGAGGAGCCCGAAGTCCTCCTCGTGGATGCACACCGCGTTCTCGACGGTCATGGCGCCGCCGTCCTCATCGGTGAGGTGGGCGTCCATGTAGGTGATCTCGCCCTTGCAGTCGCAGCCGAGCGTCAACGAGTTGAGCAGCTTGCCGAGCCCGATCTCGCCGGCGTCGAACGCGTTCTTCCACCAGTGGTTGGTCATGGTCGAGCCGTACGGCACGACCATCTCCGCCAGGGCGGCGCGATGGAGGATCGGGCGGACCCGTGTCCCGTCGTCCCAGCCGATCTCGTGGAGCACGAGGCCCTCGTAGGGCACGACCGACACCCGCATCCGCCAGTTCTGCCAGCTCAGGAGGTTGCCGTCGAGCGTGAACCCGGGCCCGTCGGGCTGGGTGATCTCGAGCGGGGCCTGCTCCCGCAGCGTGGTGGTCTCGCCGATCGTGGCGGCGTCGTAGCGGCCCGACGTCGGTGGGATCGGGACCACCCCGTCGTCGACGAGCTCGACGATCTCGCCGGTGTCGTAGTCCACGAACGCGACGAGGTTCTCGACCGGGTAGGCGTAGCCGTTGTCGTCGGGCGCGGAGCGTACGAACGACATCGCCCGGCACAACCGGCGACCGGTGGCGTCGAGCTCGGAGCCGAACCACCCGGCGGGCCACGGGTCGGTCTGGATGTGCTCGAGGTCGAACACGCCTCGCTTCGCCATCGCCTCCTGGTAGCGGGGGTCGGCCTTCACCTGGTCGGCCAGCGCCAGGTACTCCTCGAGCATGAGCGGCGGCTGAACCCCGTCGACGGGCTTCCACTCGTCGACCTCGCCGCGGGTGAGCGACACGATCGCCTCGTGCACCGCCCGGGTGTGGCGCTGGTAGGTGATGATCTTCACTCGGCGATCGATCGCGTCGCCCGGTGTGAACGACCGCAGCGTCTCCTTCGGCGGCTCCGCGAGGCCGGCCGACGAGATGCGGACGTCGTCACCGAGGGACTGCGCCGAGCGCAGCAGCTCACAGGCGGCCACCAGCTCGTCGGGACTGGGCGGCTCCAGCGGATGTGTTGCCTCGCGGACCTCGGTCGGCTCGCTGACCTGCGCCATCGGACCCCCCTCATCGGCGACGCGGCGAGTCTTCCACGCCGTTCACGGGCTCGCTCGCGCCGGTACCGCCCGCTCGCGCCTGACGAGAACCTGAACGTCGATCGCATCGGTCCGACAGACCGACCGGCCGGTTCGATCGCGTGCTCCGCCGCATGCCGCCCGCGCAGCTGCAGGCCACCTGCGACGCACGGCGTGGCGCGCCGAACCCGGTCTGCCCCGATGGTGGCATGGTGTGACATCGCGCCGAATGGTCCTCTGATCGGATGAAGCGAACGGCACTCTCGCTGTGCGTCGCGCTCGCGCTCACAGCCTGCGGCGACGACGACACCACGGCAGCGGAACCCTCGACGGAGGCGACCGACGCCCCGGCGGTGACGACCGATCCCGAGCCCGAGGGCGTCGACAGCGATGACGTGGCGGACGGCAGTGGCGACTCGGCGAGCGGTGACGGTGCGACCGCGTCACCGGTCCCGCTGCCGAGCGACCCGTGGGACCCGGCCACGATCACCGATGTCGGGTTCACCCCCGAGCTGGAGTGCCCGCTCCTCACCTACGAGGAGGCGAACCAGTTCCGCCACAGCAACTTCCAGCCGATCGAGGTGACCGACAGCAGCTGCCTCCTCGACAACAACGCGCTGATCGACGGCTCGATCTTCGTCGCCGTCGGCGATCCCGGCACCTTCGATCCGGCCGACCCGTCGCTCGTCGACCAGCTCGATGTCGACATCACGGTCGAGCCCGTCGACGGCCCGGGCACGGACGCGGTGATCATGTCGTGGACCCCGACCGACGAGCCCCAGTACTACGGGACGGTTTTCGAGCTCGACGGCACCCAGGTCCTCGTGACCGCCGACCGGATGAACTTCGACCCCGACCAGATCCGCACGCTCGCCGACGCGGTCGCCGCCAACGTGCGGGACGCGACGTTCACACCCGGCACCGCGACCGCCCAGACCACCGGCGGCGGTTTCTGCAGCCTCTACGACGGGGCGGAGATCGCCGGCGGTCTCGACGTCCCCGCGCCCGTCGAGGCGGCCTGGTTCCGGGGTGACGTCGCCGGTTGCGAGTGGCGCGACGGCTTCCAGGCGATCGTCGAGGTGAGCGAGCCGCTCGGCGGCAGCGTCGACCCGAACACGGCCGACGCCGAGCTCGTCGTCGACGGCCTCGGGGTGCCCGCCGCCACCGATCTGTACGTGCCCGAGATCATCAACCTCGACCTCGGCGGCGTCCACGTCGTCGTCCAGGCCGACACCTTCGACCACAGCCGGATCATCGCCGAGAACCTGATCGCCCGCGCCGGGCTCTGAGGTCGCTCAGGGTCGCACCGCGTCGACGTGCGTGGCCGCCCGCAGCGCGGCGATCGCCGAGGCCCGATCGGCCACGTCGAGGGCGCGGTACGCCGCGGTCAGGTGCTTCTTGACCGTCTCGGGGCTGATCCCCAGGCGGCGCGCGATGTCCTGGTTGGTGCCACCGGCGAGGAGCTCGGCCATGACCTCCCGCTGGCGCCCGGTCAAACGCTCGTCGGGGATGGCCAGCTCCAGCGGGCGGACCAGGACGACCCGCTCACCGCTGGTGAGACCGACCAGGCGCACCTGCACCGCGGCGCCGTCGTCGACGTGGGCGGCGATCGTCTCGCCGCCCGCGTCGAGCGAGGCCGCGACCCATCGGCGCAGCGGCTCGGGCAGCCGCGCGCCGCCGATGATCCCGTACTGGTGGGGGCCACTCGCCGCGAACACCGCGCCACCGGAGCTCAGGTACATCGAGGTCCACCGCCGGTCGTCGAGCACGCCGCCGACCGCGTCGACGAGCGGTCGGCGATGGCCGTGGACCAGGGCCAGGGGCCCACGCAGCCGGTTGGCGATGGCGAGCTCGTCGTCGGTGAACGGATGGGTGCGGTTGAGGGCGAACGCGCACGTGGCGCCCTCGGGCGACGGCACCGGGATCGCCATCTGGTGGCGCACGCCCAGCGGCTCGTAGAACAACCGGTACAGCTCGGTGCGCCGGAACTGCGCGACGTCGCAGGCGTCATCCCAGCGCAGGGCCCCGGTGGCGCCGGCGTTGTAGGCGGCGATCAGCGGGCTCTGGTGCATGTGGCGCTCGAAGTGCTCGAACAGCGGCACGACCGCCGCAGCCGCCTCCTGTGGCGCAACCATCCCGCGGGCCTCGCCACGCTCGTGGATCTCGTTGTAGCCGACCGCGTCGCTCGGTAGGACCTCGCTGATCACCTCGAACGCGGTCTCGACGAACGACGCGAAGTCGTCGGCCGCGCCGAGGCGGGCGAGCAGCCCCGCCGTCTCCCGGTCAATCGCCGCCGTCTCGCCATCCGCCGCCACGTTCATGGGCAGGGGACCCTACCGAGGTGGCTGCCCGAGCACCGCACCTGACAACACTTCCCACGGTCCGTGCTTGTCATGACACCTGGAGCGTCCCGGATCGAAGCGTCACCGAGTCGGCGTGAGGTGGGAGCGCAGCTCGATCGGCGTCGGGTACCGGCCGCCGTCGGGCCGACGGAGGGCCAGGTGGTCGAGGGACCCGTCCTCGGCGACGTCGGTGACCGGCGTGAGGGTGCAGCGATCGCCGTCGATCTCGAGGAGCAGGAAGTGCGCCTCGTTGCCCCAGGCCACCGTGTGGGCCTCCGCGAAGCGCTCGGGCGGCTCGGGGCGGACCTTGCCGCCGGCCCCGGTGATCACGTAGGTGATCCCGTTCCACTCGCTGACCTGGAAGTTGTGCTCGTGACCGGCGAGCACGAGCCGCACGCCGGAGCGCTCGAAGAGGGGCACCAGCTCGTCGATCATCACGTCCATGTTCGTGTGGTGCGGCCCGGCGCAGAACACCGGGTGGTGGCTGAACGGGATGCGCCAGCGGGGGAACGCCTCCCCCGCCGCATGGCCCTCACCCGGGAACGCGTCCTCGAGGAACCGCTTGTGCCCGGGGATCTGGAAGAAGTGCTCGTGGCGGTCGTCGTGGGACGCGAGGGTCGTGTCGATCGCGGTGAGCTCGATGTCGGCGCCCACGTCGAAGCGGTAGTTCAGCCCGGGGTCGATGCTCGCCCGGCCGACCTCCGCCCCGGGGGCGAACCGCTCGGTCGTGAACAGGTTGTCGTCGAGCTGGCGGCGGTCGTCGGCGCTCTCGGTGTCGGACGAGTCGTGGTTGCCGACCGAGGGGTACACGGGCACGCGGTTGATCACGTGCCGGTACGGCTCGTAGAAGCTGAAGTACCAGTCGTCGTCGTGACGGCCGGAACCCGCGGCGGTGTCCTCGTCACCGAGATAGACGTTGTCGCCCGTGGTGATGACCACGTCGACGCCTCGATGGCGGATCGCCCGCTCCAACGCCGCGGCGACCCGGTGCTGCGCCGCACCCTGCCCGTCGGAGGCGAGAACGCCGACGCCGTAGTCCCCGAGGACCGCGAGGGTCACCGGCGCCCGGGCGTCCGACGACGGGAACGTCCGGAAGACGTTGTCGTAGGTGCGACCACGATCGACCAGACGGAACCCGCCCTCGTCGACCTCGCAGTCCAGCGTCGGCCCCGATGCCCACTCGTCGCCGTCGACGAGCACGCGGTACCGGTAGAGGGTTCCCGGCTCCAGTCCCCGCACCCAGGCGTGGTTGGCCTCGTCGGTCGCGACCTCGGCGACGGTGTCGCCGGAGTCGGCCCGGCGGACCTCCACGACCGCGGGGCCGTAGGGCCGTGAACGGGCGCCGATCGTGTCCTGGCGGTCGATGCCGTCGAAGCCGGCCAGGTCGGGGTCCTCGACGATCGACCAGTGGCCGGCCGGTTCATCGGGCATCCGGAACCAGAACCCACCCCACGAGATCAGCGCATCGTCGTGGGTGAGCCCGGCCAGGTGCACGAACGGCTCGAAGTGCAGCCGGTCGTCGTTCGACATGTTGAGGTCGCTCCTGCGGTGGGACGTTCGGGCCGTCCCTACCCACTCCCGCGCCGGCTCAGCCGACCCGGCCGCATCCGTCCCGTCGCCGACCCACCGCGCGGGCAACGGACGCCGCAGCGGCCGGACGTCACGCCTCGCTCGTGGGCGAGGTGCATCCTCCGGGTCGGAGACCGGTGACGAAGCGGGTGATGGCGGCGATGGTGGCGTCCGGGGCCTCGAGGTGAGGGGCGTGGCCCACGCCGTCGAGGACGAGGCGCTCGCACGGGCCGGAGACGCCGGCTTCGATGGCGTCGACCTGGGCGAGCGTGCCGTACTCGTCGGCCAGGCCCTGGATCACGAGCACTGGGGCCTCGATGGCGCCGAGGCGGTCGGTGATGTCCCAGGTCCGGAACGCCCGCGAGAGCCACACGTCGTTCCAGCGCCGGAAGGTCGCGGTGGCGTCGTCGTGGTGGCGGCTCATGCGCTCGGCCAGGTCGGTCGTGTCGAACCGGTCGCGCACCGCCTCGATGGAGGCCACCGTCACGTCCTCGACGAACACGTGGGGCGCCAGCAGCACGAGGCCGGCGACGTCGTGGCCGGCGCCGGCGTGGAGGAGGGCGATCGATGCGCCGTCGCTGTGGCCGATGAGCACCGGCCGCTCGATCCCGAGTCGGTGCAGCAGCGCGGGCAGCACGACGTCGGCCTCGTGGTGCATGTACGACACCGGCGCCGGCTCGGTCACGACGACGCTGCGGCCGTGCCCGTGGCGAGAGTAGACGAGCGTCGTCGGGGCGCCGGTCGCGGCGCGGACCCGGTCGGGGACGTCGCGCCACAGCCCGACCGACCCGAGGCCCTCGTGGAGGAACACCAGCGGCGCCCGGGTGGCCGCGGTCGGGTCGGGAGCCGGCTCGAGTCGGTGCTCGATGGGGCCACGCCCGATGTCGACCAGGGCCACGTCGATCAGTGCCAACGGCAACGGGACCGTGCGCCGCGCAGCACGTCGCGTCGGATCTTGCCGCTGTGGGTGGTCGGGAGTGCCTCGACGACGACGATGCGTCGCGGGACCTTGTGGGGTGCCAGCAGGGTCCGGCAGTGGACCTCGAGCCGTTCGGTGTCGAGGCGCCATCCGGCACGTGCCGCCACGTACGCGACCGACGTCTCGAGGCCGTGCCGGTTGCGCGCACCGACGACCGCGGCGTCGGCGACGCCGGGATGGTCCACGAGGACGGCCTCGACCTCGGCCGGGGCCACCCACTGGTCCTTGACCTTGATCATGTCGTTGCTGCGCCCCAGGAACGTCCAGTAGTCGTCCGAGGACCGACAGTAGACGTCCCCGGTGCTCAGCCACCGGTTCGCCAGGTCGTCACCCACCGGTGCGTCCGGCGGTGTCGCCGGCAGCGGGGCGGCAGCGTCGGCCACCGCCACCGACGGACCGCGCACGACGAGGTGTCCCGGCGTGTCCGAGCCGAGGATCTCCCTGCCCTCGTCGTCGACGAGCCGCAGCTCGTACCCGGGCACGGGCATGCCGCTCGTGCCCGGTCGGTTCGCGTCCGGCGCGTTCGACAGGAAGATGTGGAGCGCCTCGGTCGTCCCCATGCCGTCGATCATCGGGACCTCGAAGCGCTCGTCGAACTGGCGGTGCAGCTCCGCCGGCATCGCCTCCCCCGCGGTCACGGTCAACCGCAACGAGCGCAGGTCGGCCGCCGTGGCGCCCGACTCCACGAGCGCGGCCACGACCCGCGGGCTCGTGAACAGCAGCGTCGGCCGGTCGCCGCGCACGAGATCGACGATGCCGGCCGTGGTGGGTTGCGCGGGGTCGACGATGCTGGTCGCGCCGACGGCGAACGGGAACGTCAACGAGTTGCCGAGCCCGTAGGCGCAGCTCATCCTCGGCACCGACAGGAAGCGGTCGTCCCCGGTCGCGCCGAGCACGGCCCGGGCGTAGCCGTCGGCGGAGGCCTCGAGGTTGCCGTGGCGGTGGACGACCGCCTTGGGCAACCCGGTCGTGCCGGACGTGTACAGCCACGGTCCGGGCGCGTCACGGGTCGTGTCGGCCACTGGCATCTCGGAGCAGTCCTCGAACGACGACCACGGGTGGACGCCGACCCGGCCGGTGGTGGTCGTGGCGTCGACGGTGTCCCCGCATCCGACCACCACGACGCTGCCGGTCGTCGGGGACGTGGCCAGGAGCTGCTCCACGTCCCGCCGATGTGCGCCGCCGATCACGACGGCCGCCGCCTCGGCGTCGGCGATCATGGCTCCGAGGTCCGAGGCCGGGAACACGGTCGGAAGTGGCGCGGGCACGACGCCCGAGCGCAGCGCGCCGAGGAACCAGGCGAAGAACGCCTCACCGTCGTCGAGCACCAGCGCGACCCGGTCACCGCGCCGGACGCCGAGCTCGGCCAGCGCCCGCTGGGCCCGCCACACCTCCGAGAGCAGCGCCCGGTAGGTCGTCGAACGGCCACGGCAACGGATGGCGACGCGGTCCCCGCCACCACGCGCGACGTGACGATCCACGAGCCAGCTCGCGGCGTTGTAGGTCCTCATCCATCTCCCTCACGAGGCGCGCCGCGCAGCGTCACGTTCCGCTGCGGTTCCGCCGTCGGGCCGCCCATCGCGGCTCATCACGTCCGCGGCGATCGCCGGCGGACTCGCGCGCGGTCTCCGGCGCGCCCGAACTCCGACCCGTGGTCGGTAGATGAATTGTATTCGTGCGGAGGTCCTACACCGAGTGCCCTTCGTCTCACCTCATGTGGCCAAGGGGCCTGACCGTGAGGCCAGGAAATCGGCGATCGGTGAGGTCCCTGGTCAGCGGCGTCGGGCGAGCAGCGACGCCACGCCGTCACCCTCGTCGTGGCGCAGCACCTCGAGATCGCCGAACGCGTCGAGGAGCTCTCCCGCCGCAGCGGCGTGGGGCGACGTGCGGTCCTCCCGATCGACGACCGACAGCACGGTGAGCGCGAGGAGGCCGCCGGGCGCCAACCGCTCGGCGAGCGGGCCGTACAGCGCCGGGTCACGGAACCGGTTGCACACGACGAGGTCGAACGCCCCGTCGGCCTCGGGCGGCAGGCCCTCGTCGAGATCGACCCGTACCAGGTCGATGCGGTGACCGACCTGGTGGGCGTCGGCCAACGCAGCGGCCCGCTCCAGGGCGATCGGGGAGACGTCGAGCGCGACGACGTCCAGACCCCGCATCGCGCACCACACCGCCGCGCCACCGAGACCGCAGGCCACGTCGAGCACCCACCCCGTCTCGTGGAGCAGGTCCTCGTGGCCGGTCAACGCCTCGGGCGGCGACGGCGGGGCATGCTCGGCGGCGTCCCACCGACGGTCCCAACGATCCCGATCACTCTCCACCCGACACCTCACCACACGTCACCGACGGCGCATGATCGCACCGTCACGACCAGTTGGTGGACGACCCCCGTTCGATCACCACGAGCGGTGCTGCGGCCGAGTAGCGCACGGTCGGGCCGAACACGGCCCGCACCAGCACCCACCACACGCCGGGGTCGGCATCGGGTGGTGCCGTGACGGGCACGTGGACCTCGGTCTCCTCCGCCGGGGGCAGCACCAGCGGCACGGCACCGGGGACGAGCGCCCACGAGCCCCACGGGCCGAGCGCCTCGATCTCACCCCACAGCTCGATGGCGGCGCGGTTGTGCAGCGTCGCGGCGACGAGGCCGCTCCCGCCCGGCGTGACCTCGACGGTGGAGGGCGAGGTGATGACGTCGACGACGTGGTCGATCGTCGTCGTGCGGGTCACGACGCGCTCGTCGTAGGCGTCGAGCGCGGCCGTGCCGTCGACCCTGGCGACGACACGCAACACGTCGACGGCGGTACCCGACATCAGGCCCGTCGCCCCGTCGAACGGCCGGACGTCGAGGGGGACGACGACGTGCCCGCCGGGCGCCACGGTGACGCGCCGGCGCTCGGGCCGGGCCCGCCAACCCGGGGGTGCGGTCAGGTCCAGGCGCGCGACCAGCACGTCGTCGATCGTGTTCGATGCCACGGTCGCGCTCCACCGACCGGGCAGCGGGTTGCGCCGATCGGCGGGCAGGTGGAGGTGCACCGCCAGAGCGGCGACGCCGCCGCGGGCCGGACCGCGGTTCTGGACCCAGTACCGGGAGAACGTCGGGACCAGGGCGGCCGCTGGTGCCTCGGTCCCGGCCCCGTTCGCCGGCGTTGCGGCCGCCTCGATCGGCGAGCGCAGGTTCGCGACCAGTGTGACGCCGCCGAACCCGCCGAGCCGGCTCCTCACCGCCCGGTTGTCGACGAGCTCCGCGCCCTCGACGGCGGCACCCGCCTCGACGATGGCGCCCGCCTCGACGGTCTCGTCGGCGGTGTCGGCCGGATCCGCGACCTCGTCCCCGCGCACGCCGTCCTCGCCTTCGGTCAGCGTCGTCGCGGCGACCGCGGCGATGTCGACCGGAAGGTGGACGGCGACGTCGGTCGCCTCACCGAGGACCTCGGAGCACCGGACGGTCACGGCGTCGACCTGCGGCCGGGGCGACCGGTACCCGTCGGCGAGCGGATGTCCCGCCGCCTTGAGCGCCACGACCTCGACGGAGGCCGGTTCGACCGCGACCGGCCGCTCGGCGGCCGGGCGCGGCCCGTCGTGGGCGGGCTCGAGCCGGGCGAGCAGCGGCCGCGCCACGGCGGCGGCCTCGCCGGCGATGTCGGCGCGGCGCCAGTCGCCGTCCCGGGCGACGAGCGAGAGCTCGAAGCGGTGGCTCCAGTGCTGGAGCCCGAACCCCGACCCGTCGGGCATCGTCCGCCGGGGCGGGTCGATCCACTGCCCCGACGGCCACGCGGTCGACGCCCGGAGCAGCGAGACGTGGATGGCGCCGCCGGCGTCGATGGCAAAGCCCGGGGTGCCCCGGTTGATCACCGCGACCGTGCGGTCCTCGACCGACGGGTCGGCACCGGCACCGCCCGGGGCGGGGTCGGCGGCGGTGATCGTGTGGTCCCGGTCGAGCTCGGTGACGATGGCGTCGACCTCGGCGGCGAGCGCCGCGGGGTCGGCGCCGACGATCGCCAGCACCGGGAGTGCGTCGTCGGAGCGCAGGTCGGCACCGGCGCGCCAGATGTCGCGCAGCGGCGCCGCGGCGGGGATCCACGCCCGCGCCGCGCCCCGGCGATCGAGTGATGCCGCCGTGGTGCCACGGTGTGGCGGCGACGCGGCCAGCACACGCTCGGCGAACCGGTTGGACGCACCGCACCCGATGGCGATGCGCACGTCGGGCAGGTTCGAGTCGAGGGCCAGGTTCCCGTAGCGGGGCCCGTCGGCCCGGGTCGTCGTCGCCGTGACCCCCGAGCGGGCCAGGGCGGCAACGAGAGACCGAGCCGCGTCCTCGGTCCCGTGACCGCCGACGATCACCTCTGCGCACCCGATGGCCCGGGTGGTCGCGACCACGTCAGCCCCGCCGTCGCTTCCGCCACCGTGGCCGGCAGGCTCGGGCACGAGCCGAACCGCCGCGGTGCGGCTGGACGCGCACCACCGGTGAGCCGGGCTGTCGAGGGTCCACGGGTGCTCGGCCGCGTCGACCTCGATCAGGCCGAACCCGCGGCCGACGGCCGCCTCCCCCACCTCGGCGACCGGCATCGACCCGTGGACCGGGCACGGCCAGCGGAGCCGGAGCAGGTGGTCCGAGCCGCCGAGCCCGTGGACCGCGACCTCGACGTCGACCCGGTCGACGCCGGCCCACAACGCGACCGTCGTGACGTGGCGGCCGTCGCCGATCGGGCCCTCGACCACGACCCGCTCTCCGGCCGCGCTGCGCTCGACGGTCACGGTCGCCGGCTGCTCGGACGAACGCTCCGGCGGCCCGCTCGGCGACAGGTGCCACGGCCCCTCGCCGTGGAGCGGATGGGTCGGGTACTCCGGGTAGAGCAGCAGCTCGTTGCCGACGTCGCCCTCGGCGATCCGCTCCCGACCGGACGCGACCTCGACCCAGGAGGACATGCAGCCGCCGCGCGCCGGGTCGAACCGGAGGCGGTGGTGGTCGTTGGCGATCTCGACGGCCCCCGACCCCGGCGCGGTCGCACGCTCGGTCGTCCATGCCGAGCGGGCAGGAGCCGGCACGAGGCGGAACGTGCGGTGGCCGATGCCGGGCACGTCGGGGGCGACGAACCGGACCCGGGCGCCCCCACCGTCGAGGTGCTCGGCCACGCTCGCAACGGCGTGGCCGTGCTCGTCGACGACCCCGAACCCACCGGCCGGCGCCATCGCCTGTGCGGCGTCGGCGTCGAGCGTGACCGCGACCACGTCGGTGCGGGTCCGGGCGACCGGGTTGAACACCACCACGGCGGCGCCGTTCCCCCGGGTGTCGATCGTCGCCGCCAGCTCGCGGGTGGCGTCGTCGCGCACCCCGGCGGCGAGATCGTGGGCCCGGCGCCATCCGGCGAGGAGGTCGAGGTAGACCTGATCGGACTCGGTGCCGGTGACGGCGTCGTGGTGGGCGCCGTAGATCAGCAGGCGCCACGCCTCCTCGAGCGCCGCGTCCGGGTACGGCGCACCGGTGAGCACCGACGCCAGCGTCGCCCACATCTCGGCCTCACCGACGAGCTGCTCCCCCGCCCGGTGGGCCTGCTTGGTGTCGATGTAGGACACGTCCTTGCCCGTGTACACCGGGTTCATGTCCCGGCTCTGGGGCAACGGGGCGCCACGACCGCCCGACGCCGCCCCACCCGACCCGGTCCCTCCCGACACGAGATGGCCCCGCACGGCGTCGAGGAACCGGGTCGGCGTCGAGCACTCGATGCGGGGCCAGCACCACCGCTGCGCGGCACGGCGGGGCAGCTCGGTGATCCACCGGGCCGGCGCGCTCAGGTCGGTGCCGACGGTGAGCACGACGTTGCGGCTCGCGGTGTGCGGGCGCAGCATCGCCGCCCACGACAGCACGAGGTCGGCCGCCTCCTGCCACGACTCGCACTCGTCGAGGGCGTACGCCGACGAGTAGTGGTTGGCGAGGTACGACGTGAGGACGCCGCGGCCATCGGGGCCGATCCAGTCGAACTCGGTGTCGAGCTGCATGCCCTCCGGTGGCGCGGGGCGGGAGAACCCGTCGGCCATCATCGGCCCCCAGTGGTGGTACGGCCCCCGGGCCCAGCAGCTCGCCCCGACCCCGGCGTCGGCGAGCACCGACGGGAACGACGGGTCGTGGCCGAACACGTCGAGCTGCCACGCCGTGGCGACCCTCGCACCGAGGACCCCCCGCTGGAAGCCGAGCCCGGCGACGAGGTTCCGGCGGGTCAGCTCCAGGCCGGTCAGGTTGGTGCTCGGCTCGTTGTGGGTGCCGCCCACGACGTCGAGGCGGCCCTCGGCCACCAGCTGGCGCAGCAGCGGACGGGCGGTCGGCACCGCGTCGAGGTATGGCGCCAGGTAGTCGACCTCGGCGACGCAGAACCGGTAGTCGGGGTCGGCCGAGGCCAGCGCCAGGTGGGCGTCGAGCGTGTCGAACGCCGAGCGCTGGAACCGCATCCGGGGCGACGCCGACCAGTCGCTGTGCTCGAGCTCGCTGACCGACGCGGCCTGGGTGTTCCACCACACGGCGTCGAAGTGGAAGTGGGAGACGAGGTGGATCGTCCATCCCGGCTCGGCGACCACCAGCTCGCCGGCACGCGACTCGATGGCTCCGCACGTGCCCGCGACCGTCGCCTCGACCGGCACCACGCAACCCACCGACCGGTCGGTGCGCACGCCGACCTCGACCACGCTCCGGCTGCCGTACCCGCCGTGGTGGGCCGTCACGGCCGCCGGTTCGACGCCGACACCCCGCACCGTGACGCTCACCTCGCCGGCGCGGGCGTCGGGCGGTGCGACGAGCTCGACCTCGACGACCTGGCGGGGCTCGTCGGCCTCGCCGACGAAGCGGTCGGTCGAGCGGACCGCCCCGATCATGGCGCCCGCCCGGGCCGGGAAGGTGTGGCCACACCAAAGCGCGGCGCGTAGGCTCGGGCCGCCGACCGTGACCCCCCGCACGACCCCGGGAGCGAACCGTGAGCCTCGACCAGCTCACCGCGCGCCGCCTGCGCGATCGCTACGAGACCGAGGGCTACGTCGTCGTCCGTGACGCCGTCGACGGCGAGCTCGTCGCCGCGGCCGCCGACCACGTCGACTGGCTCCTCGCCCGCCATCCCGGCCGCAAGGGTGAGGACGTGGGCCACGACCTCGTCGCCGACGACCCGTTCTGGCTGCGCCTCGTCGCCGACCCCGACCTCGTGGACCTCGCCGAGGTGTTCGTCGGCCCCGACGTGGCGCTGTTCGCGTCGCACTACATCAGCAAGCCCGCCGGCGAGGGCCGGCCGGTGCTGTGGCACCAGGACGCCGGCTACTGGCCGCTCGAACCGATGGCACCGTTCACCCCGGCCGGCTGAGCGCCGGCTCACCAGTTCGACTGCTCGGGCGCGACCCGGGCCAGCACCAGGCGCTCGACCGTGGCGACGAGCCCGTACGCGGCGGCCGCCAGCGTGGTGAGCACGACGACGGCCGACCACAAGGTGCCGTAGACGTTGTTTCCGGCGGCGAGGGCCATCAGGTTGCCCATCCCGGTGCCGGTGGCGAGCCACTCGGCGACGGTCGCGGCGAGGATCGATGCCGGCACGGCGATGCGAGCGGCGGCGAAGAACGCCGGCACCATCGCCGGCACCTGGGCCGACCACAACGTGCGCACCGGCCCGACGTCGTACACGTCGAAGAAGTCCATGACCTGGCCCGGCGCCTGGCGCAGGCCCTGGGCGCACGCGACCAACGTCGGGAAGAACGTCATGAGCGCCACCGTGACCGCCGTGCCGAACGCACCCCGGCCGAGCGCCCG
Organism: Actinomycetota bacterium; assembly: GCA_034211175.1. Classification (GTDB taxonomy): domain Bacteria; phylum Actinomycetota; class Acidimicrobiia; order Acidimicrobiales; family CAIXPF01; genus JAXHUH01. Next base: position 66,039 of record JAXHUH010000014.1, read on the forward strand.
GACGAGCAGCGGAGCGATGGCCACGATCGGGACGCAGCGCAGCGCGACGGTGAACGGCGTGACCGTGCGCCGCACCGGCGCGGAGAGGTCGAACAGCGCGGCCAGCGCGGCGCCGAGCGTGAGGCCGGCGACGTAGCCGGGCACGGCCACGACGGCGGTCTCGATCAGCGCGTCGAGGATCTCGGTGCGGTTGGCGGCGGCGTCGGGATCGGTGACGAGCCACGCCCACACGTCGGCCGGGCCCTTGGCGAAGAAGTTGTTGAGGTCGAAGAGCCGGATGAACCCCTCCCACACCGCGAGGACGAACACCACGGTGGCGACGATCTCGGCGGCGCCGCGCACCATCCGCCAACGGGTCGTGACCCGTCGGCCCGACGGGGGTGCGGCCATCAGCACCGGCGGCTGGCCGACCGTGAGCCGGCGACCGACGGCGCCGGCCAGCACGTAGCCGACGACCGAGGTGATGGCGCTGATCGCGGCGAGCGCCCACAGGCCGTCGGTGTCGAGGCTGCGCAGCGCGTGGATGATGAGGATGCCGACGCCCCGCTCGGCGCCGGTGAACTCACCGACCAGGGCGCCGAGGAACGCGGCGGGCACCGCGACCTGGAGCCCGGCGGCGAGGTAGGGCACCGACGCCCGGGCCCGGACGACGAGCAGCGCGGTGACCCGGCCCCGCCCGTAGCTCGACACCAGCTCGGACCAGCCGGCCGGGATCGCCCGCAGCCCGACGAGCAGCGGGATGAGCGTCGTGTAGAAGACGCCGAGCGCGCTCAGCGTGATCTGCGGACCGGCGCCGAAGCCGAAGATGACCCGCAACACCGGGCCGACCGCCACCAGCGGCAGGCAGTAGAAGACGAGCGAGACGCGCAGCACGAGCCGCTCGGTGTTCGGCGCGACGGCGACGAGCGTCGCCAGCGCGATGGCCACGAGGTTGCCCCACAGGAACCCCCACGCCGCCTCGGCGAGCGTGATCCGCAGCGCCCGCCCGTAGAGCGCGGCGTTGTCGATCGCCGCCTCGACCATGCCGCTGGGCGTCCCGATGAGGTGGGTGCCGTCGAACGTGGTGCGGGCCGCCAGCTCCCAGAGGGCGAGCACCGACACCCACGCGGCCAGCCCGATGCCGGCGGCGCGCCACGGGACGCGCAGGCGTGGGCCGTCGGCAACCCGGCCGACGATTCGCTCACCGAGCGTCGCCGCGGTCATGTGCTGGCCGCACCGTCGGCGGTGACCACCTGCGGGGCGCCCGCGTCGGCGTGGTCGTCACCGTCTCCCCCACCCTCGGGCGGCTCGGTCCCGTCGAGCACGTCGACGTCGACGCCGAGGAGCTCGCCGACGCGGTCGACGAGCCCGTGGAACTCGGGCGAGTGGAGGTGGCGCGCCCGGCGGGGCCGCTCGATCGGCACCGGGACCCGGGCGGCGATGCGGCCGGGCCTCGCCGTCATGACCAGGACCTCGTCGGCGAGCAGGACGGCCTCGTCGATCGAGTGGGTGACGAGCAGCGTCGTCGTCGCCCGGTCCTGCCAGATCGGCGGCAGCTCGAGGTTGAGCCGGCGGCGAGTGAGCTCGTCGACCGCACCGAACGGCTCGTCGAGCAGCAGCAGCCGGGGCCGGGTGACGAGGCAGCGGGCGATGGCGGCGCGCTGGCGCATGCCGCCGGAGAGCTGGGCCGGCTTCGCCTTCTCGAACCCCTCGAGCCCGACGACGTCGATCAGGCGCTTCACCCGCTCGGGGTCACGGGGCCGGCGGGCGAGCCGGAGCGCCAGCGCGATGTTCGACTCGACCGAGCGCCACGGCAGCAGCGACGCGTCCTGGAACGCCACCGCGATCTCGCCCTGGGAACGCAGGTCGGACGGCGACGCACCGTCGACGGTCACATCGCCCTCGCTGGCCTGCTCGAGGCCGGCGATGATTCGCAGCAACGTCGACTTGCCGCACCCGGACGGGCCGACGAGGGCGGTCACGGTGCCCGGCTCGAGCGACACGTCGATCTCGGTGAGCGCGGTGACGCCGTTGCGGCCGCCGAAGGTCTTGCCGACACCGCGGCACACCACCTCCGGCGCGCCGGGTCCCGCGGCGAGCGCGTCGTTGTCGATGGCCATCGTTCCTCGTGAGGTCGGGGACGGGAGGAGCGCGTCGCGCTCGGTGCGGATGGGGAGAACCGTCCGGGGCGGGCCTCGTCGCCCACCCCGGAAGTGGCTCAGAGGGTGGGCCCGTCGGCGAAGATCTCCTCGAGCAGCGAGCGGTCCCACATGTCCTCGCCGCCGGCGTCGACCTCGAGCAGCTCGAACAGCTCGAGGTTCTCGGCGATGCCCTCGTCGGTGAACCAGGCGAAGCCGTTCTCGTCGGTCAGCTCGGAGTACATCAGGTCGAGCTGGACCTCGGCCTGCACCTCCTGGGTCTCGAGGTCGAGACCGGCGTCGGGGTAGGTGTCCACCGACAGCTGGGCGGCCTCGAGGTAGTCGGTCCGGTAGTCCTGCCAGCCGAGGATCTCGCCGCGCAGCAGCGCGATGATGAGGTCGCGCTCGTCGCTCTCCAGCGACTCCGCCCGCACCGTGTACACCTGCGAGTGCGGGTTGAAGCCGAAGTCGCTGAGCAGGAGCGTCGCGTACTCGATGCCCTGCACGCCGAGGGCGACGGGCAGGTCGTTGTAGAAGCAGAAGATGCAGTCGACGTTGCCGGAGACGACCTCGGCCGGGTCGTACTGGCTCGGCACCTTGGTGAAGTCGCCCTCGGCGAGCCCGTTGACCCGGGCGAACGCGTCGAGCGCCGGCGTGTCGGTGCCGGCGACGCCGATCGACTTACCGACCAGGTCCTCCGGCGTCGTGATCGGGTTCTCGGCCAGCGACAGCAGGGTCCCCGGGGCCTTCTGGTACTGCACGCCCACGACCTTGAGCTTGGCGCCCTCGGCGTTGGACCGGGCCACGCCGTCGCCGCCGGAGATGTTCATCAGCACCTGGCCGCTGACCGTCTGGGCGTCGCCGGCGACGTTGGGACCGCCGGGGCTGAGGGCCACGTCGAGGCCGTTCTGGGTGTAGTAGCCGCGCTCGGCGGCGAGGTAGCTGCCCCCGAACTGCACCGAGTGCGTCCACGACAGCTGCAGGCCGACCGAGGTGAGGTCGCCCGACGCGGCCGCGGCGGTGGTCGACGAGCCCGGCGCACCGGTCGTGGTCGTCGCCGCGTCGTCATCGTCGCCGCCGCAGGCGCCGAGCAGCACCGGGCCGCCGAGCGCGACCGCACCGGCACCGCCCAGGGACCGGAGCAGGTCTCGGCGGGTCCAAGAACTCATCGCAGGTGCCTCCAGGGGGCGGGGGAGTTTGGTGTGAGCAACATTACGAACGCCTTGTCACGGGTCAGTCGCCGCACGGTTTCGTGTGAGTTAACTCACGGGGCGATCTCTCAGGGACGGCGTTGCTCAGGGGCGGTGTCCCTCAAGGACCGACGTCCTCGGCGACGAGGCCGAGCTGCTGGTAGACGGCCAGGCCGTCCCACATGCTCCAGGCCTCGACGATGCGGCCGCCGCCGAGCCGGTAGACGTCGACGCCCTCCATCACGATCCGCTTGCCGGTCGCCTCGACCTTCCCGTACGGGCCCGTGTGGTCACCCCACGTCGACCAGCGCAGGACGACCTTGTCGCCCTCGGCCACCAGGTCGCCGATCGTCGTCTCGATCGCGGTGAAGCCGGCCAGGTAGCGCTCGACGTCCTCTCGAACGGCGTCGACCGTGTTCGACTCGAAGTCGCCCCAGTGGGTCACCGCCTCGGGGTGGATCACCTCCTCGATCGCCGAGAGGTCGGACTCGCCCCACAGCCGGTGGTGGAACGCCCGGATGATCTCCTTGTTGCTCGCGTCGGGGTTGGTCTCGTTGGCGTCGGTCATCGGCATCCTCCGTTGGTCGTCGGCGCCGCGCGGGCGCCGGTGCGGTCATGTGGCCGGGCGGGCCCCGGCGCGGGTCGATCGGGCGGGTCGCTGCGGCGCCACCGCGTCGCGCCCCGGCCACCGCTCGTCGTGGGCACCTCCGGCGCTCCGGTACGCTCGCCGGGGTGGGGCGCACGGTGCGAAGCGAGGACGACGGCGTGCAGGCGCAGAACTCGCTCGCCATCACCGCGCTCGGCCTGCGCCTGCGTGAGCGCCGCCACCAGCTCGGCCTCACGCTGAAGGACCTGGCCGGTGCCACCGGCCTGTCGGTGCCCTTCCTCAGCCAGGTCGAGAACGGCTACGGCACACCGAGCCTCGCGACGCTCTTCGCCCTGGCACGAGAGCTGGACACCGTACCCGAGGCCCTCCTCGCCGGCCCGGTCCGGGAGGACATCAACGTCGTGCGGGCCGACGCCGGTGCCCGCTACACCTACAGCGACACCGAGCTGAACGCGGTGCGTCGGGTGCTGACCGGCGAGGGCGAGCCGTTCAGCGTCAGCGAGTACACGGTCGAGCCCGGTGCCGACCTCGGCGACTTCCAGGCGTCCGAGGGCCGGGAGCTGATCCACGTCGTCGCCGGCGAGCTGCTCGTGGAGATCCGGGCCGGTGAGCGCCTCGCCCGCCACGCGCTCGGGCCGGGCGACACCATCGCCTACTCGACGACCGACGAGCACCGCTGGAGCGTCCTCGGCGACGCGACGACGCGGTTCGTGCACGTCATCTCGCCCCAGCACTGACCGCCGCCGGTCACCGGAGGCCGCACGCCGCGACCGGAACACGGCCACGGCCGAGGCGGCCGTCACCGGCCGGGGGTACCGGCCGGGCGGACGAGCGGGAACGTGTCGCAGGTGAGGAGATCGCCGGTCGTGCGACCGTGGTCGAGCATCCGCCAGAACGACGCCGCCTGCTCACCGCGGTCGACGTAGCGGGCGTCGGGCGCGGCCCAGCGGGTCGACAACCGACGGAACCATCGGTCCTCCACCGGCGCGGAGCCGGCGCTGTGCAGCGTCAGCGGGTCGAGCGCGATCACGTCGCCGGCGCGCACCTCCCAGCCCCGGGTCGTCGAGCGGTCGTGCACCGAGTCGGGCACCGGTTCGAGCCCACCGTCGCCACCGAAGGTCGACCCGCTCGACGCGAACTCGACCGGGGCGAAGGTGCGCCCCCACCGGTGCGAGCCCGGGACGACCCGCAGGGCGGCGTCGGCCGGTGCGTCGTCGAGGGCCAGCCACAGCGTGAGGAAGGCGCCGTCGATGTTGTAGTACGGCCCGTCCTGGTGCCACGGGCTCGGCGTGTCCGCGCCGGGCGCGGACGCGAACCACTGGTCCTCGACCAACACGACCGCGTCAGCGCCGAGGAGCTGCGCGGCGAGCGCGGCCATCGGCGAGTCGAAGAGGAACGCCCGGAGGCCGTCGTCGTCGAACCACCGGAACAGGTCGCTGTCGACGGCGGGCCGGTCGTCCGGCGAGAGCCGCCCGTAGTGGGGCCCGGGCGTCGCCCGGCACCGCTCGATCGCCGCGCACAGCTCCTCGAGGTCGGCGGCGACGACGACACCGGGCAGGTGCACGGCCCCGTCGGCCCGGAACGTGTCGACCGCGGTCGCACCGGGCGCGGTCATCGCCGGCCCGTCATCAGCGTCAGCCACTCGGCCAGGTAGGCCCGCTGCGGCGCCTCGCTGGTGATCGGCCCGGTGAGCAGGCCGTCGTCGCCGACCGTGTCCGACGGCGCGCCGAGCCCGCGGCTCGTGTCGATCCACGGGACCTCGGGGATGGACAGGCCCGCCTGGACCCGTTCGAACATCGCCAGGTCGTCGGGGGTGCCGAAGCTGACGAAGTCCTCGTCGACCCGTAGCCGCATGAGGTTGATCTCCTCGGGTGCGTCGTCGGCGAGGAGGAGGAAGAGGTGGAGGCGCGTGCGGTCGACCTCGACGGGCTCGACCACCATCAGCTGGTTGCCGACGAAGATCAGGTTCGGGAACAGGCTCAGGTTGACCATGCTCCCGGTCGCCAGGTCGAAGCTGCGCTCGGCCTCGGCACCGAGCCGGTCGCGCAGCTCGGCGGCGGGGGCCTCGATGAACGGCAGCGGCCGCATCGTCGCCCACGGCCCGTCGGGGATGCCGGGGCGCTGGTCGACGACCATGTGGCCCCGGCCGAGGACCTTGGCCACCATCGGCGTGGCGCCCGGGTCCCGCTCGAGCACCGTCGTGGTGTCGGCCGAGAGGCCGAGCTCGTTGTAGGAGCGGTGGGCGTACGTTGCGTGGAGACCGTCGGCCGCGTTGTCCCACGCCAGCTTCCAGTTGCCCTGGTACTCGAGGGTCAGCGCGGTCGGCAGCACCCGCACCCGACCGCCCGGGCAGCGGTCGACCTGGTCGTCGATGAGGGCGGCGGCGGGGCCGAGCCAGTCGAGGAGCGGCTCGGGCTCGGGCGCCAGCGTGCCGAACACGAACCCCCGGTGGCTGGCCACCGTGAGGCCGGTGAGCGCCAGGCGGTCGCGGTCCATCTCCACGTAGTTGCCCGGGTACGGCACGCCGACGAGGCGGCCGTCGTTGGCGAAGGTCCACCCGTGGTACGGGCAGGTGAACCGCTTGGCGCAGCCCCGCTCGGCCGACTCGACCGTCGTGCCCCGGTGGGTGCAGCGGTTCAGCACGGCCCGCACCGCGCCGTCGTCGCCCCGGGTGACGAGCACCGGCCGGCGGCCGACCCGCACCTGGCGGAAGTCGCCGGCGGCCGGCAGCTCGCTCTCGTGGACGAGGTAGGTCCAGGTGCGGCCGAACACCGAGCGCATCTCGCCGTCGAAGATGGCGGGGTCGGTGTAGACGCGGCGGTGGACCCGGTCGGGCTCGACCAGGGCGGCGAGCTCGTCGTCGAGCGGGTCGCCCGGTCGGCGGCCGTCGGCCGCGATGCCGCTCACAGCAGCACCCCCGGGTGCCGGCACGCGCTGCGCAACGACGGGACCACGAGGATCTTCAGCGTGATCGGCCGGGCGCCGCCGCGTGCACCCTGGCGGGGCGGGCCGAAGCGGTGGAACTGGTGGCCGGCCCAGTCCTGACGGCGACCGCCCCGGTGCTCCGCGAGCACGAGGCTCGACCGCACCGAGAGCGCACCGTCGTCGTGGGCCAGGGCCTCGACGTTGGACACCAGCCGGACGGTGAGCGGCCGCGGGTGTTGTGACCAGGCGCTCGGCCCCTCCGCCCAGGCCACCCGCTCGTGCAGGCGCCGGACGTCGTCCAGGTAGAACGACTGATCGAGGGCGGGGTGGGCGTCGGGGTCGAGCGGCACCCACAGGGCACCGTCGGCCGCCCAGAGCTCGAGCCACTCGGCCATGCGGTGGTCGTCGAGCAGGCGGGCCTCGTGGCGCACCACGGACTCGGCCTCGGCCACCGCCGACGGGTCCGCGTAACCGACGCCCCGCCACTGGGCGAGCTCGTTCGCCAGCCGGTCGTAGGTGGGCACGAGGGTGCCGCCACCCTCCCCACCGGTCCGCACCGTCGTCATGATCGCGTGCCAGCCATCCGCTGGGGTCCCTCCGGGTCGCACCGTCGGCAGGGCTCGGCCACCCGCCGTGTTTGCTGTGAGCAAAGTACCAGTGCGGTTCCCGGCGGTCCCGCACGAGGCTGTTGCCACTCGATGAACCGCGTGTTTCGCAGCACGGTCGCCACGCCGCGACCGAGCCGGTCGACCCGCCCGCGTCCCCCTGCGCATCGGGCAACCCGATCGCCCCATCACCGTCGCCTCGCTGCGCCGTCACCCTGCCACCTGAGGTGGCGGGCCGTCCCGAGCAGGCGCGCCGGTATCGCGAGCCGGTCGGTTCAGCTGCCGGTGTCCGCGAGGCCGTACAGAGGGCCCGAGTAGCGGAGCTGGATGTGATAGCCGGTCTCGGCGAAGCGGTCGAGGACGTCGAGGACGGCCGCCGTGTTCGCGTCGAGGTCGATGTCCGCGGGGGCGAGCGGTCCGCCGTACACGCCGTCGGCGGCGAGGTCGTCGGCGTCGAGGAGGTCGACCAGGAGGCCGCCGGTGACGCCATCGGAGCCGGTGGTGGTGACGTGGACGCCGGCCGCGTCGAGGGCTTCGTTGAACCGTCGGTGTGCGTCCTCGAGCTCCGCGAAGGAGTGCTCGACGATGGTGACGTAGACGTGGCGACCCCAGTCGAGCTCGGCGACCGCTTCGGCGATCTCGGTCTCGAGCGCAGCGGCGGCTTCGGTCGAGGTGACCCGGTACTCGCGGGACCCGTCCGTGGCGCGGTGGGCGGCGCCGCCGGCGTAGTCGTCGCCGGCGACGCGGCCCAGTCCCTGGTAGCGAAGCCACGTGGTGTCGTGGGTGCGGGCGGCGACGACATCGGCGTCGACGCGGGCCTCGAGCAACTGGGCGGGGCGGGTGGGTGGTTCGAACAGCCACGGTTCCACGTCGGCCGTGGTGGTGGTGAGGGTGCCGCACGAGACGCGGGGCGCGAAGGTGCCGTCGTTCGGTGCGGCGACCATCTCGAACAGGGACGTGCCGATCGTGTTGTGCGGAACGTCGAGGCCGTCGGCGGCGAGCTCGTCGAAACCGTCGGCGTCTGCGTCGATCGAGCCGAGGTACTCGCGGTCGACGTAGACGTCGTAGAAGCGCAGGCCGTCAACGGCGGTCCAGGTGAAGGTGACGTAGCCGCCGTCGGTGAGCGCGGTTGCGCAGGCGAACTCGCCGGCCGAGGCGACCGGGAGCGGTGCGGTGGTGTCGGTGCTCGCATCGGCGGTGGTCGAGGTCGTGCTCTCGACGGTCGAGGACACATCGGCCGAGCCGCACGCCGAGACCACGCCCAGCCCGACGATCGACGCGGCGGCCGCCAGGCAGCGGCCGCGGCGGTACGCCCCCGTCGACGTCGTCGACACCGCTAGCCACATACAACTTCTCCTTCGCGGGCGAGCCTGCGACGGCCATGGCGCCACACCCGGTTCCAGGTCGGCGGAGGACGTCCTTCAGGTTCGTCATGGTGGACGAGGCGGCGCTCTCTGCGGAGAGGAAGGAAGGCCCACGTGCACGTGAACGGTGACACCCGGGCGGCGACGCGTCGCCAGCGGTTCGTCCGGGGTTGGCGGCGCCGGGCGCCGGGTGGCCGCGACGGGGGTGAGGGCCGGGGCGTGGGACGATGCACGGCGTGACCTGCTTCGACGCCATGGCGACGTGTCGCCCGGACCGATGGGGCCGGCGGTGACCCTCTCGACCCACGCAGACGGGCTCGACGAGCTGTTCGCCTACGTCGGCGCCCAGATGGACCGCTCGATCGAGCGGCTCGGCGAGTACCTGTCCCGACCGAGCATCAGCGTCACCGGGGAGGGCATCGCCGAGACCGCGGCGCACCTCGCCGGCTGGCTCACCGAGCTCGGCTTCGACGCCGTGGTCCACGAGACACCCGGCCACCCGGTCGTGGTCGCCCGCCGGGACGGGCCGCCGGGCCGGCCGACCGTGCTCCTCTACGGCCACTACGACGTGCAGCCGCCGGAGCCGCTCGACGCGTGGACGACCCCGCCGTTCGAGCCGACGATCCGCAACGGCCGCATCTACGCCCGGGGCGCCGGCGACAACAAGGGCCAGCACTTCGCCCAGCTCCTGGCGATCGAGACCCACCTCGCCGTTCACGGCGAGCTGCCGTGCGGCGTGGTGATGGTGCTCGACGGCGAGGAGGAGGTCGGCAGCCCCAACCTCGACGCGTTCGTCGCCGATCACCGCGACGAGCTGGACGACGTCGACCTCGTCGTCACCGCGGACGGCCCGATGGCCGACGGCGACCGCGCCCGCCTCATCCTCGGCTGCCGGGGCGTGCTCGCCTTCGAGATCCGCATCCGCGGCGCCCGCCGCGACCTGCACAGCGGCAACTTCGGTGGCGCCGCGCCCCAGCCGGCGTGGGAGCTGGTCCAGCTCCTCGCCACGATGCGGGCGGCCGACGGGCGGATCACGATCGACGGCGGGGTCGGTGGGCGCTCCCCGCTGGTCGACGACGCCGACCTGGCCGCCATCGACGCCGGCGGCACGACCGAGGCCGCGCTGCGCGACGTCCTCGGCGTCGAGCGGCTCGAAGGGCCGCACGACCGGTCGGTGGCCCAACGACTGGCGTGCTGGCCGACGCTGACGATCAACGGCGTCCACTCCGGTTGGACCGGCCCCGGGTCGAAGACGGTCCTGCCCGACGAGGCGTGGGCGATCTGCGACATCCGCCTCGTGCCCGGTCAGGTCGGTTCGGACGTGTTCGAGCACGTGCGCCGACACGTCGCCGATCGGTGCCCCCACGCCGAGGTCACCAACCTGACCGCGATGGAGCCGTCGCGCACACCGGTCGATTCGCCGTGGACGCCGCTCGTGCGGGGCGCGCTCGCCGCGGCCCACGGCTACGAGCCCGACCTGGTGCCGATCGTCGGCGGGAGCCTCCCCGAGCACACGTGGACCGGCACGCTCGGCAAGCACGCGTTCATCACGCCCTACGCCAACGCCGACGAGGCCAACCACGCCCCGGACGAGAACCTCGACCTCGGCTGCTTCGCCGCCGGCATCCGCACCGGCGTCGCCCTCCTCGCCGCCCTCGGCCAACACGCAGCCGCGTCGGCCGCTGACTGACCGCGCGTGGTTCGTCCCGGGGGACGGACGGGGAACCGGGAGGGTGGCGGTAGCGTCCGATCACCATGCGGGTGTTCTGCGTGGCCCTCCTCTCGCTCGTGGTGCTGACCGGGTGCACGGGTGACGGCGACGATGCTGGCGCCGATGACGCGTGGCCTGTCGGGGTGGCGGGCGGCGCGTTCGCTTCGGGGCCCGATGAACCGGCGTTCGGGACGTGGCGGCTGCGGGCGGCGCAGGCGCCCGACCTCGCCGCACTGCTCACCGAGGCTCGTGCAGCGCCGGAGATCACGTTCGGATCGGACGGCAAGGTGCGGGCCACCGATGGCTGCAACAGCCACGTGGCCACCTACGACCTCGACGGTGACGCGCTCCAACTCGACGACCAGTCGACCACCCTCGCCGGCTGCGTCGACCACCTGAGCCACCTGTACGCCGACCTCCTCGACGAGCTCGAGGAGGTCGCCGTCGACGACGACACCCTCGCGCTGCGCGCCGGGCCGATCGTCCTCGTCCACCGATCGGAAGGCGCCGCGGGTGCGCTGCGCGACGTCGAGTGGCGGCTCGTGGACATCCGGCTCCCGTCGGCGGAGCACCTCCCGGGACCGGCCGGCGCCGAGCCGACGATCTCGTTCGACGACGGGACCGTCCGCGGCCGGTCCGGCTGCGGCTCCTACGAGGGTGCCTACGTCCGACCCCACGGCGATGGTCCGTGGTGGTACTGGTCGCCGAACGGCGCGGTCGGGACCGCAGGCGGGTGCGACGACGGCGCCATGATCGAGGGCGCGTACCTGGCCCTCCTCCGCCTGACGCGCAGGGTGACGATCGACGGCGACGAGCTGAGGCTGGACGGCTTCGGCGGGGCGAACCTGGCGTTCACCCGCTGACCCGGCCGCGTCGGCGTCGCACACCGTGTGGCGGCGATCGGCCACACGGTGTGCGGGTTGGGGAGGTCGGGTGGGAGACTGCGGGCTGCACGCCACGGGGGAGGCTCCGATGACCCTGACGCCGGACCGCCAGGTCGCCATCACGTGCACCCACGACTGCCCCGACGCCTGTCGGGCGCTCGTCCACGTCGACGGCGCCGGCCATGCGGTGGCCATCCGGTCCGACCCGTCGCACGCCATCACCGGGCGACACCTGTGCGTGAAGGTCGACCGCTACCTGGAGCGGGTCTACAGCCCCGACCGGCTCACCACCCCGTTGCGCCGCACCGGGTCGAAGGGCGACGGACGGTACGAGCCGATCGGCTGGGACGAGGCGCTCGACGAGATCGTCGAGCGGTGGCGCGGCCTGATCGAGCGCCACGGCGCCGAGACGATCCTCGGCTACTCGTACCTCGGTTCGATGGGTGTCCTCGACATGTCGATGGGCGAGGCCCTGTTCCACCGCCTCGGCGCCACCCGGCTCGAACGCTCGATCTGCGGGCCCCAGTGGTTCGCGCTGTCGGGCCTCACGGCCCGCCCGTGGACCGACCCAGAGAACCTGCCCGACGCGGAGGCCGTCGTCGTCTGGGGCATGGACCCGGTGTCGACGTCGATCCACACGTGGAACCTGATCCGGCGGGCCAAGCGGGAGCGGGGCGCGCCGCTCGTCGTCGTCGACCCGTACCGCAGCCGGACGGCGGCCCGGGCCGATCTCCACCTGCGGCCCCACCCGGGCACCGACGGCGCCCTGGCGCTCGCCGTCGGCCACATGATCCTGCGCGACGGCCTCGAGGACCGCGACCACCTCGACGAGCACACGACCGGCATCGACGCGTACCGCGAGGCGGTCGAACCGTGGACGCCCGAGCGGGCCGCGGCCGAGACCGGCGTCGACGCGGCGGACATCGAGCGCTTCGCCGAGCTCTACGCCACCCGAAGGCCGGCGGCGATCCGCCTCGGTGTCGGGATGCAGCGGTCATCGGGCGCAGGGTCGGCGCTGCGGGCCATCCAGTGCCTCCCGTCGCTGTGCGGGCACTGGCGCTGGCCCACCGGCGGCATCGCCCAGTCGGTCTCGCTGATGTCGGTCAACCTCGGCGGGCTGTCGCGGCCGGACCTGGCCCCCGACGGCACCCGCCAGGTCAACATGATCCAGCTCGGCCGGGTGCTCAACGACGACGCGCTCGACCCGCCGATCACGGCGCTCTACGTGTGGAACTCGAACCCGGCGGTCATCGCCGCCGACCAGAACCGGGTGCTCGAGGGCCTGCGCCGCGACGACCTGTTCACCGTCGTCCACGACCAGTTCCTCACCGACACCGCCCGTCACGCCGACATCGTCCTGCCGGCCACGACGATGCTCGAGCACCCCGACGTCGTCGGCTCGTGGGGGTTCTCCTACGTCTCGTGGAACGAGGCCGCCATCGACCCGGTCGGCGAGTCCCGCTCGAACGCCGAGGTGGTGCGGCTCCTCGCCGAGCGCCTCGGCTTCGACGACGACGTGTTCCGGCGCAGCGACCACGAGCTGATGGCGCTGGCCCTCGACGACGCGCCGGCGGCGGCGCAGGGAGCTGATGCGGCCACGGTCCGCGCCGACGGTGTCCGCCGGGTCGGACCGCCGGTCGGCACCGCACCCAACGCCGACGCCACGTTCGCGTTCGTCGCCGACTCGCTGGCCGCAGTCGGGCTCCACCCGGTCGCCGAGTACCGGCCACCCGCCGAGGTGCCCTCCGAGGCGTCGACCTACCCGCTGCGGCTGCTCACGCTGAAGCGGCACACGTCGATCAACTCGTCGTACGGGTCACTCCCGGTGATGCTGCGGGCCGAGCCGCGCGTCGCCATCGAGGTCAACCCAGCCGACGCCGCCGCACGGGGCATCACCGACGGCGCCGCGGTGCGGGTGTTCAACGACCGGGGCGAGATGCGCGGCGTCGCCGCGGTCACCGACCAGACCCCGCCGGGCACGGTCGCCGTGCCGTTCGGCCGATGGGTCGGCGCCGGGGGCGGCGGCGCCAACGCCCTGACCAGCGACCGCCTCGGCGACCTGGCCAACGGGCCGACGTTCTGCGACAACCTCGTCGAGGTGGCGCCGGCCGGGCCCGACTGACCGTGCGCGGGCGGCCCGCGCACCAACGGACGGACCGGTGAGCGTCTGACGCCGGGTCATCGCGGCGGGGGCCGCGCCGGGTACCTTCGGTTCATGAAGGAGCGCGCATGAACGATCCGGTCCACCTGAGTGGACCGGTCCGCCGGCTGGCCGAGGAGCTCACCGAGGACGGGATCGAGCTGGTCCCCGACGACCCGGTCGCCCGGGGCCAGGTGCTCTACGAGCTCGACCACGCCCGCCGGGTGCCAGCGTTCGAGAACCGCCACCCGACGTATGGCGCCATCATCCTGCCCGCCGGGCGGACCTTCATCGGCAACGTCGAGGAGGTCGACATCATCGACCTCGACCACCTCGACCTGGCGTCGGCCCGCTCGTACGCGGACGGCCGCTCGGCGTTCCTGGTCCACCGGCCCGACGCAACCCCCGTGCTGGCGTGCTTCGACCGTCCGATCCAGTTCGAGTCGGAGCTCGTCCACCTCCAGGAGAGCACCGGTGCGCAGATCGTGCAGCGGACCGCGGTGCTCGGGTCGGTCCGGCTGTTCACCGACGAGGCCGTCCTGTCGTGGACCGGCCGCCACTGGGCGGCCCGCCCGACCGCGACGACCCTCCTGCCCGGCCTCCGGGCGAGCTCGCCGGAGCTGCGGCCCGACGTGGCCCGTGGCCTGCTCGACCTGGCGGTCCACATCCTGTCGCCGTCGAAGGTCGGCGCCACGCTCGTCGTGACCGACAAGGCGTCGATCGTGCTCGACGAGGCCGTCGTCGGCCACGCCCTCGACATCGCGACGGCCAAGCGGGCCCCGGCCCTGTCGGTCACCAACAGCCGTCACTACCAGGCGCTGTTCTCGTCGCTGCGCCAGCACGACCTGGCGACGCTGATCAGCGCGACGGGGCGGGTCGAGTACCTCGAGGTCGGCCTGCGCTCGTCGCGGGAGGCGGATGTCGCGGTCGACGCCGAGAGGGGCATGCGCCACCGCTCGGCGCAGCGGTTCAGCTTCGACCACCCGTGCAAGACGCTGGTGGTCGTCAGCGAGGACGGTCCGGTCACGATCTACCGGAACGGCCAGCCGATCACGCTCACCCGTCCCGACGAGGACCTCGCCATCGCCGAGTGACCCGCGCCGGCGCGGCCCCACGACCAGGGCTGCGCCGAGCTCGCGGGCCGGTCGTCCATCGCCGTCCCGACGTCTCGGGGATCACGCAGTTCTTACTGATCCGTGAACGGCGCGCTGTTACGCGAATGACATCGAGCACCCTCCCGTTTCACTGACGCTTGCTGCAAGGAGCAGCAGCCGCCGTCGGCCCCGGCCGACTGCGCCGAGCGGAAGGGAACGCCACTCGATGCAGCACACGTTGTCCGTCCCCACCGGCCACGCCTACCCCACCTCGACCAGGCCAGACGCGTCGACGATCGCCGATGCGGGACGGAAGCAACCACTCCTCGACGCCGGTGACCTGGCGACCCTCGCGGCACCGGGGACGACGCATCTCCCCGTGGCGCGTCACCACTTCGAGCCGACCGCATTGGCCCGTCTCTCGAAAGAGGATCGACGCCTCTTCGAGGAATTCGGCCAGGGCCCGATCGTCGATTTGAGCCATTTGCGCATCCATGACGCGTTCGAGCAGCACGCAGCCGCTGCGCCCGACAACGTCGCGGCCCGCCACCTCGGCGCCGAGATCACCTACGGCGAGCTCGACCGCCGGGCGAACCAGCTCGCCGCGCTCCTCGTCGCCCGGGGCGTACGAGCCGGCGACAACGTCGCGCTGTTCCTGGAGCGGTCGATCCCGATGCTCGTCGGCATCCTCGCCACCCTGAAGGCCGGGGCCGCCTACGTGCCCCAGCACGTCGGCGTTGCGCCCGAGGCCCAGCTCCGCCATGTGATCGACGCCGCCGACACCGACGTGATCCTGACGCTGTCCCACCTGCGCGACCAGGTGCCCGTACCCGACGGCTGCACCTGCCTCGCCATCGACGAGATCCTCACCGACGTCCCCGCCGACGAGATGGCCCAGCCGCTCGCCGACGTGCCCCGCGTCGACGGCGGCGCCGGGCCCGACGATCGGTGCTTCGTCCTGTTCACCTCGGGCACGACCGGCAACCCCAACGGCGTGCAGGTCACCCACCGCAACGTCTGCAACATCCTGCTCACCGAGCCGGGCGACCTCGGGATGCGGCCCGGGCGGACGGTGTCGCAGCTCCTGTCGATCGCGTTCGACATGGCCGCGTGGGAGACCCTCGGTGCGCTGTCCCACGGTGCGACCCTGATCATCCGGGGCCGCGACCTCGCCGCCGCGGCCCGGCAGGCCAACGTCATCATCGCGACGCCGTCGATCCTCGCGACCATCGACCCCGCCGAGTGCCCCGACGTCGAGGTGGTCGCGGTCGCCGGCGAGCCGTGCCCCCGCCCCCTGGCCGACCGGTGGGCGAAGGTGTGCCGGTTCCACAACTCGTGCGGGCCGACCGAGACGACGATCGTCAACACCGCGCAGCACTACGAGCCCGACACGTTGCGCCTCACGATCGGCTCGCCGACCCCGAACAACACCGTCTACGTGCTCGACGAGCACCTGCGGCCGTGCGCCATCGGCGAGGTCGGCGAGATGTGGGCGGGCGGCGACGGCGTCACCGCCGGGTACCTCCACAACGACGAGCTCAACGCGGACCGCTACCGCCCGGACCCGTTCCTCGGCGGCGGCCGGCGCATGTTCCGGACCCGTGACCTCGGCCGGTGGACACCCGACGGCGAGCTGGAGCACCTGGGCCGCACCGACGACCAGGTGAAGGTGCGCGGGTTCCGGGTGGAGCTCGACTCGGTCTCCAACGCACTCGAGTCGACGCCCGGCTGCTCGAAGGCCGTGACCCTCAAGCTCGACGACCGTGACCTGGTCGCGTTCGTCAGCCCCGCCACCGTCGACGTCGACGCGGCCCGTGCCGCGGTCGCCGCCGCGCTCCCCTACTACTGCGTCCCCGCGGTGGTCCTGGCCGTCGACTCGCTGCCCATAACGAGTCGGGGCAAGACCGACAAGCGGGCGCTGCTCGACCTCGCCCACCGCCACCTCGCGGCCGAGGCCGTCAACGAGCTCGAGGTGGCGTCGTGACCACCACAACCCCCCGCTCCCTTCGGCGTGGCCGTGACCGCTCCCCGGCGCCGGCTCCTTCGCCGCAGCGCCCGTCCCCTCCCCGACCGACCGCGCCGGCTCCGGCATCGACTGCGGAGGCCGAGAACGGCACCACACCCCGGACGATCGCTCCGCTGCCCGAGCCCGGACCGTGGTGGCGACGGCTCGGCAAGGGCCCCCGGTTCATGCACTACCACCGGCTGGCCGCGCTGGTGCTCGTGATCAACGTGGTGGTCGCGGTGCGCTCGGTCGGTGCCGGCTGGTGGTCGAGCGACGGCGTCGACCTCGCCGCCGTCTCGAACGTCGTGCTCGCCAACATCGCCCTGGCCGTGCTGATCCGCCAGCAGTACGTGATCAACCTGCTGTTCCGCCTGGCGACCATGGCCCCGACGTCATGGCCGCTGCGGGTCCGCTGGACGCTCGGCAAGGTGTACCACTTCGGTGGCCTCCACGTCGGCGGCGCGATCGCCGGCACCGCGTGGTACGCCGCGTTCGTCGCCGCCCTCGGCTTCCACCTGTCCCGGGGCCTCGACGGGGCGACCGTCCCGCTCGTCGCGTTGACCGTGGCGGTCCTCGTGCTGCTCGTCGCCATGGTCGTCACCGCGTGGCCGTCGCTGCGGGCCCGGCTCCACGACCGGTTCGAGCGCACCCACCGCTTCGGCGGCTGGGCCGTGCTCGCCCTGTTCTGGGTGCAGACGGTGCTCGTCGCCGCCGATGCCGGCAACGGCGGGGTGCTCGCCAACCTCACCACGTCGGTCGCGTTCTGGACGCTGATCGTGCTGACCACCAGCGTCGCGCTGCCGTGGCTGCGGCTGCGCAAGGTGCCCGTGGAGATCACGACGCCGTCGTCGCACGTGGCGCTCACCCGGTTCGACCACGGCGTGACCCCGTTCGCCGGCTCGTCGACCGCGGTGAGCCGCAGCCCGCTGATGGAGTGGCACTCGTTCGCCAACGTGCCGTCGCCGGGCGAGGACGGGTTCCGACTGACGATCTCCCGGGCCGGCGACTGGACCGGCTCACTGATCGACGACACGCCGTCGCACCTGTGGGTCAAGGGCATCCCCACGGCCGGGGTGGCCAACATCGAGGTGCTGTTCACGAAGGTGGTCTACGTGGCGACCGGCAGCGGGATCGGGCCGTGCCTGCCCCACCTGCTCGCCGGTGAGGTGCCGTCCCACCTGGTGTGGGCCACCCGCAACCCGCGCCGCACCTACGGCGACGAGCTGGTCGACGAGATCCTGGCCGTCCAGCCCGACGCCGAGATCTGGGACACCGACGCCCACGGCAAGCCCGACCTGGTCGCCCTGGCCCACGAGGCGTGTGTCGCCCACGGCGCCGAGGCCGCCATCTGCATCTCGAACAAGAAGGTGACGTGGCAGGTGGTCGAGGGCCTCGAGGTCCGCGGCATCCCCGCCTACGGCGCCATCTGGGACTCGTGAGCCCCGCCACGCCGTCGCGCCCGAGCGCGACCACCACACATCAGGACCGTCCGAGCCCGAGGAGCCGACCCATGACGACCACCGCCAATCCGAACGGCCACAGCACCGCTGCGCCCACCACGCCCGAACCGCAGGTCCTCGTCGAGCGTCGCGGCCGGGTCGCCATCGTGCGCCTGCACCGCCCCAAGGCACTGAACGCGCTGAGCACGGCGCTGATGGAGGAGCTGCTCGCCGTCCTCGAGCCGCTCGACCGCGACCCCGGCGTCGGCTGCTTCGTGCTCACCGGCTCGGACCGGGTGTTCGCCGCCGGTGCCGACATCAAGGAGATGGCGGCGAAGACCCACGCCGACATGGTCGCGGAGGACTTCTTCGCCGGCTGGGACGCCTTCACCGCGCTGCGCACCCCGAAGATCGCCGCGGTGGCCGGTCACGCCCTCGGCGGCGGCTGCGAGCTGGCGATGATGTGCGACACGATCTTCGCCGCGACCACGGCCCGGTTCGGCCAGCCGGAGATCACCCTCGGCGTGATACCGGGCATGGGCGGCTCCCAGCGGCTCACCCGCCTCGTCGGGCGGGCGAAGGCGATGGACATGGTCCTCACCGGTCGCACGATGGACGCCGTCGAGGCCGAGCGGGCCGGGCTCGTGTCCCGGGTCGTCGAGCCCGACCGCCTGCTCGACGAGGCGATCGAAGCCGCCGAGACGATCGCCGGCGTCTCCAAGCCGTCGGTGCTCGCCGCGAAGGAGGCGGTCGACCGGGCCGACGAGACGTCGCTGCGTGAGGGCCTGCTGTTCGAGCGCCGCACCTTCCACGCCCTGTTCGCCACCGAGGACCAGACCGAGGGCATGGCCGCCTTCATCGAGAAGCGCTCACCCGTCTTCCGGGGCCGCTGAGGTTGGGCGTCGGCCCGGCGGATGCAGCCGCCGGGCCGGCGCGTTCCTCCCCGGAACGCAGTGGACCGGGCCCGCCCCCCGTGGAACGGTCTCCCTGTGCCCTCCACCGCCGCTGGTCCCGACCGTCCGACGCCGACACCCACCTCCGGTGCACCGGTGTACGACTCGATCGGGACGACGTACTCGACGACGCGACGGGCCGATCCCCGCATCGCCGCGATGATCGACGAGGCGCTCGGGTCGGCGCGCACGGTCGTGAACGTCGGCGCCGGCAGCGGCAGCTACGAGCCGCCGCACCGGAGCGTGATCGCCGTGGAACCGTCGGCGACGATGACCGCCCAACGGCCCGCCGACGCCGCGCCGGTGGTGCGGGGCGTGGCCGGCGCGCTCCCGTTCGGTGACGGCACCTTCGACGCCGCGCTGTGCTCGCTGACCATCCACCACTGGCCCGATCTCGGCACCGGGCTCGCCGAGCTGGCGCGAGTTTCGCGGCGCCAGGTGATCTTCCTGTTCGACCCGGCCGAGGTCGGTCGCCTCTGGGTCACCGAGTACTTCCCCGAGGCCCTGGCTCACCCCGCCGAACGGAGCGCCCCCGGCCCGTCCGAGGTCGCCGACCACCTCGACGTCGAGCGGATCGACGTCGTGCCCGTTCCCAGCGACTGCATCGACGGGTTCGCCGCCGCGTTCTGGGCCCGTCCGGAGGCGTACACCGACCCCGGCGTCCAGGCCGGGATGAGCTGGCTCGCCCGCCTCGACGACGACACCCGGGCACTCGGCACCGCCCGCCTCCGAGCCGACCTCGACGCCGGCCGCTGGGACACCCGCCACGGCCACCTCCGCACCATTGCGTCGTTCGACGTCGGCTACCGCCTCCTCGTCGCCCGAGGTCCCCGCCGGTAGCGACCGGCAGTCGGCAACTTCCGGCCCGGGGGCCGGGCGTTCAACCGGCGTGGACGGCGGCGACCATGTCGACGACCTGGCGCATGGTGGCGACGTCGTGGACGCGGACCATGTCGATGCCGCGCTCGGCGAGGAGGGCGACCACCGCGGCGGTCGCGGGGTCGCGCTGGTCGACCGGGCGGTCGACGGCCCGGCCGATGAAGCCCTTGCGGGACGGGCCGACCAGGACCGGTCGGCCGGCGGCCAGGAGCTCGTCCCCGCGGCGCACGAGCTCGAGGTTCTCGGCCTGGGTCTTGCCGAAGCCGATGCCCGGGTCGAGCCAGATCCCGTCGGGCCGCACCCCAGCGGCGAGTGCGGCGCTGATCGCCGGTTCGAGCCCTTCGAGCACGGCGGCGACGATGTCGCCGGACGGTGCCGGCGGGACGAACTGCGCGCCGAGGCGATCGTCGTGGGCCACCGTCGACGCACCGGCGCGGTTGTGCATCAGCACCAGCTCGGCGCCGCGAGCGGCGGCCACGGCCGCGACCTCGGGGTCGTTGGCGAGTGCGGTCACGTCGTTGACCATCGAGGCGCCGAGCGCGCACGCCGCATCGGCCACCGCGGCCTTCGACGTGTCGATCGAGATCGGCAGGTCGCAACCCTCGCGGACGATCGGCAGCGCGTCACGAACCACGGCGAGCTCGGTCGCCTCCGGGACCGGCGTGGCACCGGGCCGGGTGCTCTCCGCACCCACGTCGATCCAGTCCGCGCCCGCATCGGCGGCCGCCCGGACGCCGGCGGCGAGCGCCCGGTCCCAGTCGTCGCCGGTCAGGACGCCGTCGCCGGAGAACGAGTCGGCGGTGACGTTGACGATGGCCATCACCCGGCACCGGGCCGAGGCCCCGGCCGGCGCAGGTGGCCCGTCGGTCAATGACCGGCCGACATCAGCCGGGACACGTACTCGCGCTCGCGTGGATCGGTGCGGTAGATCCCTCGCGCCGATGACGTGACCGTGGTGCTGCCGGGCTTGCGGACGCCGCGGATGCTCATGCACGTGTGCTCCGCCCGCACCATGACCAGGACACCCTCGGCGTCGAGGGCCCGGGACACGGCGTCGGCGATCTGGGACGTCATGCGCTCCTGGACCTGGAGACGGCGGGCGTACCCGTCGACGAGCCGTGCCAGCTTCGACAGTCCGGTGAACCGGCCGCTCTCGCCGGGCAGGTAGGCGACATCGGCGGTCCCGATGAACGGCAGCAGGTGGTGCTCGCAGAACGACGTGAACGCGATGTCGCGCACGATCACGACCTCGGAGTGGTCGATCTCGAACGTCGTGTTCAGGTGATCGGCCGGGTCCTCGTCGCGGCCGTCGAGGCACTCCCGCCACATCTTGGCGACCCGACGTGGCGTCTCCCGCAGGCCTTCGCGTTCGGGGTCCTCACCCATCGCCTCGAGGAGCTCGACGACCGCAGCCTCGAGTCGGTCGTGGGTGCCGTCGAGCTCGGACGCGGGCGCGATCGGAGTCGTGGTCATTGGCTACCGCCTTTCGGGGGCGCGTGCTCCCGCCCGAGGTCGCACAACAGGGTTCGGCCGGGGTGCCCGATGATTCCCGAACCGCCGATCCTCTGCAACGCCGTGATCACCAGCCGTGAGGGTTTCGACCCCGAGCGTCCACGGGTAGCGCGCGCCCGGGCCACCGTTCGCTGACGAGGGAGGCCACCCCGTGTTCCGACGACGAGCGACGCCGATCTTCGCCGACCGCACCGATGCAGGACGTGACCTGGCGGCCCGGCTCGCCGAGCTCCGCTTCGACGACCCGGTCGTGCTGGCCCTGCCCCGCGGCGGCGTCCCGGTCGCCTACGAGATCGCCTCGGCGTTCGACGCCCCGCTCGACGTGTACGTCGTCCGCAAGATCGGCGCGCCCGGCCGTCCGGAGCTGGGCATCGGCGCCGTCGCCGAGGGCAGCTCGTCGTTCGTCGTGTCGCCGGCGGCCCGCGGCGACATCGACGAGGCCGAGCTGCGCCGGCTGGCCGAGGACGAGCGCCGGGAGGTCGACCGTCGGGTCGACACCTACCGCCGGGGTCGCCCCCTGCCGTCGCTGACCGACCGGGACGTCGTCCTCGTCGACGACGGGCTCGCCACCGGGATCACGGCCGAGGCCGCGGTCGTCGCCCTCCGCGAGCAGGCGCCCAGGCGCCTCGTCCTCGCCGTTCCGGTCGGCGCGCCCGACAGCGTCGCCCGTCTCGGCACCCTCGTCGACCGGGTCGAGTGCCCGGCCCAGCCGGACGACTTCCGCGCCGTCGGCCAGTGGTACCTCGACTTCGACCAGACGTCCGATGACGAGGTGCTCGCCCTGCTCGACCGCAGCCGGGCCACGTCGGCGCCGTGAGGGCCCCGACCCACGGGTAGACTGCCGAGGGTGGTGAAGCGACCCCGTTGGGTGCCGTCGCCGGTACGGACCGGAGCGATCGCCCGCACACCGCTGCTCGGCGTGCGCGTGATCCCGCTCGTGATCGTGGCGTTCCTCACCGTCGCCGCGCTCGCCTCGATCCCGGCGTCGTACGCGGTCGCCGCCGGCATCGTCGCCGGCGCAGTCGTCGCCCGCGTCGCGGCGTCGACCACCGCCTGACGTTGTCGCGACGCTCCCGGATCCTCCGCGCCGCAGCGCTCGCTGGCGTCCTCTCCGGAGCACCCTCGACCGTCCACGCGCTCGCGACCGGTGAGTCACCGCTGGCGGCCAGCCGGGCCGCGGGCGCGCTGACGGGGCGACCGGGCCTCGTCCGGGGTGCGTTCGCCCACACCGTCGTCTCCCTCTGGTGGGTCGCCGCGCTCGACCGGGTGCTCCCCCGCCGGCAGCCCATCGCGTGGGGCCTGGCGGCCGGTGGCGCCATCGCCGCACTCGACCTCTGGCTCGTCGGCCGCCGCATCCCGGCCATCCGCGCCCTACCCGTCGCCCCGCAGGTCGCCGACCACCTCGCCTTCGGCGTTCTCGCCGCCGTCTCCCTGCGAGCCCGCGGCCGCTCGACCTCGGACCAGCTCAGTACGCCGAGGCGAAGCGGTCCAGCTCGTTCGGGGTGACCTGGGCGTGCCAGTCGATGAAGTCGCGGCGCTGGTAGTCGGCGATCACGTCGATCACGTCGCCGCGCTCGCCGGAACCGAGCGCCTCGCGGAGCACGTCGTTGCCGGCCAGCTCGTCGGCGGCGTGGAGCAGCGTCGGCGGCAGCGACCGGATGCCCCGCGCCGTGAGCTCGGCCGGTGACAGGTCGAACAGGTTCGCCGTGTTCGGCGCACCCGGGTCGAGCTTCGAGTCGATGCCGTCGAGCCCGGCGATCAGCAACGCCGAGGCGGCGAGGTACGGGTTGGCCGCGCCGTCGACACCCCGGTACTCGAGACGGTCGCCCTCGGGGATGCGCACCAGGTGGGTGCGGTTGTTGCCGCCGTAGGCGACGTAGCTCGGCGCCCACGTGGCGCCCGACGTCGGGTTGTGGGCGCCGAGGCGCTTGTAGGAGTTGACGGTCGGGCACGTCAGCGCGGCCATCGACGGCGCGTGGCGCAGCACCCCGCCGATGAACTGGTAGCCGAGCGGTGAGAGTCCCAGGCCCTTCTCGTCGATCTCGCCGTTCGCCGGGAACAGCGCCTGGCCGCCGTCGCCCGACCACAGCGACGCGTGCATGTGCATGCCGTTGCCGGTGACGTCGCTGAACGGCTTCGGCATGAACGTGGCCACCAGCCCCCGCCGCTCGGCCAGCGCCTTGACCATGAACCGGAAGAAGATGATCCGGTCGGCCGTCGTCAGCGCGTCGGCGTAGCGGAAGTTCTGCTCGAACTGGCCGTTGCCGTCCTCGTGGTCGTTGGCGTAGTTGCCGAAGCCGAGCGTGTCGAGGTGCTGGGACACCTCGCCGAGATGGGGCAGCATCCGCAGCACGCCGAGAGCGTCGTAGCACGGCGCCGCCGCGGTGTCGCGCTCGTCGGCCACGACCAACGTCCCGTCGTCCGCTCGCCGCAGCAGCGAGTACTCGGCCTCGGCGCCGACCATCATCGTCATGTCCCGCTCGGCGAGGCGGTCGAGCTGGCGGCGCAGGATGGCCCGGGGCGCGTACGGCCACAGGGTCTCGCCGTCGATCGACAGGTCGCACATGACGACGCCGACCTCGGGCTCCCACGGGGCGACGAGGAACGACCGGGGGTCGGGCAGGGCCACGGCGTCGGGGTCGGCCGGGGTCTGGGCGAGCTCACCGGCCGCGAAGCCGGCGAACGCCGCGCCGCCGCAGAGGGTGTCGGTGGCGTGCGCCGGGATCAGCTTGGCGCACGGCCGGCCGCGCAGGTCGACGAACATCGCCAGGACGAACCGGACGCCGCTCTCGCCGACCGCCGCCTCGAGCGCCGCGGCATCGTCTTGGTTCACGTGGGCCTCCCCTTCGACTCGCGCCGGCCCGGTTGCCGCCCGGCACACCGGCGCCGCCAGTACAGAGGCCGTCAACGGTGCCGACAAGGGTGTCGGCGGACGGTTCACGGAGCCGTCACACGGGCGACCAGCGCATCTCGGAGTCGAGGGGGCGTTCCGGTGGCGCCGAACGGCGGGAGGGCGCACGATCGGTGCGGACCCGAGAGGGAGGTCGCCATGTCGCCGACCACGACGCACCCGACCACGATGTCGCCGACCGGCCGTCGTTCGTGCACCCGGTCGCCACACCCGCTGGTAGCGGCGGTCACGGTCGCCGCGGGATCGCTGCTCGTCGGCGCGTGCGGCTCCTCCGCCGACGACGCCGACCGCACGGCCACCACGGGCTCCGAAGCGGGCCGCGCCGACGACGCGGGCGCCGAAGCCTCCGGCGGCCCGGACCAGGCACTCTGCCGGTACTGGACGGATGCGGCGATCGAGTCGGTCGAGGTCGCCGCCGCGGCCGGGTCCTCGCCTGATGCGGGCGTCGTGGCGCTCGAGCAGTTCGCCGCGTTCTGGCGCGGCGGCGCCGACGTCGCTCCCGCCCACCTCGTGGAGCACTTCACCCTGGTCGCCGACGCGGGTGACGCCCTCGTCGAGGAGCTGAGGCAGGCCGAGGACCCGGCCACCGCGGACATCGGGGCGGTCGACGCCCGGTTCCCGGGCGCCCGAGAGGCGGAGTCCGAGATCGAGCGGTGGGTCGAGGCCGAGTGCTTCGGCGGCGCCGACTGAGCGACCGGACGGGCGGCTCCCCGTCCCACGTCCCGGCGACGACCGGCGCGCCGGGACGCACCGGAAGGTGCGTGCGACGAGGGCGGTTCGTCCCACCGGTCCGTCCGGTCCGGCGCACCGTTCGGCGGGTCGTAGTCTCGGGGCCATGTCGAAGGTGTTGAGCAGCCTGCCGGCCGGCGAGCGGGTGGGTATTGCGTTCTCGGGTGGCCTGGACACGTCGGTCGCGGTGGCGTGGATGCGCCACCACGGCGCGGTCCCGTGTGCGTACAGCGCGGACCTCGGCCAGTACGACGAGGACGACATGGCGTCGCTGCCCGACCGGGCGAGGCAGTACGGCGCCGAGATCGCCCGCCTCGTCGACTGCAAGGAGGCGCTGGTCGCCGAGGGGCTCAAGGCGATCATGTGCGGCGCGTTCCACATCCGCACCGGTGGGCGCACCTACTTCAACACCACACCGCTGGGCCGGGCCGTCACCGGGACGCTGCTCGTGCGGGCGATGCAGGAAGACGGCGTCTCGATCTGGGGCGACGGCTCGACGTTCAAGGGCAACGACATCGAGCGCTTCTACCGCTACGGCCTCCTGGCCAACCCGCAGCTGCGCATCTACAAGCCGTGGCTCGACCCGGCGTTCGTCGACGAGCTCGGCGGCCGGACCGGCATGTCGGAGTGGCTCGCCGAGCACGACCTGCCGTACCGCCACAGCACCGAGAAGGCGTACTCGACCGACGCCAACATCTGGGGCGCGACCCACGAGGCCAAGCAGCTCGAGTACCTCGACGCGTCGATGGAGCTGGTCGAGCCGATCATGGGCGTCCGCTTCTGGGACCCGGACGTCCACATCGAGACCGAGGACGTCACGCTGGCCTTCGAGGAGGGCTGGCCCGTCGCCATCAACGGACGGGGCTTCGGCTCCGCGGTCGACCTCGTCCGCGAGGCGAACACGATCGGCGGCCGCCACGGGCTCGGGATGAGCGACCAGATCGAGAACCGCATCATCGAGGCCAAGAGCCGGGGCATCTACGAGGCGCCGGGCATGGCGCTGCTGTTCATCGCCTACGAGCGCCTGGTCTCGGCGATCCACAACGAGGACACGATCGCCAACTACCACGCCGAGGGCCGCCGCCTCGGCCGGATGCTCTACGAGGGCCGCTGGCTCGACCCCCAGGCCCTGATGCTGCGCGAGAGCCTCACCCGCTGGGTCGGCCGGGCCATCTCCGGTGAGGTCGTGATCCGCCTGCGCCGGGGTGAGGACTACACGATCGTCGACACCCGCGGCGACCAGTTCAGCTACCAGCCCGAGCGCCTCAGCATGGAGCGCACCGAGGACGCCGCGTTCGGCCCGGTCGACCGGATCGGCCAGCTCACGATGCGCAACCTCGACATCGCCGACACCCGCCAGAAGCTCGAGCTCTACGCCGGCTTCGGCGAGCTCCCCGGCGGCCTCGTCGGCGAGCTCGAGACCGGCGAGGCCGCCGACATCGAACGCTCCAACGGCGACACGATCGACACCACCGCCCTCGACGACGCCGCCATGGAGTCCGGCACCGACTGACCCCCGGCGCCACCTCTCGTCCCATTCCCCGCTCCCAACCCGAACTGGCCTACCGAACCGGCGTCTCAGACGCAGATCGGTAGACCAGAACGGGTCGGTCGCGGGCGTGGGTCGTCGGCGGGGACGTTCGGCACTTCCACGCCAGGACCGCCGGCGCGACGGTCGAGGTGCAGGAGCGGCGCGGCGGCGCGGCGCACGCCTCGCCGGCCGCCCGGAGATGCGAGGTGATCATGACCAGACGACGCGGACCGGGGGCCCCGGCCCGTGCACGTGGTGCCCGAACCACCGACCCGGCCCATGCGCCGGGCAAGCACCACAAGGCCCCTCCGCCGTTGCGCGACCGGGACCACGCCCGCGCCGCGGTGTCGCCCGGGCGCCACGACCAGCCCTGGGTGCCGACGAACGGCTTCGTCGGCCGCCAACGCCGCCGGTCCCGCCACGGTTGAGCCGTCGGTTCGCCGCCGGGCGCAGGCCGCGTCAGCGGCGCGGTGATCTCACCCGGCCCGGGGGTGGGCCGCCGACCAACGTCCCGCCGCCGGCGGCTTCGTAGCCGGCGAGCACGTCCGCCAGCTCGCTGGTGATCGTGGCCTGGCGCTGACGGGCGAAGCGCACCTCGAGCTCGTCGAGGCGCTGGCCGATGCTGTCCTCGGCGGCCTGCATCGCCGCCAGCCGGGCCCGGTGGATGCACACCTGCGTCTCCGCGAACGCCCGGTGCAGCTCGACGAACAGCAGCTGTCGCCCGAGGCCCGCGAACACGGCGCGGGGGTCGCCGCGCGTCGCCGGGAGCTGCCGGGTCGGCCACGGCGCATCGGCCAGGGCCCCCAGCCTGGTCGCGTCGTGGGGCAGGAGGTCGACGACCGCCGGGTCGTACTGGCGTCCCCCGGCCCGCGGGCGCGGGTGCACGAGCACGACCCGACCGGACGGGCCCGCGGCCCGCCACTCGTCGATCAGCACCAGGAGGTCCTCCACCAGCGGGCCGATGCCGTCGGCCGACGCCGGCACGTCGAGCACGGCTGCGGCGTCGAGGCCGACCGCCTCGAGCTCGCCGGCCATCCGTGCGCCCGACGCGATCACCGTCGTGGACCCGGTGCCTCGCCCGTCGAACACGCCGTCGGCCTCGTGGGCGACCACCCGGTTCAGCGGGCCGCACAGCCCGCGGGCCGAACCGAACACGACGAGCAGCTCCCGCCCGTCGTGTGCCGGAGGGCGGGGACGGGCGAGCCGGGGATCGGCGCGCAGCACGATCTGGAGGCCGAGCTCGATGCCGCGCAGGTACTCGTGCACCGCGAGGACGGACCGCTCGTACTGGTGCACCGACACCGCGGCGAGCGACTTCATCGTCCCGGTCACCGAGCGCAGCTCCTCGGCGACCTCGATGCGGCGGCGCAGCACCGAGCGCTGCTCCACCTCAGCCGCCCCCGTCCCGGTCGCCGCCCACGCGCTCGGCCAGACGGTCCCGGAGGCGGGCCCGGGCGTCGGCGGTCAGCGACTCGCCGGCGAGGATCGCCTCCACGAGATCGCCCTCCGCGGCGACGGCATCGTGCAGCGCCGGTCGCAGCCCATCGATCCGCTCCGGTGCCACGTCGTCGAGCAGTCCGTCGGTGACCGCGATGAGCTCGGCGAGCTGGCTCGGCACCGACAGCGTGCGGAACTGGCGTTGCTTGAGGACCTCGCGCACGCGGCGACCCCGTTCGAGCTGGCGCCGCCGCGAATCCTCCAGTCGGGCGCCGTAGCGGGTGAACCGCTCGAGCTCCTCGAACTGCGCGTACGCCAACCGGAGATCGCCGGCCACCGCCCGGTACGCGGGCAGCTGCGCCTTGCCGCCGACCCGCGACACGGACCGCCCCACGTCGACGGCCGGGAACTGGCCCTGGCGGAACAGCCGGGGCGACAGGTACACCTGGCCGTCGGTGATCGAGATCAGGTTCGTGGGGATGTAGGCGGCGAGGTCCTCGGCCTGGGTCTCGACGATGGGAAGCGCCGTGAGCGAGCCGCCGCCCAGCGAGGGGCGCAGCTGGGTGGCCCGTTCGAGCAACCGGGCGTGGAGGTAGAACACGTCGCCCGGGTAGGCCTCACGTCCCGGTGGGCGGCGCAGCAGCAGCGCCAGCTCCCGGTACGCGCGCGCGTGGCGGGTCAGGTCGTCGTAGACGACGAGCACGTCGTGGCCCAGCTCCATCAGGTGCTCGGCCACCGACGTCGCCGCGTACGGCGCGGCGTACTGCAGCCCGACCGGGTGCTCCCCGCCGGCGACGACCACCGTCGTGTACTCCATGGCGCCGCGGGCGCGCAGGTCTGCCACGACCTGGGCCACCGACGCCTGGCGTTGGCCGATGGCGCAGTACACGCAGCGCACACCCTGGCCGGCCTGGTTGCAGATCGCGTCGACCGCGACCGCGGTCTTGCCGGTCTGGCGGTCGCCGAGGATGAGCTCGCGCTGGCCCCGGCCGATCGGGATGAGCGCGTCGACCACCTTCAGCCCCGTCTGGAGCGGGCGCTCCACGCCGGCGCGGTCCATGATCGCCGGGGCCGGGCGCTGCACCGGCAACCTCGCGGCCGTCCGGAGCCGACCGCCACCGTCGAGCGGGCGCCCGGCCGGGTCGATGACCCTGCCGGCCAGGCCCTCCCCGACGGGGACGTCGAGCACCCGCCGGGTGCGGCGCACCTCGTCGCCGGCCACGATCTCGTGGGTATCGTCGAGGAGCACCACACCCACCTGGTCGGGCTCGAGGTCGAGCGCGACGCCGAGGCGGCCGCCGCCGAACCGCACGAGCTCGTCGACCGCGGTGCCGACGAGCCCGTCCACCCGGGCGACGCCCTGGCTGATCGACCGGACGCGCCCGACCTCGCGCACGGTGAGCTGCGGGTCCGCCGGCACGGCACGGCCGACCGCGTCGAGCCCCTCCGCGGTGGCGGCGAGGAGGTCGTCGATCGGGCGCTCGACGCGGGTCACGACCCGCTCCCGGGCGCCCGGGCCCCGTGGTGCACCCCGCGCTCCGGCGAGGGCGCACCGTCGGCGGGCGGTACGCCCGCCCCGGCGACGTCTGCACCGTTGTTGGAATCCGCACCGTTGGTGTCTGCACGGTCGGGGTGGGCGCCGTCGGGGTCTGCGCCGTTGGCGTCTGCACCGTCCGCGCCGGCGGGCAGCAGCGCCTCCAGCTCGTCGGCGACCGCGTCGAGGTAGCTGTCCACGTTCCAGCCGACGGACCAGCCACCGACGCGGATCTCGAGGCCACACACGAGCTCGGGGTCGCACCCCAGCTCGACGTCGGGCGGCGCACAGTCGAGCCGATCGCAGACCAGCGAGGTCACGCGGGCGGCGAGGTCGTCGTCGAGCGGCGCCGACGTGCGGATCGTGACCGGGCCCCCGCCGCTGGCCAGCTCGTCGACCAGCGGCGCGAGGCGCTGGCGGTCCTCGTCGAGGCGGCGCACGGCCACCCGCACGAGCAGGGTCTCCAGCTGCGCGTCGGCCAGGTCGGCCAGCGCCCGGCGGCTGATGGCGCACACCTGCTCGCCGGTCCGGCGGCGAACCTCCTCGAGCACGTGGGCCCGGTCGCGGCGCAGCGCGTCCTCCCAGCCACGCCGCAGCTCGTCCACGTCGGCGCGCGCCTGCGCCACCAGCTCGGCCCGCCGCTCGGCGGCCGCGACGTCCGCCGCGTCGAGCCGGCGCTGCCGCTCGTCGTCGAGCGCACGTCGCTCCACCCGGTACGCCTCGGCCTCGGCCCGGGCGTCCTCCTCGCGCGTCGCCGCGTCGGTCAGCCGCTCGGCGATGGCCGCCTCCCGGCGGTCCATGGCGGCAACGACGCGGTCGAACAGCACCAGCTTCAGGACGACCACGAGCACGAGGAAGTTCACGACCTGGGCGGCGACGGTGAACCCGTCGATCAGCACGGCGCCGTCCCCCCGCATCCCCGACGCGCCACGCGGCGGTCGATGGTCATCGCAGCTCCACCTCAGGTCAGTTCGTTCCAGAACGGGTTGGCGAACAGCACGATCAGCGCGACGACGAGGCAGTAGATCGCGGTCGACTCGATGAGCGCGAGGCTGACGAACAGGGTCCTCGTCACCGTGTTGGCCTCGTCCGGCTGCTGTGCGATGGCGCGCAGCGCCTCGGCGACGGCCCTCGCCTCACCGAGCGCCGGGCCGATCGAGCCGATCGCGATCGTCAGGCCCGCCGTCGCGATCGACACCATGGCGATCGCTTGCTGGGCATCCATCAGGACTCCTCTCGTGTCGACGCGTCCGCACCCGCCGCCCGGCCGACGCCGGCCCCTTCGGCGGCGGTGTCGTCGGCGCGGGTGCCGGACGCGATGTAGACCATCGCCAGGACGGCGAAGATGTAGGCCTGGATCAGGCCGGTGACCAGGCCGAGCACGCTCAGCACCGCCGGGAACAGCAACGGTGCGACGGCGAGCAGGATGGCCACGATCTTGGTGCTGCTCAGGACGTTGCCGAAGAGGCGCACGGCGAGCGCCAACGTGCGGGTGAGCTCGCCGATCACGTTGAACGGCAGCATGAAGAAGGTCGGCCGCACGTACTGGCGCAGGTAGGCACGCAACCCGGTCGCGGCGATCCCGTAGATGGGAACCGCCACGAACACGCAGAGGGCGAGCGCGGCGGTCGTGGAGAGCGACGCGGTGGGCGCCTCGAAGCCGGGCACGATCGTGAGCGTGTTCGAGAGCGCGATGAACAGGAAGAGCGTGCCCACGAACGGCAGGTAGCGGCCGGGGCGATCACCGCTGATCTCGACGATCTGGCGGCGCACGTAGTCGACGCAGACCTCGAGGGCGTTCTGCCAGCGCGACATCTGTGGGCCGGTGCTGAGCCGCCGGGTGACGAGCCACGAGCCGACCCCGAGGACGGCCATCACGAGCCACGTGAAGGCGATCGTCGCGTTGATCGCGCCCCAGCCCCAGTCGAGCAGCACCACCTCGTCCGGCGTGAGACGGGTCAGGTCCACGACCGGCCCTCCTCACGAGCTGCGGCCGGCTCGGGTCCGCCGAGGGCGCGGCGGACCAGCACCACTCGGGCGGCCAGCAGACCACCGAGGCCGCCGAGCAGCGCGACCCCGCCGACGGCGACGAGCCCGAGG
>JAXHUH010000015.1:0-32081 GCA_034211175.1 Actinomycetota bacterium
GTCGACCGGGCGCTCGTGTGCCCGGTCGACGGCCGGGCGGCCACCGCGACGTCGGTCGTGGGGTGGGGACGATCGTGCGGCGCATCGGTCGACGAGCGGGCAGCCGACACCGTGGAGGTGCGGCGCCGTGCCGATCGACCGCTGAGCCGACACCGGATTTCTCCCGCACGCGACGACCTGCAACCCGACATGGACCTGGGCTGGGTCCTCGTGGAGACCGACGTCGCGGCCGGTCCCGTGGAGGTGTGGCGGCTGCCGGTCGATCGCTGACGACGGTTCGTCTCGTCGATGTCGTGTGAACGGGCCGTGGCGGGGCCTTACTGCTCGGGAGGCGGATGTGATCGAGCAGCGAATGACAATCGACGAGACGAGCCCACCGAGGACCTTCGAGCAGTTCTTCCGCGAGGCGGAACCGGGGCTGCGGGCGGCGCTGTCGGGCGGCTACGGCGCGGAGCGCGGGCGGGAGGCGGCCGTCGAGGCCCTGACCTACGCGTGGCGGCACTGGGAGCGGATCCGGGCGATGGACAACCCGCACGGGTACGTCTACCGCGTCGGTGAGCGCAAGGCACGAAAGGGTGAACGCAGACGCCGGCTGGTGCCGTTGCGGACGCCGGACCAAGCGGTGAGCTGGGGCCCACACGTCGAACCCGGCCTCGCGCCCGCACTGGCGGAGCTGACCCTGCGCCAGCGCCAGTCGGTGATCCTCGTCGCCGGCTTCGGCATGACCCACCGGGAGGCGGCGGACCTGCTCGGCGTGTCGGCGTCGTCCATCCAGAGCCACGTCGAGCGTGGCCTGGCCAACCTTCGTAACGCCCTGGGGGTGGACTCGTGAGCAACCGGACCAGCACCGACGACGCGGCGCGCCTGCGCGCCATCATCGAACGCTCCACCCCACCGATCGCCCTCGACGAGGTTCGGCCCTCCGACGGGGACGAGGCCCGAGAAGCCGGGACGTGGACCACCGACCTGCGTCGTGCACAGGTACCCGGCTCGCCGGCCTCGGCATCGGCCAGGACCCGGCTCGTCGCGGCTGCGGCCGCCATCGCCCTTCTCGCGGCGCTGGCGGTGCCGGTGTCGCGGTGGCTTCGGACCTCGCCCGACGACGACGGCACCGTCCGAGCCGGCACCCCCGAGCAGGCGACGTCGACCACGATCGTCGACCCTCAGAAGATCCCGGGTGACCCGGCCGCGATGTCCGGCGCGAGCTGGACCGACGTCGGCTCGATCGACGGCATCAACGGCGTCGAGCTCTTCGACCTCCCGAGCGGCCTGTGGGCACTGGGCATGGACTCGAGCGACCCTCGCTCCACACGCACGTCGGCCCGTGTCCTGCGGTCCGACGACGGGGGCACCACCTGGACCGACGTCGGCGGCGACGCCTTCGACCTCCCGACCGAGCAGAGCGTCAGCGTGTCCGGCATCGCCGAGCGGGCCGGCGTCATCGCAGTCGTCGGAGCTCGCCGACATCCTCAGAACACCCCTCAGGCGAGGTTGGAGGCCCTGCTCGAGGCGCAGGAATCGGGCACGGAACCGGTAGAACTTCCCGAGCCATCCGAGCCTCGCTCGGTGGTGTGGCGCTCCAGCGATGGGGGCGCGACCTGGGACGTCGCGGAGCAACGGGACGGTCCCGGCCTGTGGTACGGGAGCCTTTCGGTCCTGACGGTCGATGACGGCTTCGTCACGGTCGATGCGAAGAGCGTGTGGCGATCATCCGACGCGACGTCGTGGGACCTGGTGGCCCGGTTCGAGGACGACATGACCATCAACGCGGCGACGACGTTCGGGGATCGCCTCGTCGTGGTCGGGCACGAGGACGACTCGGACAGCCCGCTCGAGTCCGTTCCCCTGGCCATGTGGTCCGACGACGGCGGCCGCACCTGGGAGCGCGCCACCATCGACAGCGACCTCGAACCGACGCAGGCGCTGGCGCTGCGTTCCGTGGCCGCCGGACCGGAGGGCCTCCTCGCCGTCGGACTCAGGGGGATCAACACCGCCTTCAGCGACCCGCACGACGACGTGGGCGTGTGGTTCAGCGCCGACGGGCGCTCATGGAGCGAACGCGAACCCCTCGGTGATCCCGACACGGCCGACCTCGAGGAGTCGGTCACCTGGGGTCGGGGTGGTTTCCTCGTCGAGTACCTCTCCCCCGGCAGAGCCACGAAGCCGCTCGAAGCGGTGACCACTGCGACCCTCGACGGCTCGACCTGGGTCCCCGTGGAGCGCGAGGAGCACCGCGACATCACCTCGGTCGTCGCCACAGCGGAGGGCTACGCCGCCGTGAGGCGCGACCTGCCGGTGTCCACCGTGCCGCAGTTCACCGTCACGCGGATCGACGTGACCACAACGACCGAGCCCGAGATCACCTCGACCACCGCACGCAGTACGACGACGGTCGAACCGCGGGTATTCACGACCACTGCGCCACGCAGCGAGTCGGCACGTAGTTGGGAGCACCTCGCATCGGTGTCGATCGGGTCCGGGGTCATGGCGGTCACCGACCTCGTCACCGGGCCCACCGGCACCTGGGCAGTCGGCTTCATGTTCGACGTTGGCGAGACCGGTGGGTATGTCGGTGCCGTGTGGCGCGTCACCGACGGCGGTGCGACCTGGGAGCGCGTCGATGGTGGGGTGGTGTCAGACCTGAGGCTCGAGAGGATCGAGGATCTCGACGGCCGGCTCGTCGTGGCCGGCGATCGAGCGACAGCCTGCCCCGACAGCGGGGAACCGGGATGCCTGGTCCCCGTCGCAGCGTGGTCAGACGACGGCGGCGCGAGCTGGAACGAGTCCGTGCTCCCGTTCGAGCCCGACGTCGAGGACCGAGGCAACCTCAAGCACATCGCCGACATGGAGGCGACCGACATCGGGCTGATCCTCGTCGGACGGCGCCCTATCGAGCGGTCGGGCTTCGGGCCTCAGCTCTGGCGGTCCGCCGACGGCGCCTCGTGGCAGGAGCTGCCGACGGACCAGTTCGGCCCGGGATCCCAGCTCGCAGCGGCCGGCACGGTCGGAGGCGACCTGGTCGTGACGGGAACGGTGAACTCGATGACCAAGGCCGCGTGGCGCTCCGGTGACGGCGGCACCACCTGGGGGCGGGACGACACGCTGCCTCCAGGGCCTGTCTCGCCCAACGTCGGCAGTGGGCCGATCGACCTCGGCGCCCTGGACGACGCGGGTCGGACCCAGTGGGGCTCGAACGTGATCCCGACACCGCACGGCTGGCTCCTGTCGTGGATCTCGGTCGACGCCGGCACGTCCACGAGCGTCGAGGCCGGCCGCGCCGCGACGTCCGAGGACGGCGTGGTCTGGAGCCCACTCGAGCTCCCCGAGGGACGAGCGGTCGGAGTCGCGGCCTACGTCGACGACGCGTACCTCATCACCACGTTCCCGGAGGACGCGATGCCCAACGCGAACGCCGACCAGACGACCGCGGAGGTGTACCGCCTCCCGGGGCCGTGACAGAACTGCGGCGCTCGACTCGCTGCTCAGGTGCGCTGAGGCACCGAGGCGAGCCATGCGAGGAGCGGGGTGATCGTCTCCCAGCCCTCGACGACGCGGCGGCCGGCGTCGGGGGTGTGGAGCCACGGGCCGGTGTCGTGCATCGAGCCGGCGGCGAGGTGCGGGAGGCGGAGCAGGTCGATGCGGGGGTGATCTCGCGGGTAGCCCTTCGGCGCGGTCTTGAGCGCGCCGTCGCGCATCAGCTCGACGCCCTCGGCCTCCATGTCGGCCACGATCTGCTCC
This sequence comes from Actinomycetota bacterium, assembly GCA_034211175.1. GTDB lineage: Bacteria > Actinomycetota > Acidimicrobiia > Acidimicrobiales > CAIXPF01 > JAXHUH01. The sequence continues at coordinate 3,739 of JAXHUH010000015.1, forward strand.
AGCTCCGGGCCGAGGACGTCGTCGGCGATCGCGGCCCGCACCGCGGCGAGGCGGGCACGGTCGGGCATGTACAGGCCACCGCCGGTGAACAGGCCCTCCCGGCGGAGCTGGACGTAGAGGGCGCCGCCGCTCTCGGGGTGGGGCAGCCGGGCGTAGATCTGGAGCTTGTACGGCGACTTGTCGGCCGAGAACCGGATGTCGCGGTTGGGTCGGGCGATGATCGCCGTGCCGAACTCGTCCTCCACCTCGGCGAGCAGGGCCTCGAGCGGGCCCCGCACGGCGCGGTCGTAGGTGTCGCGGTGGGCGTGGAACCACTCCTTCGAGTTGTTCGCCTCCAACCCGTCGAACCAGTCCAGCGCCTCCGGCGGCCAGCCGGTGAACGTCGCCACAGCCATGCCCCGGAGTCTCGCGCCCGATCACTGACTGCGCCCGCCCGGGGTCACCGGTACGACAAGAGTCGAAACCGGCGTGCCCCACGGTTGGGCGGGCACCGGCGCCATAGGGTGTGACAGCGTGGCGGCGTGAAGATCGGTGCCGTCTATCCGCAGATCAAACTGGGCGGGGACCCGGACGCGGTGCGCCGCTTCGGCCTCGCCGTCGAGGAGCTCGGGTTCGATCACCTGCTCGTCTACGACCACGTGCTCGGGGCGGTCCACGCCGACCGCACGCCGGAGCTGGTCGGCCCGTACACGGAGCGCGACCCGTTCCACGACCCGCTGATGATGTTCTCGTACCTCGCCGGCATCACCGAGCGAATCGAGCTGGTCACCGGGATCCTGATCCTCCCCCAGCGCCAGACCGCGCTCGTCGCCCGCCAGACCGCGGATCTCGACCTGCTGTCGGCCGGCCGGTTCCGGCTCGGGGTGGGGGTCGGTTGGAGCCACGTCGAGTACGAGGCGCTGGGCCAGGACTTCACGACCCGCGGTGCCCGCGAGGAGGAGCAGATCGAGCTCCTCCGTCAGCTCTGGACCGGCGACGTCGTCGACTTCGACGGCCGCTTCGACCGAGTCGACCGCGCCGCGCTCGTGCCGAAGCCGACCGGGCAGATCCCGATCTGGCTCGGCGGCTGGGGCTCGAAGGCCCTGGCCCGTGCCGCCCGCATCGGCGACGGGTTCATCTTCGGCGGCGGCACCAAGGACGTGCTCGGCATGTGGGAGCGGCTGCGGGGACTGGTCGGCGAGGCCGGGCGCCCGGTCGACGAGTTCGGCGCCGAGTGGATCATCCCCGCGGTGAAGGGCCCCGACGATGTCGCCTCCAAGGCCGAGACCTGGGCCGGCGCCGGCGGCAGCCATGCCGCGGTGGTGACCATGAACATGGGCCTGCAGGGCGTCGACGCCCACATCGACGTGCTCGCCAAGGCCGCCTCCGCCCTCGGCCGCTGATCCCTGCACACCCGGCGGCGGCGCAAGTGTCGTCGCCGCTGTGGTGCAGATCGGTCGCTCCGCGCCTTAGGGGCTGAGGGGGCTCATGAGCGACCAGCACGTACAGACGACGACAGCCGGCACGTTCGAGGCCTTCTGTGCCGATGCCGAGCCGAAGCTGCGGCGGGCACTGGTCGGCGGGTTCGGCGCCGAGCACGGCCGCGAGGCCGCGGCCGAGGCGCTGGCCCACGGTTGGAAGCACTGGGCCCGGGTGGCGGCGATGGACAACCCTGCCGGCTACCTCTACACCGTCGGCGCCCGGTGGGCCCGCCGCCAGGCCCGCCGTCGACGACGCCGGCTGCTCGCCGGCGCCGAGCCGACGGTGACCTGGGGCTCCCGGTTCGAACCAGGGCTCGAGGCGGCACTCGGTGGCCTGTCCCGACGCCAGCGTCAGGCGGTCGTGCTCGTCGCCGGGTTCGGGATGACCCACGCCGAGACCGCCGACCTCCTCGGCCTGTCCCGCTCGTCGGTCCAGAACCACGTCGAGCGCGGCATGGCGAGGCTCCGCGACGACCTGGGGGTGGACCAGTGACGCTCGAACGCGACATCGCAGGGGTGATCGACGAGACCGCCGACCCGATCGGCGTCGACGAGATCCGCGGTCGAGCCCAGTCGCCGGGAGCCGGCGGGGGCGATCGACGTGGCCCTGCACCGCTGCTCGTTGCCGCCGCAGTCGTCGCCGCCGTGGTGGCGGCGATCGGCGTCTTCGCGTGGTGGCCGTCGGGCAACGACACCTCCGTCGTCGCCGGCCTCCCCGACACCACGACCGACCCAGCATCGTTCGCAGGCGCCGAGTGGGAGCAGATCGGGTCGATCGAGGGCGAGCTCGCATCCGCGCCCGGGGCGGAGGAGCGCACCGGTGGGATCGGCGCACTGACCATCAACCGCCTGCGTGAGCTACCGAGCGGGTTGTATGCGGTCGGGACCGAGCAGGCCCGCGACGGGGGGTTCGTCGCCCGGGTGTGGCGCGCCGGGAACGACGAGACATGGGACCGTCTCGGTGGTGAGGCCTTCGGCGACGATCGCGGATCCTCCCGGACCGCGATGGCCGGCATCGCCGAGCGGGACGGCACCGTCGTCGCCGCAGGCCAGCTCGGCGGCCCGACCGGCGCACCGCAACAGACTGAGCCGACCGCCTGGTGGTCGGACGACGCCGGCGCCACCTGGCACGCCGTCACCCTTCCGCTGTCCGCCGATGCCGAGAGCAGCGCCGAGGCGGGTGCCAACGTTGCGGGAATCGCCGCAGGCCCCGACGGCTTCGTGGTCGTCGGCTTCGTCTCCGACGGCCGTTTCGTCCGCCCGGCCGCGTGGCGCTCGGACAACGGCGTGGAGTGGGAGGTCGCGCCGTTCGGCACGAGCACCGACCGGGTCGACGTGATCGACATCGAGGTCATGGACGACCGCTACGTCGTCGTCGGCACGACCGGCGCGTACCAACCCGGAAGCGCAGCCATGGCGTGGACGTCCACGGACGGCGGGCACAGCTGGACGCCGTCCGACCTCGACGACATCGCATCGACCTCGGGAACGTCCGGCATCACGTCGGTTGCCGCCGGACCCGACGGTCTGCTCGCGGTCGGCTACCGCCAGGCCGGCGACGCGACCTCGGTGCCCGGCTCCGAGGCCACGGCTTCGGAGCCCGGACTCGACGTGGATCACGTTCTCTGGTTCAGTCCCGACGGCCTGACGTGGGTCGAGCGGGCACCGCTCGACCTCCCCGGACCGGGCATCACGATGGTCGCGGCCGGTGCGGGCGGGTTCCTCCTGACGTCCTTGACCTCGACGGACGACGGTCAGGTGGTCATCGACCAGCTCACCACCGACGGGACCGACCGCCAGGTGGTCGAATCGCCCCCCGGAGGCGCCTCGATGGCGACGACCGGCACCGTCGACGGCTTCGTCGCCGCGGTTCAGGAGATGGGACCGTCCGCAGGCGGCACGACCGATGTTCGGGAGCGCCTCACCACGAGGCAGGTGTGGCGACTCGAACCGTCCTGAGCGGATGCGCCCGTACGCTGGTTCGTTCCCCGGTGGCTCCGGGGTCGGACGGCGAACGGCGGGGACCACATGGGCGCCTGGGACTACGGCATCCTCGACAACGACACCGCGCTCGACGGGCTCGGTGCCGTCGTCGATGGGGTGGTCGCCGACATCGACCGGCTCGCCGGGGAACCGTCGAACGAGGAGACCGTGGGGCGCCTCGCCGCCGCGGTCGGGATCGTGCTCCAGCTCGCCCCTGCCGCGCTCGACCCCGACACCGGGAACGACCGAACCCGCGGTGCCGTGGTCGCCGCGCTCACCGTCCACGCCGACGGCATCGGGGCCCACCTCTCCCCTGGCGCCCAGCGGATCCTCGGCCTGATCGCCGACGGCGAGGTCGCGTTGCTCGAGCAGCACCCGGCCGAGCCGGTCGACGCGGTGAGCGTCGACGGTGACCATGCCGTCCACCTCGCCGAGCCCGCGCTGTTCGAGCACCTCGCGGCGGGGACCTACGTCGACGAGGTCGCCACCCGCTGCGTGCAGGCGTTCGCCACCGACGCGGCCGACGAAGAGGTGTGGACCGACCTGGCCCGCGAGGCGGCGGGTGTCGGCGCGCTCGCCGCATTGCTGGTGCTCGAACCCTGCGACCTGCCCGTCGAGCTGCTCACCGAGTGGCAGCAGCTCGCCGCCCTCGGCCTCGCCGAGCTCGAGCTGTCCGACGACGGCGAGCTCGACTTCCACCAGCCGTACCACGCCAACCTCGACGCCGTGTTCGACGCCCTCCTCGACCGCGCCGGCGCCCCTATGTGACCCAACTCTCGAGCCGCGCACCTGCGTGACCCAGCAGATCGGCCCCGGAAGATCGAACTGGCCACCAACGCTGCCACGACACGACCGTGGTGGTCGCCAGAACGAGAGGTCGAACTGGCAACCACCGCTGCCACCACACGGCCGTGGTGGTCGCCAGAACGACTGAGTGATCGAACTGGCTACCGCTGCTGCCACCAGAAGGCCGTCATGGTGGCCAGAACGGGAGGGCTGGGCGAGATCGGGTGGGTCAGGTGAACGCGAGGATCCGGGTGACGTTGTCGGGCTCGAAGGCCTCGGGCGGCGGCGCCTCGGGGCCGACGAAGATCGGGATCGCCGTCACCCCGGCGATCAGGGGGTCGCGGAGGGTTGCCATCTTCACAGCCTTCCGGCGGGCGCGGCCCTCGGGGGTGAACGTGCAGTTGAGCGCGTTGTCGACCCGGGCGACGACCCGCAGCCGGCGCATCCGCTCCGCCCGTTCGGTCACGTACTCGTCGAACGTGGCGGGTGACCAGTCGTCGGCGCCGATGAGCGCCTCGGACACGAGGCGGGCGTCGCGCAGGGCGATCGACAGGCCCTGGCCGAGGATCGGGTCGCTCCAGCCGGCCGCATCGCCGACGAGCACCACCCCGTCGACGAGCGGCGGTCCGTCGGTCCACGCGTCGGTCATCGGGTAGGACGCCAGCGGCCCGGCCGGGTGCGACGCGGCGATCGCCTCACCCGGGGGCAGGCAGTCGAGACGGAACGCGTCGAGGAAGTCGCGGGCCCGGTCGGGGCCGGTGAACCGGCTGCGGTTGTCGGGGTCGAACAGCAGGTAGAGCCGGGCGATGCCGCCGGTGCGGGGGAAGACGAAGAACAGCACGTCGCCTTCGGTGCCCTTCGACATGGCGTGCGTCGGCCAGGCGTCGAGGCCGTCGACGAGGAGCCCGGCGCCCATGGTGTGCGGCTCGGTCTCGACGAGCTCGAGCCCGAGCTGGCGGCGGACACCCGACGCCCGCCCGTCGGCGCCGACGACCATCCGGCAACGCAGCTCGCGGGCTTCCCCATCGTGCTCGTAGCGGACGACCGGCTCGCGCCCCGGCTTCACGTCGACGTCGCGCACGCCCCGTACGACCGTGGCCCCCGCCTCCTCGGCGGCCTCGGCGAGCGCGGTGCACGCCTGGGGGTGGCCGACGGCGAGGCCGCCGTCGACGTCAGGGCGCAGGTCGCTCAACGCCAGCGGCCGGGCCTCGGCGCTGCGGGCCCGCACCGTCTCGTCGTAGCCGATGGCGTGGGTGATCGTCGTCCCCCCACACCCGACCAATGTGTCGAGGAGACCGAGCCGCTTCGCCTCGGCGACACCCCACGGCACGATGTACTCCCCCCGCACCCGGTCCCGGTGGACGGCCTCGCGTTCGAGCACGGTCACACCGACGCCGTGACGGGCCAACACGGTCGCCAGCGCTCCCCCGGCCACACCCGCCCCGACCACCACGACATCCGTCGCCTCGTCCACGCTGCCTCCCGTGCGCTCACCCCGCCATGACGCTACTCACGCCACCACCTGCGACACAGCGAACGCGCTCCGCCCCCGACAACCTCGGACGACCCACGACAACCTCCCACGTCAGACGCTGTCGCGATCACCCTTTGACGCCGCCGACCACCACACGGCAGATCTGACACCCAGAACCAGAATTCGCAGGGTCCCATCCGGCCGTGCAGAAGCGAGCTCGCCGGCGAGCGCAGTCAGCCACGCTCAGCCTGCGGAACGAGCTGACAAAGCTCGCCCTGCGAGCGCAGTCAGCCGAGCTCGCCCTGCGAGCGGTTCCGCCAAGCTGAGCGAGGTCGCCCTGCGACCGAGCTCAGCCGGGGTCAGAGACCGGGGCGCGGAACTGGGCGTTGTGGAGGGCGTAGTAGGCCTCGCCTCGTGCCATCAGCTCGTCGTGGTTGCCCTGTTCGACGATGCGGCCGCCGTCCATCACGAGGATCGTGTCGGCGTCGCGGATCGTGGAGAGGCGGTGGGCGATCACGAAGCTGGTCCGCTGCGAGCGCAGGGTGGCCATCGCCTGTTGGATCAGCACCTCGGTGCGGGTGTCGACCGAGCTCGTCGCCTCGTCGAGGATCAGGATCGTCGGCTCGGCGAGGAACGCCCGGGCGATGGTGATCAGCTGCTTCTCGCCGGTGGAGATGTTGCCGCCCTCGTCGTCGATGACGGTGTCGTAGCCGTCGGGCAGCGACCGGGCGAAGCGGTCGACGTAGCTGGCCTTGGCGGCGGCGAGGATCTCCTCGTCGGAGGCACCGAAGCGGCCGTAGGCGATGTTCTCCCAGATCGTGCCGCCGAACAGCCAGGTGTCCTGGAGCACCATGCCGATGTTCGACCGCAGCTGGGGCCGGGGCATCGCGGCGATGTCGTGGCCGTCGAGGGTGATGCGTCCGCCGTCGAGCTCGTAGAACCGCATGATCAGGTTCACGAGGGTGGTCTTGCCGGCGCCGGTGGGACCGACGATGGCGACCGTCTGGCCGGGCTCGGCGACGAGCGACAGGTCGTCGATCAGCGGGTTCTCGGGGTCGTAGGAGAACGAGACGTGCTCGAACGCCACCCGACCGCGCCGCCCGGCGCCGTTGGCGGTCGCGTCGCCGTGGACCGCCGCCTCACCGTTGCCGGCCACACCGTCGTTGCCGACCACACCGTCGTTAGTGGCGGGCCCGCCGTTGGCGAGCGCAGCGGCGGCACCCTCGACCGGGAGCGGGGTGAGGTCGATCGGTGCCGGTTCGGGGGACTCCTCGGGGCCGTCGAGGAACTCGAACACCCGCTCGGCCGACGCGACGCCCGACTGGAGGACGTTGATCATCGACGCGACCTGGGTGAGCGGCTGGGTGAACTGGCGCGAGTACTGGATGAACGCCTGGATGTCGCCGATCGTCATCGATCCCGACGACACCCGCAGACCGCCGACGACGGCGATGACCACATAGTTCAGGTTGCCGAGGAACATCATCGTCGGCTGGATCACACCGACGATGAACTGGGCCTTGAAGCTCGCCTCGTAGACCTTCTCGTTGGTCTCGGCGAACTCCCGCTCGGCGTCGCGCTGGCGGCCGAACACCTTGACCAGCGAGTGGCCGGTGAACGTCTCCTCGACCTGCCCGTTCAGCCGCCCGGTGTGGGACCACTGGGCGATGAAGCGCTTCTGGGACCGGCGCCCGATGGTCTTGATCAGCACGAGCGACGCCGGGATCGTGATGATGGCGACCGACGCGAGCACGGGCGAGATCAGGAACATCATCACGACGACGCCGATGATCGTGAGCGTCGAGGTGAGGAGCTGGCCGAGGCCCTGCTGGAGGCTCTGCTGGAGGTTGTCGATGTCGTTGGTGACCCGGCTGAGCAGGTCGCCGCGGGACTGGCGGTCGATGTAGCTGTGCGGCATCCGGTGCAGCTTCGCCTCGACCTCGGCCCGCAGGCGCAGCATCGTCCGCTGGACGACCCCGGCGAGCACGTAGTTCTGGCCGTAGGCGATGGTGACCGCGCCGGCGTAGATGGCGATCACGCCGAGCAGGGTGCGGCCGAGGCGGTCGAAGTCGATGCCCTCGCCGGAGGTGACCCCGTCGACGACGACGTCGGTGGCGCCGCCGAGCGCCCGGGGACCGAGCACGGTCAGGGTGACGGCGACGAGCGCCATGACCACGACCGAGGTCGCGCCGATGCGTTCGGGGCGCATCGCATCGATCAGGCGGCGGACGGTGCTGGCGAAGTCGTCGGTGTGGGCGGCCGGCATGCCGGCGTTGCCGAGCATCCCGCGCGGGGGTGCGTCCCTCGACGGAGCGGGCGGGCCGGTGGCGTCGGCGCGCTCGCCGTCGTTGCGCTCGTCGCTCATGCCGCCTCCTGCCCGGTGGCCTGGGAGTCGACGATCTCTGCGTAGGTCGGGCAGTCGGCGAGCAGCTCGGTGTGGGTGCCGAGGCCGACCGAGCGGCCGTTCTCCAGGACGAGGATCCGGTCGGCGTCGACGATGGTCGACACCCGCTGGGCGACGACCACGACGGTGGCGTCCGCGGTGCGGGGCGCCAGCGCGGCCCGCAGGCGGGCGTCGGTGGCGAGGTCGAGGGCGGAGAACGAGTCGTCGAACAGGTAGATCTCGGGGCGGCGCACGAGCGCCCGGGCGATCGCCAGCCGCTGGCGCTGGCCGCCGGAGACGTTCGAACCGCCCTGGGTGATCGGCTCGTCGAGCCCGCCGGGCATGGCCTCGACGAAGTCGGTGGCCTGCGCGATCCGCAGCGCCTCCCACAGCTCCTCGTCGTCGGCGTCGGGGTTGCCGTAGCGGAGGTTGGAGGCGACGGTGCCGGTGAACAGGTACGGCTTCTGGGGCACGAGCCCGACCCGCTTCCACAGCTCGTCGGGCTCGAGGTCGCGCACGTCGACCCCGTCGACCACGACCCGGCCCGACGTGGCGTCGAACAGGCGGGGCACGAGGTTGAGCAGCGTGGTCTTGCCGGCGCCGGTGCTGCCGATGATGGCGGTCGTCTCTCCGGGCCGGGCGGCGAAGGAGACGTCGACGAGCACCGGGGTCTCGGCGCCCGGGTACTGGAACCCGACGTGGTCGAGCTCGAGCGTGCCCCGGGTCCGGATGTCGCGGACGGGGGCCACAGGCGCGGCGATCGACGACGGCGTGTCGAGCACCTCGCGGATCCGCTCGGCCGACACTGCGGCGCGGGGCGCCATCACCAGCATGAACGTGGCCATCATCACGGCCATGAGGATCTGGATGAGGTAGCTCAGGAAGGCGATGAGGGCACCGACGCTCAGGTCGCCGTCGTCGATGCGACCGGCGCCGATCCACACGACGGCGACGCTCGACATGTTGAGCACGAGCATCACGATCGGGAAGAAGAACGCCATGAGCCGGCCGGTGATGAGCGAGACGTCGGTGAGCTCCTCGTTGGCCCGGGCGAACCGCTCGGTCTCGACGGGCTCGCGCACGAACGCCCGCACGACCCGGATGCCGGTGATCTGCTCGCGCAGCACCTGGTTGACGACGTCGATGCGCTCCTGCATCTCCCGGAACCGGGGCACCATCCGGCTCACGACGAGCCCAACGAGGACGACGAGCACCGGGATCGACACCGTGAGGATCCACGACAGGCCGACGTCCTCGCGCAGCGCCATCACGATGCCGCCCGCCGCGGTGATCGGCGCGGCGAGCAGCAACGTGGCCGACATCAGCACCAGCATCTGGACCTGCTGGACGTCGTTGGTGACCCGGGTGATGAGCGACGGCGCCCCTAAGTGGCCGACCTCGCGGGCGGAGAAGTCGGTGACGCTGTGGAACAGCGAGGCCCGCACGTCGCGCCCGAAGCTCATGGCGACCTTGGCGCCGAGGTAGACGGCGCCGATTGCGCAGACGACCTGGACGAACGACACGGCGAGCATCAGGCCGCCCCTCGACCAGATGTAGTCGGTGTCGCCGGTCAGGACGCCCTCGTCGATGATGTCGGCGTTGAGGCTCGGCAGGAACAGCGTCGCCATCGCCTGCGCCGACTGGAGCAGGACGACGCCGACCAGCACCATCCGGTAGGGGCGCAGGTGTGAGCGGAGCAACGTGATCAGCATCGGCGGTCTCCCGGCGACGGTGCGGCGGCCCGGCGGTCGGACGCCGTCCGATCAGGTGGACCAGGAACCATCATTGGACGATACCGGTCTTGTGGGTGCCAAATCATGGGCGATTCCCACGCTTGTGTCACACCCCGGTTCACCGCCCGCGACCGGCGCCGCCGATACAGTCCCGCAGGTGCCGAGGCCGAAGCAGCGCACACCGGAACTGCGCGACGAGGTCCTGCGGGTGGCGCTCACCATGCTGGCGACCGACGGCGTCGAGGGGTTCACCACCCGCCGGGTGGCCTCGGGGGCGTCGACGTCGGTGCCGGCGGTCTACGAGCTCTTCGGCGACAAGGCCGGCCTCGTGGCCGCCGACCGGGCCGAGCACGGCGTCGGCGCCTGATCAGCCGCCCCGCACGCGGCGCAGGTAGGCGGCCGCCGCCTCGCGCGACTCGGGGTCGCGCAGCGCGGTCACCAAGCCGTCCGCATCGGACCAGTTCCGGGCGGTGCCGCACATCGACTCGAGCACTGCGTTGACGTGGCGCTTGGTGGCCGTCAGCGCCAGGGTCGCCTTCGGGGCCAGGGAGGCGGCCAACGCCTCGGCCTCACCCATCATCTCCGACGCCGGCACGACCCGGTTGAGGAAGCCGAGCGAGCGGGCCTCGGCGGCGTCGAACGGCCGACACGTCATGACCAGCTCGCGGGTCATCGCCGGGCCGATCTCGCGGACGAGGCGGGGGATGCCGCCCCACGCAAGCGGGATCCCGAGGTCGACCTCGGGGATGGAGAAGTAGGTGTCGTCGGCTGCGACCCGCAGGTCGCAGGCCGCGGCGAGCACGAGCCCGCCGCCGACGCAGTGGCCCTTGATCGCGGCCACGGTCACGGCCCGCATCGCTTCCACGGCCTCGGCCATCCGCCGCCCGGCATCGGCCGCGTCGCGGGGCGGGTGGCCGGCGTTGGCCTCGCTCCCACCGAACGAGGCGATGTCGGCGCCGGCGGAGAACGAGCGGCCCCGACCGCTGACGATCACGACCTTCACGCCGTCGCGCTCGTCGAACCAGCGGGCCGCCCGCTCCAGCTCGAGCAGCGTCTCCGTGCCGAGCGGGTTGAGCTTGTCGGGCCGGTTCAGCTCGAGGCGACCGATCGGGCCTCCCCCGCCGTCGTCGACCTCGATCGTCGTGAACCCGCGTGCCGTCGTCGTCACATCCCCCATGGCGGCGGAGCGTAGGCCCTGACGCCCAGCCAAGGCGCGGCAGTGGACGGCGACGGACAACCCGGCACCTGGTGGATGCGAACACTCGCCGTGATGTCGAGACTGCATAGGGCGCTGAACGCCGTTCGCCGGCTTCGGCGTCGCCCGCGATCACCCCCGACCGCACGGAGCCTTCCAGAGATGACCTACATCGACGACCGCCCCGCCGGCTTCCCCCCGCCGCCGCCGTTCGAGCACGACGCGCTCGACCCGAGCGACGAGCCGCGCACCGAGCCGTCGCTGCGGCGGCGCGTGCTCACCGTCACCGGCGCAGTGACCGCGTTCGCTGCGGTCGCGGCCCTGGGCGCCTTCGCGTTCTCGGCGGCCGGCGAGGCGAGCGGCCTCCGCGACGACCTCGCGGTCCAGGCAGACCTCCTCGCCGGGGCCGAGACCGACCGCGACGCCGCGATCGCCGATCTGGCCGACGCCGAGGCCACCGCCGCCGGGCTCACGGTCGAGATCGACGACCTCACCGCCGAGGCCACCGACCGGGAGGCGGAGCTCGCCACGCTCGCCGACGACGTCTCCGACCTCGAGACCTCCCTCTCCGCAGCGAACACCCGGGCGTCCAACAGCGCCGACGACGCTGCCGAGTGGCGGTCCGCCGCCGGGCTCGGCTACCTCGCCTCCGGCTCCTCCTACCAGTGCATCGACGCGCTCTTCGACCTCAGCGAGGTGATGCTCGACGCGGTCGATGCCGGCACGCGCCTGTCGCCGGACGCTGCCGCGATCGTGGAGCGCATGGACCTGTGGTGCGGCCTCGCGGTCGACTCCATCGACGAGTTCAACGCCGACTACGAGGAACTGATCGGGTCCATCTGAGCGTGACGAGACGGCCGGTGCGCCAGCACCGGCCGTCGGCGCGTCCGGCGAACTACGGTGCCGGGCCGTGGCCCGCCGCTCGATCGAGATCGCGTCGTTCACCCACCAGAACCCGATCCCGGCGGCCAGCCGGATCGGGCCGCTCGTCGTGTCGAGCGTGATCTCGCCCTACGACCCCGGCACCCGCGATCTGCCGGCGACGATCGAGGCGCAGCTGGCGAACCTGTTCCACCACGCCGGCGAGATCCTCGACGCGGCAGACGCGGGCTGGGACGACGTCGTCCGCATGACGTTCTTCGTGCGCGACCTCGACCACCGCGCCGCGATCAACGGCCCGTGGCTCGAGCACTTCCCCGACCCGACCTCCCGGCCGGCCCGACACACCCAGCTCGTCCCCGCCGGCCCCGGCCCGCTCGTCTCCTGCGACCTGACGGCCTACGTCGAGCCCTGACCACCCGAGCCGGTCAGGGCACGAGCAGGACTTTGCCGGTCGTGGCCCGGGACTCGATGCGGCGGTGGGCCTCGGTGGCGTCGGCCAGCGGGTGGCGCTCGCCGATGCGGATGTCGAGGCGGCCCCCGGCGATCCAGCCGAACAGCTCACCGGCCCGCCACTCGAGCTCCTCGCGGGTGGCCGTGTAGTCGCCCAGCGTCGGACGGGTCAGGAACAACGAACCGCCCTGGGACAGCCGCAGCGGCGTGAGGGCATCGACGGGGCCCGAGGCGTTGCCGAACGTGACCATCATCCCCCGGGGCCGCAGCACCTCGAGGCCCCGGTCGAAGGTCAGCTTGCCGACCCCGTCGTAGATCACGTGGAGCGGGCGCGGTCCGGCGATGCGCTCCACGGCGTCACCGAAGTCCTCGTCCCGGTAGAGGATCACGTGGTCGGCACCGGCGCCCCGGGCGAGCTCGGCCTTCTCGGCGGAGCCGACGGTCGTGAACACCTCGGCGCCGCGCAGCTTGGCGATCTGGATGAGGACCAGCCCGACGCCGCCGGCGCCGGCGTGGACCAGGCAGCGGTGGCCCTCCTCCAGCGGGAACGTCGAGCACGCCAGGTAGTGGGCCGTCATGCCCTGGAGCATCGTGGCCGCCGCCACCTCCAGGTCGACGCCGTCGGGCACCGGGACGGCCGCGCTCACCGGCACCGCGACCCGCTCGGCGTAGGAGCCGAGCACACCGGTCCACGCCACCCGGTCACCGACCGAGGACGACCCTGCGCCCTCGCCGACCTCGACGACGGTCCCGGCCCCCTCGAGGCCGGGCGTGTACGGCAGCGGGATCGTGTAGAGGCCCGACCGCTGGTAGGTGTCGATGTAGTTGAGCCCGGCGGCGGCCAGCTCGACCACGACCGTTCCCTCCGCCGGCGCGGGGTCGTCGACCTCCGACCACTCGAGCACCTCGGGCCCGCCGTTCTCCGACACGGTGACCGCTCGCATCCGACGCGCTCCGATCCACTCGACGGCTCGTCCTGTCCGGCCCGCCACGCGAGGCGGGCGGACCGGGCCGAACCGTAGCCGCGACCCCGCGCGCCGGCCGCCGACCACCCCCGCAAACCCGAACTGGCCCCCACGGAGTGCCACCGGTGGCACTCCGTGGGGGCCAGAACCGGATCCTGACCGCCCGCAGGCCAGGTCAGCCACCCGCTGTCATGTGCAGTTCACAGTCAGGTAACGACGAGCCGCGATCGCCTCCGTACCCTGCAACTCCATGACCGAGGCGCCGAGCCGAGAGTCCGTCGACGTGCACGTGGCGAGGGGGTGCGCCCGTTGAGCCACCCGGTGGATCCGTTCATCGGCTCGGGGGTCACCGACCTCCCCGAACCGTCGGGCATCGCCGCCACCTGGTGGTGGCCCAAGCCGCAGGTGGGCAACACCCATCCGGGGGCATGCGCCCCGCTCGGCATGGTGTCGGCGTGCGCGTACTCGGGCGCCTACCCGACGGGCTACGGACTCCACGACAAGAGCACCGAGGGCGTCCCGCCCCAGATGTTCGACCAGTACCAGGCGTCGGGGTTCACCCACTTCCAGCAGTCGGGCACCGGCGCGATCCGCAAGTACTACAACTACTTCCGGGTCACCCCGATGCTCGACCCGCTCGACGTGCTCGACACGCAGTGGCCGCTGCTCGACGAGGTCGCCGAGCCCGGGTACTACGCGGCCACGCTCGGCTCGGGCATCCGCTGCGAGCTGACCGTCGGGCCGAAGAGCGCGGTGCACCGCTACACGTTCCCCGCCTCCGACGACGCCCGCCTGGTCATCGACTTCTCCCACGGCGGGCTCGGCATCGACTACGGGCGCACCGTGCCGCTGCGGGCCCGCCTGGAGAACCTGGCCCACGGTGCGGCGCAGGGCGAGGTGACCGTCGAGGGCGTCCCGCTGTCGGTCTACATGGAGACGAGCGCCGTCGACTGGCGCCAGCTGCTCTGGTACGACCGGCGCCTGATGGCCGGCGGCACCCGCCTGGAGTTCGACTCGATCCGCCAGACCACGCTCCGCCCGTTCGGCCTCCTGCTGCGGGGCCCGACCGAGGCCGGCCAGAGCATCGAGCTCAGCCTCGGCTTCTCGCTGCGGGGCATCGAGCAGGCCCGGCGCAACATGGAGACCGACTGCGGACGCACCCTCCACCGCTTCGACGTGCGCCGCGCGGCCACGGCCGAGGACTGGAGCGACCACCTCGACCGCGTGCGGGTCGGCGGCGGGTCCGACGAGCGGCGCACCGTGTTCTCCACGAGCCTCTACCACTCGCTCATCAAGCCGTGCTTCGCCCAGGACGAGAGCCCGTTCTGGCCGACGTCGGGGCCGTTCGTGTTCGACATCTGCACGATGTGGGACATCTACAAGACCCAGCTGCCGCTGCTGACCGCGATCGCACCCGACCGCATCGTCGAGATGGTCAACGCGCTCCTCCAGGTCTGCCAGGAGGAGGGCAACCTCCCGATCGGCTACCGCATGGCCCGGGGCGCCGACCGCTTCTACCGCCAGGGCAGCGCGCTCGCCCACACCCTCATCGCCGACGCCGCCGCCCTCGGCCTCCACGGCATCGACTGGGACTGGGCGCTCGTGCACATGCACGCCGACCTGCGGCGCGGCTACGGCGAGGACTACCTGGAGAAGGGCGTCGCCCACCCGATCACCCACACGCTCGACCTGGCGTACGGGTACGCGTGCACGGCGCGGGTCGCACGCCACCTCGGCGACACCGCCCTCGCCTCCCAGCTCGACGGGCTGGCCGAGGCGTGGCGCAACGCGTTCGACCCGAAGACGGGCCTCCTCGTCGACTCGAGCTTCTACGAGGGCGGGCCGTGGAACTACTCGTTCCGGCTCATGCACGACATGGCCGAGCGGATCACACTCGCCGGCGGTGAGGAGGCGTTCACGAACCTCCTCGACCGCTTCTTCGGGTTCGGCGCGGCGCCGGTCAAGCAACTCGGCGGCGCCCCCTACGGCGACGCCCTCGCCGAGGGGTACGCGCTCGATCGCTTCGAGGGCCTCAACAACGAGCCCGACATGGAGGTGCCGTGGGCGTACCACTACGTCGGGCGCCCCGACCGGACCGCCGAGGTCGTCCACGCCGCCCTCGGGAACCAGTTCGGCATCGGCCGCGGCGGCCTGCCCGGCAACGACGACTCGGGCGGGCTCAGCTCGTGGTACGTCTGGGCGGCGCTCGGGCTGTTCCCCGTTGCCGGCCAGAACACGTTCCTGGTCAACGCGCCGGCGTTCGAGTGGGCGACGCTGCGGGTCGGCGACGGTGAGCTGGTGATCGAGACCGACGGCTTCACCGAGCCGACCGCCGACGGCCCGCCGCAGTACGTGCAGTCGGCGACGCTCGACGGCCGTCCCTTCGACCGGAGCCACCTCGGCGGTGACGAGCTGCACCGTGGCGGGGTGCTGCGGGTCTCGCTCGGCCCGGAGCCGTCCGACTGGGGCACGACGACCCGGCCCCCGTCCCGTTCGACCTCACGCTGAGGGAACGGGGGCCGGGGACGTTCAGCTCTCGGTGAGCAGCAGCTGCAGCTCGATCGGGCCGTGGTCCTCGACCGAGACGACGATCGGCGCGGTCGGGACCTCGACGTCGTAGTCGGCGAAGACGATGTCGAGCGAGCCGACGACCACGATCGTGCCGTCGACGAGCTCGGCCTCGAGCGGGAACTCGACCGCCTTCGTGACCCCGTGGAGGGTGAGGTCGCCGACCGCGGTGATCGACACGGCCCCGCCGTCGGCGGCGTCGGCGCCGAGGTCGACCGGCTCGGTCAGCACGAACGACCCGGTCGGGAACTGGTCGGTGTCGAGCGCCCGGTAGACGTTGTCGTCGCGCCGGCTCTCGTTGGTGGTGATCGTCGTCATGTCGACCTCGAAGTTCGCCGCAGTGAGCGTGGTCCCCTCGATCGTCATCGACCCGGTCACGTCGCCGGTACGGCCGACGGCCGTGGTCGAGCCGATCGAGGACAGCTCCTCCTCGATGCGGAACCCGACGAACGTGCCGGTCGCGCTCTCGTAGTCGAAGTCGCCCGACTCGGTGTCCACGGTCCAGGTCCCGGCGATGTCGCCGTCGAAGCTCGACCCGCCGGTGGCGACCCCACCGTCGGCGTCGTCGGTGGGCTCGCCGTCGGTCGTCCCGTCGGCCGAGTCGGCGCCGACCGCATCGACGGCGGACTCCAGGCTCACCTCGTCCGGGGCGTCGTCGCGGAGGAACCACCAGACGCCGACCACGGCGGCGATCGCCAGGACGACCACGACGCCGCCGCCGATGGCGAGGTACTTGAAACGTGAAGTCATATGTCGAACCTACGGACGACGGCTGGGCAACGGTTCGGTGTTCCCTGAGAATTCGCTGAGAGTCCTCCGGGAGATCCACCCTGCCGCACATCGTGCCCCGCCCCCACCTGGTCCGTGTCACGTGCGCGTGAACACCTGCATCGACACCTTGCCCGGTCCGCGCGCCCTTCCTACGCTCGGGCCGCCCCGGGAGGGACCGGCACCATGTCCGAGCTGCTCACGACCGATGTCGTCAGCCCCGCCGAGCGCAGCGCCTACTGGCGGGAGGTGATCTGCGCCGTGTACGTCGAGCTCGACGTGGTCGCCCCGGCGGCGGGACCGTTCTCCGGAACGGTCAGCCACAC
Source organism: Actinomycetota bacterium (assembly GCA_034211175.1). Taxonomy (GTDB): domain Bacteria; phylum Actinomycetota; class Acidimicrobiia; order Acidimicrobiales; family CAIXPF01; genus JAXHUH01. The sequence continues at coordinate 20,712 of JAXHUH010000015.1, forward strand.
GGCCTGGGGTGACGCGGAGCTCTCGACGGTCGCCTCGGACCCGCAGATCGTCACCCGGGCGACGGGGGACGGCCGTTCGGACTGCCTCGTGAGCATCCAGCTGCGCGGTGTGGGACAGGTGAGCCAGGACGGCCGCACGGCGATCCTCCACCCGGGAGACCTCGCCCTCTACGACGCCACCCGCCCGTACCAGCTCGCGTTCGACGCCCCGTTCGAGCAACTCGTCGTGCAGTTCGACCGCGACGCGCTCGTGGCGCGCAACGTGGACCTCCCGACCTCGGTGGCGCGACGGTGCCGGGGCGACGCCGGCGTCGGCGCCGTGGCGTCGACGTTCGTGCGCACGTTGCGCCACCACGAGGACGCGCTGGCCGAGCACCAGCGGGCCGACCTCGGGAGGCGGGCGCTCGACCTGCTGGCCACGGCACTCGCGGAGGCCACCGGCAACACGGCGCCGGGCGATGCCGTGCGCGCCATCAACAGGCGAAGGGTGCTCGCCTACGTCGACGCGCACCTGGAGGACCGGCACCTGGCCGTGGCCGACGTCGCCGATGCGTTCGGCGTGTCGGTCCGCACCATCCAGAAGCTCTTCGCCGATGACGAGCTCACCCTGAGCGGGCGGATCCGGCACAGTCGGCTGGAGCGGGCACGCATCGCCCTCCGGGACCCGCGCCGTGCCCATCACAGCGTCACGCGCATCGCACACGACCACCACTTCGGCGACGCCGCCCACTTCTCCCGCGCGTTCAAGGCGGCGTACGGGTGCGGACCCAGGGCCTACCGGGCCGGCGACGAGCCCGGGCGCTGACGCCCCGCACCCTCTTGGCCGGCGCGGCCCGCCGGCGGGTCAGGGCACCGTGCGCCTCCCGGCAAGTTCCGGTTCGCCTCCCGGCAAGACCGCCCTCACGAGCAGCGCTTCGATGCCGGAAAGCGACATGGGAGGTTGCGTGATGCTCGAGCGCACCGTTCGGGTGGCGGCCGTGCAGGCCGAACCGGTCTGGTTGGACATGGAGGCGACGGTCGACAAGGTGATCGACCTCATCGGCGAGGCCGCGTCGAACGGCGCCGAGCTCGTCGCCTTCCCCGAGACCTTCGTTCCCGGCTACCCCTGGCACATCTGGCTCGACAGCCCGGCGGCGGGCATGGCGCTCGTGCCGGCGTACCACGCGAACTCCCCACGCGCCGACGGGCCCCAGATCGCGCGCATCGCGGCCGCTGCCGGGCGTGCGGGGATCGCGGTCGTGCTCGGCTACAGCGAGAAGGGCGCCAGCGGCAGCCTCTACATGGGCCAGGCCATCATCGACGCCACGGGCACCCTTCGGCGCTCGCGCCGCAAGCTCAAGCCGACACACGTCGAGCGCTCGGTCTTCGGCGAGGGCGACGGGTCGGACCTCGACACCTGGGACCTCGGCTTCGGTCGGGTCGGCGCCCTCAACTGCTGGGAGCACCTGCAGCCGCTGTCCAAGTACGCGCTGTTCAGCCTGGGCGAGGACATCCACTGCGCATCGTGGCCGACGTTCTCCCTGTACCGGGGCGCAGCGCACGCGCTCGGCCCGGAGGTGAACAACGCCGCCAGCATGGTCTACGCGGTCGAGGGCCAGGTGTTCGTCGTGGCCCCGTGCGCCATCGTCGGCGAGGCCGGACGTGCGTTGTTCTGCGACACGCCGGCCAAGGAGCAGATGCTGCTCCAGGGCGGCGGGTTCGCCCGCATCTACGGTCCCGACGGATCGATGCTCGCCGAGCCGCTGTCCGAGGACGCCGAGGGCATCCTCTACGCGGACTGCGAACCGGCGCTCCAGGCGATCGCCAAGTCCGCCGCCGACCCGACGGGCCACTACAGCCGCCCCGACGTGACCCGGCTCCTGCTCGACCGCACGCCCCGCACCGCCATGGTCGACGCCGCGGCAACGGCTGAGCCGCCCGTGCCGGCGCCGGAGGACGCGATCGCCGCCTCAGAGTTCACCGAGGCCGAGCTCACGGCGTAGCGGCCAGACGAAGGGCGGAGCTCCGGTACGACCGCCGGCGGCGCGCTCCCCACGTCGCGCCGCCGGCGGCGATCCGCCCCCGCTCCCTGGTATGTCGTTGCCGGGCTGCCGGATCAGCAGCTCAGCGGCTCAACGTCTCACGCGAGCGCGGCGACGTCGGACCGGGCGGCGAGTCGGCGAAGGCATCGCCCCCGCACCGGACCGATGCTCCCCCTCGGCATGCCGAGGGAGTCGGTGACCTCGAAGTAGGTCCCCTGCTGCCAGAACAGGAGCTCGATCAGCTCCTGTGACCGGTCCGGCAGCTCGGCGACCGCACGCCGGACGATCTCCGCCCGCTCCGCGGTGAGCACCGCGCCCAGCGGATCGGCGCCGGCCGAGGCACCGTCGTCGCCCACCGTCGCCGGATCGACCGGCAGCTCGCGGGCCTTGCGGTCCAGCGTGCGCAGGCACTCGTTGCGGGCCGTCCTGGCGATCCACCCGCCGACGCTCGCCGGCCGGGAGAGCCGGTGCACGTGGCGGTGGAGCTGCAACCAGGTCAGCTGCGCGACGTCCGCGGCGTCGGCCTGCCCGAGCCGATGCCGGCGGGCGATGGCCGCGACCAGCCCCCCGAACCGGCGGACCAACTCGTCCCAGGCGGCCTGGCTGCCGCCGCGCGCGTGCTCCACCAGCTCCTCGTCGGCGGCCGTCGACAGTGACCTCTGGCGTCGACGTATCACCGGGCGCGCAACCGTCTCCTCTCTCCTCGCCGCCCGGGGGCTGCACCCCCGTGCGACGTCCGTCTTCGTGCTGCCCCCACAGGTGGCCGGCTGCGTTCCGAGCATCGAGCACCTCCCGACCGGACCGGCCGTACGACCGGCCCACATCAAGGATCCCCGAATGCCGTTCGGCACACGTGGGCACGCGCTACGGCCGCTCTGTGGAATCTGACATGTTCGGGCCATAGGGTGGCGCGATGCAGTCGGTGAGTGACCGGGACCCGCTCGCGGACCTCGATCCGTCCGACGCCGACGCACTCCGCTCGCTCGGCACGACCAAGCGCTTCGCACCTGGTCAAGTGCTGCTGCTCGAGGGCAGCCGCAGCGACCACGTCCTCGTGCTGCGTCAGGGTCGGGCCAAGATCACGTCCTCGCAGCCCGACGGACGGGTGGTGCTGCTCGCCGTGCGCGGACCGGTCGAGCTCATGGGCGAGCTCTCGTCGCTCGACCCGGACGGCGCGCCGCACTCGGCCACGGTCGTGGCGCTCGACGAGGTGACCGCCCAGGTCGTGCCGAACGGTGAGTTCGTCGAGTTCCTCCGCCACCATCCGAACGTGTTGCTGGCGCTCACCCAGACGTTGATCACCCGCCTGCGCGAGTCCGACCGCCGCCGCATCGAGTACGGCTCCTACGACACGCTCAACAGAGTGGCGCGTGCCCTGGCCGACATCGCCGAGGCACACGGTGTCCGCCGCGACGGCCACCTCGAGCTGTCCCTCACCCAGGAGGAGCTCGCCGGGATCGTCGCCGCATCACGCGAGTCCGTCGCCCGCGCGCTGCGCACCCTCCGTGAGCAGGGCATGGTCCAGACGTCCCGCCGCTCGATCAGCGTCACCGACCCCGAACGCCTCCGATCGTTCGGCGGCTGAGCGCACGCCCTCGTCGTTGCCGTGAGCGAGCGGGCCGCCGACACCGATCGGACGGCCGGCGCACCGGAGGTCGGCGCTCAGCGGGTCGGGTTGAGCACCGCCTCGATGTGGTCGTCGTAGAGCGAGGTCCGGCCCTCGAAGCCCGGGTCGGGGCCGACGAGCAGCCGCATCGAGCCGTCGTCGGTGGTCGTGACCAGGTCGTCGAGCGAGGTCGTCGACGACGAGGGCGTGGTGGACGTCGTGGTCGTCGAGCCTGATGGCGGCGCGGCGGGCGGCGCCTTCCGGGTCGCGGGCTACCCGATGTGGTGTCGCCGCCCCGGCGCCCCGACGACGTGCCGCTACCCTCGGCCCATGCAGCCCGCTGACGCCCGATCGCCCGGCCGGGCACGTCGCGGCCCGCGGCGACCGCGGCCGTGACCCCGCCGACCGGCGCCGCACCCGGTCCGGAGCGTCCCGAACCCGGACGCGCCGCCGATCCGCCCGACACCCTCGATCGCGCCTACGGCGTCGTCGACCCGTCCCCCGCGCCCGGCCGCGGCCACGGCGACGACGACGGCACCGGTGACCACCGGTCCGGGAGCGACACTGCGCACCGGCCCTCGGGTCCGGGGGCGACGGCCGATGCGGACCTCGGCGACGCGGACGACACAGCCGACCGCCTCCTCGCCTTCGGGATGCGGCCGAGGCGCACGATCGGCCGCCTCGTCGACGTCGCCGCCCTCGCCGGTGCCGTCGTCACCGCGTCGCTCGCCGTCCTCGCCGTCGCCGCGCTCGTCGACCTCGCCGACCGGGTGCGGGACGCCGTCGGCTTCGAGGCGCCCACGACCGGGGTCGACTGGTTCGTCGTCGCGCTGCTGGCCGCCACCGTGGTGCTCATTCTCACCGGCGTGGCCGCGGTGCGGGCCGCCGTCCGCCGTCGGCACCGCCGCCGCCTCGCCGCGGTCCTCGGCCCGGACGCCGCAGCGCTGGGCCGCGGCCCGCGCCCCGGTCTCGACCGGCGCCGGTGGCTGGCGGAGCTGCTCCGCCAACCGGGTTGGGCGCCCTCGGTCGAGCGCTGGCAGGCGACCGGCCGGCTGCCGGCCACCGCGGCGACCGGTGCCCCTGATGCGTTCGCCGACGACGCCACCTACCGCCGAGCCGCCGCACTCGTCCGCGACGAGGTGAGCGACCGGGTCGGCCGTCGGGCGCTGGCCACGGGCCTCGCGGTGGCCGTCGCCCGCAGCCGCGTCGGCGACGCCGCCGCGGTGATCAGCGGCTCGGCCGAGATCCAGCTCGACACGCTCGCCTCGCTCGGCCTGCGGCCCACCGGACGGGCCCACCTGCGCGTCGCCCGCGGCGCGCTCGCCGGTGTGGCCGCCTCGTCGTACCTCGACATCGAGGACCGTCTCGAGCTCGAGCTCACCGTGCGTGCCGCGGTGCTCGGCCTCGAGAGCGTCGGCGACGCGGCCGACGCCGTCGACGACGTGATCAGCGACGACCTGGCCGAGGCGCTCGCCGAGTCGTTCGGCGGCGGCAGCGGCGCCATCGGCGCGGCCGCGGGGCTGGTCGGCGGCGCGTTCGGGGTGACCGGGAGCGTACTCCGCCAGGTCGCCGACCTGACCGAGGCCGTCGGCGCCGAGATCACCGAGGGCCTGGTCATCGCTGCGCTGCTCCACCACCAGGGCATGACCCTGGCCGCCGATGCCCTCGGCCTCGACGACGCCCACCGGGCCGAGCTCACGCCGACGGCCGGAATCGTCCCGGCCGAGCTGGTCGGCGTCGCCGCCGCGGTCGCCCGCCGCTACCGACGCGAGTTGCGGCGGATGCTCCGCCGTCGAGCCACCACTGCGACCCGCTCCGCGCCCCGGGCGGTGACCGACCGCCTCCGCCGCCGCGACCGCGGCACCTGAGCGCTCGGGACGCCGTCGTTCAGTCGGCGACCCCGAGCGCCGCCAGCGCGTCGTCGATCTCGGTCACCGCCTGCCCGGCCCGCCACAGGTGGTCCTCGGGCGACTCCTCGTAGCCCTTGTGGTCCCGGCGCCAGTCCCGGTCCCAGTAGTGCTCCAGTACCCGGCGCAGGTGCGCTGCGGACACGCGGCGCTCCTCCCGGAGCTGATCGATCAGCTCGCGCTCGGACGGCGTGGTGACCAGCGGCGGGCCGTCGGGGCGGACTTCGCGGAGCGCAGTGATCGCATCGTCGTCGATCCCCTCACCCGTCGACCAGAACCGGGCCAGCCGGCGGTCTCGCACGCTCCACACCGGCCAGACGAGCGGGCGGTAGCGCCACAGCAGCGGTCGCTTGCCGAGGCGGAGGACATGGCCGACCCACTCCCCGGCCGGGTGGAGGGCGAGCCACGGCATCTCCTCGGGCGGCGCCTCGATCACGAGCACGACCTCGCCGACCTCGAGCTCGGACGCCGGGCCGAGGAGCTCGCCGGTGGCCCACATCGACGCGAGCGGCCAGTCGTCGGCGCCGAGCCGGGCCTGCTCCGAGGCGACCTCGGACAGCTCGACCAGGTGGCGGACCGCGGTCGTGCGCTTCATCGGGCCATCGTCGCCGATCTCGGCGTCGTCGGCGAGCCCTCGGGCGCGCCGAGCGGGTGCCGACGCCCTCAGGGGGCGGGCTTCTCGAAGTGCTGGTGGTCGACCGGGCTGGTCCAGTCGCCGCCCCACGCCCAGCCCCGCTCGGCGAACAGTCGCACCGCGGTCGAGCCGGCCACGATCATCCCGGGGCGCACGTCGGCCCGGTCGAGGAACGGTGCCGAGGCGGTGTGGGCGCTGGTGCCGTCCGCGCGGACGTAGGGGTTCTCGATCGGGTTGATGTCGATCGCCCGGCCGTAGGCGTGGTTCGACCACGTGGTCGTCGAGCCGGTGATCGGGCGGCAGTTGAACGCCGAGGTGTTGTCGTGCTCGATCGAGGTGAAGTCGTCGGCGCCGTAGGCGTCGACGAGGCGCATCTCCCGGATCGGGAACCGCTCGGCGAACAGCCCGGCGAACACGTGACGGATGTCGTCGACCACGTCGGCGTGCACGACCAGCTCACCCTCGTGGACGAGCCCGTCGTAGCCCCAGTGCGACAGCGTGACGTAGCGGAGCGCGTCGAGCGGCACCGGGCAGCCCTCCCGCCACGAGGAGCCGACGATCGTCGCGGCGAGGTCCTCGCCGATGCGGGCCGCCGCGAATCCGAACGCCGGCTCCGCGGGCGCGATCGTCGTTGGAGGCGCGACGGTCGGGGTCGGGGCCACGGTCGTGGTCGTCGCTCGGGGCGCGGCCGTCGTGGTCGACGCCGACGGGATGGTCGTCGTGGTGGCCACCCCCGCAGCAGTTGCCGGCACCGTCGTCGAGGTGGGTACGTCCTCGGACGCCTCCGTCGCCGATCCCGCGCACCCGCCGGCCAGGAGCACGACGAGCGCGCCCGCCGCCGCGGCCCGCCTCACGGGGCGCACGGCGTGGTCACCCGGAACGGGTCGAGGCCGGGCGCGTCGACGAAGACGGCGGCCAGGTACGCCCCGGTCGGGGTGCGGGCCCACACCGGCGACTCGCGGTCGAGCACCGACGAGTACGCGGCGTCGCCCTCGACCTGGCACTCGATGCGCACGGCGGCCCCCTCGGCGAGGCGACCGAGCTCGGCCGAATCGGCGCTCGGCGCCGCCCGGAGGGCAACGAAGCAGTCGCCGCCCCCGTCCGCACCACAGGTCCGGGCGACGGTCCCGTCGACGACCACCGGCGCGGTGGAGGTGGTCGTCGGCACCGTGGTGGTCGTGCGCACCGCGGTGGTGGTCGTGTTCGCGACGACCGAGGTGCTCGTCGTCGACTCGATCGACGACGCCGGCACCGAGCTCGACGTGACCGGGCTCGTCGCCGTGCCGGACGCAACCGGACCCGGGTCGGGGTCGGGGTCGGGGTCCCCGTCGCCGGCATCGGTGACGAGCAGCACCACGAACACGACCAGGAGCACGACCGCGACGCCGAGCAGCGCGGGCACGATCGGCCACCACGGCGGCCTCCCGCTCGGCCCGGCGTCAGCCGTGGTCCCGGTCATCGGCGCATCATGGCGCCCGTCGGGCCCCCACGCCAGGCACCCCGCCTGGCGCCGACGGCCATCGAGCGATGACGATGCCCGTCACGACCGGCGAGAACAGGGGACGGCCATGGGTGAGCTCGACGACGTGATGCGGACGACGTTCGCGGGACGGACGTTCACCGACGAGGACGTCACCGACGACGAGATCGCGTCGATCCTCGACGCGGCCCGCTTCGCCCCGAGCGGCGGCAACCGCCAGGGCTGGCGGGTCGTCGTCGTGCGCGACCCGGCGACCAAGGCGGCGGTGGTCGAGGCCGGCGTGCCCGCCATCCGCCGCTACCTCGCCCAGCGCCTCGCCGGCGAGAACCCGTGGAACACCGTCGTGGCGAGCGCGGTGACCGACGAGGACGTGGCGGCGATCGGCGACGACCACATCGCCTGGTACCGGGGCCTGGCCGACGCCCCGGTGCTCCTCGTCGTCGGCGTCGACCTCGCCGTGGTGGCGTCGGTCGACGCCGAGCTCGACCGGGTCGGGGTCGCCAGCGGCGCGTCGATCTACCCGTTCGTGCACAACATCCTGCTTGCGGCCCGCGCCCGTGGCCTCACCGGTGCGCTCACGACGTTCGCGTCGGCCGACGAGGCGCAGGTGAAGGCCACCCTCCGCCTCCCCGACGAGGTTGCGGTCGCCGCGGTCGTGCCGATCGGCCACCCGACCGAGGTGCTGACGAAGCTGTCCCGGAACCCGGTCGAGTCGTTCGCACGCCTCGGCACCTGGGACGGCCCACCGCTCGCCGCACCGGACCCCGGCTGAGCGACCGGAGGGGGCGGGCCGGCTCGGGACCTGCGACCGGGAGGCGGTGACGTTCGGCCCTGGCCGCGGCGAGGAGCGGTGCGCACGGTGACGCGGTGACCGTCCGGCTCCGAAGTCGCAGCGTCGTGGTGACGCGCCACGGTGGCCCGGACGTGCTCGAGCTCGTCGAGCGCGACGTGCCCGAGCCCGGGCCGGGCGAGGTGCGGGTGCGGGTCCTCGCCGCGGGCGTGTCGGCGTTCGACCTGATGTACCGGCGGTGGGCCCACCTCCCGGGGAGCCCGTCGTTGCCCTTCGCGCTCGGCGAGGACGTGGTCGGCGTGGTCGACGAGGTGGGGCCCGGGGTCACCGAGGTCGCGCCCGGGCTCGTCGTGGCCGCCGGCACCTGGGACCTCGGCGTGGGCGGCGGCTACGCCGAGCACGTCTGCCTGCCGTCGGACCAGCTCGTGCCCGTCCCCGACGGGGTCGATCCCGCCGAGGCGGTGTGCCTCGTCGTGAACTACCTGACGGCACACCACCACCTCCACCGGATCGGTCGGGCCACGCGCGGGGAGCGACTGCTCGTCCACGGCGCGGCCGGTGGGGTCGGGACCGCGCTCGTGCAGCTGGGCGTGCTCGCCGGGCTCGACGTGTACGGCACCGCGTCGACCGACCATCGACAACTCGTCGCCGACCTGGGGGCGACGCCCATCGACTACCGGACCGAGGACTTCGTGGCGCGGATCCGCGCGCTCACCGGCGACGGCGTCGACATCGTCGTCGACACGGTCGGCGGCGCCGCCCACCTGTGGCGGTCCCATCGGGTGCTGCGCCGCGGCGGGCGCCTGGTCTGGCTCGGGTCGGCCGCGGTCGAGGAGCAGGGCCTGCGCGCCGGGGTCCTCAGCGCGGCGGTGACCGCACTGCTGCGGGTCGCGCCCGGCGGGCGCCGAGCGCCGAAGTGCCCGATCACGGCCGAGCTCGCCACGGCGGACAACGCCTGGTACCGCCACACGCTCGCGGCGCTGCTCGACTCGCTTGCCGCCGGCGAGATCAGGCCGGTGATCGCGGCGCGGATCCCGTTGGCCGAGGCCGCACGCGCCCACGAGCTGATGGAGCACGGACGCCACGCCGGCAAGGTCGTCCTCGTGACCCGGGACCGGGACGCGACGGGCGCCGACCGAGCAGACGACGCAGAAGAGCACGCCGGCTGACCGGTCCACCTCGCGGACCGGGGCGCTCACGGCAGGTGGAACACCTCGTCGACCGTGCGCATCATCTGGTCGGCCGCGGTGCCGTCGCCCTCGAAGAACGGCGCCATCATCGCCTGCCACTCGGTGTTGACCGGCTCGTCGGCCATGGCGGCGAGGGCCTCGTCGAAGGTGCCCGGCGTCTCGACGTAGCCGATGAGCAGGCCCTCGTCGGTCAGGAACAGTGAGTAGTTGCGCCAGCCCGAGCGGGTCAGTGCCTCCTGCATCTGCGGCCACACGTCCTCGTGGTGCTTCCGGTACTCGTCGAGACGATCGGGGCGCACTCGCAGGGTGAAGCAGGTCCGGTTCACGATCACGGCTCCTCGGGGAACGCCGCGGCCGGGCCGATCAGCGCGGGGATCGGCCCGGCCCGGGGGCGATGTCGGTCGACGGTCGGTCCGGTCGACGTGGGTCAGGTGACGGGGACGGGTGCCCCGGTCACAGGTCGTCGGGTGTGTAGACGGTGAACGGCCCCATCACGACCCGCAGGCCGGCGTCGCGGGTCGGGTCGGCCTCGATCGTGTACTCGCCCATCCGTCCGGCCTCGAACGACACGCCCTCGGCGGCCTCGATCTGGCCGGTGGCGATGCCGTAGGTGGCGTAGGTGGTCAGGTAGCCGAGGTCGACGAAGCTCCACAGCGCGAACTCCGGGGAGCAGCCGTTGGCCGCGAAGTCGGCCATCTCGTCGGGCAGGCCGAGGCCGGACACCTTGACGTCCTCGCACAGGCCCTCGTCCTGCATGGCCTTCGCCGCGGCGGCGATGCCGACGGTGGTCGGCGCCATGATCAGCTCGAGGTCGGCGTGGGAGTCGACGAGGGCGAGCGCCTGGTTGTAGGACTCGTCGGCGTCGTCGTTGCCGTAGACGGTGTCGACCAGCTCGAGGTTCTCGTACTGCGGGTCCTCGAGCGCGGTCTCCATCGACGCGATCCACGCGTTCTGGTTCGCCGCGTCCGGCGAGGCCGACAGGATGGCGAACGGGCCGCCGTCGTCGCCGAGGATGCTGAGCGCCATGTCGGCCATGACCCGGCCGGTCTCGTCGAAGTCGACCTGGGCGACGAAGAGGCTCTCGCCCTGGCCCGACGGGATCGGCGAGTCCCAGGCCGTGACCACGATGCCGGCCTCGGCCGCCTCGTCGACCGCGGTCTGGATCTGGTCGCCGGCGTTGTTCGAGATCATGACCGCGTCGACGCCCTGGGTCACCGCGTTGGCCATGAACTCGAGCTGGCCGGTCGTGTCGGCGCACGAGGCCGGGGCCACGAACGACGGCTCGTCGACCCCCAGCTCACCGGCGGCTTCCATCGCGCCCTCGTTGGCCTGGTCGAACACGGCGATGCCGGTGCACTTCGGCAGCAGGATCGAGTTCATGGCGTCGCCGCCCTCGATGGCGACCACGTCGCCACCGCCCGACGCGTCGTCGCCGTCGCCCTCCTCGTCACCGTCGTCGGCGCCGGCCTCGTCATCGGCGGTGGTCGTGTCCGCCGAGTCGTCGTCGCCCTCGTCGGACGTCTCGTCGCCGGCGGTGGTCGTGGTGTCCTCCGCCGCCGTGGTGTCGTCGTCATCGTCGCCGCACGCGCCGGCGACCAGCACGAACGCGGCGAGCAACGCCAGCACTCGGAGCAGTTGCTGTCTCATCGGGTTCTCCCCCCTTGTGTCACACGTGTACGAGATCGGTTCACGGCGCGGCGTGGCGCGCCGGGGTCGGCCCCGGTCCGGCGGCGTTTGCGTCG
>JAXHUH010000016.1:0-9645 GCA_034211175.1 Actinomycetota bacterium
CCGGTTGACGTAAGACACCTCCAGATTCGTTGAGCCCCTGTTCTCGTTCGCGGACCCCTCAACCGCCCCCGGTCGACGTCACCGCACGCCACCCACCCCGCTCAGATCCGAAGAGCCGGTAGTCCTCGGCGGTGCCGGCGCTGAGGTAGCAGATGACCCGCCGACCGTCGGCGTGGAGCTCGTCGACGACCGAGGCGCTGACCTCGTGGTCGATGTCGTACACGTCGACGTCGAACGAGGTGTCGATCGTGCCGGAGACCTGCCACTGCCACGACGTGCCCGGCGCCGGGGTCCAGAGGCCGTCCGGGTCCGGCGCAACCGTGGTCGTGGGCATCGTCATCGGGGGCGTCGTGGTCGGCGGTGCCGTCGTGGAGGACGTGGTCGTGTCCGTCGGCTCGTCGTCGGGGACCGAGCTCGTCGTCGGCATCGCGGTTGTTGGGGGCATCGCGGTCGTCGGGGGCGTCGCGCTCGTGTGCGTCGGCGCGCTCGTGTCGGGCGGCGACGCCGGGGTGCCGCCATCCGTCCCCGGCACATTGCAGGCGGATGACGCGAACGCGAGGAGTATCGCGAAGGAAAGGGCGTTCTTCCTGCTCATAGAGCTGAATGGTAACTGACGATCGTCATTCCTATTGCGAATCTGTGACGATCGACCCGCGGAAATCCGCCGGCAACACGTCGACAGAAGACTCTCGCCATGCTGCCGACCACCTGGACGCGACCGGCTGACCTGGGCGAGGCCATCGAGCTCGTCGGCCGGGGCGCCGTACCCGTCGGCGGGGCGTGCGCGCTCATGTCGGCCGCGTTCGAGGACCCGGTGAGCGAGGAGCTGGTCGACGTGCTCGACCTGCTGCCCGCCGGGGTCGACGACGACCGCATCGGAGCCGGCACGACCCTGGCGGCGCTCGCCGCCGATCCGCTGGTCGCGCAACGTTGGCCGGCGGTCGCCGCCGCGGCCGCCCTCACCGCGACACCCCAGGTGCGGGCGCTCGCCACCGTCGGGGGTTCGGTCGCCGCCCGCCTGCCGACTGCCGACCTGGCCGCGCCGCTCGCCGCCCACGGCGCCGTGGTCGAGCTCGTCGACGCCGCCGGCGCCACGACGCCCGTCAGGATCGAGCAGTACCTGACCGAGCCACCGACCTGGCCGCACCTCGTCTACGCGGTTCGCCTGACCCGCACGGGCCGCGGCTCCTACCGCCGGTTCGCGCTGCGGGAGGGCCCGGCGCCGGCCATCGCCACGGTGGCCGCGGTCGTCGTCGACGGCGAGCTGCGGATGTGGGCCGGCGCGGTGGGACCGACGGCTGCACCGGTCGCGTTCATGCCCGGCGCACCACCGGCGGCGTCCGCGCTGCGCACCGACGCCCGGGCCTCCGCCCGCTACCGCGCGCGGCTCGTCGCCGCCCTGGCGGCGGAGCTGGTCGAGGAGCTCGAGGGCCGGTGAGCCCGATCGTGGCCACGTCCACGGTGACCTGCACGGTCGACGGGGTCGAGGCCGAGCTCGACGGCCGGCCCACCGATCGCCTCGCCCACGCGCTGCGGGCCGCCGGGCACGTGGCGGTGAAGGTCAGCTGCGAGGAGGGGTCGTGCGGTGCGTGCACCGTGCTCCTCGACGACGCCGCCGTCGCCGCGTGCCTCGTGCCGCTCGCCCGTGCCGCAGACCGCTCGGTGCGCACCGCGGCCGGTGCCGATCGGGCCCCGGTCCCCGCCGCGCTGGTCGACGAGCTCGCGTGCCGGGGCGCGCTCCAGTGCGGCATGTGCACGCCGGGCATCGTCGCCTCGGCCACCGCGTTCCTGGAGGCGCTCGACCACGACGGCCTCGCCGGGGTCGACGAGGACGGGGTCCGCGCCGCGCTCGCCGGGAACCTGTGCCGCTGCACGGGCTACGACGGCCTGGTCGGCGCCGTCGTCCGGGCCGCCCACCGGGTCGCGGGCGAATGACGACCGATCCCCGCCACCGCGTCGACGGCCCCGCGAAGGCGAGGGGCCTCGCCCCGTACACGGCCGACGCGGCCGCGCCCGACGCACTCGTCGGGGTCGTGCTGACGGCCCGCAGTGCCCACGCGACGGTCGAGGTGCGCGCCGGTGGCGCGATGGCCGTGCCGGGGGCGGTCGCCGTCCTCGGGCCCGACGATGCCCCCGCCGGCGGGTACGGCATCAACCCCCACTTCGACGACGACGTCCTGTCGCCGCACGAGCACGCCGTGTTCAACCGGGAGGCCCGCTTCGCCGGTGACATCGTCGGTCTGGTCGTCGCCGAGGACGTGGCCGCCGCCCGCCGGATGGCGGCCCTCGTCGAGGTGGCCGAGGCCCCGCTGCCCGCGGTGCTCGACACCGACGCCGCCGAGGCGCCCGGCGCTCCGCTGGTCCGCGCCGGCCTCGACGCCAACGTCTGGTACCGCTACGGCGTCGGTGCGGACCCGGCCGAGGTCGACGCCGCGATCGACGCCGCCGCGGTCGTCGTCGAGCACGAGCTGACCGTCGAACCCGGGCCGGTCGGCTCGCTCGAGCGCATGGCCGCCACGGCCCGGTACTCCGGGGGCCGCTGGCGGTTCCGGTCGACCACCCAGACCCCGCAGCTGCTCGCCCGCCACCTCGCCCGCATCCTCGACGTCGAGCCCGGCGACATCGAACTCGAGGCCGTCTACGTCGGCGGCGGCTACGGCGGCAAGGAGGAGCTGTTCCTCGAGCCCCTGGCCGCGGTGGCGTCGCGGGCGTGCGGCGGACGCGAGGTCGTCGTCGAGCTCGACCGCCGCCAGGTGTCGGCCCTGCGCCGCCGCCATCGCGCCCGGTTCGGGCTGCGCACGGGCTGCGACGAGGACGGGACGATCCTGGCCCGGTCGGTCGAGGTCGTTCTCGACGCCGGCGCCTCCGTCGGCCACAGCCCCGCCATCCTGTGGCACGCCACGAGCATGGCGGCCCAGCTCTACCCGGCCCCGCTGGTCGCCGCGCACGGTCGGGTGGTGATGACCAACACGACACCGTCGGAGGCGTTCCGCGGCTACGGCGGCACCGAGGCGGTCTTCGCGGTCGAGAGCCACGTCGACGAGATCGCCCGCCGCTTCGGCATCGACCCCTTCGAGTTCCGCCGCAGCCGGGTGCTGCGCTCGGGCGCGGTCGACCTGACCAACGGCTACCCGATCACGTCGTTCGGTGCCGCCGGCTGCCTCGACGTCGCCGAGGAGCGCAGCGGCGCGCGGCCCGCCCGCGGCGAGGGCCGTTGGCGACGGGGGAGGGGCGTGGCGCTGCTGGCCAACGTCAGCGCCATCACCTCACCGGCCCACGCCGACTCCGGCAACGCCGCCTGCCGGGTCGGCGACGACGGGTCGATCGTGGTCGAGACCGGCGTGATCGAGATGGGCCAGGGCAACCACACCGCGTTCGCCAACGTCGCCGCCGAGCGGGTCGGCATCGGTCGGGCGCACGTGCGGGTCGAGCACGGCGACGCATCGGTGGCGCCGTTCGACCCCGGGCCGTTCGCCAGCCGCGGCATCTACGTCTCCGCAAACGCGGTGGCGGCCGCCGCCGATGCGCTGCGGGCCGCCATCCTCGCCGCGGCATCGGCCCGCCTGGGCATCGACGCCGGCCGCCTGACGCTCGACGGCACGACGGTGCGCGGCGGCGAGGGACACGTCGAGCTGGCGGAGCTCGCCGGGCTGCGGGCCGAGGGCAGCGCCACCGCACCCGACACCGGGCTCGTGGCCGGCGCCCAGGTCGCCGACGTCGCGGTCGACACGTGGACCGGGCGGGTCGTGGTCGAGCGGATCGTGTCGGTCCACGACGCCGGGCGCATCATCGACCCGGACATCGCCCGGGCACAGGTCGTCGGGGGCGTGGTCCAGGGCATCGGCGTGGCCCTGACCGAGCGGCTCCGCCACGACGTCGACGGGCGGCCGATCGAGGTGTGCCAGCTCGACCAGCCGATGCCGTCGAGCCTCGACGCCCCGCCGGTCGACGTGGCGTTCGTGACCGACGGCGAGGTCCAGGGCCTGCTCGGCGCGAAGGGCCTGGGCGAGGCGACCGTCGTCGGGGTCCCCGCCGCGGTCGCCAACGCGGTGCGCGACGCCGCCGGGGTCCGCATGGCGTCGATCCCGATGCTCCCCGAGCTCGTCGCCGACGCCCTCGATGCGGCCGCGACTCCGACCGAGCCGATCGCGGACGCGACCCGAACTGGTCTACCGATCTGACGTCACCGCCGCAGATCGGTAGACCAGAACGGCACGGTGGCTGACGCGGAGCGCCCCCGCCCCGCCGGCCGTGCGCCGCCACCCGATCCACGGTCCGTGGCACCCATCCCCGGCCTCCCCAGGTCGTTCGGATGGGCGCGCCGAACCCCGCTACCGTTGGTAGCCGGATCGCCGTGGCGACAGCAGCGGACCGACGTGGGCGAGGGCCGACCACGGAATCGGTTCGCGATCGATGCCGCGTGATTCGATCGTTCGCTCGTGTCGTGTGCCACGAGGTGCATGCGGATGAATGCCTGGTGGTCATCATCACGAGCCGCGGCACGCGAGGGAACGGCCGCGTGTTACCGAGGTGTTCCCGAGCGGGGGTGTCCGTGGCAGACCGCGGTCGGACCCGACCGGTGAGCCCGCCGGGGCCGGGGCCGACGACGGCCGAACGGGCCCCGGTCGAGGTCCGAGTGCTGGGGCCGGTCGAGGTGCTCGTCGCCGGCCGGCCGCGCGAGCTGTCGCGGGGTTGGCGCGCCACGCTCGGCCTGCTCGCGGCGAACCCCGGCGTCATCGACCGCGACGAGCTCGCCGCGGCGTGCGGTCTCGCCGGGGGACAAGCGCACCGCAAGCTCCTCTCGACGCTGGCGCACGAGGGCCTGGGACTGCCGCCGGGCCGGCGGGTCCACGTCGCGGACCGGCGCGTCCCCGGGGCGATCGCCGCTGACCGCGCCGTGCTCGACAGCGATGTCTTCCGACTCGAGGAGCTGCTCGCTGCGACCGGCCCCGGGCTCGACCCCGACCTCGACCCCGCTGCCTCCGACGGGGCCGACCCCGATCGGGCCGGGGCCGACCGAGCCGACCTGGCCGCCGCGCTCGCGCTGCTGCGCGGACCGACCCTCGCCGGCATCGACTGGGTGCGCGATCCCGCCCTCGACGCGGCCGTCGCCCGCGTCGAGGCCCTGCGCAACGAGCTCCTGCGGCGGGTCGGTCGCTCCGACCTGGCCCGGCTCGGGCACGACGGCTGGCTCATCGGCGGGCTCGACCCGGGCGCGGCCGGTCCGGCGGAGACCCATCCCCCAGAGCTGTGGCTGGCCCGCCTGGCGCGCGCCACGCTCGACGGCGGCGCGTCGGGCGCGGCCGACCTGATCGACACCCCACCGGCGGGCCATCCGAGGGCCGGGACCGCGGGCCGGCTCTCGGCCGTGCTGCTGGGGCGCGTGCTCGCCGGGGCGCTCCTCGCCGAACGGGCCGGGGACCCCTCGCCCGGCCCCCGGTCCTCGGCCATGCGGGGCGCGGTCGACGAGGTACGGCGCCACCTCGGCACGGGCGGGCCCTCGGTGGTGCTCGTCGTCGGCCCGGCCGGCATCGGCAAGACGCACCTGCTGGCGGACGTCGCCCATGAGGCCGGCCCGCTCCCGGTCGTGCGGGCGCAGGCGTTCTCCGACCGGGGCGCGGCCGACGTGCTCGCCCAGATCGCCGCCGCCCCCGCATTGGCGCTCACCCGTCGACTCGACCCCGGGCTGTCGCCCCACCTGAAGTCGCTCGCCGACGTGCTCTGGCCGAGCGGCGGCGAGGAGGGCCGGGAAGCCGACCGGTCGGGCGCGGCGACTCGCGCTCCACACGACGAGCGAACCGTGCGGGACGTGGCCAGGGTCCTCGATCTCGCCTTTCCCGATGGCGCCGTCGTCATGATCGACGACATCCACCACCACCGGGCCCCGCTCGAGCGGCTGATCGCCGAGCTCGCCGTCCTGACCGGCGAGGGCGTGCGCATCGTCGCCTCTCGGCGCGACGACGGCGCATCGATCCCGACGTCGAGCGAGGTGCTCGCCGCGGTCGATCGTGTCGAGGTCATCCGCATCGGTCAGATCGGTCCCGAGGACGTCGTGTTGCTGCGCACCGATGCGGGTGCGACCCCGGCGTCCGCCATCGACGAGGTGCTGCGACGCGCCGAGGGACGACCGGCCGGTGTGGTGTTCGACTCGACGAGCGACCCCGACGCCGGCCTCGAGGACCACGTCCGCCAGGTGGTGGCGGCCCGACCGGTGCGGGAGCAGCGGGCGCTGGCCGCGTTGGCGCTCGCCGCGACCGACGACGTCATCGACGCCGACCTCGGCTCGGTGCTGCTGCGCGAGCTCGATCTCGACTGGGGTGCGGTCGACGTGGCCGACGACCGGGTCCCGATCGTCGTCCGCAGCGGCGACCTGGACCCCCACTTCCGTCACGCGCTGTGGGCCGACGCGGCGTCCGGGGTGCTGCTGGCCCACGAACGGCGCCACCTCCACCACGTCGCGTTCGAGCACCTCCACGAGCGGCGGACGTCGAGGGCGGGCGATCTGACCGTGATCGCCGACCACGCGCTCGCCGCGGTCGGGCCCCTCGCGCTCGACGAGGTGGTGGCGGTCGTCCTCGACGCGGTCCGCCAGGCCCGGGCGCTGCGAGACCACGACGTGTGCCGACGCCTGATCGACCGCACCCTCGACCTGCGTCCACCCGAGCACCACCGGATCGAGCTCCTGGAGCGCCGGGCGGCGGCCAACCGGCTCCTGGGACGCTGGGACGACGCCCGGCGTGACTACGCCGTCGTGATCGAGGCGGCGCTCGGTGCGGACGATCGACGCCGCGCCGCGCGGCTCGTGCTCGACATGGCCGATGCGACCTGGGACCCGGGCACCAGTCGCGAGGTGGCGACGCTGATCCACCGCGTCCGGGAGCTGTTCGCAGACGACACCGAGGTGGCCGCCCGGCTCGATCTGTGCCTGGCCGGCGGCCTCGACCAGGACGGCACGGCCGGTGCGAACCGCATCGGCCACGAGCGGCTGCGCGTCGCGCTCGACCTCGTGTCGGCGCGATCGTCGGGCACGGCGCAGGCGCGCAGCCTCATCCACGCCCGCCAGGCACTGCTCGACGTGATCGGGCCCGAGGAGTCCCACGACCTGGCCCGGCGGGTCGCGGCGGCCGCCGACACCGAGGACGTCCGGGCGCACGCGTGGCACATCGTCTTCGTCGACCAGCTCCGCCTCGACGACCGCGCCGGTGCCGCGGCGACGCTGCGGCACCTGACCGAGATGGCACGGACGCCGGCCTCCGCGAACCAGGCGGTCAACGCACTCATCTGCGCGATCTGCTGGGACCTCGCCATCGGTCGCTTCGACCGGGCGGCGCGCTCGATGGCGAGGATGCGCATGCGCTTCGACGCCGCCATCGGCGGCGACACGTTGGACCAGATCCACCTCGCGCACGCGTTCTGGCTGGCTCGGGAGCAGGGCGGGCGCGACGAGCTCCGCAGCTACCGCGACGGCGCGGCCGCGCTCCACGACCAGGACCCGACCACCCCGCTGTGGGCCGCAGCCGAGGCGCTCCTGTCCGCCGACCTCGGTGAGCACGACCGGGCGTACGCCACGCTCGAGCGGGTGGCGAAGGACCCCGGCCTCGATGCGCTGCCCCGCGGCCCCCACCGGGTCGCAACGTTGGCGCTGCTGAGCGAGGTGGCGGCGGTCGTGCGCCACCACGTGACGATCGATGGTGAGCTCGCCCCGGCGTTGTACCGCCAGCTCGTCGACGATCCCCATCGCGGGGTGCTCGCCGGATGGCCGGCGGTGTTCATCGGCCCGATCGAGCGCTACCGCGGCCTCGCAGCCGCGGCCTGCGGGCATCGCGACCTCGCGGCGGGCCACCTCGATGCCGCGATCGTCGCCGACCGCCACTTCCGTCCGCAGCTGCTGCGCAGCGTCGGGGCTGCCGTGCGTGAGGTCGGGCACGGGCCCGACAGTCCCCTCGGCCGCCGGTTGCGCCGCCTGGAGGTGTGGATGGCACACGCCGGTCGCAGCCTCCGTGAGGGCGGCCCCGACGCCGCCGGCGAGGGGCCCGGCTGAGCGCCGGGCCCCGCCCGCTCAGCGCGTGTACCAGACGTAGTCCGGCGCGCCGCCGGGCGCGTACCAGAAAATGTCCTCCTTGCCGTCGCCCGACAGGTCGCCGGCGAAGGGCTCGTAGACCCCGTTCACCGCGATGCCGGGGATGCCGGTGAACCTGCCGCCGGTGGTCGCAGCCCACAACGCGTCGTTGGCGCGACCGGGGCCGTACCAGAGGATGTCGGACCGGCCGTCGCCGGTGACATCGGCGACCACCGGCCGGTACGTGCCGTTGATCGCCAGATCGGGCCCGGGCACGAACGCGCCGTTGGCACGCCCGAGCCACAGGCCGTCGGGCTCGGTACCGGGGCCGTACCAGAAGATGTCGTCGTAGAGGTCACCATCGAAGTCGCCGACGAGCGGCTGGTAGTCGCCGTCCGCAGGTGTGCCGGGCCGCCCGACGGCCGTGAAGCCACCGTCGGTCGTGCCGGTCCACATGAACTCGGGCTCGTCGCCCGGCGCGTAGAAGTAGAGGTCCTCGGGGCTGTCGGGCGCACCGACGAACTGGCCCGCGATCGGTACGTAGTTGCCGTCGACGTCCGGGACGCGCCGTCCGATGAACGCGCCGGTCTCGCTGCCCCGCCACACGTGCTCGACGCCGCCGCCGGGGGAGTACCAGAAGATGTCGTCGAACCCGTCGCCGTCGAAGTCGCCGACGGTGGGCACGTAGGTGCCGTTGACCGGACGGGTGGTCGCGGCCCGGAAGCCGCGGCCGGAGGCGTTCGCCAGCCACATGTTGTCGGTCTCGGGGCCGGGGCCGTACCAGTAGACGTCGGTCCGGCCATCGCCGTTGAAGTCACCGGCGATCGGCTCGTAGACACCCGACACGCGGATCGGCACCGACTGGAACAGCCGGGTGTTCATCACCGGGCCCTGTGCCGCCGGCATGACCAGGCCGGAGCTGGCCGGCGAGGACGACCCGGCGTCGTTGGCCGCGACGACCTGGAACGAGTACAGCGCACCGTTCTCGAGCCCGGTGAACGCGATCCCGGTCACCTCCGGACCGGTGGTACGGATGCCGCAGCCGACCCCGGCACGGTTGCAGAACACGGTGTAGCCGGTGATCGGGCTGCCGTTGGTGGCCGGCTCCTCCCAGTTGATCGTCACCGAGCCGTCGCCGGTGAGCGCGGTGACCTCCGGCGGCGGGTTGGGGGCGCGCGCCGCGTTGGGGACGACGATGTTGGTCACGACCGACGGGCTCGACTCGCCGTGGATGTTGTTCGCGGTGATGGCGAACCGGTAGGCCGCGGTGGCCTGCAGTCCGGTCACGGTCGCCGAGGTGGCCGGCGGGTCGCCGGTGACCGCCGTCGCGCCGCACGAGGCGAAGGCGTCGGTGATGTCGTAGCAGTAGACGGTGTACCCGTCGAGCGGTGCGTCGCCGGCCCGGGCCGGCGGGTCCCACGAGACGACGGCCGCGTCGAACGAGGCGACGGCGGCGGCGTTCGTTGGCGACCCGGGGACCTCGCCCGGGGGTGCCGTGGTTGTCGTCGTCGGCATCGTGGTGGTCGTCGTCGGCATCGTGGTGGTCGTCGTCGGCATCGTGGTGGTGCTCGGTGCCGTGGTGGTGG
>JAXHUH010000017.1:0-2962 GCA_034211175.1 Actinomycetota bacterium
CGGGGCGACGACCTCGACGACCGCGGCCGGTGCGACCACGACCGAACCGGCCCCGTCACCGACCGACACCGACGGTGCCGACCAGGACGACCCGCCGTCGGGAGCGGTGGACGACGACGTCGACCTCGCCGCCGCCATCCGCGGCGAGTCGGTCACCCTGTTCGGCACCGTCGAGAGCGACGCCCAGCGCGACGTGCTGCTCCGCTCGCTGTCGGTCGACCCGGCCGGCATCGACGACATCGTCGTCTCCGGCGATGCGCCGACCACCGGGGCCGAGGACCGGATCCGGGCGTGGGCCATCATCGTGAACGACGCCGCCCGGCAGCTGCGCACCGGCAGTGCCACGCTGCGGGGCAACAAGGCGACGATCGAGGGCAATGCCGCGAACGACCAGGCCCTGACCGCGCTCGGTCGTACCATCAACCTCGCCCGGGACGCCGGGCTCACCGTCGACACCGCGCTCACGACGGGCGACGAGATCGCCGGCTCCGACGTCGCCGACCTGAAGGACGCGCTCGCCGAGATCCTCTCCTCGGCCCCCATCCGGTTCCAGGCGACCGGCGCCGAGCTCGACGCATCGTCGCTGAGCACCCTCGAGGAGGTGGCCGAGGCCATCGACGCCCACCCGGGCCCGTCGATCGAGATCGCCGGCCACACCGACGACCGCGGCGACGTCGACGAGAACCGCCAGCTCTCCGAGGACCGGGCGGCCGCCGTCGTCGAGGAGCTCGTCGCCAACGGCGTCGAGGCGGCGAGGCTGACCGCCGTGGGCTACGGCTCCGACGACCCCATCGCCGACAACTCGACCCCCGAGGGCCGCCAGCGCAACCGCCGCGTCGAGTTCGTCATCACTGGCGCCGGCTGAGCCTCGCTCGCCGTCGGGCAGGCCCTCCGGACGAGCTGCGTTCAGCGGGCCGAGCCTCGCTCGCCGTCGGGCAGGCCCTCCGGACGAGCTCCGTTCGGCGGGCTGACGGTGTTGCGCGGCCGGCGGCGGTCCTTGGTCGTCCCTACCCGGTGTGCGCGCCACGTCGGAGCGACAACAGGTGCCAACGGGGCCGGAAGCGCCAGCGGGTCCGCGCCACCTCGGAGCGACAACACGTGCCAACGGGGCCGGAAGCGCCAGCGGGTCCGCGCCACCTCGGAGCGACAACACGTGCCAACGGGGCCGGAAGCGACAGCGGGTCCGCGCCACCTCGGAGCGACAACGGGTCGACGGCGGGGGCGGTTCGAAGGACGTTCGTTTCTAGGCTCACCTGCGAGGGCGTGGTGGGGTGGTTACACTCGGCGAGGTCGACGGGCGGTGTCGGTTGGCTTTCCGCGCTCGGAGGGAGCCGGAACCATGTTGCTGCTGATCATCGAGATCTTCCTTCTCATGGTGTTCGCGGCGCTGATCGGACTGATGCTCGGTTGGTTGCTGTGGCGCTACCGACGCATGCCCATCGAGCGTGACCGGTGGGTCGACCGCCTGATCGAGAACCAGCGGCTCGAGCGCGAGCTGCGCGACCGGCCGACCCGCGACGAGGTCCTCGCCATCCGAGAGTCCAACGAGCGGCTGCGCTCCGCGGGCAACGTCGACCCCGAGCCCTACGTGCGGGCGATCGACGAGCGCGACCGGGTCATCGACCGACTCCGCGACCAGGTCGCCGACGCCAACGCCGCGCTCCACGCTGCCCAGGAGACGGCCCAGGCCGCCGTCGAACGGGCCGAAGCCGTCAGCACCGAGGCCGAGGCCCGGTCCGCCGAGCTCGGCGGCGCCGGCGATGGGGCCGAGCCGGAGCTCGACGAGATCGACACCGGCCCGACGATCGACCCCGCCGAGATCGAGTCGCTGCGCGGCGACCTGTCGAAGGCCCGCGAGATCGCCGACCAGCTCAACGAGCGCTACCTGCGCACCCGCCAAGCCGAGGACGACCTGCGGGCCCGGGTGATCGAGCTGGAGCGGGCCCACGCCAAGGAGGCCCAGGCCCGACAGGCCCACGCCAAGCGGATCTCCGAGCTGCGTGAGACGCTCACCAAGGTCCACAACATCGTCGGCGCCGACCTCGAGATGATGTCGGAGCGGGCGCTCGGGCCCGGCGAACCGCGGCCCGACGCCGCCGGCCGGTCGCTCCCGAGCGGCGAGCGCGAGCGTGACCCCGACCGGGAGATCACGATCGTGGCCGACGACGAGGCCCCGTTCGACGCCGAGCGCACCATCGACCTCGACGAGTGGCACCGCAACGGCAACGAGACCGAACCGGCGAGGTCCCACGAGGGTCGCCCCGGGGCCTGAGCCCGAGCAGCTGATGCCACCGGGCGGTACGGGTGGTGCGGCTACGATGACGGGGTCTCGGGGCTGTAGCTCAGCTGGCTAGAGCACCTGCTTTGCAAGCAGGGGGTCGTGGGTTCGAATCCCATCAGCTCCACGAGCTGGCCTTCCATGTCCTCGGCCTTCGGCCTCGGACGGGAGGGCCGCAATGCCTTCCGCTCCGCTCGGGGCCGTCAGGCCCGGCGGGCCCTTGGCATGGGTCTCACTCGCCGGCGGACACACGCTCCTTCCGGCGAACGAGCCACCAGCCAGCCGGCACGGCGCGCTCGAGGGGTGGCTTCGCACGATGAGGCTCATGAGCGCGCTCGATCCGTCGACCGAGAACGAGCTCGTCGTCCTGAGGACGGCCGCATTCCTGCGAGGTAGTTCGCTGCCCCGGGACCCCGGCCAGACGAGCGAGCTGGCCCGTCAGAACCTCGAACAGCGCCCGGGAGCGTTGTCGCCCACTCCCCGGCGATCACCAAGCGGCAAAACGATCGCAGCGACCGTTCGTGGGCGCACCCTCACGAAGAGCTGCCAGCCGTAGGACTACACCCCGCCTACAGTCCAAGTCCCCGGCCCGCGGGCATCAAGGCGTTGCCGACGGACGCCACGTCAGCCAGCGGATCACCCTCGATCGTCCACCTCGGAGCGGGCGACTGCGTTGTGCAGGGC
>JAXHUH010000018.1:0-23810 GCA_034211175.1 Actinomycetota bacterium
TGCCGGTCCGGGGTGTGGGGCCCCGGACCCGGCCGCCGGACCGGACCGGGCGGGGCCGATGGGGGATCGATCGGGGATGTCCCCCATGCGGGCCCGCGACGCCCGCGGAAGCCTGGGAGCCGTGGGTCACACTGTTGCGCTCGGTGATCGTTCCGTCATGCTCCGCAGGGTGGTGCCGCTGAAGCGCACCGTGCGATCGCTCGACGGCGGCCAGGCCACCCTCATCTCGCTGGAGGTGTGGTCGGACCGGGTGCTGCTCCGGGTCGTGGAGCCCGACCAGGGCCCCGACGAGCTCGGCGCCGCCCGCTGGTCCCTGGTCGACGGCGACGGGGCGTGCCACCCCGAGTGCCGTCGCCAGTCGTGGGAGCGACCCGGCCAGCACGTCGTCGAGGTCGACCTCCCACCGGTGATCGACGACGACGCCCCGTTCGTCAGCCTCCTCGTCCAACGCGGCGTGAACGGCCAGCCGAGCGTGTTCAGCGTCGTCCTCGACCCCGCCGCCGACCCCTGACCCGCGGTCGTCCGGTCACGTGCTCGTGGATTGACCGGCGGGCCGTCGGGGAACATGTCCGCCGTGACCGCTCCCGGCTATCTCGTCGTCGCCAACAAGGCCGCTGGCACCACCGCCCAGGACCGCGTCCAGCGTGCGGTCGACCGCCTGGAGACCTCGGCGCCGACCACCCTGTGCTGGACCTCCGAGCCCGAGGAGCTGCGGGCCATCGTCGACGACCTCGACGACCGCGTGCTCGTGGTGGCCGGCGGCGACGGCAGCGTGAAGTTCGCCGTCGACACCGTCGCCGCCGCCGGCAGGCTCGACGACATCGTCGTCGGGCTCCTGCCGCTCGGCACCGGCAACAACACCGCCCGCGGCAACGACATCCCGCTCGACCCGGAGGGCGCGGCCGACGTCATCTGCGCCGGGCGCACCCGGGGCGCCCACCTGCTCGTCATCAACGGCGAGCTCGGGGTCAACGCCGCCCACGTCGGCCTCGGTGCGGTCGCGGCCGATGCCTCGTCGACGTTGAAGCCGGTGCTCGGCAACGCCGCGTACACCGTCACCACCGTGGCCGCCGGGCTGTCCGAGGAGGGGTGGGACACCGAGCTCGTCGTCGACGGGGGTGAGCCCCGCCGCGTCGAGCTGCTGCTCGCGGCCATGATGCTCGGCCCCCGCAGCGGGCCGGGCACGCTCCTCGCCCCCGACGCCGACCTCGCCCACCCGACGTTCGAGCTGCTCGTGGTCGACGCCTCGGGGCGGGCCGACCGGCTGGGCATGGCGCTCGACTTCCTCCGCGAGCGCCAGGGCGATCGCGACGACGTCCACCTGGAGACCGCCAGGACGCTGCACGTGCGCAGCGAGCGGCCGATCCCGCTGTCGATCGACGGCGAGGTCCACGACGGGCTCACCGAGGTGGACGTGGCGGTCCGACCCTCGTCGTGGACGCTGATCGTGCCCTGATGGGTGGGCCGCTGGCCTCCGTGTCCCGATCTCGGTGTCCCGGAGGCCCGTGGGCCTTGAGTATCGTCCGCAGGGATCCGACGCCGGGGAGGAACGAGTCATGGCGCAGAACGTCAGAGGGGTGGTGGCCCGAGCGAAGGGCGAGCCCGTGTCGGTCGAGACGATCGTCGTCCCCGACCCCGGCCCCGGCGAGGCCGTCGTCACCATCCAGGCCTGTGGGGTGTGCCACACCGACCTCCACTACCGCGAGGGCGGCATCAACGACGAGTTCCCGTTCCTGCTCGGTCACGAGGCGGCCGGCATCGTCGAGTCCGTCGGTGACGGCGTCGTCGACGTGGCGCCGGGCGACTTCGTCGTCCTGAACTGGCGGGCCGTCTGCGGCACGTGCCGGGCGTGCAAGAAGGGCCGGCCCCATCTCTGCTTCTGGACGTTCAACGCGACGCAGAAGATGACCCTGACCGACGGGACCGAGCTCTCCCCGGCGCTCGGCATCGGTGCGTTCGCCGAGAAGACGCTGGTCCACTCGGGCCAGTGCACCAAGGTCGACCCCGAGGCCCCGCCGACCGTGGCCGGCCTGCTCGGTTGTGGCGTGATGGCCGGCATCGGAGCGTCGATGCTCACCGGCAACGTCCAGCCGGGCGACAGCGTCGCCGTGTTCGGCTGCGGTGGCGTCGGGGATGCCGCCATCGCCGGTGCGGTCCTGGCCGGCGCGACGACCGTGATCGCCGTCGACCTCGACGACCGCAAGCTGTCCCTCGCCGAGGAGTTCGGCGCCACCCACACCGTGAACTCGGGCAACGAGGACGCGGTCGCCGCCATCCAGGCCGCGACCGGTGGCTTCGGGGCCGACGTGGTCGTCGAGGCGGTCGGTCGCCCCGAGGTGCTGCGCCAGGCGTTCTACGCACGCGACCTCGCCGGCACCGTCGTGCAGGTCGGGGTGCCGACCCCGGACATGACGTTCCCCGACATCCCGATGATCGACTTCTTCGGTCGTGGCGGGGCGCTCAAGCCGTCCTGGTACGGGGACTGCCTCCCCAGCCGGGACTTCCCGATGTTGATCGATCAGTACCTGCTCGGGCGTCTCGACCTGGAGCGGTTCGTCAGCGAGACGATCCCGCTCGACGGGGTCGAGAAGGCCTTCGGGCGCATGGAGAAGGGTGAGGTGCTCCGGAGCGTGGTGGTCCTGTGATCGAGCTCGTCACGACCGACGGTCTGTTCCAACTCGACGGCGGCTCCTGGCACGTCACCAACAACATCTGGTTGGTTGGCGACGACCGCGAGGTGCTGGTCTTCGACGCGGCCCACGACCACCGCCCGATCGTCGAGGCGGTCGCCGGCCGCAAGGTGCTCGGCATCGTGCTGACCCACGGCCACAACGACCACATCAACGCGGCCGGGGCGCTCCAGGACACGGTCGATGCGCCGATCATGCTCCACCCCGACGACCGCATGCTGTGGGACGCCGTCTACCCCGACCGCGGCCCCGACCGCGACCTCGAGGGCGGCGCCACCCTGACGGTCGGCGGAAACGAGATCGGGATCATGCACACCCCCGGCCACTCGCCGGGCTGCTGCTGCTTCCACGCGGTCGGCGCCGGCGACGGCGGCAAGGACGTGCTCTTCAGCGGGGACACGCTCTTCTGCGGCGGCCCCGGCGCGACGGGCCGCAGCTACAGCGACTTCCCGACGATCATCGACTCGATCCGGGCCAAGCTCCTGAGCCTGCCGCCCGAGACGATCGTCCACACCGGCCACGGCGACAGCACGACCATCGGCGACGAGGCCCCCCACCTCGAGGAGTGGATCGAGCGCGGCCACTGAGCCCGGCGAGCCCGGCCGGGCTCGTGCCCAGCAGGCCGTCGCCCGATCAGACGAGGGGCTCGTAGCCGGGGACGTCGTCGTGCGGCGTGTCGAGGTAGACCTTCGCCTCCGGTGGCGCGGCGAGGCGGCCGTGGCTCCAGCGGATCTCGACGTGGCCGCACACCTGCCGGTCGGCGCCGGTGACGCGGTCGTCGATCTCGGCCGCCCACCCGACGCGGGCCTGGCC
This sequence comes from Actinomycetota bacterium, assembly GCA_034211175.1. Classification (GTDB taxonomy): domain Bacteria; phylum Actinomycetota; class Acidimicrobiia; order Acidimicrobiales; family CAIXPF01; genus JAXHUH01. The sequence continues at coordinate 3,504 of JAXHUH010000018.1, forward strand.
GCCGGCCTGCGCCTCGATCGTCAGCGACCGGAGTCGGTAGCGCTGGCGCCAGTCCCACGGCGTCAGGATGCGCCGGCGGATCGGCCCGTCCCGGCCGGCACCGAGCACGAAGTACGGCGCGCTGCCGATGCGCAGCATGCGCCACAACATCGCCTCCTGGCCGGCCCGCCCGCCGATCGTGTCCCGCCAACGGGCGGCCGTGGCCCGGGCGACGGCGTCGGTCATCACCTCGTAGGCCTCGCCCGCGCCCGCCGGCCAACCCTCGCGCAGCCGCCGCCCGAGCGCCTTGCGCTCCGCCGGTGACAGCTCGTCGACCCGCCGCGGCAACGTCGGGTCGGCCAGCCCGGTGCGGACCACGTCGTAGAGCTGGTGGTGCTCGTCGGGCGCGACCTCCTCGTACCAGTCGGCGGAGCGGGCGCCGTGGGCGCCCTGGAGGAGACGGTCGAACAGCCGCGCCGGTGACGCGTTGACGACGATGCGCGACAGGTACTTGCAGCTGACCAGGTAGACGTGGTCGATGCGCAGGTCGATCGGTGCGACCTCGTCGCCCGGTGCCCGCTGGGATCCCTTCCACTCGACGGTGAGCGGGCGCCGTCCCCGCAGCCCGTCACGGGCGGCGAGGAAGGCCCGGCCGTTGGCCCAGGCGGCGTCGACGTCGTCCCGGTGCGCCCCGCCGGCGTGGGCGGCGTCGAGGCGGACCCACAGCTCGGGGGACACGCTCACCATCGCCGCCGGTCGGGCGGCGAGCGCCTCGTCGACGGTGTCGTGGCCGACCATGGCCAGGCCCGTGATCAGCTCGGTCAGCGTCGTCCGCAGGTCGGGCACCGAGCGGCGACGCTACCGCCTCACCCGGCGTCGCCCGGCACAGGGTGGGACGGGACCAGGCGCGACGTGGCCGGACCGGACGGGACGTCGCCGCCGGGCGGGGGCCGTCAGGCCGGGCTGATCCGCTCGCCGGCGAGCTCGGCCTCGTAGCCGGCGTCGAGGTCCTTGCGCACCACGGCGGGGTCGATGTCGAGGCCGGCGTGGCCGACGAACAGCTCCGACGCGTCGGGCGCCGACGGGTCGAGGTTCCAGCGGTCGGGGTGCCACACCTCGCCGCGGCGGAACGCCTTCGCGCAGTGGATGAACAGGTGCTCGACCTCGATGCCGATCGCCGCCTTCGGGCGCCGCAGCTCGCCGTCCCACAGGTCGAGGACCCGGGGGTCGGTGGTGATCACCGCCCGGCCGTCGACCCGGAGCGTCTCGTCGGTCCCCGGGCGGACGAACAGCAGCCCGATGTGGGGGTTGGCGAGGATGTTGGTGATCGAGTCGAGGAGGTTGTTGCCGCCGAGGTCGGGCAGCGCGTGCCGGTGCTCGTCGAGCACCCGCACGAAGCCCGGCGGACCGCCCCGGGGCGAGACGTCGCAGCTGCCGTCCGGGTCGGACGTCGCCACGAGCACGAACGGCGAGACGGCGATGAACCGGGCCGTCGTCTCGTCGACGTGGTCGGTCTTCTTGGCCTCCACCACCGCGTTGGGCCGGCGGTACAGCGCCCGCAGCTCGTCGGTCGTCTCGAGCACGTCGCGGAACCCGGAGGCGGTGCGCATGCGGGCGAGGCTAACCGCCACCGCCACCGGTGGGCACGGGAGATCGACGCCGCTGGTGATTGCCGCCGCGACCTGCGGGGAAGGACCGACCGTGGGCCGGCGCGACCGGACCGCCCCGTCCGCGCCGGCCCGGTCCGTCGCCGCTCGTGCGCCCCTGCGTCCGGCGCCTCGACGGACCCCTTCCCAACCCTGTCCGCGCAGGTCGAGGAGCAACGGTGAACCAGTACGGGATCGAGCTCGACATCGTGGTGCGCCTGGTCACCGCCTTCGTCCTCGGCGCCGTCGTCGGACTGGAGCGCGAGGCGGGTGACCAGCCCGCCGGGTTGCGCACCCACATCGCGGTCACGGTCGGCGCCGCGCTGTTCGGCGTGATCTCGACCGAGGGGTTCACGGCCTTCGACCGGCCGCGGGCCGACTCCACGCTCCAGGCCGATGTGACCAGGGTGGCGTCGCAGGTCGTCGTCGGCGTCGGCTTCCTCGGCGCGGGCATGATCTTCCGCCAGCGCTCCCAGGTGCGCAACCTGACGACGGCGGCGAGCGTGTGGGTCGCCGCCGCCATCGGCCTCGCCGTCGGCGTCGGCCTGGTCGCGGTGGCCGCCGCCACCACGTTGCTGATCGCCTTCAGCCTCGTCCTGCTCAAGCCGGTCCGCGACTACATCGGCCGCCACAGCGCCCGCTCGCGCCGGGTGAGCTTCCGCTTGGCGCCGGGTGCCGACCCGACCGACTTCCTGCGCCGCCTGGAGGGCCGCGACGACCTGGACCTCAAGGACGTGATGTACGAGAAGGCCGACGGGCAGCCGGTCGTCGTGGTCACGCTCGAGACCCGGGGGGACGCCCGGCTGACGACCGAGCTCGCCACGCTGGTGCGCAGCGCCGAGGTCGAGAAGGTCAAGGGCTTGTGACGAGGGCGTTGCGCGACCGGGGGCGAGCGCGGCGGACCTGACGGAATGTGGTTAGGTTGGCGTGGTGGGCACGACCGACACGCCCGGGCGCCGTGAGCGCAAGAAGCTCGAGACGCGGCGAGCGCTGGAATCGGCGGCGATCGCGCTGTTCTCCGAGCAGGGCTTCGACGACACGACGGTCGAGGAGATCTGCGACGTCGTCGACGTCTCGACCCGGACGTTCAACCGGTACTTCCCCCGCAAGGAGGACGTGCTCTTCGCCGACCACGAGGAGCGGGTCGAGCTGTTCCGCTCGGCGCTGGCGGCCAGTGATCCGGCTGCGGGTGTCCTCGACGCCATCAAGACGGCCACCCTCGCCGTGTTGCGCGAGCACCGCCGCGCCGGGGACCTCGACCTGCGCCGGGCGCTCGTGCTTGCGGCCAACCCGCTGCTCCAGGCGTACAACCTCGGCCGCCAGGAGGACTGGATCGAGGAGATCGCGTCGTTCGTCGCCGAGCGCCTCGGGGTCGACCGCCACTCCGACCCCCGTCCCGAGCTGATGGGCCGGGTCGCCATCGCCGCGATCGTGACCGCCCGCAGGCGGTGGATGAAGGCGCCCGACGAGCACGAGCTGGCCGACGAGTACGCCGCCGTGTTCCCGCTCCTGGCCACGGGCTTCGGCGTCGGCGCGGTCCCCGCCGAGCCCTGAGCGAGCGCCCCGACGCGTACCCCGCAGGTCATGGATCGGCGTCGTCGCGTCGGCGACGCTTTCGACGTCCCGACCCGGAGGTTCGCCGTGACACCCACCGATCTCGTCGCCACCATGCCCTTCGCCGAGTCGCTCGGGATGACCATCTCCCGCGCCACGCGCGACGAGGTGCGGGCCGAGGTCTGCTGGGACGCACAGCGGTGCACGGTCGCCGGCGCCATGCACGGCGGGGTGCTGATGTCGTTGGCCGACAGCGCCGGCGCGGTGTGTGCGTTCCTCAACCTGCCCGAGGGCGCCACGACCTCGACGATCGAGTCGAAGACCAACTTCATGCGGGGCGTCCGTGAGGGCTCGGCCACGGCGACGAGCCGCCCGCTGCACGTCGGCCGCACGACCGTCGTCGTCCAGACCGAGGTCCGCGACGACCGGGGCAAGCTGGTGTCGCTCACCACCCAGACCCAGGCCGTCATCACCTGACCTGCCCGCTCCTCCCGTTCTGGGTGCCAGATCTGCCACGTGGTGGTCGTTGATGCCCCCCCCCAGTTCAGGCGTCGACCGTTCTGGTCTACCGATCTGCGCTGTGGACGTCGGTCTCGTAGGCCAGTTCGAGGTGGGGGTGGGTCACTTGGTGGTGGCGATGCCCCCGTCGACGGGGATGACCGCGCCGGTGATGTAGGTGCTGGCCGCCGACGCCAGGAAGATGGCCACACCGGCCATGTCGTCGGGTCGGCCGATGCGGCGCATCGGGGCCGTCGACGCGATCTGGTCGCCGAAGGCGTCGAGGGTGGCCGCCATCATCTTCGACTGGAACGGGCCGGGTGCGACCGCGTTCACGGTGACCTTCGGGGCCATCTGCTTGGCCAGGTGACGGGTCAGCTGGTGGACCGCGGCCTTCGACGACGAGTAGCTGAACGTGTCGAGGTTCGGGACCTGGATGCCGTCGATCGAGCCGATGTTGATGACCCGGGCCGGGTCGTCGTCGGTCGACGCCGCCTCCAGCGCGTCGCGGAAGAACTTGGTCGTGTGGAACACACCCTCGACGTTGAGCGCGAGCACCCGCGACCAGCTCGCGTGGTCGTGCTCGGCCATCGGTGCGCCCCAGTTGGCACCGGCGTTGTTGACGAGCACGTGCACCGCCGACTCCTCGGCGGTCACGGCCTCGGCGAGGCCCCGGCAGCCGTCCTCCGTCGACAGGTCCGCCGGCATCGGCCGGCAGTCGCCGACCGTCGACAGCTCCTTCGCGACCTCGTTGCACACCTCGGCCTTGCGGGACGAGACGTACACGCGGGCGCCGGCCTCGACGAAGCCCCGGGCGATCATCAGGCCGATGCCCCGGCTCCCGCCGGTGACGACGACGACCTTGCCCTCGACGGAGAACAGTTCGTGCTGCATCACCGTCGTCTAGCAGAACCGGCGAGCCCGACACCCAACCTGTTGACACGTCGTCGATGGCGGTGCGGCGTGCCGGGAACCCGTGCCGTGCCCGGTTGCGCGAACCTGAGGCGGTGATCCGACACTGCGTGCTGTTCCGCTGGGCCCCCGACGCCACCGAGGAGGCGAGGTCCTCGGTGTTCGACGGTCTCGCTGCGCTGGCCGCCCGGCTCGACGGGGTCTTCGAGCGCTACACCTTCGGTCCCGACGCCGGGCTGAACGACGGGACCTGGGACGTCGCCATCGTCGCCGACTTCGCGGACCGTGCCGCCTACGAGACCTACCGGGACGACGCCGGCCACCGCGAGCTCATCGCCGAGACGATCCGGCCGGCGATCAGCGAACGGGCGGCCGTGCAGCTCGAGCTGTAGGCGTCGGTGGCGCTTGCGGCAGCGCCCGACCACCGGCTCAGGAGGTCGATGGGCCGATCGCGGCGAGGGCCATGAACCGACCGCACGGGCGCTCGGCCCGGTCGGAGAAGAACTCGTCGGTCGCGGTGCGGGTGTCGACCCCGGCGACCTCGATCCGCTCGGCCGCCACGCCCATCACCTCGAGCTGGACGGCGTTGGCCCGCCACAGGTCGAGGTGGGTGCTGCCGTCGACCGCGGTGCGGAGCAGCTCGGGGTTGGCCGGGAACGCGGCGCGGGCCGCGTCGGCGACCTCCGGGCCGATCTGGTAGCTCGCCGGCCCGATCGCCGGCCCGATCCCGGCGACGAGGTCACCGGGGGCGCTGCCGAACCGGTCGATCAGCGTCTCGACGACCCTGGTCACGACCTTCGCGACCGTGCCCCGCCAACCGGCGTGGGCCACCGCCACCACCCGCCGCGACGGGTCGGCGACGACCACGGGCACGCAGTCGGCCACCATCACCCCGATCAGCACGCCGGGCGTCGCCGTGATCAGCGCATCGGCCTCGCCGACGGCGCTCGCGTCGTCGGTCGAGCCGGCCCCCCGGTGGGTGTCGTCGACCACGGCGATGTCGTCGGCGTGGACCTGGCGGGCCATCGTCAGGGCCTCGAGCGGCAGCCCGAGGGCAGCGCACGCCCGTCGCCGGTTCTCGATGACGGCCGCCGGCTCGTCGGGGACGTGGAACGCCAGGTTCAGCGACCCGTAGGCGCCGACGCTCACCCCGCCGTGGCGCGAGGTCACGCAGGCGGTCAGGCGGTCGTGGCGGCGGGCGAGCTCGAAGTGGTGGAGCGGCACCCCGCCGCTGACGTCACGGTGCACGGCCCCGCAGGCTACCGAGCGGCCCGGCGCCGGGTTCGGCCACGCGGGCTGCTTCGCCGGGTCCGGCCCGGGGTAGGACGGCGGGCCACTCGTTCGATCGGAGGACGCGACGTGGGAGGCACGACATGAAGGTGGCGACGGTGGGTTCGTGGACCGTGGGCCTCGGCCGGGTCGCGACGGGCGTCGGCTTCCTCGCCGCGGCCGACCGGGCGGCGAAGCGGTGGGTCGGGGACAGCTCACCGACGTCGGTGTACCTGGTCCGGGCAGTCGCCGCCCGGGACCTGGCGATCGGTGCCGGTCTGGTGTGGGCGCTCGCCCGTCGACGCGACCCGTTGAGCTGGCTGGCGGCCTCCGTGGTCTCCGACCTCGGCGACTCCATCGGCAGCGTCGTGCTCCCGCCGGAGCACCGACGGATCTCCGTGGTCGCCGCCGGCGGCTTCGGGGCGCTCGGCGCGGCGACCGCCGCCGCGGTCGCCCGCTCCCGCGCCTGAGCACCGTCCCTGCCCGGTCCCGCTCGCGGGGCGGTGATCCCGCGGCGGCGATCACCGGGTGATGGCCCGATCGCTCGGTCGTCGGCCGGCACCGGCGACCCGCCCCGTCGCGGGAGCGCGCGCATGGACTCCCCGAGACGGGGTACCCAGCTCGTGGAGCATCCGCACCGTGCGGAGGAGGACGATCGACCATCTGCTGCAGATCGCGCGATGTCGCTACGGTCTGTTGCCGTCCCACGGGGACACCCGCGTCGGCGGGAGAGGCGTTCGTCGGCGAGTGGTGACCGGGATCGACGACCAGGGAGAAACGCAGGGGCGAGATGCCGTTCGCGAGTGATGCCGAGCAGATCCGGGTGTTGGCCGCCGCGCTTGAGCAGTCGACGACCGCCACCTGCATCACCCGCGCCTCGCTCGATCAGCCCGGTCCCGAGATCGTCTACGTCAACCAGGCGTACCTCGACCTGATGGGCGGCTCCCGGGACGAGGTCCTCGGCCGGTCCCCCCGCATCATGCAGGGCCCCCACACCGAGCGCGCCGTCCTCGACCGGCTGCGGGCCGACCTGGGCGCCGGGCGGACGTTCGAGGGGGAGACGGTCAACTACCGCCTCGACGGCTCACCGTTCCTGATCCGTTGGCGGATCGACCCGGTCCGCGACGAGGCCGGCGAGATCATCTTCTTCGTGTCCTCCCAGCGCGACGTGACGGTCGAGCGCCGTCACGAGCGCCGGCTGCGCTCGGTCGAGATGGTCGACGCCGCGCTCCGGTCGGTCATGCTCCACCCCGCCGAGGCGGGCGTCGACCTCGACCACTTCTCCGCGGAGGTGGTCGACGCAGCCGACGAGATCGTCGCCGGGTTCGGGTCGGTGCAGGTCACCGTGGCGCCCGACGTGCACGAACCCCTCGACGGGGCCACCGCCGGCGACGCGCCGACGGGCGGGGACCACGACGGGCTCCGCCGCAGCTGGGACCTGTCCAGCGCGACGGGGAGCTTCGCCGGAGCCCTGACGGTCACCTTCGACGACGACGTGTCGCGGAGGTTCGTCGACCTGGTCGGTCTCTCCCAACTCGCCGAGCGGGTGTCGAGCGCCCTCGACGCGCTGTTCGAGTACGAGCGCCGGCGCCAGCTCGCCATCGAGCTCCAGGAGAGCCTCCTCCCCGACCGGCGCTTCACCCGGCCCGGGTTCGAGATCGCGGCCCGGTACGTGCCCGGGGCGACGGGCACCCAGATCGGCGGTGACTGGTACGACGTCATCGCCGGCGAGGAGCACACCACGTTCGTCATCGGTGACGTGGTCGGCCAGGGCGTCGGCGCGGCGGCGACGATGGGCCGGATCCGGACCGCCACCGAGGTGCTGCTCCAGCGCGGCCACCACCTGGCCGCGGTCGCGGCCCTCGTCGACCGCTACTGCGTCGAGGAGGGCCTGATGGCGACCATGCTCCTCGCCCGCCACGTCGGGGAGGAGCTCCACGTCGTGTCGGCCGGCCACCTGCCGCCGGTGATGGTGTCGCCTCCGGACGTGTCGTTGCTCGACGTGGTCCCCGGCCCCCCGCTCGGTGCCGGTGCCATGGCCCCGTTCGAGCTGGTGAGCCTGCCGTTCGCGCTCGGCGACGTGCTCGTCATGTTCACCGACGGGCTGGCAGAGACACCGGGTGAGCCGATCGACGTCGGGCTCGACTACGTGCGCGACACGGCCGTGTGCGCCTCGGCCGACCCGGAGTCGATGGCGGACAAGCTGATCGCCAACCGACGCGATCCGACGAGACGCGACGACCTCGCGGTGCTGGTGTGCCGCCGCACGACCTGAGCGACGCAGCAGCCGCGCTCGAGCACGCCGTGCGCGAGCTGCTGGCCCGGCGTGCCCCACGGGCGAGCATCTGCCCGTCCGAGGCGGCCCGCGTCGCCGGTGGCGACGACTGGCGGCAGCTGATGCCCCTCGCCCGCACCGTCGCGGCGCGCTTGGCCGCCGACGGCGAGGTCGAGGTCACCCAACGAGGTGTCGTGGTCGATGCGGTGTCGGCCCGGGGCCCGATCCGCATCCGGCGAGGCGGCGGACCGCCGGGCGGCGCTCAGCGCTCGTCGTCATCCTCGTCGTAGGCGTCGCGCCACTGCTCGAGGACATCGGCCTCCGATGCCTCGACGGGGATCTCCCGTGGTGCGACGGCCGTCGCGGTCCGCTCGACACCGCGGCGCTGCTCGGCGACATCGGCCTCGTTGGCCTCGGTGCCGATCGACACCTCGGCGGCGGGGTCCTCGACGTCACGGTCGTCGGGTTCCGTTGCGGGATCTGGCATCACGACTTCGTCCCCTTCGGCGTCGGGATGGTCTCCACATCGTGCCCGTTCCGGCGCTGCGCCAACCCGGCCGTAGGTCACATCCTCCGTGGCCGATCGGCGAACGCGGTTCGACGAGGTCGTCGGTGCGGCCGGCCGGGCTACGGCCGTCGTCCGGTGAGCGTCAGCAGCTGCTCCAGCGCGGAGGCGTCGTCCGGCGGTGCGAGCGGAGGGCTGAACAGCCCGGACTCGGCCAGCTCGTCGACCCGGGGCCGCACGAAGACGAGCGCGGCGCGCACGAGGTCGTCGTCGATCTTCTCGTCGCCGCCGATCGCCCGGGCGAGGTCCCAGGTGTGCACGGTGAGGTCGAAGGTCATCTCCCGGCAGTAGTCGAGCGCCGGGGTGTGCCCATACGACAGGTGCACGGTTCGTTCGAGCGCACCGACCTCTCCGAAGTCGGCGCTGGCCTCCTTGGCCGCGTCGTCCCAGCGGGCGACCGGATCGTCACCGAGCTGATCGCCATCGAGCTCGTCACCCAGCTCGGGGATGGTGCCGCCCCGCAGCAGGTGGGGCACCCACAGCTGCTCGACGGTCAGGTGGTTGACGAGGTCGCGGACCGTCCAGCCCGTGCAGGGCGTCGGGTTCGCCCAGTCGGCGGGGGCCACCGCGTGGACACGCTCACCGAAGGCGGCGAGCGCACGGTCGTAGCGCGCGAGCGCGTCGGTCATCACCACCCACGCTACGCGCCCGCCGACCTGGAAAACCCCATCGTTGGCGACCGCCGTTCACGAGATCGTGCCGACTCGACGCGGGCGACCGGGCTCAGGTGCGCCGTGCTGCGCCGCGGGCCTCGAGGACCCGTTCCCGCGTCGGCACGCGCCAGCCGACGTAGGCGACACCGATCACACCGGCGACGACCACCGAGGCGCGGACCCACGCGGGTGCGCCGCCCATGGCGAACCCGGCGCTGATGGTGACGGCGATCGTGATCATCGAGATGGCGAGGAGCTTCGCCCGCCGTGGCATCCCGAGGCCGGCCCGGTAGTCGGCCACCATGGGGCCGACGGTGGGCAGGCCGAGGACCCACCGCTCGAAGCGGGGGCTCGACCTCGCGAAGCACGACGCGGCGAGGACGAAGAAGCCGGTCGTCGGCAGCCCGGGGACGACGACCCCGATCCCGCCGAGCCCGACGGCCAGGAACCCGACACCCATCCATGCGACGCGCGCGGGCCCGGTGCGGACCCTGCTCTCGTCGGTCGGTGCGGACACGTCGGGCTCCTCGACCGGCCGTTCGTGGGGGTGTCAGGCCGGCCTTCCGCCCCCAGTTTGCCGCCGCGCACACCACCCCGACAAGGCGCGACCGGGTCGGCGGCCGCACAGGTGACGGGGGCGTCACCGATGGCGTCGGGGGTGACGACTGACCAGCGACGATTGATCGGCTCCGGGGCCGGGCCGGTTGTCCGGTCTCACGTACCCTCGGGGTCGTGACGGCCGGGAGCGGACATTGACCGAGGCGCTGCTCTACGCGGCGATGGCGTTCGTCGCCGCCGGGCTGGGCACCCTCGGGGGCCTCGGCGGCGCCGTGATCCTGGTGCCGGGGCTCGTCCTGGCGGGGTTGTCACCGTCGGAGGCGGCGCCGCTCGGGCTCATCAGCGTGGCCGCGGCGTCGGTCGCCGCCGCCCCCCGCCAGCTCGCCGACCGGACGGTCAACCATCGGCTCGGCGTCACCACCGAGCTGCTCGCCTCGGCCGGCGCCATCGTCGGGGCGCTCGTGTCGGGCGCGGTCAGCGACCGGGCGCTCACCCTGCTGCTCGCCGCGGTCGCGGCCGGCGCCGCGGCCGCCGGCACCCGGGTGAAGGGCCTGCGCAACCCGCCGAACGACGACTGCGTGCCGGCCGACGTCGGCGAACGGGTCGGCCACCTCGACGGTGCCTATCCCCTCGGCGACGGCATCGTGCCCTACCGGCCCCGCCGCCTCGGTGGTGCGCTGGCGTTCATGGGCCTCGCCGGTGCGGTCGCCGGGATGGCCGGGGCATCGGGTGGCTTCATCAAGACCCCGGCCACGACCGAGATCATGGGCGTGCCGATGCGGGTGGCCACGGCGACGACGACGTTCACCGTCGGGATCACGTCATCGGCCGCGCTGATCGTGTTCGCACTCCAGGGCCGGATCGATCCCCGGTTCAGCGCCGCGGTCGTCGCCGGCAGCCTGCTCGGCGGCCGGGCCGGCGCCCGGTTCCAGGCGTCGCTCCACCCGACGAGGGTCCGCCGGCTGCTCAGCATCATCCTCGCCGTCGTCGCCGTGATCCTGGTGGTCCAGGCATGAGCGCCGAGCGCGAGCCGATCCCGCCGGGTGCGGTCAGCACGATCCGGGGTCGCTGGCAGCGGCCGGCGCTCGAGCTGGTGAGCAAGGCGGTGCTCGCCGTGTCGGTCGTGGCGGTGCTCGTGCCCGGGGCGGTGGGGCGGGCCATCGGCGTGGCCGTGGTGGCGGCGATCGTCGCCGCGCCGCTGCTGCGGGTCGCGTGGCTGGTGTTCCGCTGGACCCAGGAGCGGGACCGGCGCTTCGTGATCACCGGCCTCGCGCTCCTGGGGGTCGTCGGCACCGGCGCGGTTCTCGCCGCGCTCGGCATCGGCTCCTGACGCCGCCCCGGCTCGACCGGCGGCCCGGGACGCCCTGCCGCAGGCGGGCCTACGCCTGGTCGGCGGGCAGGCCGAGGGCGACGAGACCGGCGTGGACCAGGGACTGCTCGGGCGTGAACGGGTGGAACTTCGCACCGCGGATGTCGCGCACGCAGCGCTCGATCGGCGAGCTCCGGTAGAACCCACGGCCGCCGGCGACCTCGAGGGCGAGGTCGCACACCTCGGCGCCGGCGAGCGCGATCTCCCGCTTGGCCGCCATGACCTCGACGACGGTGTCCATCGACGGTGCGGGGTCGTCGCCGACGGTGGCGAGTGCACCGTCGAGCGCCCAGCCGGCGACCCGGAGGCGGGTGTCCATCAGCCCGATCTGGCGTTGGACGACCGGGTCCGCTGCCCGGTCGGTGCCGGCGACCGTGGCAACGGCGTGGTCCCGGGCGGAGCGGGCGACGCCGAGGTAGACGGCCGCGACCGGCGCCATGGCGACGCTCAGGACGACCTGGAGCGGCGGGTCGATCGTGGCGTGGGGCCGGCGGGCGATGACCCGCGCGTCGGGCACGAAGACGTCCTCGAGGGTGACGTCGTGGCTGCCGGTGCCCCGCATGCCGAGCGTGTCCCAGTTGTCGAGGACGGTGACGCCGTCGTCGGCCATCGGGATCGACATGTTGAGCACGACGGTGCCCTCGTCCGGGTCCTCGTAGGGGAACATCGTGGCCATCACCGCGCCGACCGGGGACTGACTGGCGAAGACCTTGCGCCCGCTGACCCGGTAGCCGCCGTCGACCCTCACCGCAGTGCCCCGCGGGCGGGTCTGGTCCGCGCCGCCGGTCGACACGACGACGATGCCGTCGTCGGCGATCGCACGCAGCGTGGCCTCGGCGCCGGCCATGCCCCGGCGGTACCGCCAGGCGGTGAACAGCACGACGTGGTGGTGCATCACCGACGCCAGCGCGGTGGCCGAGCAGTGGCGGGCCAGCTCCCGCTGGGCCATCGACACCTGGCGGACGGTGGCGCCGTGGCCGCCGAGCTCGGCCGGTACGGCCAAGGCGAGGTAGCCCTCGTCGCGCAGGATGTCGTAGGCCTCGGTCACGAACGTGCCGTCACGGTCGTGATCGGCGGCGAACCGGCTGATGCGGGCGCCGATCTCGGCGGCCCACGCCACCAGCTCCCGCTCCCGCTCGGCGGCCGAGGCGGTCGCGTCGTGAACGTTCGGGTTCGGGTTCTGTGTGGTGACCATGCCACCGACCGTACGAACCGGCTCCTGCGCCGCCCAGTACGAACTCTGTACCACCCGACGGCGTCAGCGTTCGGCGCGGTAGCTGCGCATGGTGAGCGGGGCGAAGACGGCGACCAGGGCCGCCGACGTCACGAGGACCAGCATCACCGAGCCGGTGTCCATCCGGCCGTGCATCAGCTCCCGGGCGGCCGTCGTCAGGTGGGTCACCGGGTTCACGTCGACGAACGCCTGGACCCAGCCCGGCATCGTGTCGGGGTCGACGAACACGTTCGACGCGAACGTCAGCGGGAACAGGATCATCATGCTGACCTGCATGACGTTCTCCGGCGTCTGCATCTTGAACCCGATCAGCGTCCAGATCCACGACAGGCTGAACGAGAACGTCAGCAGCAGCGCCACCGCGGCGACGACGCCGACGACACCACCGTCGGGACGGAACCCGAGGACGACGCCGAGCACGATGGTGATCACCGCGGCCAGCGAGTAGCGCACGAGGTCACCGAGCAGTGCGCCGACGAGCACGGCCGGGCCCCAGATCGGCATCGAGCGGAAGCGGTCGAAGATGCCCTTCTGGATGTCCTGGTTGAGGCCCATGCCGGTGTACGGCGTGATCATCGCCACCGTCATGACGAGGATGCCGGGCAGCAGGTCCTGGAGATAGGCGCTGGTCGAACCGGCCAGCGCGCCGCCGAACAGGTACGTGAACAGCAGCGTGAACATGATCGGGAACATCGTCACGTCGAAGAGCTGCATCGGCACGTGGCGGATCTTGCGGACCGCCCGCCACGCGAACGTGAACGACGCGGTGAGCGGGCTGGCCAGCGGGGGTGCGTCCCCGGTGGCGAGGACGCGTCCGAGCGCGACCGTCGACGCCTTCGGAACGGCACCGTTGGCCGCGGGTGTCCCGGTGGGCGGGAGGTTCTCGGAGGACGTGGAGGTCGCGGTCATGCCGCTGCTCCTTCGGGGGTGGAGGCGGGATCGGTCTCGGGCTCGGCCGGGTGGCCGGTGAGGGCGAGGAACACCTCGTCGAGGCTGGGTTGGCCGACCGTGAAGCTCGCGACCGCGATGCCGTCGGCCTCCAGGTCGGCGATGGCGGCGGCGACCCGGCCGGCGGCGCCGTCGCCGACCGAGGCGGTGAGCGCGGACGCGTCGTCGCCGGGGTGGACCTCGGTGGCGAGCGCGGTGGCCAGCAGCGACGCGGCGTCGCCCCGTCGTGCCGGGTCGGCGAGGCGCAGGTGGAGGGCGGCCGAGCCGACCGACGCCTTCAGCTCACCAGGCGTGCCCTCGGTGATCTTGCGGCCGTGGTCGATGATGGCGATGCGCGACGCCAGCTGGTCGGCCTCGTCGAGGTACTGGGTGGTCAGCAGCACCGTGGTGCCGGCGGCGACGAGGGCGCGGACGATGTCCCACACCTGGTTCCGGCTGCGGGGGTCGAGGCCGGTCGTCGGCTCGTCGAGGAACAGCAGCTCGGGGGTGACGACGATGCTCGACGCGATGTCGAGCCGGCGGCGCATGCCTCCCGAGTAGGTGCTGACCAGGCGCTCCGCGGCGTCGAGGAGGCCGAACGCGTCGAGCAGCTCGTCGGCCCGCTCCCGGGCGGCAGGCCGGCTGTGCCCGAGCAGGCGGCCGAGGAGCAGCAGGTTCTCGCGCCCGGTGAGCTCCTCGTCGACCGACGCGTACTGGCCGGTGAGGCTGACGCAGCGGCGGACGGCCACCGGGTCGGTCACCAGGTCGTGGCCGAGCACCCGCGCCGTGCCCGAGTCGGGGCGCAGCAACGTGGCCAGCATCCTCACCGTGGTGGTCTTGCCGGCCCCGTTCGGGCCGAGGATGCCGAACACGGTCGCCGGCGGGACCGCCAGGTCAACGCCCCGCACGGCCTTCGTCTCACCGAAGCTCTTGGTGAGCCCGGACGTCTCCACCGCCCAGCTCATCGGGCGATCTCCGTCGCGTCGCGCACGTGTGCGTCCAGCGATGCCAGCCACGCGGTCCACGGCTCCTCTTCGCGTGCGATGTACGCCTTCGCCGCCTCGGGATCGTCGGCCTCCGGGTACAGGTGGCCCTGGAGCACGACGACGGTGCTCCCCGTGGCCTCGGCCGCCCCGGCGGCTTCGTCCGACGCGCCGCCGAAGGCGAAGAACGACAGCAGCCCGGCGACCGGCTCGGTCGTCCGCACCAGCAGGTGCTCGGGCAGGACCCGCTCGACCACGCCCCGCACCCCGCGGGCGTCGACGGACGCGCCGACCTGCGGCGCGCCGAGCCCGTCCCGCAGCGCGGTCATGACCGCCTCCGGGTCGGCGCCCAGCTCGGCCCGGGCGCCGAACATGACGACGTCGCGTCCCGCGAAGTGGGCCAGGTACAGGCGCAGGTTGTCGAGCATCGGGGCCCACCCGCGGACCATGTCGTCCCAGAACTCGTTCTCCCAGTCGGCGCCGGTCCCCATGGCGCTCGTCACGACCCGGACCACGCAGCTCCCGCCGGAGTCGGCCTCGACGAGGAACTCGGTCGCCAACGGCGACACCGGGGCACCGGCCTGGCCGACGAGCGACGCCCAGTCCTCCTCGTAGGCGAAGCGCCGGTTGGGCTCCCAGGCGGTGACCTCGCCGTCGGAGGCACCGTCGGGGCCCCTGTCGAAGTGGACGGCGCCGCCCGCGCGCTCCTCGAGCTCGGTGGGCATCAGCCAGGCACTGATCCCGCGGGCCGTGGCGATGGCGTCCCAGACCTGGGCGGCGGTGCCGGGCACCTCGAGGGTGAGCTCGAAGTGGTGGGGGACGTGCGGTTCGGTCATGGCGCTTCCTCCGGTTCGGGGTGAGGGTTCGACGGTTCGGCCGGGGCCGATTCATCGGCCGGCTGGGGATGGACGGCGGCGACGAACCGGTGCGGTCGGCCGTCGTCGTGGTGGTACCTCGCGACGAGGGCGAGCACCGCGTCGGTCAGCTCCTGCGCGAACGCGGCGCGGTCCTCGGCGGACCGGAAGCCGATGGTGGTGTCGATCGCCATCGTCGGGAGGCGCTTGCCCGCGGCCTCGGCGCGGCGGGCCATGCTCCCGACCTCGCGGACGGTGCGACCGGCGACCGCGATCAGGTAGCCGGCGGAGAGCCGGTCGGCGACGTGGTCGGGATCGGCCGCGCCCTCGGCGACCGCGGCGGGCGAGACCACGTAGTTGGCGGCCGTGGCCCGCAGGACGCGCTCGCGGATGCCGCCGTGGGCCCGGACCTCGGCCAGCTCCACCAGCCCGTGCTCCTCGAGCAGGCGCAGGTGGTAGTTGAGCTTCTGGCGGGGGACGTCGACCCGTTCGGCGAGGTTGGCCGCCGACCCGGGCTCCTCGGCCAGCGCCCGCAGGAGACGGACCCGGAGCGGGTCGAGCGCCGCGGCCGCGGCCGCCGGGTCCTCGATGACGTGAACGTCGAGCACGAGCGGCAACGTACGCTTGAAAAACGAACTTGTCAAAGGGTCGACGGGGGGTGTGGCGCCCTTCGGCCGGTCGGTGAGCGTGCGCGCCGGTAGCTCAGGGGCCCGGGAGTGCCGACGCTGCGGCTGACCGGGTTGTCGACGAGGTGCACCCGGCCGAGTCGTGCCCGCGTCTCGACCCCGCGCCTCGACCCGGCGAGTCGGCTAGGTCGCGGCGAGGACGAGCCAGGCCAGGACGGAGAGGGGCGGGGCGGCGAGGCCGACGATCAGGCCGAAGCCGAGCCACGGGTCCCCGGTCCTGCGCAGGACTGCGCCCAATCCCACCAGGACGGCGATCGCGAGGAGCTGCACCCAGAGCTCGATCTCCGGCGGGTCGGGCCTGCGCGGGTCGGTCTGGATCCACACACGGGCCGCCCAGAGGGTCACGGCCGCGGTCGCGACGGCCCGCAGGATCCCCAGCCCGACGGTCGACAGCGTCGGTCGGTCCCGGGGCTCGCCCTGCAGCGGCTCGTAGTCGTTCCGGTAGTGGGCGTACCAGTTCGGATCGTCCCACGGCTCGGGCCCGGGGTCGGGGGCAGGGTCGTTGCCGCGGCTCATGGCCTCCCCATGGGTGGATCGGTTTTCTGATCCCGGACCCTAGATCCCAACGCGACCGTTTTCGATACCGATTGCCTCGTCCCGCGGACGACCAACCAGCGAGCGTCCGCCGGGCGAGGCGCTGCGGCGACGCGCTACGCCGCGGTGAGGGGGTTGGCGGTGGCGGGGACGATCTCGTCGGCCGGGGGCGGGCCGGGCGGGGTGCCGTCGCCGAACGGGCGGCCGCCGAGGGACTCACGGCCGTGCGGGGTGAGCCAGTTGGCCAGGTCGGGGCCGGCGGGGACGATGGCCGTCGGGTTGATGTCCGTGTGGACGCAGTAGTAGTGGCGCTTGATGTGGTCGAAGTCGATCGTGTCGCCGAAGCCGGGCGTCTGGAACAGGTCCCGGGCGTAGCCCCACAGCGCCGGCATCTCGCTCAGCTTCTGGCGGTTGCACTTGAAGTGGCCGTGATAGACGGGATCGAACCGGGCCAGTGTCGTGAACAGGCGGACGTCGGCCTCGGTGATCGTGTCGCCGACCAGGTAGCGCTGGTGGGTCAGCCGCTCCTCCAGCTCGTCGAGCCGTGAGAACAGGCGGTCGTACGCCCGCTCGTAGGACTCCTGGGAGCCGGCGAACCCGCACCGGTACACGCCGTTGTTCACGTCGTCGTAGACGTCGGCCATGACCGCGTCGATCTCGTCCCGCTTCGCCTCGGGGTACAGGTCGGGGGCGCCGGGCCGCTGGTGGGCGGTCCACTCGCTCGACAGGTCGAGGGTCATCTGCGGGTAGTCGTTGGTGACGACGGCGCCGGTGGTGACGTCGACGATCGCCGGGACGGTGATGCCCTTCGGGTACTCCGGGTCGCGGGCGAAGTACGCCTCCTGGAGGCGCTCGATCCCGAGGACCGGGTCGCGCCCGTCGGGGTAGGTCTCCCGGTAGTCCCAGCTGCGGGCGTCATGGGTCGGGCCGGCGATGCTCATCGGCAGCGCCTCCTCGAGCCCGAGCAGGCGGCGCACGATGATCGCCCGGTTCGCCCACGGGCACGCCCGCGCCACCATGAGGCGATAGCGGCCGGCCTCGACCGGGAACCCGTCGCGGCCGTCGACCGTGATCCGGGTCTCGATGTAGTCGGTGTCGCGGTCGAAGTCCCCGCCGTTGGCCACGTACCCGTTCGCGTCCTCGCTCATCTCCCGATGATGCCCAACTCCCCAGCCCTGAAACGGACCGTGGTCCGGACCGACGCGGTCGAGCGTCCAGCAAGATGTGCGAAGTTGTGTGGAGCTGTTAGATTCGGCGCGTGATTCGAACTGCCGGCGTCCGCTCCGAGCCACCCGATGCCGTGCTGGCCGCGATCCCCGGGGCCGAGGCGCAGATGGCGTGGATCCGGGAGGTCTGTGCCCACGGGGTGCGCCGGCCCGGCACCGCCGCCGGCGCCGCGGTGGCCGACTGGTGCGCCGCCCGCCTGGCCGAGCTCGGCTGTGAGGTGACCCGCCAACCGGTCCGGGCTCCGGCCAGCCACCCGGCTGACGCCCGCCTGGTCGCCTGGTCGGTCGACGATCCGGGCCGCCGGCTCACGCTCGACGGGTTCACGATCCCGTTCACCACCCCGACCACCGGCCTGCGCCGGCACCTCACCCGGCTCGGCGCCTCCGACTCCGCCGGCACCGCGGTCGTCCACCGGGTCACGATGACCGACCTCCCGGTCGTGTTCCTCGACGAGGGTGCACTCGGGCGTCACGACCCGGCCGGGACGTTCACCACCGACGTCCACACGCTCCCGTTCGGGCCGACGCTCACCAAGGTGGTCGAGCCGGTCCTCGACGCCGGCGGCGACGCCATGGTCGGCATCGTCGACGCACCGTGGGTCACCGACCGCTACTTCGTCCCCTACGACGGGGTCCTCCGCCCGATCCCCGGGATCTGGCTCGACCGCACCCGGGGCGCCGCGCTCGACGAGCTCCTCGACGCCGGCCCCGTCGAGGTCGAGCTGACCACCGACGTGACCACGGCCGAGTCGGTGGGTGACAACCTCGTCGCCACCCTCCCCGGCTCCGGTGACGGCTGGGTCGTCGTCGGCTCCCACCACGACGCGCCGTGGGCCTCGGCGGTCGAGGACGGCTCCGGCATCGCCCAGGTCCTGGCCCAGGCCGCGGCGTGGGCCGCGGTGCCCGAGGCCGAGCGACCCCACAACCTGTGCTTCCTCCTCACCGCCGCCCACATGTCCGACGGGGCGGGCACGCAGGAGTTCCTCCGCAGCTGGGCACACGTCGACGACATCGTCGTCGGCATCCACCTCGAGCACGTCGCCGTCCGCGCCGAGCCCGACGGCGCCGGCGGGTTGCGGCCGACCCGCCAGCCCGAGGTCCGCTGGTGGTTCACCTCGGAGTCGGGTGCGCTCCCCGCGACCGTGACCGATGCAGTCACTGCCGAGGGCCTCGATCGCTCCCTCGTCCTCGGCCCCGAGGCGCTCGGCCCGATGCCGCCGACCGACGGCGGCTTCTACCACCCGGCCGGCATCCCCGTCGTCAGCCTGCTCGCCGCGCCGATGTACCTGTTCGACCCGCTCGACACGCCGGCGATGGTCCACGAGCCCTCCCTGGTGCCGACCGCCCGTGCCACCGCCCGCATCGTCGCCGCCAGCCGCGACCTGCCGGGGACCGACCCCACCGCGGGAGCGCACGATGAGTGAGTCGACGGTCGAGCGCGACGGCATGTCGATCGCCTTCAGCCGTCGTGGTAGCGGGGAGCCCTTCGTGCTCGTCCACGGCTACCTCGGCAGTCGGGCCCAGTGGCGCCACGTGGTCGGCCCGCTCGCGTCCCGGGTCGAGGTCGTCACCTTCGATCAGCGCGGTCACGGCACCAGCGGCCGCACCGGCAGCGACGACGACTACCGGATCGACGAGCTCGTCGCCGACGCCGTCGCGGTGATCGAGGCCCTCGGCGCCGGGCCGGTGCACCTGCTCGGCCACTCGCTCGGCGGCGTGGTCGCGCTCCGGGTGGCGACCGAGCAGCCCGACCTGGTGCGTTCGCTCGTCGCCGGGGACACGGCGGCGGCTCCCGCAGCATCCGGGACGTCGTTCGCCGCCGCGCTCGGCCGGCTCCCGGGGCCGCTGTTCGTGCCTGTGCTCGCCGGCGTCGCCGGGCTGGCCTCCGCAGTGATGGCCCGTCGCACACCTCCGCCGCCGGGCGCCGTCGACCGTGCCGAGCGCGCCGCGGTGTTCCGGGTCGACCTGCGCGACCTCGACCGTGCCGCGTTCCGGAAGTTGGGCACCGAGCTCGGGTCCTACCCGTCGATGGTCGACGACCTGGTGCGCATCACCGTGCCGACGACGGTGATCGTGGGCGAGGGGGACACGACGCTGCGGGCGGGCGCCGATGTGCTCGCCGAGCGCATCCCGAACGCTCACCTCGAGGTCATCGCCGGCGCCGGCCACAGCGCCATGGACGACGCCCCCGCCGCCTGGCTCGCTGCCGTGCACGCCCACCTCGGCCGCGCCACGATCCCGTCCGCGGGCTGACCCGACGACCCGGGCATCCGGGCCCGGACGCGGCAGGACCGGAGCCTTGGGGGCTCCGGTCCTGTTGGGGTGTTGGTTGCGTCGGCCCGTCGGCCGAGTTGTCGTCGCTTCCTTCGCCCCGTGGGCGGTTTGTTTGCCAGGTGCCAGGTGCCAGGTGCCAGGTGCCAGGTGCCAGGTGGTGCGGGTGGGCGTGGGTGGTTCCCGCCGGGGATGGGGTGGTTCAGGGGAGGTAGTCGCCGAAGACTTGGACGGCGTAGAGGCGGCCGTTGATGCGGGCGAGGCCGATGCCGACGTTGTCGAAGTCGGGGTTGAGCATGTTGGTGTTGTGGCCG
>JAXHUH010000019.1:0-7313 GCA_034211175.1 Actinomycetota bacterium
GCACAAGGATGGCGAGGCGGGCCGACCCTTCGTCCATCTGGGTTGAGGACACGCGAGCGGCGATCGGCCCCCGACCGGGTGTGGTCGGGGGCCGTCGGCCGGTGGTTGTCGCTCCGACGTGGCGCGTTGGCCGGTGGCGTTGGCCGCCGGCGGTCGGGTTGTCGCTGCGAGGTGGCGCGACGGGGTGGCTACGTCGGGAGGCCGGGCCAGTTGGTGGAGGCGAGGATGGCGCCGATGGAGGCGTAGTCCGGGGTGGGCATCCAGTTGCGGTTGGCGCCGAGGAAGCTGTGCTCGTCGAGCTCGAGGAGGCCGATGAGGGTCTCGGCGACGATGCGGGCGCCGACGGGGCCGAGGCCCTCGCCGGGGTTGTGGCCGCCGCCAGGTTCTGCCCGGCCGATGATCTCGGCCTCGGCGAGGAGGTAGAGCCACAGCGGGGCGCCGGTGTCGATCGGTGGGATCGAGGTGCCGGCGACGGCGTCCTCGGAGAGCGAGCGCACCCGGTCCATGACGGTGTCGACCTGGGCGTCGACCTCCGTCGCCGCGGCGACGAGCTCGGCGACGGCCTCGCCGGCGGGGAGGCGGAAGACGTTGCCCCGCAGCAGGTTACGCGTCGCCAGCGACCTCTCACCGCTGGTCACGAACGGGAGCGCCAGCAGGTCGCTCGCCATCTTCGTGTCGAGCTTCTCGGCCCGTTGGACGATGCGGTCGGCGTCGGTGTCGAAGAGCTCGTGCCAGTCGACGATGGCCTCCTTCTGCCCGACCTGTGAGAAGCCCTGTCCGAGTGCGTTGCCGAACAGCTCGTAGGACGAGCCCCGCAGCTGGACCTGGAGCTGCATCGGGACCATCGAGTGGCCGAACCGGTAGGCGGCGACCGCGAACTCGACGGGGATGTACGGCTCGCTCACGTGGCAGTACAGCGTGCGCCCGTTGGCGAGGATGTCCTCGACGACCGGGCGGCCGCACATGGCCGACAGGAAGTCGAACACGACGCACCACTGGTAGTGCCACGTGACCTCGCGTCGCGTCACCTCGAACAGCTCGTCGGCACTCGGACCGTTGGGCTTCTTCGCGAGCTTGTCGGCCATGGCGTTGTGGAACCGGATCATGCCGAGCTGGAGCTGGCTGACCACCCGGTTCTCGTCGTTGCGGGGGTCGCCGATCATGGCCCGCCCGTTCACCGAGCGGAGCAGGTCGTTCTGCTGCGTCACCCCGGCTCCCGGCACGTCCGCACCGGTGAGCAGCTTCACGCCGTCCGCGTCGTAGAGGTACGGCTGCGCCTCGGGGCCGTCGCCGTAGATGCAGTCGAGGTCGAGCGTCGGGGTGCGGGCATTCGGCGTGTCGGCCGCCCGCTGGTTCCGGGACAGCGACGACACGACATCGAGGGTGATGTCGTGGTCGACGAACTGGCCGAAGAACACCTGGCCGACCGGCACGGTGTCGGTGCGGTCCGAGCCCGGACCGCCGTCCATCGGTCCGCCCTTCTGCCCGATCAGCGTGAGGAGGTCGGGCCGGGTGTAGTTGGGCGGCAGGGTGCCGCCGAACATCCGGCCGAACCGGCCCGGACGAGCGGCCTCGTGCTCGCCCTCGTGGTCCGGTGAGCAGAACCTCGCCAGGCCCGGCGGCTCGTTCATCCCGTGGTGGTCGTGCTCCGCCATCGGTCGCAACTCCCTCGTCGTCGGGAAAGGGTTGGCAACCGCGGCACGGCCTTCGCCGCACGCCCGCCCCGGTCCCGCATCGGCTGGATCCCGGTTATGGAACCCGTTGGAACAGAGCGGCGCGACCCGCGCGCTGATACACATTCGGCGAGGTCGCCGCCGCTGAGCGCGTCGGTCGAAGTGCGCGGTCAGTGGTCGCTTCGGCCCTGCTGCCGCGACGTCAGGTCGACCGTGCTGGCGGGCCCGTGCTTGCCGTTGCGGGGCGCGCCCGCGTCGCTCACACCGTCCCCATCCGAGGCGACCTCGAGAGCGGCATCGCCGACCTGGTCGACGTGGCGGAGGCGGCCGGCGCCGTCGTAGAAGCTGGGCAGGAGGTCGGGGTCGGCGAGGTCGCTGCGTGCCCAGTGCTGGAGGACGGCCGTCGCCGGCTCCCGCCGCACCTGGCCGACGAGCAGGCGGAACGCCACCTCACCGGGATCGGGATCGGCGCCGGCTGCCTCGTCGCCCCCACCAGAACCGAGCGCACGCACGACGGCCCGGCGCACCGGATCGTCCTCGTCGGCCTCGGCCAGGGCCAGCAGGTCGGTGCCGGTGCGGATCCGCAGGTCGTGGAGCGCATCGAGCATCGCGCTCGACTCGCCGTCGGTCGCCGACGGCGGGATGGCGTGGAGCTGCAACGCCGCCTGATCGACCCAGTCCAACAGGCGCTCGATGTCGAGGCGGGTGTTGACCATCAGCCGGACGATGTCGGCGTGGGCCAGCGCCTCGATGTCGGTGATGCCCTCGTTGTTGAGGCGCTCGCGGTCGTAGATGTCGATCCCGTCGATCGTCGTGAGCAGCCGCCGGTCGGTGAACGCCTGGGTGAACAGGCTCCGGGTCGCGTCGTCGCCGACGCCGCTCGGCCGCCCGTGGAGCAACGTCCAGTCCCAGAAGCCGCGCATGAACGTCCTCGGCAGCACCCCGGCGCCGAACGCTGCGGCGAGCAGGCTCTTCTCCCAGAACCCGCTGGCCCCGTCGACGAGCACGATCGTGTTGATCAGGTAGGCGACGATCACCACCGTGACCAGGCGGGCCGTGATCTGGTTGTAGACCTTCGGGCGCAGGTCACCGCGCATGTAGCCCCGTAGCACCAGGAACACGCCGAAGAAGTAGGCGCCGAGGAACGCCATCGCCGCCACCGACGGGCGGGGCGTGAGGAGCTGGAAGAAGTCGCCGCCCTGCTCGCGGACCAGGTCGGCCTTCGCATCCTCCACCGCCTGAGTGGCCTGGGCGACCCCGGCCCGGGCGGCGGCAAGCGACGTCGCCACGGTCTCGGCGCTCGCGCCGTCCGACCCGTCGGCCGCCGTGCCGCCGTCGTCGTCGGCGGTGGGTGCGGCCGTCACGGTCGTGGTCGGGGCGTCGGTCGTCGAGGTCGCCCCCGAGCTCGACAGCTCCCGCGACGCCGATGCGCCGCTCGTGGCCTCCCCGGCGGCCGACGCCGCGTCGGCCGCACCGGCGGATGCGGCATCGAGGTCGTCCGCGTCGGCCGACGCCTGGGCCTCCTCGAGCTGGTCGCGGGCGTCGGCGAGGCGATCCTCGGCGTCCTCGAGCACGATCTCGGCCGACAGCGCGGCCTGGAAGTCCCGGTTGCGGGTCGGTAGCACCAAGATCGTCCAACCGACGGCGATGAGGATCGTGGCGACCACGATCGGCGAGCGGGTCCCGGCCAGCAGCCGGCTGCGGTCCGAGGAGTGGGTCGACGCCTCACCGAGCTGGTGGCCGTAGGCGGACTCGAGGTCGTGGAGGTTCCGGACCCGCCCGTCGAGGCGGAAGATGTTGCGCACCCACTGGCGGCGCAGCGTCCCCACCCGCTGGCGGTCGAACTGGAAGAACATCAGCGCCGGGAAGATCGACAGGACGGCGACCATGATCGCCTGGAGCACCCGGGCCACGACCCGTCGGGTCTCCGACGTGGTCTCGGTGTCCACGCCGCCGTCGAACGACAGGATCTCCTGCAGGTTGGTGCCGTGGTAGATCGCCAGCATCGGCAGCACGACCGCGGCGGCCACGACGATGAGCAGCGACGCGACCTGGAGGATCCAGCGGCCGGTGTCGTCGGTCATCGCCTCGACCGAGCGCCCCACCACCCGGTCCTCGGGATGGTCGTGCTCGGCGGCCTCGAGCGCCTGCCGGCGCCGTCGCCACTGGGCCCACGCCACCGCACCGGCGACGGCGAAGCAACCACCCGCGGCACCCAGCACCGGTACGAAGCCGGCGGTGCGGAGCGTGCCCCGGGCGAGGAACGTGGCGATGACCCCGGCCAACAGGACCACCAGGCCGACGACGACCGCGACCTTCGGCACCGGTGAGCGGTGGTCGTCGCCGGTATACGGGCTCACCCCGAGGATCTGCTCCTGGCGCAGCCGGGTGATCTCGTCGGCGAAGAGCGACAGCCGGGCGCCGTCGGACACCACCCGGCTGAGCGGCGACGCCCGGAACGTGCCCCGGTCCGTGGTCTCGACCCGCACCGGCCACGGCGTGCGGTTCTCGACCACGTAGCGACGCGACGCCGAGCCGTCGAGCGCGTACGCCGCCCGCTGCTGCGGTCTCGTCGGCGTCTCGCTCGTCCCGCTCATGGTTCCGCCCCCGTTCGCTGCCGCGTGCAGCTCGTGCCGTGTGCCCACGTGGTGCCGCTGACAAGGAGACGGCGCCGACCCCCGGCCTGATACAGGCTCACTCGCCGTTGATCAGATGATCATCGACATCGGGCAGCGGCTCGCCGGGGGCGCGGCGGCCGGCCGGTCCGGTCGCGCCGGGCCCCGCGGTCGAGCGGCGCCAGCCGTCCGCGGCGTCCCACGTGTAGTGGCGGGTCTCGAAGCCGCGGTCGCCGACCTGGGCGCAGCGGTAGTTGACGATCGGGCGGTCCCGATCGGCGAGATCGAGGTCGACCCGCACGAGACCGCTGTGGAACCCGAGGTCCTCGGTCAGGTGGAGGTCGGTGACCCCGGCCTGCCGGGGGCGGATCTCGTTGCCGTCGGCGTCGTAGTGGGGGAAGCACGCGTCGGGCGCCCGACGACCGGGCAGCACCTTCGAGACGAGACCGCGCAGCGACGAGATCATGCCCATGATCGCCGCGCCCTGCTCGCCGCCGAGCAGGCTCATCGGTGAGCACACCAACTCGAGCAGGCGCCCGTCGACCGCCCGGCGGATGGCGTGGTAGTGGACGTCGCCGCCGATCAGCAGCGTCGGGCGACCCGCCTGGGTCCGGGCGTAGAGGGCCCTGCACAGCTTCGTGTACTGCTCGCCGTAGTACTCGAAGCCGACGTCGACCGCGAAGCGCTTGCGGCCCTTCGGCGGGTGGCCCAGCATCGGGCGCGCCACCATCAGCACGACGAGCTTGTCGGTGTCGAGCCGGCTGATCAGGTGGTCGAGGTCCTCGGCGAGCATGAACCCCGAGCCGGGCAGGTAGCGGCGGATCGTGCGCGACCAGCGGGTGTCGGCCACCAGCACGCGCACGGCGTCGAGGTCGAGCTCCTGGACCTGGGGCGGGGACACCGTCTCGTCGAAGCGCTCGAAGTCGACCGGGGACTGGAACACGGCGTAGCCCTCGCCCGCGGCCTCGCCGAACGTCCCCTGGGTCGCCGGGTGGGGGTCCGAGTCGCTGCGGAACACCTTGCGGAACGCCTGGCGCAACGCCCGCTTCACCGCGTGGTGGGTGAGGGTGACGTAGCTGAGCTCCGGGTAGCCGTTCCACAGCTCGTGGTCGTCCGGAAGGAACCAGTTGCTCGACCGCCGCAGCAGGGCACCGAAGCGCCGCTCGGGGTCCCGCGTCGGCGGGCAGGCCGCGGCGGGGCCGGCCTCCCACGCGTCGAGGTACTTGCCGGCCACCGTGTCCCACGCGTCGGCCGCCCGGAGCCCGGCCGTCCACGGCGCATCGACGTAGACCTGGTCGCCCAGCCAGAAGTGCAGCGGCGGGACCTCGGTGTCGTCGGGGTCGACGA
Source organism: Actinomycetota bacterium (assembly GCA_034211175.1). Lineage (GTDB taxonomy): Bacteria > Actinomycetota > Acidimicrobiia > Acidimicrobiales > CAIXPF01 > JAXHUH01. The sequence continues at coordinate 5,636 of JAXHUH010000019.1, forward strand.
GGCGGTCGTACGCACCGGTGAGACCGGCCGGCGCGGTCGCGTTCTCCCGGTCGAAGCACGAGCCGACGACCATCGACAGCGACGACGTGTCGGCCGGCGGGGTGGTCGTCACCACGGCCGGTGGGGAGTCGTCGTAGCCCTCCGCGGTGGCGCGCAGCGAGACTGCGGTGCCCGTGGCGAGGCCGTCGATCTCGCACTTGGCCCACCAGAACGGGTGGCGCCCGCCGGCGAAGTGGTGCCACGGCCCGAACGAGCACCGCCCGGTGCCGTCGTCGCCGCGCACCGACGCCTCGGATGGCTCCTCGAGGCTGGCCGCGACCACCAGGAGCGTCGCGCCGGTCGGGCCTGACGCCAGCGAGAACAGGTGGAGCTTCCGGTCGCCCCGCGCCCGATGTGGTGTACCCGGCCCCTCCGGCGCCAGGAACGACCAGACCGGCCAACCGGCCCGGGAACCGCCGAGCGCGACGAGCAGCCCGCCGATCAGCAGCAGCCCGATCGGCCACACGATCCGGGTCGCGGTGGCGTAGAGCTCGTCCTGCACCCAGTCCGGGTCGTCCTCCGACGGCAGCGTGGCGATCAGATCGGAGCGCTCGTCGAGCGCCACGGTCGGCTCCGCGACCACGGCATCGAGGTCGACCAGCCACTCGTCGGCGTCGTCTCCGGCGGCCAGCGCGGCGACCAACGGGGTCAGGACCTCGGCCTGGAGCTCGTGGCCCAGCTCCCACGGGTGCATGCTGCCGTGGACCCACGTCGACGGGTCGAGCCGCTCGACCACCGAGCCGTCCTCGGGGGCGAGGACGATCAGGTTGGCGCCGGGCTCGTCGTCGCAGTGCCGGTGGCCCTCGAAGGTGTCGGCGGTGTCGGCCACCAGCACACCCGCCCGGTCGGCGGCCCGATGGATCGTGCCGTTGAGGACGGTCACCAGGTCGTCGACGAACGCGACCTCGTCGTCGCTGATCACCCGGTCGCATCCCTCGGGCGAGATGAACCGCGGGTAGGGGACGACGACCACGTCGGCGGTCGCCGGGAGGGCGTCCTCGATCGCCTCGTAGGTGTCGACCAGGTCGTCCTCGATCGACTCGGCGAGCGCGAACCAGGCCTCGGCGTCCTCCGAGCAGTCGGTCGGCAGCAGGCACGACTTCACGATCGTGCCGAACTCGGCGTCGTTGCCGCCGATGCTGACCAGGGCGACGTTGCCGCCGATGCTGACCAGGGCGACCTCGGCGGCGTCGAGGTCGTCGGGCTCGATGAACACCGGATCGGTGCTGGTCAGGCTGTCGAGCTGGGGGAGCCAACCGGCGACGTCGGAGCCGACGTTCTCCTTCTGGGCGACGGAGGTGATCTCGTCGGTCACCGCACCCGAGCAGGCGAACGAGTGGACCGCCATCGGCGGGTCCTGGCCCGCGGCGGCGAGCACCGGGAAGGCGCTCGGCGCCCGGCGGCACGTGTTGTTGTCGCCCCACGACGTGTTGGTGCCCGCCAGGAACGTCTCGGCGCCCTCGCCGGAGATGAACGAGTCGCCGAACGCCAACACCGCGGGTGTGCCCGCCTCGAGCTCGTCGATCTCGCCGGTGCTGCGGTCGACCAACGCCCACGCCAGGACGAAGCCGATGAGCACGAGGAACACCAGGCCGTCGCCACGGAACACGAACCACGCCCCGACGGTGGCCAGCACCCC
>JAXHUH010000020.1:0-5178 GCA_034211175.1 Actinomycetota bacterium
CTGGGCCGGGGTGCTCGTCGCCGCAGCCGTGTTCGGCGTGTGGGACGGTCCGCTGCTGGTCGGGACCTACGCGGTCCGCGCCGGGCACGGCCCGCCGGGCGCGGTTGCGTCGGTGTTCACGGTGGCGGCCAGCCTCAAGCTCGGCGCGGCGTCGATCGGGGCGCTCGCCGGCGGGTACCTGCTCGACGGCCGGGCCACGGCGGCCGGACTCGTTGCGATCGGTGTCGCCCACCTCGCCGCAGCGGCCGTGGGGCTCGCGCTGTGCCGCCCGCCGGGGCGGCGGGGCTGATCCGCTCGTACCCGCTCAGCAGCCGGCGCCGGGCCGGTCGGGGATCGACGGGTCGACGACCTCGATGTGGACGTGGGGCCACGACGGGCTCGCCGAGTCGCGGTCGACCTGGGACTCGAACGGCAGCGTCGTCGGCCCCCGGGCGATGACCGTCGCGCCCGCCTGCACCCGCTGGCCCCGGCTGACCTGGACGCCGTCGATGTGGAGGAGCTTGACCTCCCACCCGGGGCGCTCGTCGGGCTCGATGACGGCGAAGTCGTCGTAGTGCTCGCAGTAGAGGACGTACGTGCCGGCCCGGACGACGGTGCCGGTCACCGGTGAGCGGATCTCGACGTTCGGGTCGGCGACGATGTCGGCCGCGGTGCGCGAGCCGGTGCCCCGGCCCCGGGAGTCGAGCGTGACCCACGCCCTCGCCGAATCGGCCGGGGTGAGCTGCTGGGCGCCGTCGTGGCTCGACTCGTGGAACCCGATCATCTCGACCCGGGTCGACGGGTGGTACAGGGTGACGCCGCCGACGGTCGCGAACGGCGAGTAGTACTGCTCGGCGACCGTGCGAGCGGACGCCGACACGGGCGCGGGGGCTGGCGCCGAGGTCGTGGGCGGCGCGGTGGTGGGCGGGGCCGTCGTCGGTGCCGCGGTCGTGGGCGGTGCCACCGTCGTCGACGGCAACGGGACGATGGACGTCGAGGTCGTCGTCGGCGCGGCGGCGGTCTCGTCGCCGGTCGAACCGACCGACGACACCGAGCACGCCGCGGTGACCACGGCGACCAGGACCACCAACGCGCGAACCCCTGCCGCCTGCCAACCGGTGCGCATCACCAGGTCACGGTACCGACCGTCTCCCGTGCCGCAACGTCCGCGTCAGGTGTGATCTCGCCGTCGTGGACCGACCGGTTCGACGCGGCCGGCGCGGCGCGCAAGGATCCCCGTCGGGGACGCGCAGCGGAGGGGAGCGAACCGTGGACCATGTGAAGCTCGGCTCGACGGGCACGGAGGTCTCACGCATCTGTCTCGGGTGCATGAGCTACGGCGAGTCCGGTCGGGGGAACCACGAGTGGACCCTCGACGAGAAGGAGAGCCGACCGTTCTTCGAGCGGGCGCTCGAGGCCGGCATCAACTTCTTCGACACGGCCAACGTCTACTCCGACGGCACGAGCGAGGAGATCACCGGACGCGCGCTGGCCGATCTGGCCAACCGTGACGAGGTGGTCATCGCCACGAAGGTCTTCGGGCGGATGCACGCCGGCCCGAACGGCGCCGGGCTGTCCCGCAAGGCGATCATGAGCCAGATCGACGCCAGCCTCCGCCGCCTCGGCACCGACTACGTCGACCTCTACCAGATCCACCGGTTCGACCCGTCGACGCCGCTGGAGGAGACCCTCGAGGCGCTCCACGACGTCGTCAAGGCCGGCAAGGCCCGCTACATCGGGGCCTCGTCGATGCACGCGTTCCAGTTCGCCAAGGCGCTGGCCATCGCCGAGCGCAACGGGTGGACCCGCTTCGTCACCATGCAGGACCACTACAACCTCCTCTACCGCGAGGAGGAGCGCGAGATGCTGCCGCTGTGCGCCGAGGAGGGCATCGGCGTCATCCCGTGGAGCCCCCTCGCCCGGGGCCGCCTGACCCGCCCGTGGGACGAGACCAGCGCCCGCAGCGAGACCGACGAGTTCGGCAAGACGCTCTACCGGGACACCGACCGCGAGATCGTCGACGAGGTCGCACGCATCGCCGCCGAGCGCGGCGTCAGCGCCGCGCAGATCGCGCTGGCGTGGGTGCTCCACAACCCGACGGTCACCGCGCCGATCATCGGCGCCACCAAGCTCGCCCACCTCGACGACGCCGTCGCCGCCTGCGACGTCATCCTCGACGCGGAGGAGATCAAGGCGCTCGAGGCCCGGTACTCGCCCCGGGGCACCCGAGGGTTCGCTCCCCTGCGCACCGGACGGGCCGCGCCCGCGGACTGAGCTCCGCCGGGACCGGCATCGCGCACCCCGTTCACGGAGACAACAGCTCGGCGAACCACCACGAGCCGCGCAGTGGCACACTCGTGGGCCCGAAGCCTCCAGGAGGTTCGTGCCGTGCCCCCGCCGTCACGACGCTCGCCGATGGTCGTCGTCTCCCGCCGCGCCGTGCCCGGCCACGCCCGGGAGTTCGAGCGGTGGCTGGGCCGGCTGGTCGACGCCGCCGCGGACGCACCGGGCCACGTCGGCTCGGAGATCCGCCGCCCGGGACGGGCCGCGCCCGACGACTGGGTCGTCGTCTACCAGTTCGCGGACACGACGAGCCTGGAGGCGTGGATGCGCTCGCCGGCGCGGGCCGAGCTGCTCGCGTCGGGCCGCGGGCTGATGGTGGGCGACGCGACCGAGCAGGTGATCGCGGTCCACCCGACCGAGTCCGACCCGGTGACCGCGGTGAGCTCGGTGCGGGTGCGGGAAGGCGCCAGCGACGCCTACGCCGCGGCCCACGACCGCCTGGTCGAGCGGATGGGCGCCTTCGACGGGTTCATCCGCAGCGAGCTGCTGTGGCCGGTGCCCGGGGTGCAGGACGACACGATCGTCCTGTTCACCTTCGACGACCGCGCCCACCTCGACGCCTGGCTGGCGTCGCCCGAGCGCGCCGAGGCGCTCGACGAGCTCGCGCCGCTCACCGAGAGCGACCGAGCGGTGAACGTCGTCGGCGGGTTCGCCGGGTGGTTCCCCGCCGGGGCGACGGGTGCGCCGCCCCGCTGGAAGCAGGCGACGCTCGTCCTCGCCGCCCTGTTCCCGACGTCGCTCGCCATCGGCGCGGTCCGTGAGCGGGTGCTGCCCGACCTGGCGACCGTCCCGGCGACGCTGCTGGCCAACGTGATCGGGATCATCGTGCTGACGTGGCTGCTGATGCCCTGGTTGACCCGGGTGTTCGCCGGCTGGTTACGGCGCGATGCGTGAGCTCCGCCGGGTGGCGGCTGACGGGTTGTCGTTCCTCGGGGGGTGGGGGAACCGATGACAGGTGCTATGACATCAGAGGAGGCATGGGACACGAGGCGGGTGCGTTGGTGGGCGGAACCATGACGGGGCGGGTCCGGGCGGTGGCCACCGCGGCCGCGCTCGCGTGCGGTGCGGTCGTGCTCGCCGCCTGCGGCGACTCCGAGCCGCAGCCCGACCTGACGTCGGCGACGGCCGACGCCACCACGACGTCGTCGACGGAGGCCACCACGACGACCGCGCCGGGAGGGGCGCCCCGGCCCGACAACGGCGGCGACGACGGCTTCTCACCGCTCGACCAGCTCCCGGCAACGACGGTCGAGGAGGCGCCGACCACGACGGCCACGCCGACGACCGACGAGACCGCGCCGGAGCACCCGCCGAGCGACTTCGTCGAGCTCGGCTACCTGCCCGACCTCGAAGCCGGGGCGATCAGCCTCGACGACGACGACGCCCGGGACGAGCTCCTCGACGTGCTGCGCGACCGGGGCGCCTCCAACATCGCCGCCGCCCGCAGGGCCCTCCAACGCCCGCTGGGCACGGTCGAAGCCGGCTTCGCGTTCGTGCTCCAGGGCTGCGACGAGCGGAGCGCGGCGCTCCGCCTGTCGTCCACCTCCATCAGCGCTGCGCTGACCGGCGACACGCGCTCCACGTGCGTCGCCCCTCACACGTTCCTCGCCGTCTTCCGCCTCGCCGAGCACGACGTCCCCGCGGGCGCCGTGCTCACCGATCCGGCCTGATCGTCCCGACCCTCGCCGCACCGGCCCGACGGCCCGCGGAACCACGGCACGACGACGTGGGAACCGCGGCCCGACCGCCGACGTCACACCACACATGAGCAGCCACCGCGGCCCCATCACCCGACGAGGCGGCGCGGTCGTCCTCGCCCTCGCCACGGCGCGGTTGGCCGGTTGCGGCGGCGACACCTCCCCGACCGGGGTGGGCGACAACACCGCGACGATCGACGCGACCGTCACGACCTCGGCGAGTACCGTCACGTCCACCACGGTCGCGGCCGGCCCGCGTGCCGACATCCTCGTGAACCTGGGCGTCGACTGGGTCGTCGAACCGAGTGCGACACGCCTCGATGACGCCGACACCGTCGCGGCGATGCGCGCGGCGCTGATCGCCGAGGACCCGCGGTCGATCGACGAGGCGCTCGAGGCCCTCGACGAGCCGGTGCCGGAGGGCGAGATCGGGTTCGCGTTCGCCTTCCTCGGCTGCGAGGCGACCGATGCGGTGCTCGAGCTCACCGACACCACGATCACCGCGACGCTCATCGAGGACCCCGACGTCGCGTGCGACGCCCCCGATGGCTACCTCGCCGTCTTCACCGTCCCGGCCGCCGACGTGGCGCCCGACGCCGAGCTGGTGCACCCGTAGTCGGTTCCGTCAGAGCAGGCCGTCGGCCCGGGCGATCACCACGAGCGCCACGAACATCGTCGCGTTGGCGGCGACGTGCACGAGCCACGGCAACCGGATGCTGCCCGACCGCTGACGCACGACACCGAGCATCGCTCCCCACGCGGCCGCCATCACCACGCCGAGCGGGCCGCCGGGCACGCCGTAGAGGTGGATCGCACCGAACGCCGCCGCCTGGACCGCGATCGCGGCCGCCGCCGACAGGCCCGCGACGCGCAGCGCCGTCTGGAGCAGGCCGCGGAACAACACCTCTTCGACCAGCGGGTTCACCAGCGAGAACCCGACGCCCGCCGCGACCAGGACCCAGGTGGGGCGCCCGACGAGGACCTCGGTGAGCGTCTCCGTGTCGGCCCGCCCCGACCCGATGAACGCGACGAGCGCGACCGACGTGACCGGCACGGACGCGACGGCGACCGCCACGGTCAGCCGGTCGAGCGCCCCCGGGCCGAGCCACGGCGGTGGGAGGGCCTCCCGCCGGCGGTGGGCGGCGGCGACCACGATCAG
>JAXHUH010000021.1:0-15379 GCA_034211175.1 Actinomycetota bacterium
CCACACCCGACACGACCGTGCCCGAGCCGACGACGACGACGGTCGCCGACGATCCGGTGACCTCGCGGGCGATGGCGGCGGCGCCGTACCTCTACGAGGGATGGGGTGACCCGCCGGAGGCGACCGCGGTGATGGAAGCGACCGGCGTGAGCTGGTTCACGATGGCGTTCGTGCTGTCGTCCGGCGGCTGCACACCGGCGTGGGACGGCCAGCGCCCCCTCGCCGGCGGCGTCGACGAGGCGACGATCGCTTCGATCCGGGCGGCCGGTGGTGACGTGGTCGTGTCGTTCGGGGGCTGGTCGGGCACGAAGCTCGAGGAGGACTGCGGTTCGGCCGACGACCTCGCCGCCGCGTACCAGCAGGTCATCGATGCCCATGACCTGAAGGCGATCGATCTCGACGTGGAGGCGACCGCCTACACCGACCCGGCGGCCCGCCAGCGCATCGTCGAGGCGCTCGGGATCGTCCGGGCCGCCAACCCCGGCCTCGTCGTCTACGTCACCATCGGCGCCGCCCGGAACGGGCCCGACGCCGCGCTCATCCAGGAGGCCGCGGCGGCCGGGCTCGAGATCGACGGCTGGACGATCATGCCGTTCAACTTCGGCGGGGTCGGCGAGGACATGGGTGCGCTGTCGGTCCAGGCCGCCGAGGGCCTCCACGCAACCCTGGTCGCCGCCTACGGCTACGACGACGCCGAGGCCTACGCGCACATGGGCATCTCGTCGATGAACGGGGTGACCGACGTCGGCGAGACGATCGATGCCGGCGACTTCGGTGAGATGCTGGCCTACGCCGAGGCCCACGACCTCGCCCGGTTCACGTTCTGGTCGGTCAACCGCGACCGCCCGTGTGCCGGCGCCGCCGCCGACGCCTGCAGCGGCATCGACCAGACCGACTGGGAGTTCACGTCGATCATCGCCGACTACGCCCGCTGATCCCCCAACCCCGTTCTGGCCACCACCACGACCACCGGATGGCAGCGACGGGTGCCAGTTCGGTCACCCCACCCGTTCTGGCCCCCACCACGACCACCGGATGGCAGCGACGGGTGCCAGTTCGGTCACCCCACCCGTTCTGGCCCCCACCACGGCCACCGGACGGCAGCGACGGGTGCCAGTTCGGGCTCGGGCGCGAGCCTCGCGGCCGGTTGGGACCGTACGGTGCGAGCGCGGGGTCCGCAGGCGAAGAGGCGGCAATGAGGATCGAGCAGGTTCGGGCGAGCGCAGCCGCTGCGACGCTCTGGCTCCTGGCCGGCTGCGGTGACGACGGGACGCCGGCCGAGCCACGCCTCTCGGGTGCGGACGACGTGGCCCCGATCGACGTCCCGGCCGACGTGCCCGGGCTCACGGCGGTGCCGGTCGACGAGACGACGGCGCTGGTCGTCTTCGACGCCGGGCTGTGCGAGGACGGCGAGTTCACCGACGTCCCGTCCGCACTCGCGGTGGACTACGACGAGACGATCACCTTCCGCGTCGAAGGCGAGTGCCCGACCGGGCCGGCGACCGACGACGCCGCCGGCATCCGGGCCGTGCACGTGGCGCTGACCGAACCGATCGACGGACGGGAGCTGACCGTCGTGATGACCGGCTGAGACGACGGGCTGAAGCGCCCGGCCGGACTGGGCACAGCACCGACGGGCCGCGCACGCTGGCGTCGATGACCGACGAGCTGACGGGCCGCCCCGGGGTTCCCGTGACCCCCGAACCGATCCTGGCCGAGGTCGCGACCGTCGACGGGCGGGTGGTGCTCCGCCAGCGGTGGGCGCAGCTGGCGGCGTTCCACTGGGACTACGACCCGGCGGTCGTGCAGGCGATCCTGCCGCCGGGCCTGCGGGCCGACACCTTCGACGGACGGGCCTGGGTCGGGCTCATCCCGTTCGAGATGGAGCGGGTCCGCTTCGCCCGTGGCCCGGTCCTGCCGATCGTCGGGTCGTTCGTCGAGGTCAACGTGCGGACCTACGTCGTCGACGGCAACGGGCGGCGTGCCGTGTGGTTCTCGTCGCTCGACGTTCCGACCCGCCTCGTCGTCGCCACCGCCCGTTCGGTGTTCGCGCTCCCCTACTGCCTGGCCGACGCCACCCACACGGTCGACGGCCACCGCCACGCGTACGAGGTCACGAGGCGCTGGCCCCGACACGACCGGACCGCCGCGCCGCCCCGGGCCCGGATGGAGTTCACCGTCGGCGAGCCGATCCCCGAGCCGTCCGAGCTCGACCGGTTCCTCAGCGCCCGCTGGGCGCTGACGACGACCCGCCGAAACCGGCTCCTACGGGGCCCGGTCGGCCATCCGGCCTGGCCGCTGCACCGCATCGAGGTCGAGTCGATCGACGAGGACCTGATCGCCGCGGCCGGCCTCCCCGCACCCGATCGTCCGCCGACCCACACGGCGTACTCCCCCGGCGTCGACGTCGAGGTCGGGACGCTGCGCAGGCTGACCGTGGCCGGCGCCTGACCCTCAGTCGCGGTTCGGGGCGGTACCGGCGACCGGGTCGGCGCCCGCACCTGGGCCGGGGCGCATGGTGACGGCGCCGGTGAGCGGCTCACCACAGTGGTCGCAACGGGGGTCGACGTGGGCGACGTGGCCGCACGTCCGGTGGACCATCTCGGCGGGCGGGCCGTCGGGCGCCACCCACCGGTCACCCCACTCGCGCAGCGCGGTCACGACCGTCCACAGGTCGCGGCCCTTGGCGGTGAGCCGGTAGTCGTAGCGGACCGGGCGCTCCTGGTACGGCACCTTCTCCACGATGTCGTGGGCGACGAGGGTCTCGAGCCGGTCGGCGAGGATGTTGCGGGAGATGCCGAGCCGTTCCTGGAACGTGTCGAACCGGGTCACGCCGAGGAGCAGGTCCCGCACGATCAGCAGCGTCCACCACTCGCCGACCACTTCCAGCGTCTGAGCGACGCTGCAGTGCATCTCCTCGAAGCTCGTCCGTCGCATGACCCGGCATCCTAGTGGGTTGCGTGAGCGTACTCACCGCGGTCTACGGTGAGTAGCATGACAGAACTCACTGGATCGAGGCCGAGGCGGGAAGACCACCCGACCGTCGCCGCCGTTCGACGACGCCGGGCCGGCGAACCGGCACCGGGACCGGCCGGCGAACCACTCGACGCGGACGAGCTCCGGCAGATCTGCCTCGATGCCGGTGCCGACGACGTCGGCTTCGTGTCGATCGACCACCCCGACCTGGCCGACGACCGCCGCTACATCGACGAGCTCATGGGCGGGATCCGCACGCTCATCGGCTTCTGCATGCGCACGAACGTCGACAACCTGCGCAGTCCGGCCCGGGCGACGGCGAACCTCGAGTTCCACACCGCGTACGACGGCTCGGATGAGGTCGGCCGACGCATCGCCCGCGAGCTGCAGCGCCGCGGGGTCCGAGCCGTGAACCCGGCGGCCGGGTTCCCCCAGGAGATGAGCCGGTTCCCCGATCACGCGTGGTCGATCCCCCACAAGCGGGTCGCGGTGGCCGCAGGCCTCGGCCACATGGGCCTGCACCGCAACGTGATCCACCCCCGGTTCGGCAACTTCATCGTGCTCGGCACGGTGGCCACGCAGGCCGAGGTCAGCTCCCACGGCACCGAGCTCGACTTCAACCCGTGCCTCGACTGCCGCCTCTGCGTCGCCGCCTGTCCCGTCGGCGCCATCGAGCCGACCGGCGAGTTCGACTTCATGGCCTGCTACACGCACAACTACCGGGAGTTCATGACCGGCTTCGGTGACTGGGTCGAGACGATCGCCGACAGCGCCGACGCCGCCGACTACCGCAGCCGGGTCCCCCAGACGGAGACGGTCTCGATGTGGCAGAGCCTGTCGTTCAAGGCCGACTACAAGGCGGCGTACTGCATGGCCGTCTGCCCTGCCGGCGAGGACGTGATCGAGCCGTGGCTCGACGACCGGCGCGCCTTCACGAACGACGTCCTCCGGCCCCTGCAGCGCAAGCCCGAGACGCTCTACGTGACCGCCGACAGCCCGGCCGGGCCCTACGCGGCCAAGCGGTTCCCCCACAAGGACGTCAAGGTGATCGACGAGCCGCGTCCCCCGACGGATGCGGGCGACGCCGACGGGTGACGCCCCAGTGGGCACACGCGCCGGCCCGCCACGACGATGGAACGCGACGACGGCCACGGAGCGCACCACGTGCAGGACGACGCAGCCAGGGACGACGATGCAGTCCGGGACGACGACGCACGGACCACCACAACCGACGGGCACGACGCGGACACCGGGAGCCTGACCGGGCGATCGGCGCTGGTGGCGGGCGCGACCGGTGGGCTCGGGAGGGCGATCACCGCCGGGCTCGCGGCCCGCGGGGCGACCGTCACCGCCGTCGGGCGGGACGCCGAGCGCCTCGGCGGGCTCGACGCGGCCCGCACCGCGACCCTCGACCTGCGCGCGCCCGAGGCCTGCGCCTCCGCGGTGGAGGCTGCGATCGAGACAGGCGGCTCGCTCGACATCGTGGTCAACGCGGTCGGCGTCGTCGCCTTCGGGCCGGTCGCCGAGCTGTCGATCGACACGATGGAGGAGCTGTTCCTCACCAACACGTTCGTGCCGATCATGCTGGCGAAGGCCGCGCTCCCGGCGATGGCCGAGGGCGGGGTCATCGTCAACCTGTCGGGCGTGATCGCCGAGCGCAACCTGCCCGGCATGGCCGCCTACGGGGCGTCGAAGGCGGCGGTCCGCTCGTTCGACGAGGCCCTGGCCCGCGAGGCCCGTCGGTCGAAGGTGCGGGTGCTCGACGCCCGCCCGCCCCACACCGACACCGGCCTGGCCGACCACCCGCTCGAGGGTGAGGCACCCCGCCTCGGCGATGGGCTCGACCCCGCCGAGGTGGCCGGGGTGATCTGCGACGCCATCGCCGACGGCTCGACGACCGACCTCCCCGGCTCGGCGTTCGGCCAGCGCTGACCTGCCCCGGCTCAGCGACCCATCCGGCGGCGGAGCCACATCTGGACGAGACCGAAGTCGGCGACCGCGAGGCCGACGACGACCGCGAGCACCACCCCGGCGGGTTCGAGGACCCCGGCGACCAGGACGGCCACCGTCGCCAGCACCCAGGCGGCGTCGGCCGCGGAGACGGCCGGCGTCCACCGGTGCAGGCGGTCCCGACCGAGGCGGCTCACGACGGCGACGTCGATGGCGAAGAGGACCAGGCCGAGCCCGACGAGCCGGACGACGCCGACCGCGTCGATGCCGAGCGTGTCGGCCCAGAAGTCGGCGGCGACGAGACCGGCGAGGCCGGCCACGCCGGACGTGATCGCGTTGGCGACCAGCACCGTGCGGAGTCGGCGCTCGGCCCGGTCGGTGACGGTCTCGGCGGTCGGGGCGGTGGTGATCGTGGTCATGGCCGCATCATCCGCCCGACCCCGCCGCCCGACGATGACCTCCCGGGTAACCACCCCAACCCACCACCCGAACCGGGGGACCTCAACGACCACCACACGACCACCACACGGAAGATCGGTCTCCCAGAACGGGGTGGGGTGGTCAGGGTCAGGTGGCGTAGAGCTCGCTGTCGTCGGGCGGGAGGACGTAGGGGTTCACGATGGCCATGCCGTCGCGGACGGTGCAGATGGCGAAGCCGGAGCCCTCGTAGCCCCGCGCGCCTCGGCGGCGGCTCGGGTCGAGCAGGTAGGCCGTGGCCGGTGCCGCGCTGTGGAGGGTGCCGGCGAAGCGGGACATCGTCGTCACGTGGCTGTGGCCGCAGAGGACCGCGGCGACGTCGTGGCGTGCGAGCACCTCGCCGAACGCCTCCCGATCGGCCAGCAGGTGGTCCTCGGGACGGGGCACGCCGCGGGGCACGGCCGGGTGGTGCAGGGCCACGACGCAGGCCCGGCCCCCGGCTCCGGCCAGCTGCTCGTCGAGCCAGGTGAGCTGGGCCTCGCCGAGGGCGCCCCACACCTCACCGGCGACGTAGGAGTCGCACATCACGATCCGCACGTCGCCCAGGTCGGTCGTGTGGTGGTACGGCCGGTCGTCGTCGGCGTCGTCCTCACCGAGGAACACCTTGCGGAACATGCCCCGGTGATCGTGGTTGCCGATCACCGTGAGCACCGGCGCGCCGATCGATGCCAGCTCGTCGTCGACCAGGTCGCGCAGCACGCCGTAGCTGGCGGCATCACCCTCGTCCGACAGGTCGCCCGTGAGGAGGATCGCTGCGGGGGCCAGCTCCATGGCCCGGACCGCGGCCACGACCCGGCGCAGGTTCGCCGCGGTGTCGGTCCCGTACGGCAACGCACCCGGCGCGCCGAGGTGCAGATCGGTGAGCTGCACGATGGTGGTGGCGTCGCCCATGGCCCGGGCCTCCCGTCGGAGGTTCGGCATCCCCTGTCACGGGCCATCGTGAACGCCCAGGGTGTCGCGCTCGTGACGGCACGGTGACGTGCGGTCGACGAGATCACGGCGAACGAGCGTTGACGCCACTACGAGTGTCTGTACTGTGACATGTGGTCGTCGCTCCGGTGTCGCAGCGTGACCCCAGGGGCCCGAGCGCTCAGCGCGGGCCGTTCAGCCCGACGAGCTCGGCCGCATGCGCCCGCAGCGCGGCACGGACCTCCGGGGGATCGAGCACCTCGAGCGGCACCGCCAGCGACGCCAGGTACGTCGCCATCCCCTCGGGGTGGGCGCCGCCGATCTCCACGATCGTGGCGTCGTCGCCGTCGGGCTCGTGGCGGCCGACGCTGCGGGGGACGATCTCGATGGCCTCGGCCAGCGGTCGGGGGATGCGCACCGTCGCCACGAGCGCGTACGGACCGGTCGTGATCCCCTGACGGACGAACGCCACCGGCTCGGGCGGATCGACCAGCCCGACCAGGTGGCCGGTGGCCCGGACCGCATCGACCCGGTCCATGCGGAAGCTGCGCCACGCGCCGCGGTCGACGTCGCGGGCGACCAGGTACCAGCGGGGGCCGAGACGGACGAGGCGCAGCGGATCGATCCGGCGGTTCGTTGCCCGCCCGCCCTGATCGGTGTAGTCGAGCTCGAGCCGCTCGGTCGACCGGCACGCCCGGGCCACGGTCAGCAGCACCGTCGCCGGCACCGGCGCGGTGTCCCGGCCCATCAGCTCGTCGGTGACCTCGCCGATGGCCCGGACCCGCGCGGCGAGATGGGCGGGCATGACCTGGCCGAGCTTGGCCAGCGTCGCCACGGCCGTCTCCGCCGCACCCTCGATGCCACTGCGCGCCGCGGCGTGGAGACCGACCGCCACGGCGACCGCCTCGTCGTCGTCGAGCAGCAACGGGGGCAGCGCCCCGCCCCGCCCGAGGCGGTACCCGCCGGCGGCGCCGACCTCGGCGTCGACCGGGTACCCGAGCCCGCGGAGCCGGTCGACGTCACGGCGGATCGTCCGATCGGTCACCCCGAGCCGCTCGGCCAGCTCGGGCGCGGTCCACACCGGCCGGCTCTGCAACAGCGACAGGAGCCGGAGGAGGCGGGCGGACGAGGTGGCGGCCACACCGACGATGATCGCGCCGAACCAGGACCGAAACTGACCGGGTTCGGTCCTACGGTCGCCCCATGACCGTTCAGACCGACCTCCAGCTCCGCGGCATCGCCACGTTCTCGTCCTGGGCCGAGGACCCGCCCTATGACGGCGACGCACCGTTGCCCCGCCTCGCCCACGCCCGGGTTGCGTTCACCTGGGCCGGCGACGTGGCAGGTACGTCGACCTGCGAGTACGCCATGCGCTACGGCGCGGCGGGCGACGGCGACTCCGTCGGCTACGAGCTCGTCACCGCCACCGTCGACGGCGAGGCGACGTCGTTCGTGCTGCGCCACGAGTGCCGCTTCGCCGCCGACGCCGTCGAGGTGACCTGGTCGATCGTCGAGGGCACCGCCACCGGAGCGCTCGAGGGCGCGACCGGCACCGGCGGGTTCCGGGCCGCCCACGGCGAGCCGAACTGGCCATGGACCCTGGACGTGCGCCGCTGAGCGGGTGGCGCAGCCGGGTTCAGGCGGACGCGACCAGCGCTCGGCGGTGGTCGCGGGGGCTGACCCCGTGCACCCGCTTGAACGCCGAGCTGAGCGCGAACGCGCTGCTGTAGCCGACCTGTTGTGCGACGGCGCCGATCGTGGCGTCCGGGTCGCGCAGCAGGTCGGCGGCCAGCGTCAGGCGCCACTCGGTGAGGAAGCTCATGGGCGGTTCGCCGACGAGCTCCGCGAACCGGCGGGCGAGCGCGGCGCGGGACAACCCGACCTCCGACGCCAGGCTCGCCACCGTCCACGGGTGCGCCGGGTTGTGCTGGAGCAGGCGCAGCGCCCGACCGACCACCGGGTCGGACTGGGCCACGTACCAGCCCGGCGCGCCGGCCTCCGGACGGTCGAACCACACCCGCAGCGCACCGATGAGCAGCAGGTCGAGGAGGCGGTCGAGCACGGCCTCCTGGCCCGGTTGGTCGCGGGTGATCTCCTCACCGAGCAGGCCGAGGAGCGGTGAGCCCCACTCGGCGTCGGTCACGAGCACGACCCGGGGCAACACGTCGAGCAGGCGGCGGCCGACCGCGCCGTCGAGCAGGTAGGTGCCGATGAGCATGACCGTGTCGCCGTCGCGGTCACCCCACGTGCGCACGCCCAGCTGCATCCGCTCGGCCACGTCCTCGCCCGAGAGGGTCGTGCAGCGCTCGCCGGGGTGGATCACCACCCGGGGCGGCGACGTCGGACTGTCAGCCATCCGGTAGTGCTCGGGGCCGCGCACGATGGCCACGTCGCCCGGTCGCAGGGCGACGGGCTCGGCGCCCTCGTGCATGATCCAGGCCCGGCCCTCGACCACGCTCACCACGCACAGCGGCGCCTCGTCCTCGACCCGGAGGCACCACGGCGACTCGAGCACGGCCCGGAGGAGGAACGCCTGCCGCGCCCGGGGACCGTCGAGCAGGCCGGCGAGGGCATCCATGCCTCGTGATCCTAGACGGCGGCGCATGGAGCCGGCCCGGCACGCGTGCCCCCGTCTTTCTGACTGCCCGTCGTTCGTGACGAAGACGAGCGCCACAGCGGCCATGATGGCCGGGTGGTCGCCGATGTCCTGACCGACCGCGCCCTCAGCCGGGCCACGCTCGAGCGCCAGCTGCTGCTGGGCCGGGCCCGCGCCGGCGTCGTCGACGCGGTCGCCCGCGTCGTCGGCCTGCAGGCCCAGGCGCCACAGGCCCCCTACGTCGGCCTGTGGTCGCGCCTCGAACGGTTCACGCCCGAGCAGCTCGGCGACCGGCTCCTCGACCGGTCACTCGTACGGATCGTGCTCATGCGGGCCCGGGTCCACCTCGTCTCGGCCGACGACTGCCTCGGCCTGCGACCGCTCGTCCAACCGGTGCTCGACGCCGAGCTCGCCCGCCATCGCGACCACGGCCCCGCCCTCGCCGGCATCGACCTCGGGCCGGTCGTCGACCACGCCCGGACGCTGCTCGAGACGACGCCGCTCACCAGCGGGGAGCTCGGCGCGGCGCTCGCCGGCCGCTTCGGCGAGGCGGCGCCCGCCGCACTCGCCTACGCGTGCCGGAACCACCTTGCCCTCGTGCAGGTGCCGCCGAGGGGCCTGTGGCGGCGCAGCGGGCCGGCGCGCACGACGACGGCCGAGTCGTGGATCGGCCGCACGCAGGACCGCGACGCGTCGATCGACGAGCTCGTGCTGCGCTACCTCGGGGCGTTCGGCCCCGCGACCCCGGCCGACATCGGCGCGTGGTCCCGGCTCACCGGGTTCCGCGAGGTCGTCGACCGGCTACGGCCGAAGCTGCGGACGTTCCGCGACGAGCGCGGCCGCGAGCTGGTCGACCTCCCGCACGCCCTGCGGCCCGACCCCGACACCACCGCGCCGGTCCGCTTCCTGCCCCGCTACGACAACGTGCTGCTGTCCCACGCCGACCGGCGCCGCTTCGTCGACGACGCCGACCGCCGACGGCTCGCCGCCGTCGCCCGCTCGTCCGGCGGTTCGGTGCTGGCCGACGGGCGGCTCGTCGGCGTGTGGACCACCGAGCGCGACGAGGACGGCGAGGCGTGCACCCTGGTCGTCGATCACCTGGCGCGGGTCAGGCGCCGCACCCGGGCGGCGATCGAGCAGGAGGGCGCCGCGCTCCTTACCTTCACGGACCACGACCGGCCCGAGCGCGACGTGCGGCTGGTGCCGCTCACCTGAGCCCGGCGACGCGGCCCGGTCGGCCGATCAGGCGAGGTGGAGCTCGGCGACGCGCTGGCGGACACGGGGCAGGTGCGCACCCGCCGCGCTCAGCACCCGCGACCCGATTCCCGACCCCTCGCTCATGACGCCCAGGAGGATGTGCTCCGGCCCGATCCGGGGATGGCCGAGCAGGTCGGCTTCACCGGCGGCCAGCTCGAAGACGAGCGTCGCCTGGGGCGTGTACGGGATCGAGGTCTGGTCGGGGAAGGCACCGGATCCGGTCCGCGCCAGCGCCGAGGTCCGCAGCTCGTCGAGCCGCACGCCTTCGGCGGCGAGCACGGTGTCGACCGCACGGCCAACTCTCCTCGGTGAGGGCGAGCAGCAGGTGCACCGTGTCGACGGCGCCGTGGCCGAGCCGACGGGTGTGCTGCTGTGCCGACCGGAGCAGACGCCCGACGTCCTCCGTGAAGCGGACACCGAGCGGCCCGTCGGCGACCTCGTCCGAGTAGCCGATCATCGTGCCTTCCGCGCCGTCGCCGCCGCTCTCAACCACACCCTCGGCCGCCTCCCGGGACCCCGACGCCACCACACAGCGGATCGACCCTATCGACGGTCCGTGAAACTCCACCGCACTGGCGCCGGACGATGGGTCAGGACATCTCGTAGCGCTCGCTCGTCCCGCGTTGGCTACTGAAGGTGGCACAAGGGACACGTCGCGAGCCCATCACGAACGCCACTCGTCATGAGATTGACACATTGGTGAGGCACCGATAGGGTCGACTGCAACGGAATACGCTTTCCTTCCTCCTGGCGCGGTGACGCTCCGGCGACGCAACGCCGCCGGAGCAACAGGTGAGGCCGGGGGCGTCGGGCGACCGGCTGGTCGCTCCGTTCGCGGGACGCACGATCCGGGCGTCCCCTCGGACCAGCCACACCCTGCACGGCGGGCATGCAGCCGAGACGGATCGGCAGTGCAGTCTCCGAAAGGCGGAACCCCCGATGTCCGACGCGACCCTCATCGGCGCGCCCGAGCGCCGCCGTTGGCGGCTCCCGGCCCTCGTCGCCGGCCTCCTGGCCGCGATCGCCGGCGCCTTCCTGCTCAACCCGATGCGCGGCGCGGACGCGGTCACGCTCGACCCCGACGCCTACTACGTCATCGTCAACCAGCACTCGGGCCTCGCGCTCGACGTGTGGGAGTGGTCGACGGCCGACGGCGGCGAGATCCGCCAGTTCACCCGCAGTGACGCCGCCAACCAGCAGTGGCGCTTCCTGAGCTCGGGCGACGGCTACTACCGGCTCCAGAACCGCCACAGCGGCAAGGTCCTCGACATCCACGGCCACAGCACCGCGGATGGCGCCGACGTCGTCCAGTGGAGCGACCTCGGCAACCCCAACCAGCAGTTCCGGCTGATCGAGTCGGGTGGCTACGTCCGCTTCGTCAACCGCAACAGCAACAAGGTGCTCGACGTGTGGGGCTGGTCGAACCAGCCCGGCGGTGACATCTCCCAGTACGCCGACCTCAACGGCGCCAACCAGCGCTGGACCCTGATCCCCGTCTCCGGAGACGGCGGCGGCGACAACGCTGGTGGTGGCGGTGGCGGTGGCGGTGCGGTCTCGTGGCCGGCGGCCACCGGCGAGCAGACCGTGAACGAGACCATCCAGGTGTCGGGCACGTTCGACGGCGGCCTGACCCGCTTCGTCGCCGGACCCGCCGTCGGCGATGGCGGCCAGGGCGAGGGCCAGGACCCGGTCTTCCGCCTCGCCGACGGCGCCACCATCGAGAACGTCATCCTCGGCGCCCCGGCGGCCGACGGCATCCACTGCGACGGCGAGTGCACCATCCGCAACGTCTGGTGGGAGGACGTCGGCGAGGACGCGGCAACCTTCCGGGCCGACAGCGCGTCCGACCGGATGCTCGTCGACGGCGGCGGCGCCCGCCACGCCAGCGACAAGGTGTTCCAGCACAACGGCACCGGCACCCTCACCATCCGGAACTTCGAGGTCGAGGACTTCGGCAAGCTGTACCGCTCGTGCGGCACGTGCACCGGCAGCTCCCGCCACGTCGTGCTCGAGAACATCACGGCGATCGCGCCCGGCCTGACCATCGTCGGCATCGACCCCGGCAACGGCGACACCGCCCGCTTCTCGAACATCACCGTCGACGGCGACGTCGACGTCTGCCAGATCTACGACGGGACCAGCCGCATCGGTGAGGGCCCCGGTGCCAACTGCATCTACTCGGCGTCGGACATCACCTACCGCTGACCCGAGCGGCCGCCGGCCCGCGAGCGGGCGTTCGAACGCCCGCCGCGGGGCCGGGGCCGCCGTCCCGGACCTGTCGCCCACGAGACGGCAGGACCGAGGCGGCACCCATCCCCGCGGGCGGGAAAGGACCGCACACCGTGCGCAGGAAGCACCTGGGCGCCGCGCTCGCCACCCTGGCCGCCGCGGCCGCCACCCCGGCCCTCGTCGCCGCGGCGCAGACCGACGAGGTCCCCGAACCGCCGGCCGACACGACCGGGACCAGCGTCGAGATCGACCTCGACCTCGACGACACGGCGTCGTGCCCCGCCCCCGACCAGGACGGGAACGACGACGAGGACACCACGACCACGACGTCGCCGACCACGACGTCCCCGCCAACCACGATGTCGCCACCCGACGTGGCCGAGCCGACCACCACGACGAGTGCGCCGCCCGGCCCCGCCGTCGAGCCGCCGGCCTCGTACCCGCAGCCCGGCGTCGTCGACGGCGACACGTTCGCCCACGACCCGACGATGGTGCGCCGGCCCGACGGGACCTACCTGCTCGCCTTCACCGCGCCCGACATCGGCATCAAGACGTCGACCGACCGGGTCACGTTCAGCGACGCCGGCACCGTCTTCCCCGACGGCGCGCCGTGGACGAGCGAGTACACCGGCGGGGACCGCAACCTGTGGGCGCCCGACCTCTCCTACCAGGACGGGCGCCACCTCCTCTACTACTCGGCGTCGTCGTTCGGGCAGAACCGCTCGGCCATCTTCCTGGCCACGAGCCCGACCGGCGAGTCCGGTACCTGGGCCCACGAGGGCCTCGTCGTCGAGAGCGACACCGGCGACGGGTTCAACGCCATCGACCCGAACCTGTTCGTCGACGACGACGGACGGTGGTGGCTGAGCTTCGGCTCGTTCTGGAGCGGCATCCAGCTCGTCGAGCTCGACCCGGCGACCGGCCTGCCCCTCCCCGACGCGCCGCTGCACCGCATCGCCACGCGACCGTCGTCGGTGAGCGGTGCGGTCGAGGCGCCGTACCTCGTGAAGCGCGATGGTCGCTACCACCTGTTCGTGGCGTTCGACGCATGCTGCCGGGGCGCGGCGAGCACCTACCGGGTCATGGTCGGCCGGGCGGACGACATCACGGGCCCCTACGTCGACCGCGACGGCATCCCGATGATCGACGGCGGCGGCACGGAGGTCCTGGCGAGCCACGGCGCCGTCCACGGCCCCGGCCATCCCGCCGTGCTCAGCGACGTCGACGGTGACCTGCTCGTGTACCACTACTACACCGACTCGGGGCTGGCGCAGCTCGGCATCAACGCCCTCGGCTGGGACGACGACGGCTGGCCGTTCGTGTACTGATCCGACGATCCGGCGCTCCCCCATCGCAGCAGGCACCCACTCACCGGGTGTCGGCCAACCACCACGTGTTGCACCCCCGGTCCCGCGGCCGGGGGTGCAACCGCGTCGCACCACCTCGTCGTCGGCGGCCTCGTCCTCGGCGGCCTTCGGGCTCAAGCCGACCCCCCGGCCCGCCGATGGAGTCGCCGATGCGCCGGCCCCGATCCCGCCTCGTCGTCGCGCCCGTGGTGGCGTTCGTCGTGGTGTCGATCGTCGCGACGTTCCTACCCGGGGCGGCGCCGGCCGGGGCCACGACCCCGACGGCCGGGCACCGGTGGCTGATCGTCGGCGACTCCCTGTGCGTCGGCACCCGGGCAATGCTCACGGCCTCCCACTCCTCGTGCACGATCGCCGACTCCACCCGTGACGCCCTCGCCGACCTGGCCGCCATCGACGACGTGCCCGCGGACGTGGTCGTCGAGCTGGGCACCAACCCGTCGCCGGTGGCCGACATCGCGACGATCGTCCGCCGGCTCCGAGTGCTCGGTGCCCAGCGGATCTGGTGGGTCACCGCCCACTCGCGGCGTGCCGACTATCGGTCGTGGAACGTGGCGCTGCACCGCAACGCCCGCTCGCTCGGCTTCGCCCTGATCGACTGGGCGACCTACGCCGCGTCGGCGCCCGGCCTCTACGCCGGCGACGGCATCCACCACACCGAGACGGGCAAGCAGCGCTTCGCCGCGGCCATCAACCGGGCCGTCGCGGCCGCCGGGGTGGCGCCGGCGTTCGACGACCCGATCGGCCCCGGCGCCCGCACGGCCCGCCACGTCGTCGGCCGGCTCTACCACGCCCTGCTCGGCCGCCGTCCCGATGCCGACGGTTGGCGCCGCTGGACCGAAGCGCTCGAGAGGGGCGGCCTCAGCCCGGTCGGCCTGACCGAGGCCTTCCTCGCGTCGGGCGAGTTCCAGGCCCGCGCCGCCGGGCTCGACGCCGCGGGCCTCGTCTCCGTGCTCCACCACCAGGCGCTGGGCCGGGACCCGGGCGGCGACGAGCTGGCCGCCTGGGCCGCGGCGCTGTCCGACGCCGCCGGCCGCGCATCGACGATCCTGCGGTTCAGTGAGTCGGCCGAGCACCAGCTCCGGGCCGCGCCGCTGGTGACGTCGGGGACGGTGGGGCGCCTCTACCGGATCACGCTCGGCCGGGGTCCCGACCCGATCGGCGCGTACACCTGGTCGTCGTTCCTCGATGCCGGCCACGACGCGACCGAGCTGGCCGACGCCCTCCTGGCCTCGGCCGAGCACGGGGGCCGCTTCGCCGCGCTGACCGACCGGGAGCTGGTCGAGCGCCTCTACCTCGCCGCGCTCGGCGTCGAGCCGTCCGCGGCTCGGGCCGACACGTGGGTGGCCCGGCTGCGCGCCGGCCGGACCCGCAGCGAGGTGATCGTCGCCTTCGCCGGCTCCGACGCCGCCATCCGCCACCTCGGCGACGGCTGGGCCTCGCCCGAGCGCTGACCCCACCACACCCTGAGCCCGCCCCGCCGCTCACCGCACCCCCGCCCCGAACTGATCGGAAAATGATGTGGTGTCCGTGGGTGGGGTTGGGCGCGTTGGTCGGGGTGGGGGTGCCGGGGGCGGTGCCCCCGGTTCGGGACGAAGTCCCGAGGTGGTGTGGTTGGCTC
>JAXHUH010000022.1:0-26201 GCA_034211175.1 Actinomycetota bacterium
GCGCCCGCAGCGGCGACACCGACGAGCAGCGCCAGGGAGCCGAGGTACGCGGGCTGCCCGCTGAGCCCGCCGACGCGTCCGCCGGCGAAGTCGGCCCCACCGGGCGACCAGCCGGCCAGGTCGGCCGCGGCCCCAGCCGTGATCGCCAGTCCGGCCGCAGTCACCGCAGCGCCGACGATGCGCGGCCGCCACGGCAGCGCCGCGCCCACGGCGGTCGCGGCCGCGAAGCCGACCCACGCGAGGAGCCCGAGGTTGCGGCGCGGGTGGCCGACGAGGGCGGTCGCCCGGTCGTCGGCCAGCACGGTCGCCACGCCGACCAGCGCGAGCGTGCCCACGCCGACCGCGGCGACCGGTCGCGG
Organism: Actinomycetota bacterium; assembly: GCA_034211175.1. GTDB lineage: Bacteria > Actinomycetota > Acidimicrobiia > Acidimicrobiales > CAIXPF01 > JAXHUH01. Next base: position 360 of record JAXHUH010000022.1, read on the forward strand.
GAGCCGGGGCCGGTACCCGCCGACGGCGACGGCCACGGCGGCGACCGCGATCGCCGTGGACACCACGGCCCACCGCAGCGTGGTGACGCGAAGCAGGCCCCACGGATCGACGAGTGCCGCGGCTGCGAGGAGGGCCACCACCGCCGAACCCGCCGCGATCAGGCCGGCGACGGCCGTACCCGGGCGCGCCGGTGCCCTGACATCGCCCGAACGGTCGACCTCGTCCACCACACGTACACGCGCAACGGGCCGATTCGGTTCCATCACCGGCCCCGGTCGCGTGCGCCGGCGCCGTGTCGGCCCGTGCTCGCGGAACCGTCGGTTCGGTCCGCACGGGTGTGACGGGCGATACTCCGAAGATGGACGTCGCCGCAGCTGCCCGGGAGCTCAACCGTCTCGCCTACGGCTACATCGGGAGCTGGGCGCTGCTGACCGCGTGCAACCAGCGGCTGTTCGACCGTCTCCCGGCGTCCGTCGCCGAGCTCGGCGACACCTACCCCGACCCGGCGCTCGTCGAGACCTGGCTTCGGGTGCTGGAGGCCGACGGCCTGGTGTCCGAGGCCGACGACGGCACGTGGTCGGTGCCGGAGGCGATGGCCAAGCTGGTGACGGGGGAGCGGTCCTACTCCGGCTACCTCGGCGGCCAGGTCCTCGACCAGATGACACCTCGGCTGCTGCTGGGCGAACCCGGCGTCAACGCCCTGGCCAGGGCGCTCGAGGACCCGGCGAGCCGCAGCGGCTACGAGGCGTGGTTCGCCGATGCCGACGAGGCCGCCCGCTACCAGGAGTCCCAGTACGCCGGGTCGCTCGGCCCGGCCCGCACGCTCGCACGCATGGTCGAGCCGGGCGGACGGGTGCTCGACCTCGGCGGCGGTTGGGGGGCCATGGCCCGCTCGGTCGCCAAGGAGCACGACGTGGTCGTCGACGTGGTCGACCTGCCGCCGGTGGTCGAGTCGGCACCCCCGTCGGACGGTGTGGAGTTCGTCGCCGGCGACGCGCTCGACCCCGGCACGTGGCCCGACGAGCCCTACGACGGTGTGATCCTCAGCTACCTGCTGTCGTCGGTGCCGGGCGACACCCACGCACCACTGCTCGGCGCGCTCGCCGAGCGAGACGTGAGCTGGGTCGCCGTCCACGACTTCCTGATCGGCGGCGGCTCACTGGCGCCGGCGTGGTCGCTCCAGCACGCCGTGTTCGTCCCCGGCCACGTGTCCCGCTCGGTGTCCGAGGTCGAGACGATGCTGTGCGACGCCGGCTTCTGCGCCTCGTCGACCGCCCCCGTCGTCGACGACATGACGACCCTGGTCCTGGCCTCGGCCGCCTGAAGGCGCGCCCGGCGACGGTCCACCGGTGAGGTCCGCCGCCCGGCTCCGTCGAACGCTCCATGACCACGAACACGACGATGATCACCGGGCTCCACACCGTGGCGGTGCCGGTGACCGATCATGACCGGGCCCGGGCGTTGTTCGAGGCGCTGGGCTTCGAGACCCGCTTCGATGCCGAGCTCGCCGAGGGCTTCCGGTGGATCGAGCTCGCGCCGCCCGGTGCCGCCACGTCGATCGCCCTCGTGATGGCGGGCGACGACTTGCCGACCGGCATCGACACCGGCATCCGGCTGGTCGCGCCGGACGCTCGTGCCGCCCACGAGGACCTGAGCGCCCGTGGCCTCGAGGTGGGTGAGCTGCTCGACTGGGACACGGCCCCGCTCATGTTCGCCTTCCGCGACCACGACGGGAACCGGTTCTACGTGAGCGAGCCCGCCTGAGCGCTTCTCACGCGGCCTCCGTCACCGGGACTCGCGGACCCGGTGGAACGTCTCCAGCCGGTGGAGCATCTGCAGGACCGACAGCCAGACGAGGACCTCGACGATCTGTGCCGGGTCCAGGTGCTCGGTGACGGTGGCGATGACCGCGTCGTCGACGATCGCCGGGCTCGTCGAGGCGGCGCGGGCCAGCACCATGACCGCGGATTCGAAGTCGTCGAGCCCTGCGTCGAGCTGCGGCGTGCCGGCGCGCTCGTCCCACTGGTCGGTGAGGGCGAAGGTGGCGATCCGGCGGCGATCGATGTCGGTGAGGTCGGGCGCCACGGCTTCGGTCAGCGCGGCGACGTCGGACGCCAAGCGGGGGTTGTCGACCCGCTCGGTGAGCACCAGGCCGGCGAGGCACTTCGAGCGGAGGCCGACGACCGACCGGTCGGCGTCGAGGTTGTCACGCAGGACCGTGGTGAGCGCCCGCACCACACGCGGGTTGCGGGCGCGGTCGAGGGTGGAGAACGAGCAGCCGACCTGGTCGCGGAGCAGCGCCTGCGCTGCGTCGATGCGCCGGGGAACGCCACGGGTCCACCGCCGTTCGAGGCGGATGGCGCCGGGTGCGAGCCGCAGCACCCGCAGGTAGGTGGCGAGGCCGTCCTTCGGCACGGCTGGAGCGGTCTCGGGCCGCTCGTCCGTCGCGGCCGCCCCGGTCTCGTCGGTGGGGCGATGCTTGCCCGGGGTCCAGCTGGTGGGGCCGATGATGTCGGTGGCGACGGCGATGGCCTCCGCTTCGAGCTCGATCCCCATGGCGTCCATGAACATGTTCAGGAAGCCCATCGTGGCGATGGCCAGGGCGATCCACTCGACCTGGGCGGGGGAGAGGTGGCGTTCGAGCTCGGCGACGTCCTCGGCGGTGAGGGTGGCCGGGACGGTGCCCAGGCCCTCGGCGACCTGCGCCACCGCGGCTTCGACGTCGGTCTCGTACTTGCCGGCCAGCGCAGCGCCCGAGGTGCCGCGACGCAGGCCGAACGAGCAGCTGTGGGCGGTGCAGTAGCCACAGTCGGCGGCGCGGCTCGACTCGTACATGGCCAGCCCGACGAGCTGCTTCGGGGCGCCGACACCGAGCAGCGACGCGGGCAGGTTCAACAGGTTGGGCACGAGCAGGTTGTAGGTCCTGAACCCGACCGGCCAGATCTCCAGGTGCCGGTCGGCGTTGGGCACGACGCCGATGAGCTCCTCGACGAGTCCCAGCGCATCGGGCCGTAGTCGCGGTGCAGCCGATCGAAGTCGACCGCCGCGCGGTCGAGCGCTCCCGCAAGGGTCGCCGTGGTCATGTGGTCGCTCCCGGTTCCTGAGCGCCCACGGCGCCGTCGAGTTCCGGCAGCGAGCCTGTACCACGTGGTTGAACGGCGTTGGTCCGGCGTGTTTCCGGACGGAGTCGGTTCTGTCCGGTCGGCGCCGTGCCCGCGCGACGTCAGGCCGGTTGGTGGGGTGGCCGGACGAGCCCGCCGCGCTCCCGCTCGGCGTCGGCACGGACGACGCAGTCGCGGGCGTGGTCGTTGAGCAGGCCCATCGCCTGCATGAACGCGAACACCGTGGTCGGCCCGACGAAGCGCCAGCCCCGCTTCTTCAGCTCCTTCGACAGGGACACCGACTCGGGCGACGTCGAGCGGGTCTGCGGCTCGGGCGGCATCGCCTCATCGGGTTCGTAGCTCCACACGAACGCGGCGAGGGAGCCCTCCCGGTCGATCAGCTCCCGCGCCCGGGCCGCGTTGTTCACGACCGCCTCGATCTTGCCCCGGTGACGGACGATGCCCGCGTCGCCGAGGAGTCGCTCGACGTCGGCGCCGTCGAAGGCGGCGACCTCGTCGATCTCGAAGTTCGAGAACGCGGCGCGGAAGTGGTCCCGCTTGGCCAGGATCGTGCGCCAACTGAGGCCCGACTGGAACGCCTCGAGGCTGAGCTTCTCGAACAGCCGTCGGTCGTCGGTGACCGGACGGCCCCACTCGTGGTCGTGGTAGTCGAGGAGCTCGGGTGCGCCGCCGGCCCATCGGCACCGGGGCCGCCCGTCGGGGCCGACGAACAGCTCGCTCATCCCGCGGTCCTCATGCGAGGACCGCGTCGAGGCGGGCGTCGGTCCGTCCCGGGGTGATCTCGCAGATCTCCGGGGCCACGACGCCGTGGGCCACGAACGGGTCGTCCCCCACACGGCGCTCGAGGTCGTCACGGCTCACGCCATGCGCGACGACGGCGCCGCCGAGGCCCGGTTGGAGGCTGCCGGCCATGAGGAACACACCGTCGTCGAACCCCCGTCGGATCCAGGCGTTGTGCCCGTCCATCAGCTCGGCGGCCCGGCTCTTGTGCTCCGTGAACCGGAGCAGCACCACGAACATCGGAATTACGCCTCCTGTGACGGTCTTGTCGGTTGTGCTGTGGGTTGGGGCGTGCGCGTCGCGAGCCACTCGTGCAGCTGTGCGAGCTCGTCCTCGACGAACTGCGCCTCGCCGAACGCGTGCATCAAGGTGGCGACACCCTGGCTGCGGGCGAGGACGTGCATGGCCAGGGCGTCGGCGTCGTCACCGTGCCCGAGGAGCGCGAACTGCTCGCGCAGCCAGTCGCGGAACACGGTGAACAAGCCGTTGGCGTCGGGCGCCGATGCGTGTTCGAGCTTGATGAGCTCGGCGCTCAGCGTCCCGATCGGGCAGCCGTAGCGCTCGATGTCGCCGCGGTTGCGGGCCAGGATGTCGATGAAGCAGCGGATGCGGTCCTGCGGGGACGCGGCCTCCGCCTCCCAGCGGGCGAGCATCTCCCGACGCTCGTCGCGTCGTGCCTCGATGACGGCGGCGAGGATCTCGTCCTTGGACTTGAAGTGGTAGTAGAAGTTGCCGCGCGAGATGTTCACGGTCTCCGCGATGTCGGCGAACGACGTGTTCTCGAACCCCTGCTCGTAGAACAGTCGATCCGCTGCGTCGACGATCCGTGCTCGTGTGGTGCTCATCGCCTGCCGTGGCTGTCGCTCGTCGATGGATGCTCCGTGCTGCTCGTAGGACGCGTGTCCTACGGCGTGCTCGTAGCCTAGGACGCGCGTCCCAATCGGTCAACGGGCTCGGCGGCCGGTCAGCGGTCGTTTGGTCGGGGAGCCCGCCTCGTGCGCAGAATCGACCGATGGAGACCGAGGTCGTCGATCCCGAGCTGCGAGGCGCCCTGCGGTGGTTCCGCCTTCCCGACCTGAGCCGGGGCCCGTCCCGCTGGTTGCTGCGGAAGGTGATGGGTGCACTGCCGTCGCCGAAGGTCGACGGCGTGTCGGTGCGCGAGGTCGACGAGGACGGCGCCCGCGTCCGGGTGGTGGCGCCCGATGGCGGTGGGAACGGCGGCGGCCTGTTGTGGGTCCACGGGGGCGGCCTCGTCGTCGGTTCGGCGAAACAGGACGACCGGCTGTGCGCGGAGACGGCGTTGGAGCTCGGCCTGACGGTGGTGTCGGTCGACCACCGACTGGCACCGGAGGACCCGTTCCCGGCCGCGCTCGACGACTGCGCCGCCGCGTGGACGTGGTTCCAGGCGAACGCCGCGGATCTCGGGGTCGACCCGGCCCGGATCGTCGTCGGCGGCGAGAGCGCCGGCGGCGGGCTGGCGGCGTGCCTCGCCCAGCGGGTCCACGACGCCGGCGGCGTGCAGCCGGCGGGCCAGTGGCTGTTCGCGCCGATGCTCGACGACCGCACTGCGGCACGGACCGAGCTGGACGAGGTCGGCCACTTCATCTGGAACAACCGCAACAACCGCTACGGCTGGGGTGCGTACCTGGGTCGGGAGCCGGGCGCCGCCGAGGTCCCGCCGTACGCGGCGGCCGCACGCCGGGAGGACCTGTCCGGCCTGCCCCCGACCTGGCTCTACGCCGGCGACATCGAGCTGTTCCACGAGGAGATCGTCGAGTACGGCACCCGCCTCCGCGAGGCCGGCGTGGCGACCGACATCGTCGTCGTCGAGGGCGCCTACCACGCCTTCGAGACCGTGGCCCCGACATCGGAGCTGGCCGGGAAGCTCTTCGCCGACGCCCGCGCCTGGCTCGGCGCGGTGCTCACGGCTGGCGCCCCCGCCGCCGATCGGGAGAGCATGGTGACGTGAGCATCCCGGTCGACCTGGCCCAGCTGCGCGACGAGGCGGCGAAGCGGGGCACGACGGCGTTCCTCGTGACGGTGACGGCCGATGCCCGGCCCCACGTGGTCGAGGTCATGATCGCGTGGGAGGGCGACGTGATGGTGATGTCGGCCGGCCGCACGACGGTGGCCAACGCCGCGGAGCGCACGACGGTGACGATGCTGTGGCCGCCGACGGCGCCCGGCGAGTACAGCCTGATCGCAGACGGCACCGCGACCGTCGAGCCCGGCGATGCGGGCGGGACGGTGACGGTCCGGCCGTCGAAGGCCGTGCTCCACCGCCCCGCCACGGACGATCATCCGGCGACCCGCCCCGGCTGCACCGCCGACTGCGTCCCCCTCGACGGCAGCTGAGGGGACCGCGTCAGCCCGCCGCGGCCGACGGGAGACGCGCGGGCGCCGTCCGTGCACCGGCGACGAGGCGGTCGATGACCGCGGCGTTGGCGATCGAGTCGGCGGGCGGGATCGGCACGGGTGCGCCGGTGCGGATCGATCGGGAGAGCGCGTCGACCTCGATGGCGTAGGCGTCCGCCGTCGGGACCTCGATCGTGTCGACCGTCGGCGCGACCGGCGGGTCGCCGCCCGCGACGACGTGCACCTGCGTGGGGCGGTCCGTCGGGATGTTGAACGGGATGTCGACGACGAGTCGCCCCGCCGTCCCGAGGAGCTCGACCCGTTGGGCGTCCTCGACCCGGGTCGAGCAGACGATGGTGCCGTGGCGCCCGCCGAAGTCGAGCACCGCGGAGGTCACCACGTCGGTACCGCCCACCGGGTCGTGCCCGATGGTTGCGTGGACGTGGTCGGGCTCGGCGTCGAACACGAGCCGGGCCACGCTCACCCCGTAGCAGCCGATGTCGTAGAGCGCGCCCCCACCCATCGGCACCTGGTTGCGGATGTCGCCCGGGTCGTCGTTGGCGTAGGAGAACGTCGTCACCGCCGCCAGGACGTCGCCGATGCGGCCACCGCGCACGATGTCGAGCACCGTGCGCCACAGCGGGTGGAGGCGGTACATGAACGCCTCCATCAGGAGCACACCGGCGTGCTCACACGCGTCCGCGACGTGTCGCGCCTCGTCGGCGGACAAGGCCAGCGGCTTCTCGCACAGCACGTGCTTGCCGGCGCGTGCCGCGGCGATCGTCCACTCGGCGTGCATCGAGTTCGGGAGCGGGATGTACACCGCCTCGATGGCGGGGTCGTCGAGCAGGGCCTCGTAGGAGCCGTGGGCGCGGAGGACCCCGAGACGGTGAGCCGCCGAGCGGGCGCGCTCGCCGGAGCGCGACGCGATCGCCTCGATGCTGGTGACCTCGCTCGAGGCCACCGCCGGGACGACCTTCCGCACGGCGATGTCGGCCACCCCGAGCACGCCCCACCGGACCGGTTCGGCGTGGTTCGTCATTCGCCCGGTGCCGTGGCGTCGCGGCCGGTCAGGTCGATCGACGGCGCCCGGCCGCTGGGTTCGGTGGTTCGCCGGTACTCGGCGGCGACCAGGTCGGTCAGCTCGTGGACCGATGTGTCGGCGGTCGCCAGGTCGACGTCGATGCGTCCGTGGCGGAGGAGGTTGATGCGGTCGCACACGTCGACGACGTGGGCGAAGTTGTGGGCGATGAGGATGATCGAGACGTCGCCCCGCCTTCGCAGCTGGTGGAGCAGGTCGAGGATGATCGCGCTCTCCTTGGCGCCCATCGCCGCCAGCGGCTCGTCGAGGAGGAACACCCGGGCGTCGGAGTAGACGGCGCGGGCGATCGCGATCGCCTGGCGCTGCCCGCCGGAGAGCAGGCCGACCTCGGTGTCGACCGACGGGAGGCGCACCCCCATGCTGTCGCGGTGGTCGCGCGCCTCGGTCCGCATCCTCCGCTTGTCGAGGAACGGGAACGGCCGCCGCGGCTCCTTGTTGAGGAACATGTTGAGGTACACGGGGAGCTGGTCGATCAGCGCCAGGTCCTGGAAGACGGTCTCGATACCGAGCTCGCGGGCGTGGGACACCGACCGGAGCGAGACCTCCTCGCCGCCGAGGCGCAACTGGCCCGCGTCGGGCCGGTGGTAGCCGGTCAGGACCTTGATCAGCGTCGACTTGCCGGCGCCGTTGTCGCCGATCAGGCCGAGCACCTCGCCCCGCCCGAGCCGCAGGTCGACCTCGTGCAGTGCGACGATCGGGCCGTACGCCTTGCGGATGGCGACCGCCTCGAGCGCCTCGGTGGTCGTGGTGGTGCCGGGCGGGGACGACGCGGTCGCGCTCATCGGGCGGTGCTCGCGATCCGGGTGCGGGCCCGGCTGGCCAGCACGTTGAGCACCATGGCGACGATGATCGCCGAGCCGAGGACGATGTTGAACGTGAACGCGCTGACGCCCTCGATGATGAACCCGTCCCGAAGGGTCGCGAGGACCAGGGCTCCGAGGAACGCGCCGATCACGGTCCCCGATCCGCCGGTCAGCAACGTGCCGCCGATGACGGCAGCCGCCACGGCCTCGAACACCTTCTGCCCGGCGATGGCGGCGCCGGGGTCGAACGACCCGATGCGGATCCCTTCGAGCGTGCCCGCGAAGCCGGCGAGCATGGACGCGACGACGAAGTTGCGGATGCGGATGCGCCGGGTCGGGACCCCGGACTCCTGCGCGCCGGTCGGGTTGCCGCCCGTCGCGATCGTGTAGACGCCCCAGCGGGTCCGGGTGAGCACGACGTGCATCACCGCCGTGATCGCCAGCGCCCACAGGAAGCCCGAGTACCGGGCCCCGCCGAAGATCGCCACCGCGGCGCCCTCGGTCGGGGCGCGCTTGGGGAACCCGTCGGAGATGTTCAGCGTGAACCCGCTCACGATGAGCAGCGTCCCGAGGGTCACGACGAACGACGGGATCCCGAAGGTGATGATGATGCCGCCGTTGAGCAGGCCGACCACGCCGGCGCCCGCCAGCGCGAGGGCGATGGCCAGCGGCAGCGGGATCCCCGCCTCGTGCCCGAAGTGCACGAGGAACGGCGCCATGAAGTAGACGGCCCCCATCGACAGGTCGATCTCGCCGGAGATCAGGAGCATCGTCTGGCCCACGGCGAGGATGGCGACCGGGATGACGTACTGGGAGATGATCTGGAGGTTGCCGCTGGTGACGAACGCGTCGTTGGCGAGCGCGAAGTAGAGCGCGAGCGCCAGGCCGGCGATCGCGATCGTCGACTCGGGCCGACGGACCAGGAACGGCGCGATCCGCCGGGTGGGGCCGGGCTGCGTGGCCGGGGGGCCGCCGGTGGTGCGGTCGGCCTCTCGCTGGACGGTGTCGGTCATCGGTCGCCGGATCAGGCGCCGACGAGCTTCTGGGCGGCGTCGTCGCCCTCGAAGCGGCTCTCGGTCTCGAGGAACAGCTGTGCCGAGGACGAGTCGAGGAAGACCAGGCCGGTGTTGGTCTCCGGCGGGATGACGACCCCACCGGAGAGCTTCGCCAGGTAGAGGTAGACGACCGGGAGGAAGCCCTGGAGGTAGGGCTGCTGGTCGATCGTGAAGTCGAGCGTGCCGTCGGCCACCATCTCGACCGTCTGGGGTAGCAGGTCGTAGCCGCCCGCCGCCTTGAGCGCCTTGTCCCGTGCGCCCTGGTTCTGCACGACCTGGCCGACCGCCTGGGTGCTGCCGGCGTCGACCGCGAACATGCCGACCGCGTCGTCGTTGCCCAGGTACCAGGCCTCGACGTTGTTGAGCTCCTCGGTGAGATCGGCGCCCGTTGCGATGTCCTGGGCGTCGATGTCGGCGCCCGAGTCCCGGATGGCGTCGAGCGCGCCGTCGATGCGCGGTTGGATGTTGAGCTGGCCGGGCGTGGCGATGAACAGCCCGACCTTGCCCGACTCGACCTGGGAGACGATCCGCCGACCCATCTCGTAGCCGGACCCGTACAGGTCCTGGCCGATGTAGGAGAGGCGGGCGTTGGGTGCGTCCGCGTTGTAGGAGACGACGGGGATGTCGTTGGAGAGCGCATCGTCGGTCGGGCCGTTGAACGCCTCGAGGTCGACGAGTGCCACCGCGATCCCGTCGGCGCCCGACCCGACGGCCGCGGACATCGCGTTGACCATCTCGCCGATGTCGGAGCCCTCCGAGCCGGTCCACTGATGGGTGGTACCCAGCAGCGCGCTGGCGTCCTCGATGCCGTAGATCGTCGGCACGAAGAACGGGTTGGTCGTCACGTGGTTGACGAAGACGAAGTTCCACTCCGGGGTCTCGGGGAAGTCCCCGGCGCCGGCTGCCCCGGCGTTGGGAGCCGGCTGGTCGTCATCGTCGTCACCGCCGCATGACGACAACAGGCCGGCGGCGGCCACGACACCCAGTGACTTGAGGAACCTGCGACGGCCCGGGTCCATGGCCGGCAGCGGTGAGGCGTGCATCGGTTCGTTCTCCCCCCTCGTGGATCATTCCCCCGTGCGCCCCGTGGGGCGCACCGCGGAGCATACGCGCGGATTGTTCCCGAGCACAACAAACTGTCGGTTCTGTTGTCGGTCGCTGCGTGCAGCGCTCTACACTCCGGCGCTCGGACGAGGATCGTTAGGGCGATGTCGACAACAAACACATCCGAGGGCAAGGGCGGCGGCGCATCCGCCGAGACGGTGGGCGGCGTTGCGGGCGCGGCGCCGGGCCGCGCCGCGCGGCGGGGACTCACGACGGAGGAGCTCCGGCGCCACAACCTGAGCGCCGTCCTCGACCGCGTCCACCTCGCCGGGCCGATCTCCCGCTCGGAGCTCGCCCGGCTGACGGGCCTGAACCGCTCGACGATCCGGGACCTCCTGGTCGAGCTGGAGTCGCTCGGGCTCGTCGTCGAGGACATGGGCACCGCGGACGGCCCGGGGCGGCCGTCCGCCGTCGCTCGGCCGCGTCCGTCCGGGGCGGTCGCGCTCGCCGTGGAGTTGGAGGTCGACTTCACCGCGGTCGCCGCCATCGGGCTCGGTGGGCACGTCTTCGGTCGACGCAGGACCGCGAACCCCCACGGCGACGACGGTCCGGAGCGGATCGTCGGGCTCGTCGCGGAGCTCGCCGCCGAGCTGATGGGTTCGCTGCCGCCGGACCACAACCTCGTCGGCGTCGGTGGCGCAGCCGCCGGGCTGGTCCGCCGCGAGGACGGCCATCTGAGTGTCTCGCCGAACCGTGGATGGCGTGACGCGCCGCTCGGTGAGCTGTTGGCGTCGGCGCTGGGCATCGGACGGGTGCGGGTGGCCAACGAGGCCGACGTCGGTGCGCTCGCGGAGCTCCGGCGGGGTGCGGCGCGCAGCTCCCGTCACGTGATCTACGTGTCCGGCGAGGTCGGCCTCGGGCTCGGGATCATCACCGACGGCGAGCCGCTGATGGGCGTCTCCGGGTTCGCCGGTGAGGCGGGCCACACGATGATCAACCCCGGCGGGCGCGAGTGCCGCTGTGGGTCGGTCGGGTGCTGGGAGACGGAGGTGGGGGAGGAGGCGCTGGCCCGGCGGGCGGGGGTGCCGTCGGGAGAGGTGCGCCAGGACGTGATCGACGAGCTGCTGCGGCGGGCGCACGCCGGCGACCCTCGGACGTTCGAGGCGTTCCGGGAGACGGGACGCTGGCTCGGGTACGGCGTCGGGAACCTGGTGAACACGTTCAACCCCGACCTGATCGTGTTCGGCGGGTTCTACTACCCCCTGTTCCCGTTCCTCTCCCAGCCCATCCTCGAGAGCGCGGCGATGGTCGCGCTGGCGTCGCCGTGGGCGTCCTGCCGGATCTGTCCGAGCGAGCTCGGCCTCGGTGCCCGGCTGATCGGCGCCGCCGAGCTGGTGTTCGCCGACGTGATCGCCGACCCGACCACGGTTCGGAGCTGACACCGCCGATGGTCGTGGATCGTCGCTTGACTCTCACCACCGGTGAGGGCTGATCCTCCGTCCGTGGACGACCTCATGGCGATCGGCGAGTTCTCGGAGCGGTCCGGGCTGACGCCGAAGCGACTGCGCAGCTACGCGACGGCGGGGCTCCTCGTGCCCGCCGCCGTCGACGCGTCGTCGGGCTACCGGTACTACGCACCGGCGCAGCTTCACGACGCCCGGGTGATCGACGCGCTCCGTCGGGCCGAGGTGCCGGTCGCCGAGATCGGCGATCTGCTCCGCGATCCGTCCCCCGGGCGCCTCGACGCGTGGGCACGCCGGATCGAGGTCGACACCACCGAGCGCCGGGCCGCGATCCGGGACGCTCGGGCGCTGTTGGACATCGATGCCGGCGGCCCTCCGATGCGAGCGGCCAGCCCGGCGGAGGAGAGACGAACGATGAACCTCGTGACTGCCGCCCGATCCGATGTCGGTCGGGTCAGGACGTCGAACCAGGACCGGGCGTTGTGCCTCGACCGGGTCGTCATGGTCGCCGACGGGCTCGGCGCCTCGCCGGGCGGCGAGACGGCGTCGGCGCTCGCTGCGGCCGTGGTCGAGGCCGTGTTCTCGCGGGGCTCGGTCGAGGAGCTGGAGGCGGCGGTGCGGGCGGCGAACACCGCCGTGTTCGAGCGGGCCGGCGCCGACGAGCAGCTCGACGGGATGGGCACGACGTTGTGCGCGGCCGGCCTGACCGCCGAGGGGGATCTCGCGGTCGTGCACGTCGGCGACAGCCGGGTGTACCGGGTCCACGACGGTGCCGTGGAGCGCCTGACGACCGACCACTCCGTCGTCGCGGAGATGATCCGCCGCGGCGAGCTGACCGAGGAGGAGAGCCTGGCCCACGAGCAGCGCGCCGTCCTCACCCGGGCCATCGGTGTCGGCCCGACCGTCGAGGTCGACTCGGCCGTCCACCGGGTCGCCGCCGGCGACCGCCTGCTCCTGTGCAGCGACGGCCTGTTCACCGAGGTCCCCGAGGAGCGGATGCGGTCGCTGGTCGACGAGGCCGACGACCTCGACGCCGCAGCGCAGGCCCTCGTCGACGAAGCCCTCGCCAACGGCGCCCGCGACAACGTCACGGTCGTCCTGGCCGAGATCACCGGTTGAACCGTCTGCGAGGGCGCGCCGACGCGGCCGACCAGGCAGGTCGGCGGGCTCGGCCGGATGGTCCTGGTCGGCGGTGCCACGTGGTCCGCTCGGTGGTGGGATCGCGCACGATCCGGAACCGGTGTTTGTGGCGGTGGTGCCACGTGCAGCGACATCGCCCGTTGCGTTCATCGGTCTGCCCACCGTTGTTCCAGTCCAGGAGGTGGTCGGCTGAGCCCCGCTCGCCGTCGGGCCAGGGGCTCTCCGGGCGAGCTGCGTACAGCTCCGGCCTCTGCGCGGCGGGCATCGATCCGACAGCCCGGCCCGTCACAGGTGCGGTCCCGGATCGAGAGCAGCTGGCGGAGCGCTCCGGTGAACAGCCGCTGGGTGCGCCCGTAGTTGATGACCACGCCCGGCGATCGGAAGACGACCCGGCGGACGTGGCCTCGACCGCAGCGGCGACGGCGTTGGCGGGGTGGATGACGGTGCCGTCGTGGAGCTCACCCGTCCCGTCCGCGGGATGTTCGTACGGCGCGTCGCACTGGCGCCTGAGCTCTTCGGTGAAGGTCGCGGCGTCGGTGTGGATGACGACGAGCGGTTCGGGCCGTTTGCCGTCCTTCGGGGCGGTCAAGGCTCCGGAGACGACGGAGACGACGGAGACGCCGGAGACATCCATGGCGGACACGGTGCCGTTGGAGCCGTCGCCGAGGGCGACCAGCGTCGTCGAGGTCGCCGAGCCGGAGAACCCTCCTGGTCGGTACGCCGAGCTCAACGACAACCTGTGGCGGTTGGCGATAGGAGGTCTGCGGCACCACGGACGGACCGATCCGACGAACTTCGAGATCAGCTGCTAGGTCGACGTCCTGGCCGAGGCGCACGGCATCGTCGACCGGAACGTGATCCCGCCGTACGCATTCTTCGAGGACGCCACGGTCTTCAGCGCGTCGCCAGGCTGGCGTACGAGCGCGAGCGAAAGGCACACCAATGCTCCGACGATCAGGACGAAACCGGTTGCGCCGAGGAAGAAGGTTCGCAGCACACGCACGAGCGCCTCGCCGACCTCGCGGGCCGAATACATCGATCCCGCCGTTTGTCGGCCGTAGGTCGGAGCGATGCGCTTCTGGGGCCACGGTGGCCTGACGCGGCGCATGCTCAGATCGGCTGTCAGTGGAAGCGCTGCGTGAACCGATCTGCGGGCTCGACGACGAATTCCTCGGCTCCCAACGTGACCATGCAGGCCCCGAAGAAGCTGCCGTGGCCGAGCAGCGCTGCGCAGTGCGGGTGCGGGAATCGACTCGTGGCTGCCGCGACGGCCCACCAGCTGATCGGCTCTGCGCCGGCGTGGCTCCGAGGCGGTCGCAGTTCGAGCGTGAGCTCCCAGAGCTGCATCCGCTGCGACGCTCCACCGAGGTGCAGGAGGATGGAATCGTCGAGTGGTCGCGCATCGTCGGCGCTCTCGAGGATCTCCTGCGCGATCACCGTCACCGGTCCACCCGTGTCGATGATCGACGGGAAGGTCGGCAGCGTCCCGGGAGTAGAGATCGCCACCACGGGCCGCAACACGGGGAACGGACTCCGACCTCCGGCTCCCTCGTTGAAGTCCGTGTACGGGTAGCGCTAGGGCTCAGACAATCCCGAAGGCGATGGGCTCATCGGGCGTGGCGGCCCTGACCACTTCCAAGTTCTCGAGCTGCTCGGCGTCGATGATGGCCAGGAGCTCGCGGAGCGTCGCTGCGTCGCGCTGCACGGTGTCGGTGTCGTCGAGAGCCACCCACCGGCCCGCCCACGGCTCGAGGTCCAGCGTCCTCACCATGAGCGGACGGTACCGCGTGCCGTGCGCCCAAACCACGACCGATCGTCCCAACGCTGCCGCGTAGGTGAAGGCCGGCGCCGGAGAGGTCAACGCCACACCTCGGCGAGAACGACGACAGCCCTGACCTGCAGGGTGGCAGGGTCAGGGCTGGGGTGAGACTCCGTGGCGCCCCCGGCAGGATTCGAACCTGCGCACACGGCTCCGGAGGCCGCTGCTCTTTCCCCTGAGCTACGGGGGCTCGGGCCGATTGATCCTAGCCGCTCGTCGGCCCGGGGCAATGACACCGCCCGGGCGGCCCACGACGGCCGCAGGCAGGCCGTACTGACGGCTTGGTCCGTCTGTCGCTGTTCTATCGTGGGTCGCAGAGCTTCCCGGCCGGTCCCGGCCGGCCGCCGTTCGGAGCTCGCACATCCCCCGGCCGCCCGCGACCAACGACGCCGCGGACGGTAGTGCAGCACCCCGCAGGGTGCCGCCAGCAGTGTCAGGAGTGTCCGGTGATCAGAGACGAGCTGGCGACCGCGGCCCGGGCCGCGCTGGTCGCGCTCGAGGTCGACCCGTTGCCCGACGTGGTCGAGATCTCGCGCCCGAACCAGCGGGAGCACGGCGACTTCATGACCAACGTCGCCCTCGTCGTCGCCAAGCGAGCGGGCCGCAAGCCCCGTGACCTCGGCCAGGAGCTCGCCGACAACCTCCGCGACGCCCAGCTGCCCCACGTCGCCGACATCGAGATCGCCGGGCCCGGGTTCATCAACTTCCGCCTCGCCCCGACATGGCTCCACGACGTCGTCCGCGACGTGATCACCCAGGGCACCGACGACTACGCCCGCCTCGATCTCGGCACCGGCCACGGCGTCAACATCGAGTTCGTCTCCGCCAACCCCACCGGCCCCCTCCACGCCGGCGGCGGTCGCTGGGGCGCCTACGGCGACTCGCTCGCCCGCATCATGCGGCGGGCCGGCTACGACGCGCACCGCGAGTACTACATCAACGACCGCGGCACGCAGGTCCAGCTGTTCGGCGCCTCGCTCGTCGCCGCCAAGAACGGCGAGCCGACCCCGGAGGACGGCTACCAGGGCCAGTACATCACCGACTGGGCCGCCGAGATGCCGGCCGACGCCGATCCGGCCGAGTGGGGCCTCGAGCGCTCCCTCGCCGACGTGCGCGACAGCCTCGCCGCCATGCAGGTCAGCTTCGACACGTGGTCGAGCGAGCGCGCCCTCGTCGCCACCGGCGCCATGGAGGCCACGCTCGCCGAGCTGCGCGAGCACGGCCACGTCTACGAGGCCGACGGTGCCACCTGGCTGCGCACCAGCGACTTCGGCGACGACAAGGACCGGGTGCTCATCCGCTCCGACGGCGAGCCCACCTACTTCCTGCCCGACATCGCCTACCACCGCGACAAGTTCTCCCGCGGTGAGCTGATCATCGACGTCCTCGGCGCCGACCACCACGGCTACGTACCCCGGATGAAGGCGGCGCTGCGGGCCCTCGGCCACGCGCCCGAGGAGTACGAGGCGATCATCGGCCAGAACGTGAAGCTGGTCCGCGACGGCGCCGAGGTGAAGATCTCGAAGCGGGCGGGGACCATGATCGAGATCCGCGACCTGGTCGACGAGGTCGGCCCCGACGTCGCCCGGTTCGCGTTCCTCCTCCAGTCGATCGACACCACCCAGACGATCGACATCGACCTGCTGAAGGCCCAGGCGTCGGAGAACCCGGTCTTCTACGTCCAGTACGCCCACGCCCGCATCCACTCGATCGCCAAGGAGCAGGCCAGCAGGGGCGTCGAGCGCTTGCCGTTCGACCAGGTCGACCTCGGTCCGCTCACCCACGAGCGCGAGATCGAGCTGATGCGCCAGCTGTCGATCCTGTCCGAGGTCGTCGAGCAGGCCGCAGCCGATCGGGCCCCGCACAAGGTCACGACCTGGGTGCGCGACCTCGCCTCGGCGTTCCACGGCTTCTACCGCGACTGCCCGATCCTTCGCACCGACGTCCCGAACGACGTCCGCCAGGCCCGTCTGTGGCTGGTCGAGGCGACCCGCATCGGCCTCGCGATCGGCCTCGACCTGCTCGGCGTCCGGGCCCCGGAGTCGATGTGAGCTGGACCGTTGTGAACAGGGCCGTTGTGATCTGGAGCAACCGGTGAGCGCGCTGCCCCCCGGGCTGCTGCCCGACAACGCCACGGTCGGCGACGACGGCCGGCTCCTCATCGGTGGCTGCGACGTCGCCGAGCTGGCCAACGAGTTCGGTACGCCGCTGTTCATCTACGACGAGGACCACCTCCGGGCCCGGTGCCGGGAGGCGATGGCCGCGTTCGGCGGCAACGTCGTCTACGCGACCAAGGCGTTCCTGTGCCTCGCCATGGCCCGTCTCGTCGCCGAGGAGGGCATGGGCTTCGATGTCGCGTCCGGCGGCGAGCTCCACGTCGCCCTCGCGGGTGGCGCGGACCCGGCCCGCACCGTCCTCCACGGCAACAACAAGTCGGTGGCCGAGCTGCGGGCCGCGCTCGATGCCGGCGTCGGCCGCATCATGGTCGACTCGTTCGACGAGCTCGACCGCCTCGAGAAGCTCGCCGCCGACACCGGGCGGACCCCGAACGTCTACCTGAGGGTGACCCCGGGGGTCGAGGCCCACACCCACCACTACACGGCGACCGGCCAGATCGACTCGAAGTTCGGCTTCGGCATCCCCGCCGGCGACGCCGCCCGGGCCGTCGAGCGGGCCGCAGCCAGCGAGAACGTCGAGCTCGTCGGCGTGCACATGCACATCGGCAGCCAGATCTTCGTCGCCGACTCGTTCGCCAAGGCCGTGCAGGTGCTCGGCGAGTTCTTCAACCCGCTCGGCCTCGGTGAGCTGTCGATCGGCGGTGGCCTCGGCGTCGCCTACGTCGAGGGCGAGACGAGCGAGTCGATCACCGCGTGGGGCGAGCGGGTCCGCCAGGGCTGCCGCGACGCCGGCATCGACGCGCAGGTGTGGGCCGAGCCGGGCCGGGCGATCGCCGCCTCGGCCGCGGTCACCGTCTACGAGGTCGGCACGATCAAGGAGATCCCGGGGACCCGCACCTACGTGGCGGTCGACGGCGGGATGATCGACAACCCCCGTCCCGCCCTCTACGGCAGCGGCTACGAGACGTTCCTGCCCCGGGCGGTCACCGCCGAGCGGGACAAGACGGTCACCGTCGTCGGCAAGCACTGCGAGTCGGGCGACGTGCTGGTGCGCGACGCACTCGTGCCCTCCGACCTCACCGTCGGCGACCTCCTCGCCACCCCGGTCACCGGCGCCTACGGCCACTCGATGGGATCGAACTACAACAAGCTCGCCCGCCCGGCGGTCGTGTTCGCCCGCGACGGCGACGCCCGTCTCGTCGTCCGCCGCGAGAGCCTCGAGGACCTCCTCCGCAACGACGTCTGACGCGCTCGCCGCCGGTGACGGCACGGTCCCGGCCTCGACCGGGTCCCGGCCGCGCGTCGATCGCAGGACGGGACGTGCCGCGAGCTCGTCAGCCGGCCGGCAAACTCGTCAGCCGGCTGTCAGTGGGGTCGCGTAGCGTCGTCGATCGTGCCTGCCGTCGTCACCGAAGGGCTGCGCAAGAGCTTCGGGTCCACCGAAGCGCTGCGCGGCGTCGATCTCGCCGTCGAGCCCGCCACCGTGCTGGGCGTCCTCGGCCCCAACGGCGCGGGCAAGACCACGACGGTCAACATCCTGTGCACGCTGTTGAAGCCCGATGCCGGTCGGGCGTTCATCGACGGCATCGACGTCGTCGCCGACCCTCACGCCGTGCGGGCCCGCATCGGCCTCACCGGCCAGTACGCGGCGGTCGACGAGCGGCTCACCGCCCACGAGAACCTGGTCCACGTCGGGCGGCTGTTCCACCTCCCGAAGAGAGAGGCGACCCGCCGGGCCGGCGAGCTGCTGGCGCGGTTCGACCTGTCCGACGCCGCTGCCCGGATGGTCGGCACCTACTCCGGTGGCATGCGGCGACGGCTCGACATCGCCATGAGCCTCGTCGCCCGCCCGTCGGTGCTGTTCCTCGACGAGCCGACCACCGGCCTCGATCCCCGCAGCCGCCTCGCCATGTGGGACCTCATCGAGGAGCTGGTCGCCGAGGGTGCCACGACGCTGCTGACCACGCAGTACCTCGAGGAGGCCGACCGCCTCGCCGACGAGATCGTCGTCATCGACCACGGCTCGGTCATCGCCCGAGGCACCGCCGAGGAGCTGAAGCGCACGATCGGCGGTGACAAGGTCGAGGTCACGCTGATCGAGCGGGCGGCCATCCCCGACGCCATCGCAGCGCTCGAACCGTTCGCCCGCGGCGAGGCGCACGTGCACGAGCGGCTCCCGATGATCTCGGTCGCAGTCGAGCCCGACACCGGCATCGTGCCCGCCGTGGTGCGGGCGCTCGACGCCGCCGAGGTGAAGGTCGACGACGTCGCCGTGCGCCGCCCGACCCTCGACGACGTGTTCCTCCAACTGACCGGACGCCCGCCCGACGACGACGTCGCGGCCGGCGCAGCCGGCACCGACGCACCCGCCGACGAGACGCAGGAGGCCCGATGACCACGACCGCCGCTCCCGTCACCGCCGCCGGCGGGCGCCACGAGAGCGTCCCCACCGGCTGGATCTGGATCCTGCGCGACAGCTGGACCGAGGCCCTGCGCCACCTGATGATCATCCCCCGCAACGCGGAGCTGATGGTCTTCGCCGTCGTGCAGCCGATCATGTTCGTGCTGCTGTTCGTCTACGTGTTCGGCGGCTCGATCCGCGTCGAGGGCTTCGAGAACTACGAGCAGTACCTGATGCCCGGCATCTTCGCCCAGACCGTCGTCTTCAACTCGGCGTTCACCGGCGTGGGGCTCGCCGAGGACCTGTCCAAGGGCCTGATCGACCGCCTGCGTTCGCTGCCGATGGCCCACTCGGCCGTGCTCATCGGGCGGACCGTGTCCGACCTGGTCCGCAACATCGGCTCGTTCGTGATCATGCTCGTCGTCGCGTTCGCGGTCGGCTTCCGCTTCGAGGGGACGCTGGCCGAGGCGGCCCTGGCGACGGTGATCCTGCTGTTCTTCTCGTACGCGTTCAGCTGGATCCAAGCGCTCATCGGGCTGTCGGTCGGCTCGGTCGAGGCCGCCAACTCGGCCGGGTTCATCTGGATGTTCCCCCTGACGTTCGTGTCCTCCGCGTTCGTCGACACCGCGGCGATGCCGTCGTGGCTCGAGCCGATCGCCGACGCCAACCCGTTCACCAAGGCGACCGACGCGACCCGGGCGCTCTACAACGGCATGGACGCGGGCAACGACGTGTGGTGGGCGCTCGGCTGGGCCGTCGGGATCATCGTCGTCTTCGGTGCCCTGTCGATCCGCAAGTTCAACGCCACCACCCACCGCTGACGCCTCGGCCCTGCCCGGCCCGGGCCGACATCCAGTGCCGAGGACG
Source organism: Actinomycetota bacterium (assembly GCA_034211175.1). GTDB lineage: Bacteria > Actinomycetota > Acidimicrobiia > Acidimicrobiales > CAIXPF01 > JAXHUH01. The sequence continues at coordinate 20,429 of JAXHUH010000022.1, forward strand.
TCGCTGAAACGGTGTTCCGAGTTCGCTGAGGCATCGGTCACGAACGGTGATCACCCGTGTTCACAGCCCTACAGATGGCGCGAACATGACAACTGATGCCCATCGGAGGAGGCCGACGCCGAGCGGCGCCGATGCGGGCTTCGCGACCGGCGAAGCCCGGCGGACGCCAGCGATCGCTGCGCGCGACCATGCGCACCGACCACGCCTGGCTGCCCATCGGGGACGGCCGCGAGCCGCCGCAGCCCGGTCGGCCCGACGGGTCCGGCTCGATCGCCGACCGGCTGCGCAAGGTGGCGCTCGAGGTCGTCCACGACGGTTCGGCCCGCCTCGCCGCCGAGCACGCCGGCCGGATGCTGCGCAAGGACCGCCGGGCCTGGGAGTCCTGGGTGCGCTACGAGCGCGCCGGCCCCGAGGAGGCCCTGTTCATCCAGATCATCACCGATCGGTGCATGAACGCGGCCGAGGTCGCCCGTTCCCTGCGGAACGCGGCGAACGCCGCCACCGGCTGACCGCCCCGCCGTGCTGCCGGCGCCGCCGGTACTCGTGCCCGGCCGGTTCGGGCAGGGCGGTAGCGTTGCCGCCGTGTCCAGCCAGCATGTGAGGATCGGTCTGCTCGGTTGCGGGAACGTGGGCGCGGCGCTCGTCCGCCTCGTCACCCGTGAGCGCGACGCCATCGCGGCCCGAACGGGCCTCGAGCTCGAGGTGACGCGGGTCGCCGTCCGGAGCATGTCGAAGGACCGCGACGTGGACCTGGCCGACGGTGTCCTCACCCGCGACACCAGCGCCGTGGTGACCGATCCCGACGTCGACATCGTCGTCGAGCTGATCGGCGGCATCGAGCCGGCCCGGGAGCTGATCCTCGATGCGCTGAAGGCCGGCAAGCCGGTGATCACCGGCAACAAGGAGCTGATCGCCAACGTCGGCGCCGAGCTGTTCGCCGCGGCCGAGGCCGCCGGGGTCGACCTGCTGTTCGAGGCCGCGGTCGCCGGCGGCATCCCGCTCATCCGGCCGCTGCGCGAGTCGCTGGTCGGCGAGCGCATCAGCCGTGTGCTCGGCATCGTCAACGGCACGACCAACTACATCCTCTCGGCGATGACCGAGACCGGCGCGTCGTACCAGGACGCCCTCGCCGACGCTCAGAGCCTGGGCTACGCGGAGCGGGACCCGACGGCCGACGTCGAGGGCTTCGACGCCGGCGCCAAGGCGGCGATCATCGCCACCATCGCGTTCGGCGGCAACGTCGTTGCCGGCGACGTCTACCACGAGGGCATCAGCGACGTCAGCGCCGAGGACATCGCCTACGCCCGCCGCCTCGGCTACCAGATCAAGCTGCTGGCCATCGCCGAGCGGTTCGCCGGCGACGAGGTCGCGGTGCGGGTCCACCCGGCGCTGGTCCCCGACGCCCACCCGCTGGCGTCGGTGCGAGAGAGCTTCAACGCGGTGTTCGTCGAGGGCGAGGCCGTCGGCGAGCTCATGTTCTACGGCCGGGGCGCGGGCGGCGACCCGACCGCCAGCGCCGTGCTCGGCGACCTGCTCGACGCCGCCGCCAACCTCCGCACCGGCAGCGCCGCCCCGTTCGGCAGCCTGCCCCGGGCGACGATCCGCCCGATCGACGACCTGGTCTCCGAGTACTACCTGAACCTCGAGGTCGTCGATCAGCCCGGCGTGCTCGCCCGCGTCGCCAAGGTGTTCGGCGACCACGACGTGTCGATCCGGTGGATGGAGCAGGAGGGCCTCGGCGCCGGCGCCCGGGTCGTGTTCATCACCCACCGGGCCCGCGAGCGTGACGTCCAGGCGACGCTCCACGAGCTGCGGGGCCTCGACGCTGTCCAGGGCATCGGCGGGCTCCTGCGGGTCGTCGGCGGGGACGACGACTGATGGCGGTCACCCCCGACACCCGGATCGGTCCCGAGCCGCTCGACTACGTGTCCACCCGCGGCGCCGCACCGACGCTGCGCTTCGGCGACGTGCTCCTCACCGGCCTCGCCGCGGACGGCGGGCTCTACCTGCCGCAGCGGTGGCCCGCCCTGCCCGAGGGCTGGCAGGACCTGGCCGCCAAGGGCTACGCCGAGCTGGCGACCGAGGTCATGTGGCCCTACGTCGTCGGTTCCATCGAGCACGACCGGTTCGCCGAGATCGTGGCCGACGCCTACGCCACGTTCGACACGTCCGAGGTCACGCCGCTGCGGGACCTGGGCGACGATCTGTGGCTGCTGGAGCTGTTCCACGGGCCGACGTTCGCGTTCAAGGACGTCGCCCTCCAGCTGGTCGGGCGCCTCTTCGACGAGGAGCTCGGCCGTCGCGGTGAGCGCCTGACCGTGCTCGTCGCCACCTCGGGCGACACCGGCTCGGCGGCGATGGAGGCCCTGCGCGACCGCGACGCGGTCGACGTCGTCGTGCTCTACCCCGAGGGCCGGGTGTCGGACGTCCAGCGCCGTCAGATGACGACGATCGACGCGCCGAACGTGCACGCCGTCGCCGTCGAGGGCAACTTCGACGACTGCCAGGACCTCGTGAAGGCGGCCTTCGCCGACGAGGCGTTCCGCAGCCGGGTCCGCCTCGGCGCGGTGAACTCGATCAACTGGGCCCGGGTGATGGCCCAGGTCGTCTACTACGTGTACGCCGCGGCCCGACTCGGCGGCGGTCCGCTGTCGTTCTCGGTGCCGACCGGCAACTTCGGCAACGTGCTCGCCGGGTGGGTCGCCCAGCGGGCCGGCCTGCCGGTCGAGCAGCTGATCGTCGCGTCGAACCGCAACGACATCCTCTACCGGTTCCTCACCACCGGGACGATGGCGATGGAGCAGGTCACGCCGACGCTCAGCCCGTCGATGGACATCCAGGTGTCGTCGAACCTCGAGCGCCTGCTGTTCGAGGCGATGGGCCACGACGGCGAGTCGCTGGCCGTGCTGATGTCGCGCTTTCGCGAGGACCGGACGATCTCGGTCGAGCTGGCCGGGCTCCCGTTCGTCGGCGAGACGTTCTCGGCGGCCCGCTACGACGACGAGGCGACGAAGGCGACGATCGCGTCGGTCGCCGCCCGCACCGGCGTGGTGCTCGACCCCCACTCGGCGATCGGTGTCGCCGCCGCCGGGGACGTGCGCCGCCGGGCGGACCTGCCGATGGTCGCGCTCGCCACCGCGCACCCGGCCAAGTTCGGCGACGCGGTGACCGCGGCGACCGGCTCGGCGCCGGAGATGCCGGCCCGCCTGGCCGAGGTGTTCGACCGTCCGGAGCGGACCCGCACGATCGCGGCCGATCTCGCGGCGGTCGAGGGCGTGGTCGACGAGCTCCGGCGGGCCTGACCCCACCCGCCCGCCAGCCGGTCGCCGGCCACCCGGGGCGCGAGCACGTGTCGTCCGGGTGGTCACCGGGGCACGGCGGCATGAACTTCGGGCGACGTCGGGCCCCGCTCTGGCGGGAGCGGGGTGGCGGTTTGCCAAGATGAGCCCATGAAGTACGTGGTGTGCGTGCCCGACGGATGTGCCGACGAACCGATCGCCGAGCTCGGTCACCGCACACCCCTGGAGGCGGCCGACATGCCGGTGCTGGCCTCCCTGGCCGCCCGGGGCGAGGTCGGCCGGGCCGCGGTGATCCCCGAGGGGATGCCGCCGGGCAGCGACGTCGGCAACATGTCGATCATCGGCTACGACCCCTGCCGCTACCACACCGGCCGCGCCCCCATCGAGGCCGCGGCGCTCGGCGTCGACATCGCCGACGACCAGGTCGCGTTCCGGGCGAACCTCGTGATGGTGGGCGAGGACGGCACCATGGTCGACTTCGCCGGCGGCCACCCGACCTCGGAGGCGGCGGCCGAGGTGATCCGGGCGCTCGAGCGCGAGCTCGCCGGGCGCACCTTCGGCGGCGGCGCCATCTCGTTCCACCCCGGCGTGCAGTACCGCCACGTCATGTTGGCCCCGGCCGACTGGGCCGACGCCGAGTGCGTGCCGCCCCACGACCTCTCCGACGACCCGGTGATCGGCCCGAAGGGGCCGGGCGCCGACGCGATCGCCGAGATCATGGAGGCGTCGCGTGACGTGCTCGCGTCGTTCGACGGCGTCGCCGCCAACCAGGTGTGGCTGTGGGGCCAGGGGCGCCGCCCTGCGCTCGAGCCGTTCGAGCAGCGCTACGGCCGCCGGGCGGCGCTCGTGACCGCCGTCGACCTCGTGCGAGGTCTCGGGGTGCTCACCGGCATGGACCTGATCGATGTCCCGGGGGCGACCGGCTGGTTCGACACCGACTACGCGGCCAAGCGCGACGGCTGCCTGGCGAGCCTGGCGAACGGGGCCGACGTCGGGATCATCCACGTCGAGGCGACCGACGAGGCCGGCCACGCCGGTGACGCCGGCGAGAAGGTGCGGGCGCTCGAGAACTGGGACGCGCTGATCCTGGCCGACCTCGTCCGGTCCCTCGACGACCTCGGCCCGTGGCGCCTGCTGCTCCTGCCCGACCACGCCACGCCGGTCGCGTTGAAGACCCACACGCCGGCGACCGTGCCGTACCTGCTGGTCGACTCCGCGCAGGAGGGTCCGGGAGGCCTCTACACTGAAGGTGCAACCACGGACTGTGCTGCCGTGGCCGCGCACGGATTGATGGCGCGACTGCTCGCGTGACGTGCTGACCTGGGGTTGTTGCCGTCGGGTCGCTGGATGATTACCATCTGCTCCGACGTTGATCGACACCGAGTCGAACGTCACCCACACAGGCCGTCGTGTCCGGGGTGGGTAGGGGAAGCCGCTCTGTTCAGCGTCGCCGTCCCTACGCGTTCCTGATTGCCGGTCCGGGGTCTCGCCTCGTCACGCCGCCCGGCGGTCATGTGCGGTGTGTCGTCAACGTCGAACCCCGCCCGAAAACCCTCCACACCGGGTTGCTCGGACGTGGCGGCCATCCGGTCGCGGCGTGCGGGTTCTTCGCTTGCCGTGCGTGCGCGCCAGAGAGGGAGCGCAGCCGGCACGTCCAACCAGCCGGTGTCGCCGAGAGAGAGAAGGCTCGTCGTGAGCGTGGAGTCGCAGCACCTGGAACGGGCAGCGCTCGAGAAGAAGGACCGGAACCAGCTGCAGTCCATCGCGACCGCGATGGGCCGCAAGCCTCCGTCCCGCATGCGCAAGGCGGAGATCGTGGACCTGATCCTCGAGCTCGCCGGCGTCACGACGGCGGACAGCGGCGGCTCGTCCGCCGGCCCGGACTCGCTGCCGTTCGATTCCTCCGAGGGCTCGGCGAAGACGTCGGCCCCCGAGGGCGACTCGTCCGGAGGCAGCTCGAAGCGGCGTTCGTCGAAGCGCTCCGGTGGCGACGACGCCGGCACGAAGGCCGCCGACGCCAAGACCGATGAGGCCAAGGGCGCCGACGCCAAGGCCGGCGAGAGCTCGTCCGAGGGCGGCGGTGACGACGCCGAGGCGAAGACCTCCGACGGTGAGCGCACCAACGGCCAGCGCCCGCCCCGTCGTCGCCGGGCGTCCTCCGGCGCCTCCAACGAGACCACGACCGACGAGTCGTCATCGCAGGAGTCGTCCGAGGACGACAAGGACGACAGCCGTGCCGAGCGCAACGGCGAGGCCGAGAGTCGGTCCGATCGCCAGCGCAACGACAAGGGCGGCGACAAGAGTGGCGACAAGGGCGGCGATCAGCAGTCCCGCCGCAACGGCGAGGGCGGCAAGGGCGAGGGCGGCAAGGGCGACGGCGGGAAGGGCGACGCCGGCCGGTGCGCTCCTGCTGGGAGTTGTCGCCCGAGCCGTTCTGGTCGTTGCGGGACTGGTCGTTGCGGCCGCCGTCGCCC
>JAXHUH010000023.1:0-27233 GCA_034211175.1 Actinomycetota bacterium
CGCGTCCGCGCCACCGTGGGCGGCGCGGACGCGACGGTGATCAGCCCAGGGTGTTGATGTTGTTGAGCTCGGCGAAGGCCTGCTTGAGCCGCTCGACGAAGGACACCTCGCCGGCACGGAGCCAGACGCGGGGGTCGTACATCTTCTTGTTCGGCTTGTCCGGGCCCTCGGGGTTGCCGATCTGGCCCTGGAGGTAGTCGTGCTTGTCCGCCTCGTAGGCGCGGATGCCGTCCCACATCGCCCACTGGAGGTCGGTGTCGATGTTCATCTTCACGACGCCGTAGGAGATGGCCTCCTCGATCTCCGCGGCGGTCGAGCCCGACCCGCCGTGGAACACGAAGTTGACCGGCTTGGGGCCGGTGTCGAACTTCTTCTGGATGTACTCCTGGGAGTCGTTCAGGATCGACGGCGTCAGCACGACGTTGCCCGGCTTGTACACGCCGTGGACGTTGCCGAAGGCGGCCGCGATGGTGAACCGGTCGGAGATCTTCGACAGCTCCTCGTACGCGTAGGCCACCTCCTCGGGCTTCGAGTAGAGGTCGGCGGCGTCGGCGTCGGTGTTGTCGACCCCGTCCTCCTCGCCGCCGGTGATCCCGAGCTCGATCTCGAGGGTCATGCCCAGCTTCGACATGCGCTCGAGGTACTGGCAGGAGATCTCGATGTTCTCCTCCATCGACTCCTCCGACAGGTCCAGCATGTGGGAGCTGAACAGCGGGGTGCCGGTGGTCTCGAAGTGCTTCTCGCCGGCGTCGAGCACGCCCGACACCCAGCCGAGCTTGCTCTTGGCGCAGTGGTCGGTGTGGAGCAGGACGCGGGCGCCGTAGGCCTCGGCCAGGGTCCACACGTGGCGGGCGCCGGCGATGGCGCCCATGATCGACCCCTCGTCGCCCTTGCCGAACGACTTGCCGGCGACGAACGCCGAACCGCTGTGGGAGAACTGGATGATGACGGGCGAGTTGACCGCGGCGGCGGTCTCCATGACCGCGTTCATCGAGTTCGTGCCGATGCAGTTGGCGGCCGGCAGGGCGAACTTGCCTGCCTTGGCCAGATCGAAGACGGCGGAGACGGCGTCACCGGTGAGGACACCGGCCGGGAGCTCAGTGGCAACAGCAGACATGTGACGACTCTACGAGGACGAATCGCCGGCCGTGAACGGCAGCGCGCATGTTCGCCGGTTGTCGTGACCTCGTTCACGGCCCGGGCCGGGCCGGAGGTCACTCCCGGCCGCTCGCGCGGACCGTCGTGGCCCGTCCGACGGGCTCACTGGCGGGGGTCGCGGCGGGCGCCGACCACCGCGGCGACCACCCCGGCGACCGGCCCGACGACCAGCGCGGTCGCGACATCACCGACCGACACCCCGTAGGCCACGCCGACGATGGCGCCGACGACCATGCACCACGCCATCCGGCGCGTCGGGACCCTCACGGCGTGCGGAACCAGCGCAGCTCCGCCCCATCGCCGGTCCCACCACCGCCGTCACCGCCACCGCCGGCCGAGACGAGCAGCCACGGCCGCCCCTCGAGGGTTCCCGCGGCGAGCACGTCGCCGTTGCGGCCGTCGCCACCGACGCCGCTGGCGAGGTGCTCGGTCACCCGACCGTCGTCGTCGACGTGGAGCAGGCCGCCGTGGGTGGCGGGCTCGGCCGACAGGAACCAGCCGTCGCCGAGCGGGCGGGGCGGTTCGGCGCCCGGGTCGTCGCTCGTGAGCCCGTCGATGCGACCGCCGGGCGAACGGGATGGCGTGGTGACCCGGTGGATGCCGGGACGATCGAACGGCGCGTCCGACGTCAGCGCCGCGAACCCGCCGACCGTCAGGACCACGTCGTCACCCGCCGCTTCGAGGACCGCGTCGACCGGCGGCACCGGGGCCTCGGCGGCGACGCCGTCGGGCGCGACCGTCGCCAGTCGGGCGGCGTCGCCGGTGGACACCACGACGTGGAGCAGGCCGCCGCGCACCACCGGCCACTGGGCGGAGGCGGCCGGATCGCCGCCGGTCAGGTCGATCGGCGCGGTGGCGACGCCCCGCACCGGATCGACGGCAACGGCGGCGGCCTCCGCGGTGCGCACGACCCACAGCATCTCGCCGTCGCCCGCCAGCACCGCCGTCTCGCTCCGCCCGATCGCCACCTCGACGGCGACGCCCGCGACCTCGCCCCGCTCGCCGGCGAGCGAGCGCACCACACCGGCGGCCGTGTCGAGCACCCAGACCCGGCCGGCGGCGGCCACCGGGTCCCGACCGAGCAGCGGCGTGGCGACGAGCTCCTGTCGCCCCGGCGCCGTCGGGTCCCACCAGCCGAGCGCACCGTCGGAGCCGGAAGCCCAGGCCCGACCCCACAGCTCGGCGACCGCACCGGTCACGCCGTCGACGCAGGCGGTCACGTCGCACCCGGCGGCGTCGAGCGCCGGGTCGATGGCCACGGCCCGCGCCGCGTCGACGATCCAGAGCCGCCCGCCGGCGATCACGCCCCGGTGGGGGCCGGCGCCGAGCGCGACGTCGACCACGATCGGCTCGACGGTCGGTTCGACCGGCCGGGGCACCACCGACGCGGGCCCGCGCTCGGGCGGAGCGGACTGCTGGCCCACCGTCGCGCATCCGGCGACGACGCCGAGCGAGAGCGCGGCGGTCACCGCCAGCATCGGGGCGGCTCGTCTGGTCACTCCACGCACATCGTCACAGACGGTCGGCAGCGCCGTGGCCTTGAGCCTGGTTGAGCCTCGCTCGCCGGCTACGCCGGTCGAGCTACGTTCAACTTGTGAGCCTCGCTCGCCGGCTGAGCCTCGCTCGCCGCCTACGGCGGACGAGCTGCGGTCAGCGGGCTGAGCCTCGCTCGCCGGCTCCGCCGGACGAGCTACGTTCAGCTCACGGCGGACGGGCTACGTTCAGCTGGCTGGTCCTCGCTCGCCGCCTACGGCGGACGAGCTGCGGTCAGCGGCTGGGTCTCAGCCGGGTGGCAGCGTCCACGGGCGCGCCCCCAGCGTCGCCGCGAGCTGCTGGCGGGCCCCGGCCCGCTCGACCGTGTAGGTGACCTGCGCCCCGGCGCCGGCGGCCACGAGGTCGTCGATGGCACCGACCGGTTCGCCGTCGACCTCGACGACGACGTCGCCCGGGGTGAGCCCGGCCGCCGCGGCCGCCGAGTTCGGCGCCACGTCGGCGACGGTGACCGCACCGCCGGAGCTGTCGAGCTGGGCGCCGAGGTAGCCGGCGGAGGGGCAGACGAGGGCGTCGTCGGGCACGGTCAGGTCGACGAGGTACTCGACGTAGAGGTCGTCGACGCAGCCGCCGGCAGCGAACGCCGTGTGGCCGTCCCCCGCGAAGGTGACGAGCGTCGCGCTGTCCAGCGCGTCGGCCAGGCGCTGCGACCACTCGAACGGGGTCGCCGGGTCGTGGGTCGTCCCGATGACCAGCACCGGCGGTGCGTCGGCTCCCGAGATCTCCGGCAGGCCCTCACCCTCGGCGGGCCACGACGCGCACTGCAGCGTCCCGGCCACGAGCAGGTCACCCCAGCGCGGTGCCGCCGGCGCGACCTCCTCGGCGAGCGCCACGGCCTCCTCGGCGCTGAGCGCGGCCGGGTCGTCGGCGCAGTCGACGGCGGTGAACATCTCGGAGCTGTTCGGGTAGGTGCCGTCGTCGGCCCGCTCGGTGTACAGGTCGGCGAGGAACAGCAGCGCGGTGCCGTCGCCGCCGGCCGCGTCGTCGAGGGCGAACGTGAACAGCTGCCAGCCGTCGGTCGTGTAGAGCGGCACCGCGCTGGCCGCGTAGAACAGGCCGGCGTCGAGGGTCCGGGCCGGGTCGGCCGTGGGCAGTGGCGACTCGAGCACCGACGCCAGCACGCCGTCCCAGGTCTGGGCGAGGCCGGCCTCGGCCAGCGGGCACTCGGGTTCGCTCGCGCACATGGCGTCGAGGCGGGCGAACGCCTCGTCGAAGCGGACGGCCCGCAGGCGGGTGTCCTCGACGAGATCGAGGTCGGGGGCGACGCCGCCGTCGAGGATCAGGGCCCGTGCGTGCTCGCCGTGCAGCTCGGCGTACACCGCCCCGATCGTGGTGCCGTAGCTGAGCCCGACGTAGTTGAGGCCGTCGTCACCGAGCGCCCGGCGCAGCAGGTCGAGGTCGTGGGCCACGTCGACGGTGCCGAGGTGGTCGAGCAGGTCCCCGTAGCGCTCGGCGCAGCTCTGCGCGAGCTCGACGTTGTAGGCCGCCACCTCGGCGAAGCCGCTGGCCCGGTCGGGGATGATGGCCAGCTCACGGGCCGGGTCGGGGTTGCACTCGATCGGGGTGGAGCGCCCCACGCCGCGGGGGTCGAACGAGACGAGGTCGAACCGGGCGGCGAGCTCGGCCGGCACGACGGGGGCGGCGTCGGCGAGGAACGTGATGCCGGAGCCGCCGGGCCCGCCGGGGTTGAACACGAGGCTGCCGATCCGCTCGTCGGTGTCGGACGCCGGCTGGCGGATGACGGCGACGTCGAGCGTCTCGCCCTCGGGGTCGTCGTGGTCGACCGGGGCGACGAGCGTGGCGCACTCGAACCCGTCGAGGTCGGCGCACGGCTCCCAGGCCAGCGGCGCCACCGTGAACTCGCTCTCGTCGACGGTGTCGCCGGTCGTGTCGGTGGTGCCGGGCCCGGTGTCGTCGGTCGTGGCGTCGCCCGTCGTCGCGGGCGTCGTGGTCGACGACGTCGCCGAGCTCTCGTCGTCGTCATCGCCGGTGCACGCGGCGAGGACCAGCGTGGCCACGGCCACGGCGGCGAGGACCGCCCGGCGGGCGCGGGCGGGGCGGGAAGCGGGGGCGGTCAGTGCTCATCCTCCATCGTGGGCTCGAGATCGAGCAGGGCGACGGGCCGGAACCGGGCGATGCGGCTGATGATCGAGGTCGGCGGGCGCTCGATGCGTCGGTTGTAGTAGCGGGCGAGCTCGTTGTAGGCGTCGACGACACCGAGGATGCGGCCGTCGACCGCGATCAGGCGGTGGGTGACGTTGCGGAACGTGACGTTGCCGTTGAGCTCGGGGTGGCCGTCCACGTGATCGAGGAGCGCCCGGACGGCGAACGCCAGCTCGTTCTCCCAGCGCTGCGCGTCGGCGGTGCTGTTGGCGAGCTCGGCCGCGCTCTTGCGGGCGGTGGCCACGTTGTCCGCCCACGGCTCGGAGTCCGCGACGACGGAGCGGACGAGCTCCACGAGCCGGTCGGCGAGGTCGTGGCGACGCTCGAGCTGCTCCTCGAGCTGGACCCACGCGTACTCCAGGACCCCGATCTGGCGTTGGAACCGGCGCCACGAGAAGGCGACGCCGGCAACGGCGAGCAGCGCGGCGACGATGAACGGCCAGTACGGGATCATTCCGGCTGCGACGCTATCGGCGCGTGCGCGCAGCGCCGCACACCCGCCTCGGTGACGAGCCATCCGACCGCGACGTCGTGGGCCTCGGTCGGCACGTCCGGGACGACCAGCGCCTCGGCGGCGACGCCGACCGCCGTGGCGTGGGCCAACGCGGCGAGCAGCCGGTCGTAGTAGCCACCGCCGTGGCCGAGCCGGCGTCCGTCGGCGCTGAACGCGAGCCCGGGGACGAGCACGATCCCGACGTCGTCGTGCGCCACGAGCGCGGCATCGGCGACCGGCTGCTCGAAGCCGAAGCGGTGGCGCTCGCGGCGGGCGTCGAGCGGGTGGACGGTGAGCGGGCCGTGGTCCGGCGTGCGGGTCGTGGCGAAGCGGTGGGCGGCGAGCGCCGGCTCCTGCGCGAGCCGGGCGACCCCGACCTCGTGGGCCGTGGCCAGGTAGACCACGATCGTCGTCGGCTCCCGGGCGGCGAGCCACGGCACGAGCGCGGCCCGCACCGCGGCGGACACGGCGCCGACGTCGAGCGCCGCCCGGCGGGCCCGAGCCCACGAGCGCCACACGTCCTTCGGGGCGGTGGCACCCGGCGCCGGCCCGACGCCGGGCTCGTCGGTCCCCGCCGAGGACGGCGCTGCGCTGCGACGGGCCGCCCCGTCGGACCCGCTCCTTGACCGCTCGTTCATGGTGAAGTAACACTAGGAGCTGATGTCCCTGCACGAGCGGACCCGCGCGCACGAGACCCCGGCAGCTGCCGGTGTTCTGGCGCGTCTCCAGGGTCCCCTTCTTCTCGTGTAGGCGAGCGCCACATACCGGCGCTCGCCGAAGCCTCCCGTCGCCCGCAACCCGGGCTGGGAGGCTTCTTCGCGTTACGGGCGCCGAACACGACCGACCAGACGACCAGCCGCACCGCACCAGACGCACAGCGCACCACGAGAGGACCATCGATGCCGACCCAACCGGTGACCCCCCGGCCCATGGCGTTCGACAAGTACCGACCGTTCGAGCCCGTCCGCCTCACCGACCGGACCTGGCCCGACACGGTGCTCACGACGGCGCCCCAGTGGTGCAGCGTGGACCTGCGCGACGGCAACCAGGCGCTCATCAACCCGATGAACCACGACCGCAAGCGCCGGATGTTCGAGCTGCTGTGCCAGATCGGCTTCGACGAGATCGAGGTCGGGTTCCCGGCCGCGAGCCAGACCGACTTCGACTTCGTGCGGTGGCTGATCGACTCGAACGCCATCCCCGAGAACGTCACCATCCAGGTCCTCACCCAGGCCCGCCCGGAGCTGATCGAGCGGACCTTCGAGTCGATCGACGGCGCCCACCGCGCCATCGTCCACCTCTACAACTCGACCTCGACGCTGCAGCGGCGCGTCGTGTTCGGGCTCGACCGGGCCGGCATCGTCGACATCGCGGTGAAGGGCGCGGAGACCTGCAAGCACTTCGAGTCGCAGCTGTCGGCGGGCACGAAGGTGCGCTACGAGTACTCGCCCGAGAGCTTCACCGGCACCGAGCTCGACTTCGCGGTCGAGATCTGCGACCGGGTCGGCGAGGTGTGGCAGCCGACGCCCGACGACCGGATGATCATGAACCTGCCGGCGACGGTCGAGATGTCGACGCCCAACGTCTACGCCGACCAGATCGAGTGGTTCCTGCGCAACGTGGCCAACCGTGAGTCGGTCATCCTCAGCCTGCATCCCCACAACGACCGCGGCTGCGCCGTGGCCGCCGCCGAGCTCGGGGTCATGGCCGGCGCCGACCGGGTCGAGGGCACGCTGTTCGGCAACGGCGAGCGGACCGGCAACGTCGACCTGGTCACGCTGACGCTGAACCTGTTCAGCCAGGGTGTCGACCCCGGCGTCGACCTGAGCGACATCGAGCACGTGCGCCGCACGGTCGAGCACTGCAACCAGCTGCAGGTACCGGAGCGCCACCCCTACGGCGGCGACCTCGTGTTCACCGCGTTCAGCGGCTCCCACCAGGACGCCATCAAGAAGGGCATGAGCGCCCTGCCCGACGACTACGAGGTGTGGGAGGTCCCGTACCTGCCGGTCGACCCGAAGCACCTGGGCCGCAGCTACGAGGCCGTCATCCGGGTCAACAGCCAGTCGGGCAAGGGCGGTGTCGCCTACATCCTCCAGCAGGAGTACCAGCTCGACCTGCCCCGCGACCTCCAGGTCGAGTTCTCGAAGGTGGTCCAGGAGATCACCGACGAGACCAGCGAGGAGATCACCTCGATCGAGATCTGGCGGGCGTTCGAGCACCGCTACCTGACCACGACCGACCCGATCGAGCTGATCGGCCACCGGGCCACCACGGACACGCTCGAGTCGGACAAGACCGAGATGACCGCCCGCATCCGCCTGCGGGGCACCGAGCAGCTCGTCGAGGGCATCGGCAACGGCCCGATCGACGCGTTCGTCTCCGCGGTGAACGGCGTCCTCGGCGAGACCTACACGCTCACCGCCTACCACGAGCACGCCGTCGAGGCCGGCGCCGACGCCACCGCGGTGGCCTACGTGCGGATGGCGGCCGACGACGGGCGCGCCTGCTGGGGCGTCGGCATGCACCCGAGCATCGTCGGCGCGTCGCTGCGCGCCGTGGCCAGCGCGGTGAACCTCCTCTCCAACGGTCGCGAGTGACGGGTTCCGCCGCGATCGGCGTCGGATCGCCCACCATGGAGGGGTGACCACGACCGCGGGCCCCACGTCGAGCGAACGCCTCGCGTGGGTCCGCGGCCGCTTCGCCGATCGCGACCTGGCGCTCGTCGACGCCGCCGTCGACCTGGTGCGCGACGCCGCCGACGACCCGGTGGCCGAGCTCACCGCGGCCTCCGAGGTCGCGGCGGTCGTGCCTCGGCATGCACCCGGTGAAGGTCGAGCTCGAGGACCGGGCGTTCGCCGTGCTCGAGCCCGAGGCGTGGCACGAACTGCGCCGGGACATGGCGACGCTCGTGCCCGAGCGTGAGCGCACGATCGACCAGGTGGTCACCGAGCTCGCGTCCGCCCTCGACGCGGCCGGGATCGGTGCCCGGTTCGAGGCCCGGGTGAAGGGCTCGTGGAGCGTGCAGCGCAAGCTCCGCGTGCGGGGCGTCGACCTCGATGAGCTGTGGGACCTCGTCGGGATCCGGATCATCGTCGCCGATCGCGACGCCTGCTACGCCGCCCTCGGCATCGTGACCTCGCTCTACGACCAGGTGCCGGGCCGGTTCAAGGACTACGTCGACCGACCCCGCTTCGGCGTCTACCAGTCGCTCCACGTCACCTGCGTGACCGCGAACGGCACCCGCTTCGAGGTCCAGATCCGCGACGAGGAGATGCACACCCAGGCCACCCGGGGCGTGGGCGCCCACTGGGCGTACAAGGACGCCGGCGACCCCCGCCGCCTCCGGGCGGAGATCGGCTGGATGCGCGACCTCGCCGAGGCGGTGGCCGCGAGCGAGGCCAGCCAGTCGTGGGGACCCGACGCCGGTGACGCGGTGGCGTCGGGTGACACGACCATCGTGCTCACCCCGCAGGGCGAGCCGGTGGCGCTGCCGCCGGGCGCGACCCCGGTCGACTTCGCGTACGCCGTGCACACCGGGCTCGGCGACCGCACCCAGGGGGCGCGGGTCAACGACAAGCTCGTCTCGCTGGACACGCCGCTCGAGCGGGGCGACGTCGTCGAGATCCTCGCCCGCCCCCGCTCCGGCGATCCCCAGCCGAGCGCGGACTGGCTCAACTTCGTCGTCAGCCGCAAGGCGCGGACCCGGATCCGTCGCCACGTGCGCCGCCTGCGCAACGCGGAGGCCGCCGAGCGTGGCATGGCCGCACTGGCCTCGGCGCTGTCGGGGCCCGGCTCACGCCAGGCGCTCGACCAGCTCGGCAACTGGGCACGCCGCCACGGCTACGCGGGCGAGGCCGCGGTGCAGGTCGCGATCGGCTCCGGCCGACTCGACGCCGCGACCGTGGCCGAGGACCTGCGAGATCCCGACGCCGCGGCGGCCCGCGACGCGACGCCGCCTCCGCCCCCGCAGCCGGTCACCCCGTCGCGGGCGGACGCGTCGGTCGAGAACCTCCGGGTCGTCGGCGCCCCGTGGCTCGAGGTCCGCACGACGGCGCAGTGCTGCGAGCTGGCGACGAACGGCCCGGTCGTCGGCTACCTCGGCAAGCGCGGCACGGTGACGGCCCATGCGGCGTCGTGCGTGAACGTGGCCGACCTCCGCCGCCGCGCCGAGGCCGGCGAGGGCGCCATGGTCGAGCTCACCTGGTCCTGACCCCGCACCCGCGCTCGCGCGCCCACCCACCGCAGTTCTGGCCACGGTCGATGAGCCGTCGACCGGGGTCCGCAGTGGGTCGCCAGGCGGTCGACGAGCCGTCGACCGGGGCGGTCTTCAGTGGGACGCCACCCAGGTCGCCAGGCGGTCGACGAGCCGTCGACCGGGGGTACTCAGTGGGACGCGACCCAGGTGGTGAGGCGGTCGACGAGCCGTCGACCGGGGCGGTCTTCAGTGGGACGCGACCCAGGTGGCGAGGCGGTCGACGAGCCGTCGACCGGGGCGGTCTTCAGTGGGACGCGACCCAGGTGGTGAGGCGGTCGACGGCCATGGTCATGTCCTCGGTGGCGCCGGCGAAGGAGAACCGCACGTGGTGGTGGCCGCGGACCGGGTCGAAGTCGATCCCGGGCGTGGCCGCGATGCCGATGCCCGCGAGCCACTCGGCGCACAGCCGCTGGCTGTCGTCGGTGTACTCGCTGACGTCGGCGTACACGTAGAACGCCCCGTCGGCCGGCGCCAGGTTCGCGAACCCGGCCTTCGGGAGCCCCTCGACGAGCACCTTGCGGTTGGCCTCGTAGCGGCGGACGTGCTCGTCCAGCTCGTCGGTGCAGTCGAACGCGGCGCACGCGGCGAGCTGGGACAGCGTCGGCGGTGAGATGAACAGGTTCTGGGCGAGCCGCTCGACCGGCCCGAGCAGGTCGTCGGGCACGACGAGCCACCCGAGGCGCCATCCGGTCATCGAGAAGTACTTCGAGAAGCTGCCGATCGTGATCGCCGAGCTGTCGGAGGCGAGCGCGGTCGTGATCGGCCGCCCGTAGGTGATGCCGTGGTAGATCTCGTCGGCCACCAGGCGGACCTCGTGGCGCCGGCACCAGTCGGCGAGCGCGTCGAGCTCGCCGGGGTCGAGGGTCGTGCCGGTCGGGTTCGACGGGCTGGCGACGACGACGCCGTCGAGGTTGCCGGCGGCCTCGAGGTGCTCGGGGGTGAGCCGATAGCCGGTGTCGGGGCCGACGGGGACGCCGACGACCTCGATGTCGAACGCGGCGAGCATGTTGCGGTAGCAGGGGTAGCCGGGCTCGGTCACGGCGACGCGGGCGCCCGGGCCGAACGCGGCGAGGAACGACAGGACGCACGCCCCGGACGCACCGACGGTGACCACGATCCGGTCGGGTGAGACGGCCACGCCGTAGCTGGCGGCGTAGTGCTCGGCGATGCGCTCGCGCAGCGGGGCGATGCCGGTGGCCGCCGT
Source organism: Actinomycetota bacterium (assembly GCA_034211175.1). Lineage (GTDB taxonomy): Bacteria > Actinomycetota > Acidimicrobiia > Acidimicrobiales > CAIXPF01 > JAXHUH01. Next base: position 10,828 of record JAXHUH010000023.1, read on the forward strand.
GTAGGCCAGCCGGTCGTTGCCGATCGCCTCGATCGCCGCCTGGCGCACACCGGCCGGTGCCGGTGTCGCCGGTTGGCCGACCTCCAGGTGGAGGACGTCACCGCCGGCGGCCTCCCGGCGCTCGGCCGCCTTCATGACCTCCATCACGTGGAACGGCGTGATCTCCGGGCGGCTGCGGGCTCGACGTCTCGTGCGCACAGCTGGGAGCGTAGGAGATGCGACGGTCGACCAGAAGCCCGGGACCGCCGCAGGAAGATCGTGACGAAGATTGCGGATCGCCGACCATCACGTTACGGTTTCGTGTAGACGTGGTCGCCCCGATGGGCGCCGCGGTGCGGATCTCGGCGGCCCAGGCGGTGTGTCATGACGATGCGGCGGATTGCTCCACTCACGGTGCTCCTGTTGGGGCTGGCGCTCATGGTGTTCTCGCAGGCCAGCGCCAGCGCGCAGGCCGAGTGCCCCGTCACCGAGGTGACCGCGGGCGACACGATCGAGGTGCCCAACCCCGGCCTCGCCCCCGGGTCCGAGGTGGCCGTGACCGTCGGCGGGATCCCGTTGACGCTCGCCGTGCCCGCCGACGGCTCGGCGCTGCCGCTGACGATCCCGGCGACCACGCCGCCCGGTGACTACACCGCCCAGATCAGCGGCACGGGTGCGGACCAGGAGCCGATCACCATCACCTGCACGGTGACGGTCCTCGCGGCCCAGCAGACGACGACCACCACCACGGCCGGCCCGACGACCACGGCCGGGCAGACACCCACCTCGCTGAACACGACCCCGACCGTGACCGGTGGCGGCCTGCCGTTCACGGGCCCGGACGAGTGGGTCGGCACGCTCGGCATCGTGCTCGCCGGCCTCGGCGCCCTCTTCCTCTCCTTGGGGGCGGCGTTCAGCCGGCCCGAGCGCTGAGCGAGCCCGCCACCCACACGTCAGCGCTGCGGCCCCGTCGGATTGCGACGGGGCCGCAGCGCGTCCGGGCCCGGGACCGGGGCCGACCCGGCACCGCGCCGCATCGATCTCCCCGGTCATGCGCTTACCGTGGTTTTCGCGGGGATGGACGATGGTGGCACCATCCCGTCCGCGACCGCACCCGATGACATGCCGCTCGCCGCACCTCCGATCGACACCGTGCCGACCCCACCCCCGACCGACGGCCCACCGCCCCGCCGCCGCTGGCGCTCACTCGTGGCGTCCGCGCTGTTCCTCGGGCTGGTCGGCATCGCGTTCGCCGGCCGCTCCGTGACCGTCCCCTACGTCGAGCTGCGGCCCGGCCCGGTCCTCGACCTGGCCGACGACCTCACCTTCGAGGGCGCCGACGGGAGCGCCGACGTCACCACCACCGACGTCGACGGGACCTTCGCCGGGCTCACGGTCGCCGTCCACCAGATCGACCTGTGGGACTACGTCGGCCACCAGCTCGGCCTCGACGACGACGAGCTCGTCGCCCGGGACCAGCTCTACCCCGACGGCATCGACTCCGACGAGTACCGGCAGGCCCAGCTCGAGGCGTTCGACGAGGCGACGCTCATCGCCGCGGCCGTCGCCGAGGACGCGCTCGGCATGGAGACCACGGTCGAGGGCGACGGCGCCAGCGTCGACGCGATCGTCGATGGCTCCCCCGCCGCGGAGGTCCTCGAGGTCGGCGACGTCATCGTCGCGGTCGACGACACCCCGATCGAGCTGGCGACCGACCTGATCGCCGCCATCGGCGCCGACGACGAGCCCCGCCCGATCTCGCTCACCGTCCTGCGGGACGGAACCGAGCAGACGCTCGACGTCACGCTGGGTGAGGTCGCGGGCCTCGACGGTCCGGGCCTCGGCGTCGGGGTCACGACGTCGGGCCAGGACATCGACCTGCCGATCACGGTGACGCTGGAGGAGGACGGCGTCGGGGGCCCGTCCGCCGGGCTCCTCACCGCCCTCACCATCTACGACCTGCTGTCCGATGATGACGTCGCCGCCGGGCGCCTCATCGCCGGTACCGGCACCCTCGACCTCGACGGCCGGGTCGGCACGATCGGCGGGATCGTCGAGAAGGCGCAGGCCGCCGAGGCCGCCGGCGCCGACGTGTTCATCGCCCCCGCGGCCCAGGCCGGCGACGTCGAGGGCGTGCTCTCCGACGACGTCACGGTGCTCGCCGTGTCGACGTTCGACGAGGCCCTCGCCGCACTGACCGCCGCCGCCTGACCGGCGGCCACCGGCGCCGCAGCATCGCCGGCCGCGGCCCGGGACCGATCACCCGCACCACCGGGCCGCGACGCGCGCCCGCCCGACCACCGATCACACGCACCACCGGGTCCGTCGTTCGCGCCACGAGACGCACGGGGACCCGACCAGGAGGTACCGGACCACATGACCGCCACCCACCACTCGTCGATGCCGACCAGCCCGCCGCCGTTCCCCGAGCCCGGTGACGGCCCGGGCATCAGCGGCCCGAACCCGCCCACGCCGCGCACCCCCTCGTCCGGTGGCCGCGGGCGCGGGTTCCTCGCCGGCGCACTCGCAGGCGCCCTGACCGGTGCGCTCGTCGCCGGCGGCCTCGCGGTCGCGCTCGACGACGACCCGGCCGCCAGCGTCCCCACCGCCGACACGTCCGCGACCGGGACGGAGGGCACCCAGACCAACGTCAGCCAGCCCGCCGCCCCCGACACCTCGGGTTCACCGGCCGCCGCCGACATCGGCGCCCTCGTCGACGTCGTCGGTCCGTCGGTGGTCACGATCGAGACCGAGATCGCCCAGGTCGGGTCGATCTTCGAGGCCACGCCCCAGCAGGGCGCGGGCACGGGCTTCGTCGTCTCCGCCGACGGCGACATCGTCACCAACGCCCACGTCGTCGACGGCGCCGACCGGATCACGGTCACGTTCAGCGACGGCACGACCGAGCCGGCGACCCTGGTCGCCGCCGACCCGTCCAACGACCTCGCCGTGCTGAACATCGACCGGACCGGCCTGGACACGGTCACGCTCGGCGACTCCGACGACCTCGAGGTCGGCGACCAGGTCATCGCCATCGGCAACGCGCTCGGCCTGCCGGGCGGTCCGACCGTCACCGAGGGCATCGTCTCGGCGCTCGACCGCTCGATCACCGAGCCCAACGGCGAGACGATCGACGACCTCATCCAGACCGACACCGCCATCAACCCCGGCAACTCCGGCGGCCCGCTGCTCAACGCCGACGGCGAGGTGATCGGGATCAACACGGCCATCGCCGGCAATGCCCAGAACATCGGCTTCGCCATCGCCATCGACCCGGTCGAGGACCTGATCGACCAGCTGCGGGCGGGTGAGGTCCCGGCTCAGCCGTTCCTCGGTGTCGCCACCCAGACGGTGACCCCGGCCTTCGCCGAGCGGTTCGACCTCGGCACCGACACGGGCGCGGCCGTCGCCCAGGTCACGCCCGGTTCGGGCGCAGCCGACGCCGGGCTCGAGGTCGGCGACGTGATCGTGGGCGTGGACGGCGACGAGATCACCTCGTCGGACGACCTCGGCGCCGCCATCGACGGTCACGCCCCGGGCGACGAGATCACCCTCGACGTGATCCGCGCCGGTGAGGAGACGACGTTGAGCGCCACGCTCGGCGAGCGCGCCGGTTGAGCCCGGTCAGATGGCTGACCCTGATGAGGCGAACCGGCCCGACGGCCACGGTTCGAGGGCCTTCGACCCGTGTCTCCGGCCGATCGACTGAGTAGCGTTCAGGCATGGTCGACGAGGACCCGCAGATCGAACCGGACGCCGACGCACCCGTGCAGGTCGAGACGAGGCCGGACGGGACCGCCGAGGTGCTGATCAACGGCGAGGTCGCGGCCGAGCTGCGGCCGGTCGAGGGCCCGAGCGGTCGGGCGTGGGCGGCGTCGAACGTCGAGGGCGGCTGCTGGCCGGCCCGTCACGACGCCGTCGCCGCCGCCGTGAAGGCCCACCTCCTCCGCCGCTGACCCGTCCGCCAGGCCCCGAACCCGAACTGGCGGGTGGATCTGCTCTGCGCGCCGTCGATCTTCCCCGCCAGTTCGTGATCGGTGTGGCCCGGGTGTGGAGCGTGGGCCGGCCGCCGGGGCTCAGTCGGTGGCGGTGATGCGGAGGAACTCGACCCAGTTGCCGTCGGGGTCCTCGACCATGGCGATCTTGACGCCGGGGCGGATCTCGCGCTGGTCCCACACGACCTTGACGCCGGCCGCCTTGCACGCCTCGACGACCTCCTCGAGGTTCGAGATCGACAGCGTGAAGTAGCGCAGGCCGGAGCCGCCGGTCGGCCCACCCGGCGGGTTGGCGGCGAGGTCCTTGTCCAACGACACCAGCTTCACCAACGTGGTGCCGCACATGAGGCGGTGCATCGTGCCGCCGCCCGGGAACGGGGTGTCGGCGACGTGCTCGAGGCCGAGCAGGTCCCGGTAGAAGCCGAGCGCGGCCTCCGAGTCGGTGACGACGATGCCGAGGTCGATCGAGTCCTTGGTGAGCGCAACGCCCATGGGTCCCCCCGTTGCAGCTGGTCGAGTCGGCTGGGACGATAGCCTCGCCCTCCCCCGCCGGACGATCCCCCAGGAATCCGTGGAAGCGCCCACCGCCACTCGCCGCTCGCACCGTTGCGCCCCCGCCGACTCCCGGGGTGGCTCATGAGCGACTCGGCCGGTAGCGCCTACCTGGTGGCCCCGCCCGACGGGCCGGGACGCGGGGTGTTGGTGCTCCACTCGTGGTGGGGCCTCACGTCGTTCTTCCGGCGGTTCTGCGACCGCCTCGCCGACGAGGGCTACACAGCGCTGGCGCCCGACCTGCTGGCCGGCGAGACACCGGCGACGCCCGACGAGGCCGAGGCCGTGCTCGCCGCGACCGACCCGAACGCCGGCGCCGGGCTCGTGCTCTCCTCGGCCCGGGCGCTGCGGTCGATGTCGGTCGACCCCGCGGCGCCGATCGCGGTGATCGGGTTCTCGATGGGCGCGTCCTGGGGCCTGTGGCTGTCGGCCCGCTCCCCCACCGAGGTCGACGCCACCGTTGCGTTCTACGGCACCCAGTCGATCGACTTCGAGGCGTCGACGTCGGCCTACCTGGGCCACTACGCCGAGTACGACGCGCTGGTCAGCGACGACGAGGTCGTCGAGCTCGAGGCCCACCTCCGCCTCGTCGGCAAGGACGTGACGTTCCACCGCTACCCGGGGACCTCGCACTGGTTCTTCGAGGAGGACCGCGCCCCGGCGTACGACCCGGTCGCCGCCGAGCTCGCCTGGCAGCGCACCATCGACTTCCTCGCGGCACACCTGGGCGACTCGGCGCCTGAGTGACGGGGCGCCCGGGCCACCGAGTCGGCCCCGATCAGGCACGAGGTGTCATGATCTGGCGGATCGCGGAGGCCGGAGGGGATCATGGGAACGGGTGGCGAGCTGCTGGTCGCGGCGCTGGAGCGACGCGGGGTCGAGGTCGTGTTCGGGCTGCCGGGGGTGCAGCTCGACGGGCTGTTCGACGCCCTGGCCCAGAGCTCGATCCGGGTGGTGCACGCCCGCCACGAGCAGGCGACGTCGTACATGGCCGACGGCTACGCTCGGGCAACCGGTCGGGTCGGCGTGTGCGCCGTGGTGCCCGGGCCCGGGGTGCTCAACGCCGGTGCGGGGCTGGCCACCGCCTATGCGACCGGATCGCCGGTGCTGTGCCTCGCCGGGCACCTCTTCGGCGGTGACGCCGTCCGGGGTCGGGGTGCGCTCCACGAGATCGTCGACCAGTCGGCCGCGATCGAGGGCACGATCGGCTGGACCCGCCGGGTCCACTCCCCGGGCGAGATCGACGACGCGCTCGACGCCGCGTTCGACCGGCTGCTCGCGACGCGGTCGCTTCCCGCCGCGCTCGAGGTCGGCCCGGACGTCCTGACCGCGCCGACCGACGCCTCGCCCCGTGACCCGGCTCCCGCTCCTTCGGTCGTCGGGCCCGAGCCCGCCGCGGTCGAGCGGGCGGCTGCGGCGCTGGCCGGTCGGAGGCGTCCGGTGATCGTCGCCGGCGGTGGTGCTCTCGGGGCGGGCGAGTCGCTCGACCGCCTCGCCGCAGTGCTCGGCGCCCCGGTGGTGCTCACCTCGTCGGGCAAGGGTGCGGTGTCGGCCGACCAGGCGCACGTGCTGCCGCCGGTCGCCGGGTTGACGCTCTTCGGCGAGTGCGACGCCCTGATCGTGGTCGGCAGCCGGTTCTGGCCGTCCACCGGGCGTCCGAAGGTCGGAGACGACGTCACGGTCGTGCGCATCGACGCCGACCCGGCCCGCCTCGACGGTGACCTGGCCGGCGCACTCGGCGTCGAGGGCGACGCGTCGGCGTCGTGTGCCGCACTGGCCGACGCGCTCTCGGCTGCCGGCGCCGCCGAACCGGACGAGGCGTGGACGGCCCGCGTCGCCGAGGTCCGGGCCGCGGTCATCGGCGGGCTGGCCGAGGCGCTGCCGGAGACGTCGGCGTACTGCCGGGTGCTGCGGGACGTGATCCCCGACGACGGGATCCTGGTCGACGAGATGACCCAGGTCGGCTACCTGGCCCGGGAGGCGTACCCGGCGCTGCGGCCCCGGACCTACCTCGGGTCGGGCTACCAGGGCACGCTCGGGTTCGGCTTCTCCACCGCGCTCGGCGCCAAGGTCGGCTGCCCCGACCAGGTCGTCGTGTCGATCTCGGGCGACGGCGGATTCCTCTACAACCTCGGCGAGCTGGCCACGATGGCCCACCACGACATCGGCGTGGTCACCGTGGTGTTCGTCGACGACGCGTACGGCAACGTGAAGCGCATCCAGGCCGCGACCTACGGACGCGAGATCGCCTCGACACTCACGAACCCCGACCTCGTCCAGGTCGCCTCGGCGTTCTCGATCCCCGCCGCCCGCGCCGAGGACCCCGACGCCCTCCACAAGGAACTGGAGGCCGCCATCTCCCGCGGCGGCCCCACCCTCATCGAGGTCCCCATCGCCCCCCAACCCGACATCTGGGCCTACACCCAAGGCCGCCGCCCCCTGCTCTGAGGAGCGACCGCGGCCGGCACCTGACGTCAGGACTCGTCGCGGCATCACAGCAGCTCCTCGGCCGGGCGGCGCGTCGGTTCCCGAGGACGCGACGAAGCACCGGACCACCGGGGACCGACAGCGATCAGCCGCCGGATCGTCCGCAGGTCACAGGCGCGAGGACCTGTCGGATACGGGGGTCAGCACCATGGTGGCGGCCGGTGGGGCGGCGCAGGATCGGGTGCATGGTCGTCACAACCTCGGGGATCGTCGGCGCACGGCGGGTCGGTTCGTCCGGCCACGGGCATATGGTGGCGAGGTGAAGGTGAGGAAGCACTTCGAACCCCGGCCGACCTGGCGTGGCATCACCCACGCCTGGGCCTTCGCCGCCACCTTCCCGGCCGGCGCCCTGCTGATCGTCATGGCCGACGGGCTCGCCGCCCGCATCGCCGCCACGATCTACACGATCTCGCTGCTGATCGCGTTCGGTACCTCGGCGGCCTACCACCGCCTTGCCCAGTCGCCCCGGGCGCGGGCGATCATGCAGCGCTACGACCACTCGACGATCTACGTCCTGATCGCCGGCACCTACGTCCCGGTGTGCATCGTGGCCCTGCCACCGTCGTGGGGCGTCCCGCTGCTGAGCGTCGTCGCCGTGGGCGCCACGGTCGGCATCGTCCTGCGCATGGTGGCGTCCCGGCGCTGGGCGTGGCTCGGCTTCGCGCTCTACCCGGCCCTCGGCTGGTGCGCCATCTTCGTCGCCCCGGTCCTGGCCGACAGCCTCACCGGCGTCCAGCTCGCCCTCATCGTGGGCGGCGGGATCGCCTACACCGTGGGCTTCCCGGTGCTGTTGACACGCTGGCCGGACCCGTGGCCCCGCACGTTCGGGTACCACGAGGTCTGGCACACGTTCACGATCGTCGCCGCGGTGCTCCACTTCGCCGCGGTGGCCACGCTCATCCGCTGAGCGCCACCCCGCGGCGACCCGCTCGCTAGCGCATCGCCGCCCCGACGTGGGCGGCGGCAGCCGCCGCCCCGGAGCCACCGGTCGGCGCACCGATGGCGGCGAGACCGGCCTCGATCGTCCCCAGCGTCCCGAGGATCATCGGCGGGTTCAGGTGGCCCATGTGGCCGATCCGGAACGCCGGCCCGTGATCACCCGCCAGCGCCAGCCCGAGGGTGAGCCCCGCCTCGACCTCGCACACCTTGCGCAGGTGCTCGGCGTCGATCGAACCGGTCAGCACGGTGGTCACGGCGTTGGACCGGGCCGAGGGCTCGGCCACGAACGGCTCGAGCCCGGCCGGCGCCGACCACGCATCGATGGCGGCCCGCACCGCGCCGGCGAGGGTGGCGTGGCGGGCCCACACGTTCTCGAGGCCCTCCTCCGCGATCATGTCGAGCGCCTCCCGCAGCCCCCACAGCATCTGGACGGGCGGGGTGCCGCAGTAGCGCAGGTAGTGGGCACCCTCGCCGGCCCGGGGCGTCCAGTCCCAGTAGGCGGTGCGCAGCCCGGCGGTGCGGTTGGCCTCGTGGGCCCGGCCGTTGGCCCACACGAACCCGAGCCCGGGCGGCACCATCAGGCCCTTCTGCGACGCGGCGACGGTCACGTCGACGCCCCAGGCGTCCATCTCGTAGGGCACGCAACCCATCGAGGCGATGCAGTCGACCAGCAGCAGCGCCGGGTGGTCGGCCGCGTCCATGGCGGCCCGGATGGCGGCGATGTCGTTGTGGACCGACGACGCCGTGTCGATCTGGACGACGAGCACCGCCCGGATCTCCCGCCCGGTGTCGGCGGCGAGGCGGGCCTCGACGGCGGCCGGATCGACCGGGTGGCGGGGCGTGCCCGGCAGGATCTCGACGTCCGCGCCGCAGCTGCGGGCCATCTCACCCCAGCCGATGGCGAAGCGCCCCGACTCGAGGACCAGCACCTTGTCCCCGGCCGAGAGCGTGTTGGTGATCGCCATCTCCCAGGCGCCGTGCCCGTTGGCGATGGCGATGTAGGCCGGCGCCTCGGTCCGGGCGATCGACGGGAGCTCGTCGATCACGCTCTGGGAGACGTCGATGATGTCGCCCTCGTAGATGTTGGGCATCGCTCGGTGCATCGCCGCCAGGACCCGGTCGGGGATGATCGACGGCCCGGGGATGGCGACCATCGGACGACCGTTGCTCAACGACACGTGGACCTCCCGGGTCTTCGGCGACCGGACAGGTTCTCACCCCGGGCCACCCTCCGGGAAGCGCAAACCCCGCTGAAGTGGGTACCGCCCCGGGCGTCAGGTGACCGGGGTGGAACCCAGAACCGGGAGCCCAGAGCGGGGTCGGGGTGGGGGTTGGGGTCAGGCGGGGCGGCGGTCGCGCTTGAGGTTCTTGCGGTCCCGGGCGCGATCGGTGGCGTTGAGCAGCACCTTGCGCAGCCGGATCGACGACGGCGTGACCTCGACGCACTCGTCGCCCGCGATCAGCTCCAGCGCCTGCTCGAGCGTCAGCTCGCGGGCCGGGGTGATGCGCACGGTCTCGTCCGCGGCGGCGGCCCGCATGTTGGTCAGCTTCTTCTCCCGCGTGAGGTTCACGTCCATGTCCTCGTTGCGGGGGTTCTCGCCGACGATCATGCCCTCGTAGACCTCGGTGCCCGGGCCGACGAAGAGCGATGCCCGCTCCTGGATGGCGATGATGGCGTAGCCCGTGGCCGGGCCCCGGCGGTCGGCGACGATGCTGCCGGTCTGGCGCGCCCGGATCTCGCCCGCCCACGGCTCGTAGCCCTCGAACACGTGGTGGGCGAGGGCGGTGCCGCGGGTCTCGGTCATCAGCTCGGTCCGGAACCCGATCAGGCCCCGCGCCGGCACCACGTAGTCGAGGCGGACCCAGCCGGTGCCGTGGTTGACCATGTTCTCGAGCCGGCCCTTGCGCCCGCCGAGCAGCTGGGTCACGGCCCCCATGTGCTCCTCGGGGACGTCGACGCTGAGCCGCTCGATCGGCTCGTGGAGCGTGCCGTCGATCTCCCGGGTCACGACCTGGGGCTTGCCGACGGTCAGCTCGAACCCCTCCCGCCGCATGATCTCGACCAGGATGGCCAGCTGGAGCTCGCCCCGGCCCTGGACCTCCCAGGTGTCGGGCCGCTCGGTCGGCAGCACCCGCAGCGACACGTTGCCGATCAGCTCGGAGTCGAGGCGGCCCTTGAGCAGGCGGGCGGTGAGCTTGTCGCCCTCGGTCCCGGCCAGCGGTGACGTGTTCACACCGATGGTGATGCCGAGGCTGGGCTCGTCGACCGTGATCACCGGCAGCGGCCGGGGGTCGTTCGGGTCGGCCAGCGTCTCGCCGATCGTGACCTCGTCGATGCCGGCCACGGCCACGAGATCACCGGGGCCGACCTCGTCGACCTCCATGCGGGCCAGGCCCAGCGTCGAGTACAGGCGGGTGATCCGCGCCTGCGCCACCGAGCCGTCGGTGCGACACCAGGCGATCGGCGCGTTGCGGCGCAGCACCCCGTTGCGCACCCGGCACAGCGCCAGGCGCCCGACGTAGGGCGACGCGTCGAGGTTGGTCACCCACGCCTGCGTGGGGTGGTCCGGGTCGTGGGTCGGCGCCGGCACGTGGCTCAGCAGCAGCTCGAACAGCGGCGTGAGGTCGGTGCCCGGCGTCTCCGGGTCGAGCGTCGCCACGCCGTCGCGGGCGTTGGTGTAGACGATCGGGAAGTCGATCTGGCTCTCGTCGGCGTCGAGGTCGAGGAACAGCTCGTAGACCTCGTCGACGACCTCGCTGATGCGGGCGTCGGGCCGGTCGATCTTGTTGACCACGAGGATGGCCGGCAGGTTCGCCTCGAGCGCCTTGCGCAGCACGAAGCGGGTCTGGGGCAGCGGGCCCTCGCTGGCGTCGACGAGGAGCACGACCCCGTCGACCATGGTCAGCGCACGCTCGACCTCGCCGCCGAAGTCGGCGTGGCCCGGCGTGTCGACCAGGTTGATCGTGGTCTCGCCGTAGCGGATCGCCGCGTTCTTGGCGAGGATCGTGATGCCCTTCTCGCGTTCGAGGTCCATCGAGTCGAGCACGCGCTCGTCGACGTCCTCGTTGTCGCGGAAGGTGCCGGACTGCCACAGCATGGCGTCGACGAGCGTCGTCTTGCCGTGGTCGACGTGGGCGATGATCGCCACGTTCCTGAGGTCATCGCGGGGGGTGGCCACGAGGAGGACACGCTACGCCAGTTCGCGCCCACCCCGGCATCATCGGGCCCTCTTCCGTGCGAACAGGGGAGGCCGCACGGCCCAACGGGCCACCTGCCGGACCGCGACGAGCCCCGTTCTGGTCACCAGATCGCGCCACCCGTGGCACCCGGCGGGGCCGGTTCGGGAGATGACGGTTCTGGACCCCGTGAAATGCCACCGGTGGCATCCGGCGGGGGCCAGTTCGGGACCGGGATCAGTCGAGGGGGACCGAACGGGCGAACCCGTTCGGTCCACACACGGCCCGCTACCGGGATCAGTCGAGGGAGACCGAACGGGCGAACCCGTTCGGTCCACACACGGCCCGGTTCCGGGATCAGTCGAGGGGGACCGAACGGGCGATCTCGGCGGCGCCGACGACGCCGGCGTCGTCGCCGAGGACCGATGCGGCGAACGAGCGCTCGTCGGGGGCGTGGAGGATGTACGGCGCCGTGGCCTCGCCGATCCGGTCGGCCAGGGGCTGGCCGAGCTTCTCGGCCATCCCGCCGCCGAGGATCACCCGGTCGACGTCCAACAGGTTGATCGACGCACCGATGGCGACGCCGAGCGCGGCGATCGCCTCGTCGATGAGCTTGTGGGCGAGCTCGTCACCCTCGTCGAGCGCGTCGGACCACACCGACGAGGTCAGCGCCTCCTTGCCCTTCTCGTCGCGGATGCGGAACAGCGCGGTGTGCTTGCCGTTGGCCGCCCACATCTCGGCGGTGTGGCCCATCGACCGGCGACCCGCGTACGCCTCGACGCAACCGCGGCGGCCGCAGCCGCACATGGCGCCGCCGGGGCGCACGCAGATGTGGCCGAACTCGCCGGCCGAGCCCCGGATGCCCTCGTAGAGCTTGCCGTCGAGGACCATGCCGGCTCCGACGCCGGTGCCGAGCCAGACGCCGAGGAGGTGGCGGAAGCCCTTGCCGGCACCGGCCTTCCACTCCCCCAGCAGGCCGACGGTGGCGTCGTTGCCGAGCACGACCCGGCAACCGAGGCGCTTCTCCAACATGTCGACGATCGGCGTCGTCCGCTGCCAGCCGACGAGGTTCGGGGCCGAGAACACCTCACCCTCGTGGACGATGCCGGGGATGCCGATGCCGACCGCGTCGGGTCGGTGGTCGAGCTTGTCGACGAGCTCGCCGACCGTGTCGAGGAGCTCGTCGACCGAGCGCGGCGTGCGGCGCTTGTGCCGCTTCACGACGCGACGGTGGCCGTCCACCTCGCCGACCTGGATGTTGGTGCCTCCGACGTCGACACCGACAACTCGCTCCACGCGCACCCCCGTGCTCCGCGACCGTGCTCTGCGTGCCCGGCCATTGTGGCGCACCGCAGTGGCCGCGGCGGGGTCGTCGTGCGGAAACCCCTCGTGGTGCGCGGCGCCGCGAGCGTATCGTCGCGGTCGTGCGCTCCACGCCGACCATCACCGGTCCGATGATGCGGCCCCCCACGGGGTCGGCATCGCGCGCACGTAGGTAGCGATCCGCACGGCCCCGGGGAACCGGGGCCGACGCCGATCGGCTCGTCACCGCGTTCCCCAGGGCCTCACCAGGGAGAACGAACATGACGACGACCTACCTGACCGTGGCCATCCCCTACGTGAACGCCCAGCCGCACCTCGGCTACGCGTACGAGCTCGTCCTGGCCGACATCGTCGCCCGCGCGTGTCGACTCGACGGCGTCGACGTGCGCCTCCTCGGCGGCACCGACGACCAGTCGCTGAAGAACGTGCTCGCCGCCGAGGCCGCCGGCGTCCCGGTCCGGGACTTCGTCGACGGCCACGCCCGCCGCTTCGAGGAGCTGGGCGGGTGCCTCGACGTGAGCTTCGACGACTTCATCCGCACGAGCGCCGACGCCCGCCACGTCCCCGCGGTCCATCGCCTGTGGCACGCGGCGCTCGAGAACGGCGACCTGTACCGCAGGGCGTACGAGGGGGACTACTGCGTCGGCTGCGAAGAGTTCCTGGCCGACAGCGAGCTCGTCGACGGTCGGTGCCCCGAGCACGACCGACCCGTCGAGCACCTCGCCGAGGAGAACTGGTTCTTCCGCCTGTCCCGCTACCAGGACCGGCTCGGGGACCTGATCAGCTCCGGCGCCCTCCGGATCACCCCGACGGCCTACCGCAACGAGGTCCTCGCGTTCGTGCGCTCCGGGCTCGAGGACATCAGCGTGTCGCGCTCCGTGGAGCGGGCCCGCGGCTGGGGCGTCCCGGTGCCGAACGACCCGACCCAGGTGATCTACGTCTGGTTCGACGCCCTGACCAACTACCTCAGCGCGCTGCGCTTCGGGGAGCCGGACAGCGCCGACCACCGCCGATGGTGGAGCGGCGCACAAGAGCGCACGCACGTCGTGGGCAAGGGCATCCTCCGCTTCCACGCCGTGTACTGGCCTGCGTTCCTCCTGTCCGCCGGCGAGCGGCCGCCGAGCCACATCCGGGTCCACCCGTACCTCACGATCGGTGGGCGCAAGATCTCCAAGTCGGGAGGCGCCCGGCTCGACCCGGTGGACGTCGCGTCCGCGTGCGGCACCGACGTGGTGCGGTGGTGGTTCTGCCGCGACGTCGCGGAGAGCGCCGACACCGACGTGACGATCGAGCGGCTGGTCGACCGCGCGAACACGGACCTCGTCGGAGGCGTCGGCAACGTGGTCGGACGTGTCGTCGGCCTCGTCCACCGCCTCCGGGACGGCGCGCCGCCCCGGCCCGACGCGGGTCCGCTCGACGCGGTCGCCGACCTGCCCGTGCGCACACGCCGGTTGCTGCGAGCGTTCGAGCTCCGCCACGCCGCCCGGGAGATCGTCGACGCCGTCGGCGTGCTCAACCGGGACCTCGAGGCGACCGCACCGTGGCGCCTCGCGCACGAGCCCGCGGCCGCGGACCGACTCGACGCCGTCTTGTCCCGGCAGCTCGCGACCGCTCGGATCATCGCGGAGGCGCTCACGCCGATCACGCCGACCCTGGCCGACCGGGCGCGACGCCAGCTCACCGCCGGGCCGGCGCTCCCGCCACCGGAGCCCCTGGTGCCACGCCTCGTGGCCGTCCGGACACCCGCCCTCGGCTGACGGACGCGGGTGCCTTCGTCCGGCGGTCCGTCCGCCCGATGCGGACCTCAGACCTTGGAGGCGACCTCGCGCATGAAGGTGCGCCAGCGAGCGATGAGGCCGTCGACGCTGCGGTCGGCCCAGCTGAGCATCATCTCGTCGAGGCCCGCCTCGGCGTAGGCGGCGAGGTCGGCGGCCATCTCCCGGGTCGAGCCGGTCAGCGGCGCCCGGCCGTTGGCCCGGGCCTCGGTCCGCCCACCGGGCATGTGGCGCATGATCACCGGCCCCGGTGAGCGTCCGGCCTCGTCGCAGCGCCGCCGGTAGTCGGCGACCCCCACGCCGAGGTCGGCCGGCGACAGGTTGATCGGGTGCCAGCCGTCGCCGAGCTGCGCGGCCCGCCGGACCGACACCGCGGCGTTGCCCCCGACCACAAGCGGGATCGTGCCCCGTCGGCCGGGCGCCGCCTTCGGGAACGACCGGACGTCGCGGTAGGTCGTGAACTCACCGTCGTAGGCCGACGTCTCGGTCTCCCACAGGTTGCGAATGACCGCCAGCGCCTCGTCGGTGCGCGCGCCCCGCTCGGCGAACGGCACGCCGAGCGCGTCGAACTCCGCCTCGAGCCAGCCCGCGCCGACGCCGACGGCGAGGCGCCCACCACAGAGCACGTCGACCGACGACAGGAACTTCGCGGTGAACACCGGGTTCCGGTACGGGAGGATGAGCACGCTGGTGCCCAGCGTGACGTGGTCGGTCTCCGAGGCCAACCACGCGAGCAGCGCCAGCGGCTCGACCAGGTTCTCGGGGATGTAGTCCGAGCCGGTGGGGACGATCACGTGGTCGCTCACCCAGATCCCGTCGAAGCCGAGGTCCTCGGCGGCGCGGGCCATGGAGCGGAGCGCGGTCGGGGTGGCGAACTGGTTGGCCTGGGGAATGGCGATCGAGTAGCGCACGGTCGGGGTCGTCTCCCTGGTTCGTCGGCGGCGTGTGACGTCGGGGCCACCAAGCGGTCAGCGGTTCCGGAACCTCAGCGGTTCTGGAAGACGGTGGGCTCGGGCGAGAAGAAGCCGTCCATCGCCCGGCGGGCGTCCTCGGTCATCGACGACAGGATCTGGTTGCGGTTCTCGAGGTCGATGCCGGCCCGCAGCGAGCCCGTCTCGAGGTTGGACCACATCACCTCCTTGGTCATCCACACGCCGAACGGGCTGTTCGCCTTGATGCGCTCGGCGACCTCGAGCGCCGCCTCCATGAGGGCGTCGTCGTCGACCAGCTCGGTGACCAGGCCGAGGCGGTCGGCCTCCTCCGCGTCGAACACCCGACCGGTCAGCATCAGCTCGAACGCCCGGGACGCCCCGATGAGGCGGGGCAGCATCCAGCTCACGCCGATGTCGCAGCCGGAGAGGCCGAGGCGGACGAACGCGGTGCCGAACTTGGCGGAGCGGGCGCAGATCCGCACGTCGGACGCGAGCGCCATGGCGAAGCCGCCGCCGGCGCACGGCCCGTTGATGGCGGCGATGATCGGCTGGCGGATCGACCGGAAGTGGGGCACGAGCTCGGCGATGAACTGCTGGACGGCGAGGCCCTGCTGGGGCCGACCGAGGTTCTCGGTCCCGGGGATCTGACCGAAGCCGCCGAGGTCGAGCCCGGCGCAGAAGCCCCGGCCCTCGCCGGTGAGGATCACGGCCCGGCAGTCGTGGTCGGCGTCGATGGCATCGAGCGCGTCGTGCAGCTCACGCACCAGGTCGTAGGTGATGGCGTTGAGCTTGGCCGGCCGGTTGAACGTGAGCTGGGTCACGGCCTCGGCGGGCTGGCTGATCTCGATGTTGGCCACGGGTCGTGCGGTCCTTTCCTCCGTGCGCCGGCCCGGCAACCACCGGGCGGGTGCACACGATCGAACGTTCGCTCAGCGGCATGCACTGTGCTGGTGGAGCGGGTCGCCGGTCCAATCGACGCGACTCCCCGCCGCCCGCCCGGTGCGGGCCGCTCATTGGTCGACCATGGGGGTGGTGATCGTGTTGGAGTAGCGGTTGCCCGCTCGGAACGTCAGGGGACGGCCAGGCGCGCGTGCTGTGTCGACGGCCAGGCTGAGTATCGCCGCCTCTGACGTGCCGAGGCCTCGCGACCGCCTTCAAGGACATGCCCGACCGAGGGCCGAACAATGAGCTAGCGGCTACGAGGCCTCGACTCCGACGAGTGATTCCACCACCCGTCAGTCAAGGAG
>JAXHUH010000024.1:0-19735 GCA_034211175.1 Actinomycetota bacterium
CCGGCGGGCCGTGCGGGAGCCGGCGGCGTCGGGCGTCGGCACCGTCGGGCGGGAGGTGTCGGTCAGGTGCCCGTCCACAGGTCCGCCCGCCCCTGCCGGCGGCTCGGCCCCGGCGGGGGTCGACGCCAGCGGGCCCCGGCCGACGAGCGACAGGACCTGGGGCAGCACGTCGGAGCGGGGGAGCACGATCGCCGCGTAGACGGCGAGGCCGGCGATGCCGCCGACGATCAACCGCACGATGGCCGGGCCGCCCAGCTCGTGGACGAGGAAGGCCGTCGCGACCAGGCCGGCGGTGCCGAGCAGCGGCCGGACGAGCCGGGCCGCCAGCGGCCCGATGTGGAACCCGAGCGTCGCCAGGCGCCACAGCAGGATCGGGAGGGCGACCCCGAGGGCGGACGCGAACTGGGCGACCCCGAGGCCGGTGAGCTCCCAGTTGGAGGCGCCGATGATCATGAACGGCACGAGCGTCCCCAGCCACAGGCCCTGGACCACGAGGATCGTGGTCGTGCGCCCGAGGGCGGCGATCGCGTCGGTGCACAGCTGGTAGAGCAGGCGCACGACGCTGATCGCGGCGAGGAAGCGCAGGGCGATGACGCCGATGAGGTACTCGTCGGGGAAGAGGACGGTGATGACCTCCTCCGCGAGCGTGCCGATGAGCGCCGCCATCGGCAGCGTCACCGTGACGAGCAGCTCGACCGCGTTGCCGAAGGCCCGGCGCAGCGCCGCGAGGTCGTGCTGGAGGCGGGAGAACGAGGCCATGGCGGTGCGGCGCATGGCGAGCGAGACCAGCGTGACCGGCCAGTTGGAGATGTTGAACGCGAAGAAGTAGGCGCCGGCGACGTCGGTGCCGAGGTAGCGGTTCACGATCACGTAGTCCGCGTTGAGGATCGCCTGGTTGAGGATGCCGGCGCCGGCCAGCGGCAGCCCGAAGCTCACCAGGCCCTTCGCGACCTTGGTGTCCCAGCCCGGCCGGGGCTTGGCCGGCGAGCGCCAGATCATCAGGGCGGCGGTGACGGTCACGCCGACGATCTGGCCGAGCACGAGCGCCCAGGCGCCGCCGCCGGCGACGGCGACGCTGATGCTGGTCGTCATCGTCGCCCCGAACCCGCCGAGCTCGCAGAGCGTGCGGTCCTTCTCCCGCAGCTCCCTCGTCAGCGCCGAGCCCGGGACCATCGTGAGGCCGTCGAAGACGATGACGACGGCCAGCAACCGGACGAAGAGCACCGCGTTGTCGGGTGCCGGGTTCTGGGGGGAGCTGAACAGGTCGACGATCTGGGGGGCGAACACGATGACGCCCATCCACGCCGTGAAGCTCGACGTGACGGCGAGGGTGACCGCCGTCGGCGCGACCTCGTTGACGTCACCCCGGTGTCGAATGACTGCGTAGCCGATGCCGAGGTCGTTCAGCGCGAGGAGGAACATCGCGACGGTGAACGGGATCGTGAAGGTGCCGATCTCGGACGGCAGGAGGATCTGCGCCAGGATCAGCGACGTGAGGAGGTTCCCGCCGCGCCGGGCCGCCTGCCCCGCGAGTGCCCACGAGAGGGACGCACCGACCTGACGTCGCTGGGTTCGCTCGGACTCCTGCGACATCGGCGCCAGCGTATCGGCGCCCTCCGGCGCCTCCGGGCACGATGCCCGTTCGTGTCGCGCCACTGCGACCAAGGTCACGCACCGTCCCGGACGTGCCGGCCAGCGGTCAATCGACTACCCTTCGTGGTGTCGCCCTGGGTGGTGACCGTCCTGGGCGGCCACCCGCCGCCCGGCGGTCCGGGCACCGGGGGAGGCGTGGTGGTCGGCGTGGTGCCGGTCGGGACGGCGGCAGTCGGAGCGGTGGATCGGGATGCAGCGGGTGGACGAGGTCGGCGGTCCGGAGGAGGCGCCGCGTCGGCGGGTGCTCGCCATCGGGCTCGACGCCGCGGACTGGGACCTCATCGAGGGCCTGATCGGGCAGGGGCGCATGCCGGCGATGAGCGGCCTCCGTCGGCGCGGCGCCTGGTGCCCGCTCGACGGCCGGGACGAGCCCTACCGCTCGGAGGTCCCGTGGACGGCCTTCGCCACGGGCCGCGACCCGATGAGCACCGGGTACTGGAGCACGATCGACTTCGACCCGGCGACCTACCGGACGCAGGCGCGGGGCGCGCTCGTCGCCGAGCCGTTCTGGGCGCTGCGGGGCCGCCGGGTGGTCGCGTTCGACGTGCCCCACACGACGTTGGCCGACGGCGTCGACGGTGTGCAGGTCACCGCGTGGGGGGCGCACTCGCCCCAGTACCCGCGGGCATCGGTGCCGGCGGGCCTCCTCGACGAGATCGACGCCCGCTTCGGCTCCCACCCGGCGTTCGACGCCGACTCGCAGGCCGGCTGGTACCACGGCGGCTACCGCGACGGGCTGGTGGAGGCGCTGGTCGTCGGGGCCGGGCGCCGCGCCGACATCGTCGCCCACCTCGCCTCCCGGGTGCCCGACTGGGACCTGGTCGTCACCGTCTTCTCCGAGACCCACTCCGCCGGCCACCAGTTCTGGCACGGCGCCGACCCCGCCCATCCCCTCCACGGCCGGCCGTCGACCGTCGGTGCGCAGGCGCAGCTCGAATCGGTCTACGAGGCCGTCGACGCCGCCGTCGGGCGCCTCGTGGCGTCGCTGGCCGGTGCGCCCGACGAGGGGTCGGGCGACGTCGACGTCGTGTGCTTCTCGGTCCACGGGATGCGCTCGAACGCCAGCGACCTGCCGGCGATGTTCCTGGTCCCCGAGCTGCTGCAGCGCAGCGAGCTCGGCTGGGGGCGGCTGTGCCCGCCGCCCGCCGTCGTCGGGCCCGACGGTGAGGGCCTCGTCGTGCCCCCCGGCGACGAGCGACCCGGTGACCTCATCGCCCGCTGGACCCGCCCCGCCGCGGCCGACGATCCCCGGCGGCCGGCCCGGGGCCGCGACCGGTTGGCGGCCGGGGTGCGTCGTCGGCTGCGACGGGCCCGGCGGAGCGTCGGGCGTCGGATGGGGCGCGGGCCGTCGCCGTGGTGGTCGATGCCGGCGCGTGTCGGGGCCGAGGTGGCGATGCGTCCCGGTGAGGCGCCGCCGCCCGAGTCGGTCGACTACCAGGGCCCGCTCGCCCATCACGACGCCTGGCCGCACATGCGCGCCTTCGCGCTGCCGTCGTTCTCCGACGCCCACCTGCGCGTCAACCTGGCCGGTCGGGAGGCCAACGGCATCGTGGCGCCCGACGACTACCGCGCCGAGCTCGACCGCCTCGAGGCGCTGGTCCGCGGCTGTCGCGACGCCCGCACCGGCCGCCCGCTGGTCGATCGTGTGTACCGGCCCCGCGCCGATGACCCCCTCGGCCCGGGCGGGCCCGTGGCCGACCTGGTGGTGGTGGCCGACCGTCCGGTCGACGCCATCGAGCACCCGGACATCGGCCGCATCGGGCCGGTGCCGTTCCTGCGCACCGGCGAGCACGACCCGGCCGGCTTCCTCGTGGCCGCCGGCCCCGGCATCCGGCCGGACCGCCTGGCGCCCCGGCCGGTGGGTGATCTCGTCCCCACGCTGCTGGCCCTCCTCGGCGCAAGCGACGCGGCCGTCGCGGCCTGCGACGGTGCCCCGATCGCGCTCGTCGCCGACGCTCGGCCCGGCCCCGACGCAGGCGCCGCGTCGCCGTCGCCCGTGCCCTCGTCGCGGTCCTGAGCGCGCCGTTCGGCGGCTCCGGCCACCTCCCCTGGGCGGGCCGGACGCAGCCGGGCGCCGGTCCGATGGGCCACCGACCTGTGACGTCTGTCCTGCGCCCCTCCCGCATCGGCTATCGTCCCCGCCCGACAGCGGGCCATCGCAGGTGCGGATTTGCCTCCGACCATCGAAGCCCTTAGATTGCGCAAAGTTTCACAAGCGCGCCGGGCGGGGTCCGGCGCGCCTTTCCAGGGGACCTCACGGGTGGATACCGAACGACGCGGCGAGTTGACGACGGACCTTCGCCGGAGCACCGGGAGCTACGAGCTCGCCCTCGCTCCGGTGATCTTCGGTCTCCTCGGGTTCCTGGTCGACCGAGCGGTCGGCCTCACACCCGTGGTCACGATCGCGGCCGCGCTGTTCGCGTTCTGCGGTGTGGCCACCCGCCTCTGGTACTCGTACGACCGCGAGATGCGGACCCATGAGGAGGCAGGCCCGTGGGCCAGGCGTACGTGACCCGCCTCGACGGTCCGTCACCCGAGCAGGAGGTCGCCCGCGACATCGTGCGACGCGCCCTGCCGATCTCGCCGCTGCTCATCCTGCTCGGTGCGCTCGTCGGCGGGTTCGAAGGAGCCGTCTCGACGGCCTACGGGCTCGTCATCGTCCTCGCCAACTTCGTGCTGTCGGCCGCCCTCCTGGGCTGGTCGGCGCGCATCTCGCTCGGCCTGATGATGGGGGTCGCCCTCGGCGGCTACCTCGTCCGGCTCGGGCTGATCTTCTGTGCCGTCTGGCTGGTCCGCGACGCCAGCTGGGTTCACCTGACGGCGCTGGGGCTCACCATCATCGTCAGCCATCTCGGGCTCCTCGTGTGGGAGCTCCGCTACGTGTCGCTGTCCCTGGCGTACCCCGGGCTCCGCCCGCGGGACGCATCCTCGAACCCGGTGCGCGGGTCAGCTACGACCAAGGAGAACGTCTCCCGGTGATCTTCGGACTCGAATTCCCGCCCGTCGAGAACCTCATCGAATGGCCCGCCTACTTCGGCGAGGGCACGATCTTCGAGTTCAACAAGATCGCCCTCATCAACATCATCTCGGTGATCGTGCCGGTGGCGATCTTCCTCGTCGCCAGCCGCAGCCGCCAGATGGTCCCCAAGGGCACCCAGAACGTGGCCGAGATGTCGGTCGACTTCATCCGCTCGCAGGTGATCGCCCCGACCATCGGCCACGGCGGTGAGGTCTTCCTCCCGCTCCTGATGAGCCTCTTCTGGTTCATCTTCCTCGGGAACCTGTTCGAGATCATCCCGACGTTCCACATGCCGGCCAACGCCCGGATGGCGAACCCGCTGATCCTGGCGCTGCTGGTGTTCTTCGTGTTCATCGGCGTCGGCATCAAGCACCAGGGCCTGGCCTACTTCAAGAACGCCGTGGTCGTCCCCGGCGTGCCGGCCGCCCTGCTGGTGCTGGTGATCCCGATCGAGTTCCTCTCGACCTTCATCATCCGCCCCTTCTCCCACGCCGTCCGACTCTTCGCCAACATGCTGGCGGGCCACATCCTCCTCGTGACCTTCGGCGTGCTGTGCATCACCCTCTGGACGGCCAGCGCGCTCGTCCTCGCCCTGCCGTTCGCCTTCGGCATGCTGGTCGGCCTGACCGGCTTCGAGCTGATGGTCGCCTTCCTGCAGGCCTACATCTTCACGATCCTCGCGGGCGTCTACATCGGCGGCGCCATGCACCCCGAGCACTGATCCAGACCCCCGTACCCGATCTCCGCACGTCGCCCCCGGGCCCATCCCGGCGGCGTCTACCACCGACACAGGAGAGCCACACCAGATGAGCAGCCTTCTCGCCACCGCCGTCGAGCTTGCCCAGGAGGCGGGCGAAGAAGTCGACGCGCAGGCCGTCTCCGGTGCGTCCGGCGCCGGCTTCGCCTACGGTCTCGCCGCCATCGGCCCCGGCATCGGCATCGGCTACCTGGTCGGCCAGTCCGTCCAGGCCATGGCCCGCCAGCCCGAGTCCGCCGGCATGGTCCGGACCACGATGTTCCTGGGTATCGCCTTCACCGAGGCGCTCGCCCTCATCGGCTTCGTCGTCTTCATTCTGCTGAAGTTCGTCTGAGTGACCGCCCCGGTCGGCGAGAACCTGCTCGCCGGCCACCGGCCCCGACCCACCCTCGAGGAGCGAGCACGTGCTGCAGACGCTGATCCTCGCCGCCGAAGAACACGGCGCCGAGGATCCCCCGAACCCGATCCTGCCGGTCGACAACGAGATCTTCTGGGGCGTCGTGACGTTCGCGGTGCTCTACATCCTGTTCTGGAAGGTCCTGCTGCCGCCGGTCGTCCGGGTCATGGACGAGCGGGAGAACCGCCTGCGAACGGATCGGCGCGCCGTCGACGAGGCCCAGGAGCAGATGGGCTCCGTCCGGGACGAGTACGACGCCGCACTGGCCGATGCCCGGGCCGAGGCCAACGCCCTCCACGACGCCGCCCGCGCCGAGGCGGACGCCTACCGGGCGGAGAAGATCGAGGCGGCCAACGCCGAGATCGCCCAGCTGCGTGCCGAGGCGACGACCGAGATCGAGGCCGCCAAGGCCGAGGCGCTGCGTCAGCTCCAGGACGACGTCGTCGACCTGGCCGTCGGCGCCGCCTCGTCGGTCATGCAGAAGGACCTCGACCGAGCGGCCCAGCTGCAGGTGATCGAGGACTACGTGAACCGTTCGTCGAGCACGTCGACGGACTGAGGGAGAACAACACGATGACGAACCTGCTCGCCGTCGGCACGACGTTGTTCGCGGCCGAGGGCCCGAACGGCGTCCACCTGCCCTCGGACGTCAACGAGGCGATCTGGGGCTCGATCGCGTTCTTCGTGATCGTCGGCCTCCTGGTGCGCTTCGCCGGCAAGCCGATCCGCGAGGCGTTCAGCGCACGCACCGAGCGCATCCAGAACGAGCTGTCGGAGGCCGAGGCCGCACGGGCCGAGGCCGAGGGCGAGCTCGAGGGCGTGCGCAGCTCGGTGGCCAACGCCGATCAGGAGGCGGAGCGGATCGTGGCCGAGGCCCGGACCTCCGCCGAGGCGCTCCGCAGCGACCTCGAGGCCCGCGCCGACCAGGAGGCGGTCGAGATGGTCGAGCGTGCCCGGGCCGACATCGAGTCGTCGAAGGCGCAGACGATCGCCGACCTCCGTGCCGAGGTCGCCCGCCTCACCGTGGGCGCGGCCGAGGCGGTCATCGCACACAACCTCGATCAGTCCACGCAGACCGAGCTGATCGACAACTACATCGACCAGGTTGGGGCGTGACATGGCCGATCTGACCGACGACCGAATCTCCGCCTACGCCGGCGCCGTCGTGGCCGTCGCCACGGCCGAGGGCCAGCTCTCGGAGGTCGAGGACGAGCTGTTCCGGTTCGCTCGCCTCTACGAGCAGAACGACGAGCTCCGCTCGACGTTGGCCGACACGGCGATCCCGGCGCCCCGCCGTCAGCAGGTCGTCGAGGAGCTCCTCGGCGGCCGGGCCTCGAGCGCGACGACGGCGTTGCTGTCGATGATCGTGGGCCTGAACCGGGCCCCCTCCATCCCCGCCATCGTCGCCGCCGCCCTCGAGCGCAGCGCGGCCGCGTCCGACAAGCGGGTCGCCGAGGTCCGCTCGGCGGTGCCGCTCTCCGACGAGCAGGTGACCCGCCTCGAAGCGTCGCTCGCCAAGGCGATCGGCCACGCCGTCACGGTCAAGGTCGTCGTCGACCCCAACGTGATGGGCGGCATCGTCACCCAGATCGGCGACACCGTCATCGACGGGAGCGTCCGCTCCCGCCTCGGCAAGCTGCGCGAAGCGTTCTAGGTCCCGGAGAGATCAGAGATCATGGCTGAGCTGACGATCAACACCGCCGACATCACCGCGGCGATCTCGAAGAGCCTCGAGGGCTTCAAGCCGAGTGTCGAGCAGGTCCGCGTCGGGCGCGTCACCGAGGTCGGTGACGGCATCGCCCGCATCTCCGGTCTGCCGAACGCAGCGGTGAACGAGCTCCTGGAGTTCGAGGACGGCACGGTGGGCCTCGCCCTCAACCTCGAGGAGGAGTCCATCGGCTGCGTGGTCCTCGGCGATGTCGACGACATCGAGGAGGGCCAGACGGTCAAGGCGACCGGCGAGATCCTCTTCGTGCCGGTGGGCGACGGCCTCCTCGGCCGCGTCGTCGACGCGCTGGGCGAGCCGATCGACGGCAAGGGCGACCTCACCGACGTCGTCCAGCGCCGGACCGAGATCCAGGCGCCCGGCATCATGGGCCGCAAGCCGGTGCACGAGCCGATGCAGACCGGGATCAAGGCGATCGACTCGCTGATCCCGATCGGCCGGGGCCAGCGGGAGCTGATCATCGGCGACCGCAAGACCGGCAAGACCACCATCGCCGTCGACACGATCCTGAACCAGAAGGGTCTCGGCGTGAAGTGCATCTACGTGGCGATCGGGCAGAAGGCCTCGACCGTCGCGCAGACGGTGGAGACGCTGCGCGAGCACGGCGCCCTCGACTACACGGTCATCGTGAACGCGGCGGCCTCGACGCCGGCGCCGTTCAAGTACCTCGCCCCCTACGCCGGCTGCGCCATGGGCCAGCACTGGATGGACAACGGCGAGCACGCGCTGGTCATCTACGACGATCTCTCGAAGCAGGCCGAGGCGTACCGGCAGATGTCGCTGCTGCTGCGGCGCCCGCCGGGACGTGAGGCCTACCCCGGCGACGTGTTCTACCTCCACAGCCGTCTGCTCGAGCGGGCCGCCAAGCTGAGCGACGAGCGCGGCGCCGGCTCGCTGACCGCCCTGCCGGTCATCGAGACCAAGGCCGGCGACGTCTCGGCCTACATCCCCACCAACGTGATCTCGATCACCGACGGGCAGATCTTCCTCCAGGACGACCTGTTCAAGTCGGGTGTCCGCCCGGCCATCGACGTCGGCATCTCGGTGTCCCGTGTGGGCTCGGCCGCACAGATCAAGGCCATGAAGACGGCGGTCGGCACGCTCAAGTCGGACCTCCAGCAGTTCCGTGAGCTCGAGGCCTTCGCCTCGTTCGGCTCCGACCTCGACGCCGTGTCGAAGGCGCAGCTCGAGCGTGGTTACCGCCTCACCGAGCTGCTCAAGCAGGGCATCAACTCCCCGATGAAGGTCGAGGAGCAGGTCGCGACGCTCTACGCGGGTACCCGCGGCTACCTCGACGACATCGAGGTCGGCGACATCAACCGCTTCGAGCAGGAGCTGCTCGACTGGGTCACGACCCGCAACGGCGATCTGCTCGCGTCGATCCGTGACACCGGCAAGGTCGACGAGGACGCGCTCGACGCCGCGATCAAGGCGTTCGCCGAGCAGTTCGTGCCGGGCGAGGCGACCACGATCGCCCCGACCGAGACCGGCGCCGGCGCCAAGGGCGCCTCGAAGGTGGTCGACTCCGACCACACGCTGCCGGAGACCGAGCTCACCGACGACGAGGACGGCTGAGCCTTGCCGGGTGCCGAGGAACGTCAGCTCAAGCGGCGGATCACGACCGTCCAGGCGACGAAGAAGATCACGCGTGCGATGGAGCTCATCGCCGCCAGCCGGGTCGTCCGGGCGCAGCAGCGGGCCCAGGCGGCCCGCCCCTACGCCCAGCGCATCACCGGCGTGATCGAGGATCTCGCCGCCAGTGGCACGAACGTCGAGCACCCGCTGCTGGTCGAGCCGGAGTCGGTCGAACGGGTCGCCTACGTCGGCATCACGTCCGACCGCGGCATGGCCGGCGCGTTCAACGTCAACGTCATCCGCCGCGTGGAGCGCGAGCTGCAGGCCGGACGGCGGCGCGGTGAGGACGACGCGCTGGTCCTGATCGGCAAGAAGTCCCACAGCTACTTCCGGTTCCGCGAGTACGAGCTCGAGTCGGCGTACGAGGGCATGAGCGACACGCCCACCTACGCCCAGGCCCGCGAGGTGGCCGAGCACATCACCGAGCTGTTCACGTCGGGCACCGTGCAGCGGGTCATGCTCTGCTACACGGAGTTCGAGTCGATCAGCCGCCAGCGTGTCGTGCTGCGCCGGTTCCTCCCGCTGGAGCCCGGCCTCGGGGCCGGCGGCGGCGAGGCGGAGGCGTTGGCCGAGTTCGACTTCGAGCCGTCACCCGAGGCGGTGCTCACCGCCCTGTTGCCCCGCTACGTCGAGGCCCGCCTGTTCTCGGCGCTCCTCGACAGCGCAGCGTCGGAGCACGCCAGCCGCCAGCGGGCGATGAAGTCCGCGACGGACAACGCCGAGGACATGATCACCCGACTCAGTCGGCGCCTCAACCGGGCTCGTCAGGACGCCATCACGACCGAGATCATGGAGATCATCGGTGGCGCCGAGGGCCTCAAGGAGGACGAGACCGAGGACACGGACCTCCTGCTCGACCGCCTGATGCCGGACCACCTCTTCCCGCAGGCGCTCGACCACATCGCCCGCAGTCACACATCGCACGGGGGCTCGTGATGCCCTGCCGTACGCCCCGCATCTCGAGGAGCAGCTCATGACCGTCACCGAGCCGCAGTTGAAGGAAGGCCGGATCGTTGGCATCTACGGCCCGGTGATCGACGCGGAGTTCCCGCCCGACGCCATCCCCGAGATCAACACCGCGCTCGAGTTCGACGTGATCACGGGCGAGGAGACCACGGCCGTGCGGGCCGAGGTCGCCCAGCAGATCGGTCACAGTCGGGTGCGGGCCATCGCCCTGAAGCCGACGGACGGCCTGCGCCGCAACCAGCCCGTGCGCAACCTCGGCCGGGGCATCTCGGTGCCCGTCGGCTCCGCGACGCTCGGCCACATCTTCAACGTGATCGGCGAGCCGCTCGACGTCGAGTCGATCGGCGAGGTCGACGACCTGTGGGAGATCCACCGGTCGGCCCCCGACTTCGACACGCTCGAGCCGAAGAAGCAGATGTTCGAGACGGGCCTGAAGGTCATCGACCTGCTCACGCCCTACCTCCTCGGTGGGAAGATCGGCCTGTTCGGCGGCGCCGGCGTCGGCAAGACGGTGCTCATCCAGGAGATGATCAACCGCGTGGCCACCAACCACGGTGGTGTGTCGGTGTTCGCCGGGGTCGGCGAGCGCACGCGTGAGGGCACCGACCTCTTCCTGGAGATGGAGGAGTCGGGCGTGCTCGAGCGGGCCGCCCTGGTCTTCGGCCAGATGGACGAGCCCCCGGGCGTGCGCCTGCGGGTCGCCCTGTCCGCCCTGACGATGGCGGAGTACTTCCGCGACGTCCAGGGCCAGGACGTGCTGCTGTTCATCGACAACATCTTCCGGTTCGTGCAGGCCGGCATGGAGGTGTCGACCCTCCTCGGTCGCATGCCCTCCGCCGTGGGCTACCAGCCGACGCTGGCCGACGAGATGGGCGAGCTCCAGGAGCGGATCACCACCACCCGGGGCCGGTCCATCACCTCGATGCAGGCCGTGTACGTGCCCGCCGACGACTACACCGACCCGGCGCCGTTCACGTCGTTCACCCACTTCGACGGCACCACCGAGCTGAGCCGCGACATCGCCGCCCTGGGCATCTACCCGGCGGTGGACCCGCTGTCGTCGAGCTCGACGATCCTCGCCCCCGAGGTCGTCGGCGACCGCCACTACCGGGTCGCCCGTCGTGTCCAGGAGGTGCTCCAGCGGTACCGGGAGCTCCAGGACATCATCGCCATCCTCGGTCTCGACGAGCTCTCCGAGGAGGACCGGATCACCGTCGCCCGGGCCCGCAAGGTCCAGCGGTTCCTGTCCCAGCCGATGAACGTGGCCGAGCCCTTCACCGGCCTGCCCGGTGTGACGGTCCCGGTCGACGAGACCGTCGACTCCTTCGAGGCCATCGTCACCGGTGAGCTCGACGACATGCCGGAGCAGGCGTTCCTGAACGTCGGCGGTGCCGACGACGTCCGCCGCAAGGCCGCCGATCTGCGCAAGCAGAGCTGAGGTTCGCACGTGACACTCCAGGTGGAGCTGGTCTCCCCCGAGAGCTCGCCGTTCTCGGGGGAGGCGGACATGGTCCTCGCCCGCACCATGGCGGGCGGTGACATCGCGTTCCTGAGCGGCCACGTGCCGTTCATCGGGGCGCTCGCCATCCACCCGGTCGAGATCGTCGAGCCCGGCGGCGCCCGGACCCGCATCGCGGTGCACCGGGGGTTCGTCGAGGTCGCGGACGACAAGGTGACGATCCTGTCGGACATGGCCGAGCTGCCCGACGACATCGACGTCGAGGCGGCACGCCAGGAGCTCGCGGCCGCCGAGGCGGCACTCGCCGCCGACGCCAACGACGACGCGGCGAAGGTCGCGAAGCGCCAGGCCGAGGTTCGCCTCGACGTGGCCGGCGCTGCCACGCTCTGACCTCGCCGACCTCGTCCCGTTGACACCGCACCGTGCCCCTCTGTGGGTACGGTGTGTGGCGAATGCGTACAAGGTGGCAAACCGTCGCCGTCGTGGCGGGGATGTCGGGGTGGTTGACCGCAGCGTGTAGCGGGGGTTCGTCGGCGACGTCGACGACCACGACCGCCGTTGCCGAACCGGTGCGGATCATGGCCGTCGGCGACTCGATCACCGCCGGTGCCGAGTACTACCGGTACGACCTCCAGGACCTCCTCGACTCGGCGCGCTGCAACTACGACATGGTCGGGACGCAGACGGACGCCGATCCCGTGGTCGACGGACGTACCTTCGACGCCGACCACGAGGGCTACGGCGGCTGGACAGCCGACGAGCTCGTGCCCGTTGCCGACGAGGCGTCGGCGGCGGAGGACCCGCAGGTCGTGCTCGTCCACGTCGGCACGAACGACCTGTACGGCGAGGAGACCCCCCGCTCGACCGCGGAGGACGTGCGCGACCTGCTGTTCGCGCTCCGGGGCAACCGCGCCGACGTGCAGATCCTGCTCGCCCAGATCATCCCGGGCACGGGCATCGAGCAGGCGGTCGAGGAGTACAACGCGCTGCTCGCCGGAGTGGCCGAGGAGTTCGACGATCCGGTCTCGCCGGTCACGCTCATCGACATGGCCGCCGGGTACGACGTGGCCGAGGACAACGGGCCCGACGGGGTCCACCCCTCCGAGTCCGGGGCCCAGAAGCTGGCGCAGCGGTGGTTCGACGTGCTGCGCCCGGCGATCGCGCCGTCCTGCGATCCCGACCTCTGAGCCCGGCCCCGACGGCCTCTCGGCCCGGCCCCGGCCGCCGTCACGGTGGCGGGGGCTTCGTCGTTGCCGGGCGCGACGAGGGGCGGCCCGCAGGCCGCCCCTCCGTTCGATCGATGTCGTGGCGGCCGGTGCCGCTCAGACCTGGTTGGCCGCCTCGGTGCCGGGCGCCGCGGGCAGCGGGGCGATCTCGTCGGTCGGGTCGCGGTCGTCGAGGAGTGCCTCGTAGACCGACCGCGTCCGATTGGTGATGCCCTCCCACGAGTACTCGTGGAGGACCCGGGCGGTCTGGCGCTGCGCCGCCGCGTTCTCACCCTCGGGGTCGGTGACCAGGGCCGTGAGCTGCTTGGTCATGTGCTCGATGTCGCCGGCGCGGAACACCCGGTGGCCCGGGCCGTCGGCGCCGACGACCTCGACGTGGGGCGGGATGTCGCTGACGGCGACCGGCAGGCCGTAGGAGATGCCCTCGAGGAGCGCGAGGGGCAGGCCCTCGAGCAGCGACGGCATGACGTAGCCCATGGCGTGGCGGAACAGGGAGTCGATCCCGTTGCCGTACACCGGGCCGGTGAGGATGACGCGGTCGTCGGCCTCGGCGAGGGAGTGGAGGCGCTCCACGTACTCGTCGGTGTGGCTCGAGCCGCCGATGATGGCGAGCTGCACGTCGGTCGGGACGTTGCGGTACGCCCGGATCAGCTGGTCGGCGGCCTTCTCCGGGACCAGGCGGCCGACCATGGCGAGGTAGCGGCCCGAGGTCAACCCGAAGTGCTCCGGCATCTCCTCGGGGGTGTAGGAGGCCGGCGCCTCACGGGCGGCGACGCCGTTGGGGATGTGGACCGTCCGCCGGCCGAACTCCTCGAGGAACTCCTTCTGGAGCTGCTTGGAGACGGCGATGCCGGCGTGGGGGACCTTCGCGGCGACCCAGGCGGCGAGGCCGAGGACGGCCCGCGCCGGGGGGCTCCACTTGGCCCGCTGGTCGTCGCGTCCCTGAATGGTGACGACGACCTTGGTCGTGGGCCGCAGGCGGGCGATCGGCGAGGCCAGGGTCGGCCCGAGGGCGTGGTAGTGCACGATGTCGTAGTCGCCCACGAGCGTGGCGATCGTCGCCACGACCGACTGCGACATGTTCCGCAGGTGCTTGCCACCGACGGCGGGCACGTACCGGAGGCGGATGCCGCGGTGGTAGCGCGGCATCTCCTCGCCCTTCTCCTTCCAGTTGAAGCAGGTCACGTCGTGGCCCTGCTCGACGAGTCGGGCGGCCACCTCCTCGACGGCCCGCTCGACCCCGCCATACCGGGCGGGAATGCTCTTCTGTCCGACCATGGCGATCCGCATGCGCCGCTACTCCCCTTCGTCTCCGCCGCAGAGACGCTCCGCCCGCCCTGTGGCGTTCGATCGCAGACTCCACTCCGTTCGTTCTTGGCCCGGGTTCGTCCAGCCCGGGTGCGCTCCCTCAGCTCTTGTTGGCCGGAGGGCGTGGACGGCTGCGCCTGGACCCGTCGGCAGCGTCGTCGCCCTCGGCTGCTGCGGAGTCCTCGGCATCGGAGGATGCCGGCTTCGGCGGCTGCATGCGGCGACGACCACGCCGTCCCTGGTCGTTGCCGTTCCCCTTGGACGACTCGGCAGCGTCGTCCTCGGCAGGGGCACCGTTCTTCTCGCCGTTGCCGTCGTCCGGCTGCGGCGGCCGCGACCGCCGACCGGCGTCGGTCACGACCGGCGGCCTCGGAGCCGCCCGGACCGGCTGGGCCCGTCGGGGCACCGACCGCGGCGGGCTGGCGCCGGCGGGCGTGCCGTTGCCGTCGCCGTGGCTCCCGTTGCCGCCGTTGGCCTCCGCGAACAGCGACGCCTGACGGTCGTCGACCGGCTGGGGCGGCGGGCCGGTGTCGGCGAGGAGCGGGTCGGTGTAGCCGGCCGGCGCCTGGTTGGGCATCTGCATCGGCACCTGGGGCCGGCCCATCCGGGCCGCGGCGAGCTCGGCCGCCTCGGCCTCCTCCTCCTCGCGCACCCGCTTGCCGGTCGCCGAGTCGTAGATCCAGAACAGGGCGATGCCGACGGCCGCGACCGCGACGGTCGACGCCACCGCGGCCTGCACGGCCAGCGGCGCCTTGGACAGCTCTGCCGGCTCGTCGACGACGAGCACGCTGTCGCCCTGGACGAGGTCGGCGACCGCGTTGGCCTCGATGCGGGCCTGGGTGGCCTCCTCGAGCGCGGCCTGGGCCTGATCGAGGTCGGACTGGATCGCCTCGTACTCCGCCCGGGCCTGGGCCAGCTCGGGGAGCCGTGCCTCCAGGTCGCGGATGGCCGCGGCGTTGGCGACCGGGTCCTCGAGCTCGAGCGCGGTGATCTCGTTCTGGATGTCCTCGTACTTGGCCGAGGGGTTGACGAACTCGAGCTCGGACTCGAACTCGAGCTTGCGGGCCGTGGCCCCGGCAACCGCGACCTCGCGGGAGGCCTGGATCTCGTTGGCCCGCTCGAGGGTGTTGGCCGCCAGGCTCTCGATCGCCGTGCGGGAGATCGTCTCGACGACGGTCGCCGTCTCCTGGGCGCCGTCGCCCTGGGCGATCACCTGGACCGTGGTTCCGTCACCGGACGACACGCTGGCGATCTGGAGCTCGCCCACCGGGACGCCGGCGGCATCGGACGCCGCCTGTCGCGTGTCGAGGAGGGTGAGCTGGGTCTGGAAGTCGGCCAGCAGCGGGCCGATGTCGAAGACGCTGGCGCCCGACGACATGGCGCGGGACACGAACACCGTCGCCGTGGCTTCGTAGCGCGCGGGGCGCGCCAGCACCGCGTTGACCGTCACCGCGCCCGCCACGGCGGCGATGACGATGAGCCCGACCACCCGCCAGGCAGTCAGCCGGAGAAGTGAGAGGATCTCCATCAGTCGCCGTTCGTCCTTCTCGAGGTTCAGCTTTAGCCACCGGCGGCTGGGCGTCCACGAACCCTGCGAACGTGACCTACCCCCCGGTACATACGGGGTTCAGCCTAACGGTGGCCCTCATTGGATCAACGTCCGGCATGGTGGCCCGATTGCGGTCAACGGCACTGTTTCCTGCCGCATGTGTGGGAAATGGCCCTCGACCCGAGCTGAACTGCCGTTGTCCCCGTTCCCCGCGTTGGGAGGACGGAATCGGGATCACCGGTCGCTACGCTGACCAGCGATCTGGCGGGTCGGCCGCCAGGTCGATCGCGCGAAAGGCATCGGACCGGCGGGCGGCCCGGCAGCGGGCGTCGGCTCGACGCGCACTTCTACGGGCGCGCCGAGCGCGTTCTCCGTCACTCGGCCGCACTCCTGGGAGAAGGCAGGCACATGAAAGTTCTGGTCACCGGCCACGACGGCTACATCGGCTGCGTGCTCGTCCCCCTGTTCCGGCAGGCCGGTCACGAGGTCGTCGGCTTCGACAGCTTCCTGTTCGACGGCTGCGGCTTCGGCACCGAGGGCGATCACCCCGATCGGTCGGTGCGGGTCGACGTGCGCGACGTGGACCCGGCGTTGCTCGAGGGCGTCGACGCGGTCATCCACCTGGCCGCCATCTCCAACGACCCGCTCGGCGACCTGAACCCCGACTGCACCTACGACATCAACCACCGGGCCACGGTGACGTTGGCCAAGGCGGCCAAGGCCGCCGGGGTCCAGCGGTTCCTCTACTCCTCCTCGTGCTCGCTCTATGGCGCCCACGGTGACGACTTCCTCACCGAGGATGCGGGCTTCAACCCGGTGACGCCCTACGGCGAGTCGAAGGTGTTCTCCGAGCGGGACCTCCACGAGCTCGCCGACGACGACTTCAGCCCGACCTACCTGCGGAACTCGACCGCCTACGGCGTGTCGCCCCGTCTCCGCGGCGATCTGGTCGTCAACAACCTCACCGGCTTCGCCTACACGACCGGCAAGGTGTTCCTGAAGTCCGACGGGACGTCGTGGCGCCCGCTGGTCCACATCGAGGACATCTCGCGTGCGTTCCTGGCCCTCATGGAGGCGCCCCGCGACGTCGTGCACGACGAGCCGTTCAACGTCGGGTCGACCAAGGAGAACTACAAGATCCGCGACGTTGCCCAGCTCGTGGGCGACATCGTTCCCGACTCCAAGGTCACCCTGAGTGATGAGGCGTTCAACGACCTGAGGAACTACCGGGTCAACTGCGACAAGCTCGCAGAGGCCGTCGGGTTCGAGCTGAAGTGGGATGTGCCATCGGGCATCCGTCAGCTGTATGAGGCCTTCAAGGCGAACGACCTCACCATCGAGGACCTCGAGGGAAGTCGTTACATGCGCATCAAGACCGTCGCCGGCCTGATGGAGTCGGGCCGGCTCGACGGCGATCTCCGGTGGACCGACCACGACCGTCAGCCCGTCGAGGTGGAGGCGAAGTGATGGAGTGCCGAATCTGCGGTGCGGACCAGGTCCGCCCGTTCCTGGACCTCGGCAAGACGCCGCTGTCGGACGGCCTCGTCCGACCGGAGAAGCTGGACGGCCCCGAGCCCCGGTTCCCGCTCGAGGTGGCGTTCTGCGAGAACTGCAAGATCGTCCACATCCTCGAGGACGTCCCCGAGGACGTGCTCTTCCCCGAGGACTACCCGTACTTCTCGAGCTTCAGCGACCACCTGCTGCGCCACTCGCGCACCCACGTGCAGGGCCTGATCGAGTCGCGGGGCCTCACGTCGGAGTCACTGGCGGTCGAGCTGGCCTCCAACGACGGCTACCTGCTCCAGAACTTCGTCGAGGCCGGCGTCCCGGTGCTGGGCATCGACCCGGCCCCCGAGCAGGTCAAGACGGCCAACGAGAAGGGCGTCAACTCGATCTGCCGCTTCTTCGGCAAGGAGCTGGCCGACGAGCTGGTGGCCGAGGGCAAGCGGGCCGACGTCATCGTCGCCAACAACGTCTTCGCCCACGTCCCCGACCTGAACGGGTTCGCGGCCGGAATGAAGACGCTGCTCGCCCCCGGTGGCCTGATCACGATCGAGAACCCGTACGTGCGTGATCTCATCGATCACTGCGAGTTCGACACGATCTACCACGAGCACCTCTTCTACCACTCGTGCACCGGCATCGACTGGATCACGAAGCGCCACGGGCTCCACCTGAACCACGTCGAGTACTTCCCCGAGCTGCACGGCGGCACGCTCCGCTACCACGTCTCCCACGACGAGGGCCGCTCGCCGGAGCTGGAGGAGTACCTGGCGAACGAGCAGCGGATCGGGCTCGACACCTTCGCCTACTACGAGGGCTTCGCCCGGCGCGTCGAGCAGCTCAAGGAGGACCTGCTCGCCCTGCTGAAGGGCCTGCGGGCCGAGGGCAAGACCATCGCGGCGTACGGCGCCGCGGCCAAGGGCTCGACGATGCTGAACTACGTCGGCATCAACACCGACCTCGTCGACTTCGTCGTCGACCGCAACGTGCACAAGCACGGCCTGCACATGCCGGGCACCCATCAGCCCATCCGCCCGGTCGAGGCCCTCCTCGAGGACCGACCGGACTACTGCCTGATCCTCGCCTGGAACTTCAAGGACGAGATCGTCTCCCAGCAAGCCGCGTACACCGCCGCCGGTGGCACCTTCATCGTTCCCGTTCCGACCCCGGAGGTCCTGCAGTGAGCGCCCTCTCCCCGCGGCCCACCTACGACGTCGTGTCCTTCGCGTGCCCGGCGTGCGCGCACCCCGAGATGTGGGTGTTCTTCGAAGAGGACGGCATCCCCACCAACAGCTGCCTGCTCCTCGACGATCGCGAGGAGGCGGCGAACTTCCCGACCGGGAACATGCGCCTGGGCTTCTGCCCGGAGTGCGGCTTCCTGTCCAACACCGCGTTCGAGCGGGGCAAGGCCGAGTACAGCCAGCGCTACGAGGAGACCCAGGGCTTCTCGAAGCTCTTCGTCGAGTGGGGCAAGGGCCTGGCGACCCGCTGGGTCCGCGACCACGGCCTCGAGGGCAAGAAGGTCATCGAGCTCGGCTGCGGCAAGGGCGAGTTCCTCGTCTGGATGGTCGAGGCCGGCGCCGGTGAGGGCATCGGGATCGACCCCGGCGTCCACCCCGAGCGCATCAAGACCGATGTCGACGACCGCCTCACGTGGATCGCCGACTTCTACAACGCCGAGTACGGCCCGCTCGAGGCCGACGCCATCGTGTGCCGGCACACGCTCGAGCACATCGCGCCGGTCGGCGAGTTCATGCGCACCGTTCGCCAGGGCATCGGCGACCGCACCGACACGGTCGTCCTCTTCGAGCTCCCCGACGTGCGACGGGTGCTCGAGGAGGTCGCGTTCTGGGACGTCTACTACGAGCACTGCTCGTACTTCAGCCTCGGCTCCCTCGCCCGGCTGTTCCGGTCGACCGGCTTCGAGGTGACCAACCTCGAGCTCGACTACGACGACCAGTACCTGCTCATCGAGGCCAAGCCGGCGCCGGTCGTGCCGGCCGGTGGTGAGCCGTTCGAGTCCGAGCACGACCTCGAGGTCCTGGCCGCCGGCGTGGCGAAGTACCACCAGGAGTTCGCGGCGCTCAAGGAGACGTGGCTCAAGCGCTTCGCCGACCTGAAGGCGAAGGGCGGCAAGGCCGTCATCTGGGGCTCCGGCTCGAAGGGTGTGTCGTTCCTGACCAAGCTCGGCCAGGACATCACCTACGCGGTCGACATCAACCCGCACAAGACGGGCAAGTTCATGGCCGGCACCGGCCACGAGATCGTCGCCCCCGAGTTCCTGGTCGACTACAAGCCCGACCTGGTCGTGGCGATGAACCCCATCTACCTCGAGGAGATCCGGACCAAGCTCAACGAGCTCGGCCTGGACCCCGAGCTGATCGGCGCCTGAGGGAGCGTTGGCCGTCGTCGCGGGCACCGGTGCCGACGCCGCAGCGTCGAATCGTCGGCACCGGCTCGAGACCATCCTCACGGCCGCCAGCGGCCTGGGGGTCTACGGCCTCAGCCTGATCACGGGTGTCGCCCAGGGCACGGCC
>JAXHUH010000025.1:0-20381 GCA_034211175.1 Actinomycetota bacterium
GCGCAGGATGCCACCGGTGGCATCCTGCGCGGTCCAGTTCGGGATGGGCGGTCCAGTTCGAGTGGGTGGGCCGGTTCGGGGCCGGGTGCGCGCAGGGCCGGTTCGGGGCCGGGTGCGCGCAGGGCCGGTTCGGGGCCGGAGCTCAGCCCGGCTGGTCGAACAGGGTGGGTTCGCCGAGGCCGGGGGCGCCCTCGATGATGAGCATGCGGCGCTTGGTGTCGACCCCGCCGTTGGCCGAGAACCCGCCGGGTCGCCCGCCGGCGGCGAGCACCCGGTGGCACGGCACGACGATCGGGAACGGGTTGCGCCCCATCGCTCGGCCGACGGCGCGGGCCGCGCCGGGCGCGCCGGTGAGCCGGGCCAGCTCCCCGTAGGTCGTGGTCGCACCGGGCGGGACCCGACGGGCCAGCTCGTAGACCCGCCGCTCGAAGTCGCCGACGCCGGCCCAGTCGAGCTCGACGTCGGCCAGGTCGTCGCGCTGGCCCTCCAGCACCGCCGTGATCCGCCTGATCACCGGCGACACCGACGCCGGCGGGTCGGCGATCACCGCTCCCGGGGCCGAACGTCGCAGGCGGGCCACGGTCGCCGAGTCGGTCCGCTCGGGGAGCTGCACCGCCCGCACCCCCGAGCGCGACCACGCGATACCGACCCGGCCGATGGCGGTCGGGAACAGGCACGCGCCGACGTCGTCGGTACCGTGACGGAGGTCGGCAGCGGAGGTCACGGGCCCGTTGCTACCACCCGTCGTGGCGGTCCGGTCGGACGCATGCGGACAGGGTGAGCGGACCGCAACCCATCGTGGCGAGGACACCTTCCCGAGAAGAGTTCTCTCAGGAAGCCCTCAGGTACGGCTCAGCGGGTCGCGCGATCATCGATGGATGGCCCTGACCGTGCTGCTCGTCGAGGATGAGGATCGCATCGCGTCCTTCATCCGGCGCGGTCTGGAGGCCGAGGGCTACCGCGTCATGACCGCGAGCGACGGCGAGAGCGGCCTCACGATGGGCAGCTCCCCGAGCGTCGACCTCATCGTCCTCGACCTCATGCTGCCGGCCATGAGCGGCGAGGACGTGCTCGTCGGGCTCCGGTCGCGGCGGCCGGACGTGCCGATCATCGTGCTCACCGCCAAGCACACCGTGCCCGACCGGGTCGCCAACCTGAACGCCGGCGCCGACGACTACGTCACCAAGCCGTTCAGCTTCTCCGAGCTCCTCGCGCGGGTCCGTGCCCGCCTGCGCCCCCGCAGCCAGGCCGATGCGACCACGCTCGTCGTCGGCGACGTGACCCTCGACCTGCTCTCCCGCCGGGCCACGATCGACGGCCGGGAGGCCTCGCTCACGACCCGCGAGTTCACCCTCCTCGACGCGTTCATGCGCCACGCCGGCCAGGTCCTGTCCGAGACCCAGCTGCTCGACCTGGTGTGGGGCTATGACTTCGACCCCGAGTCGAACGTCGTCGAGGTCTACGTCGGCTACCTGCGCAAGAAGCTGCGCCCCGACGTCATCGAGACCATCCGCGGCGCCGGCTACCGGTTCCGGGGCTGACCGGCGTGCGCTCGCTCCAGGTCCGCCTCCCGGTCCTCGCCGTCGCCACCGTGGCCGTCAGCCTCGTGCTGTCCGCGCTGCTGGTGTTCGAGGTGCTGCTGCTCTCCGGTGAGCGCCGCCTCGACGACCACCTCGACCAGGAGGCCCGCCGGGTCCGCGACTGGCTGGTCCGCACGGCACCCGGCGCGCTGGGCACGACCGACGACCCGCCCGACGTCGCCGACCTCGCCGACGCGGCCGAGCAGTACCTGGCCGTCCACGACCGCAGCGACACCCACATGACCGTGTTCCGCATCGGCGACCGGCTGCTGTCGACGAGCGACGCGCCGTCGTCGCTCGAGGTCCTGCGCGACGAGGGTGCACTGCCCGCGCCCCGCACCCTCGAGGACGACACGGTCGCAACGGTCGAGGGCGACGTGCGGGTCCACCCGGTCGCGCTGCGCAGCTCAGCCGACGTCGAGACCGGCGCGTTCGTGCTCGGCTCGCTCGACGTCGTGCGCGGCGACGCGTTCGACGCACTGCGCCAGCTCCTGCTCACGGCGGGCATCGGCCTGGTCGTCGCGGGCGGCCTCCTGGCCCTGGCCCTGCGACGGGCGCTGCGACCGCTGCAGGAGCTGGCCACCGCGGCCAAGACCGCCAACATCGAGCAGCTCGGCCAACGGGTCGAGCTGCGCAACGAGGGCGACGAGGTCAGCGTCCTCGCCAACGAGTTCAACCGGATGCTCGACCGACTGGAGCGCTCCGTGGCCGACCAGCAGGCGTTCATGGCCACCGTCTCCCACGAGCTGCGCACGCCGATCACCATCGCCCGCGGCCACCTCGAGGTGCTCCGCTCGGCGCGCGACACCCTCGACGAGGAGGCGGTCGACGAGACCGTCGCGCTCGTCCGCGACGAGCTGCTGCGGATGCAGCGCCTCGTCGAGGACCTGCTCATCCTCACCGGGGCCGACGCCCCCGACTTCGTCGTCGCCCGCCAGACCAGCCTCCGTGAGTTCTTCGACGAGCTCCACCTGCGGGTCGCGGGGCTGGGGATCCCCCACGTCGTGTTCGAGCCCGTCCCCGACACGACCTTCTGCGCCGACGGCGACCGGCTGGCGCAGGCGCTGCTCAACCTGATCACCAACGCCCACGTCCACAGCTCCGGCCTGGCCCGCATCGAGGTCGGCGCCGACGTGGACGACGACGAGTCCCTGCGCCTCCACGTCGTCGACGACGGCCCGGGCATCGACCGCTCCGTGCAGGACCGCCTGTTCGAGCCGTTCGCCCGCTCCGACAGCGCCACCCGGTCCACCGGCCTCGGCCTGTCGGTCGTGCGGGCCGTCATCGACGCCCACGGCGGTGAGGTCCAGGTCGTGTCCGGCCCGAACGGCACGTCCGTGACCCTCGTCCTCCACCCCCGCACCGAAGCCGACCCCGCCGAGACCGTCGGGGGCGACGAGCCCGCACCCGCGGACCTGCTCCCCCGCACCGATCCCGCCCACGACCAGCCGGTCCCCCCGCGCGCCTCGGCGCGCCACGGCTGACCCCCCAACGATGCTGCTGCTCCTCCTCGTCCACGTCGTCGTCGCCGCCGCCGCGTCACCGCTGCACCGGCGCCTCGGCACCCGCGTCTTCTGGTTCTGCGCGCTCGCGCCCGGCGCCGCCGTCGTCTGGCTGGTGATGAACGCCGGCGAGCTCCTCGACGACGGTGCGATCACCCGCACCGTCGAGTGGGTGCCCGAGCTCGGTCTCGAGATGACGTTCCGCGCCGACGCCTTCAGCTGGCTGATGGTGGTGCTCATCGCCGGGATCGGCATCGGCGTGTTCGCCTACTCGACGAGCTACTTCCACGCCCGGCCCGATCTCGGGCGGTTCGCAGCCGTGCTCACGGTCTTCGCCGGCGCCATGCTCGGGCTGGTCCTCGCCGACAACCTGCTGCTCCTCTACGTGTTCTGGGAGCTCACGTCGGTCACGTCGTACCTGCTCGTCGGCTTCGACGACCGTGACGGCTCGGCCCGGGCCGCGGCCCGTCAGGCGCTGCTGATCACCGCGGGCGGCGGGCTGGCGATGCTGGCCGGGTTCGTGCTGATCGGCCAGTCCGCCGGCACGTACTCGATCAGCCAGATCGCCGCCGACCCTCCGAGCGACACCTCGACCGCGGTCGGCCTGGTGCTCGTCCTGATCGGAGCGTTCGCCAAGTCGGCCCAGATGCCGCTCCACGCCTGGCTGCCGGGGGCGATGGCCGCCCCGACGCCGGTCAGCGCCTACCTGCACTCGGCGACGATGGTGAAGGCCGGTGTCTACCTCATCGCACGCCTGGCGCCGATCTTCGCGGCGTCGATCACCGTGTGGCGGCCCACCGTCGAGATCGTCGGCGCGACGACGCTGATCCTCGCCGGGTGGAAGGCGCTGCGCCAGACCGACCTCAAGCTGCTCCTGGCCTACGGCACCGTCAGCCAGCTCGGCATGTTGGTCCTCGTCCTCGGCGTCGGCGAGCCCGAGCTCGTCACCGCCGGCGTCGCGCTCCTCGTCGCCCACGCGCTGTTCAAGGCGTCGCTTTTCCTGGTCGTCGGCGCGGTCGACCACGAGGCCGGCTCCCGCGACATCCGTGAGCTTTCCGGGCTGCGGCGGGCCATGCCCGTCACCTTCGGCCTCGCCGTCGTCGCCGTGGCGTCCATGGCCGGTGTCGTGCCCCTCGCCGGCTTCGTCGCCAAGGAGAAGGCGCTCGACGCCCTCCTCCACACGAGCGTGACCGGGGGTGCGTTCCTGGTCACCGCGTTCGTGGTCGGCGCGGCGTTCACGTTCGCCTACGGCGCCCGCTTCCTGTGGGGCGCGTTCGGCGACCGGCCCGACGCGGCGCACGCCGCGACCGCGAAGGTCCACGACCCGCCCGCGGCGATGCTGGCGCCGCCGGTCGTGCTGGTCGCCCTCACGATCCTCGGCGGCCTGTTCGCCGGGATGTACACGTCGGTGGTCGAGCCCGCGGCGACGGCCCTCGATCCCGAGTCCGACGGCATCTCGCTCGTGCTGTGGCCCGGCTTCCACACCGCGCTCTACCTCTCGCTCGTCTCCATCGCCGCCGGCGTTGCGCTGTTCGCCGTCCGCACGCCGTTCGAGCGGTTCCAGAACCGGATCGCCGTCGGGCCCTCACCCGCCGTCGTGTTCGAGCAGATCGTCCGGGGCATGACCCGCACCGCCGGGCGCATCACGGCGATCGTCCAGAACGGGTCGCTGCCCGTCTACCTGGCGGTCATCCTGCTCACGCTGGTCCTCGCGCCGACCGTCGCCCTCGGGTCCTCGATCGACCTGTCGACCGACACGCCGTGGGCCGAGTCGCTGCTCCAGACGGTCGTGTGCGCCTTCGTGATCATCGGCTCGGTGGCCGTCGCCCGGATCCGCCGCCGCTTCGCCGCGGTGCTCGCCCTCGGCGCCACCGGGTTCGCGGTCGCCGTGCTGTTCGTCATCCAGGGCGCCCCCGACCTGGCGCTCACCCAGCTCCTCATCGAGACGCTGACCCTCGTGGTGCTGGTGCTCGTGTTCCGCCAGCTGCCGGAGCGGTTCCCCGCCGTCCCGTGGCGCCTCGGCCGCGGGCTGCGCCTGCTGGTCGCCGCCGGCGTCGGCGTCTTCGTCACGGTCATGGCCATGACGGCGGCCACCGCCCGCCGGGCGCCACCGGTGTCGAACGCCCACCTCGAACAGGCGTACCCCGAGGGCGGCGGCGAGAACGTCGTCAACGTCATCCTCACCGACTTCCGGGCCCTCGACACGCTCGGCGAGGTCGCGGTCATCGCGGTCGCCGCGGTCGGCATCGCCAGCCTCGTCGGGGCCGGGTCACGCATCGCGCGGGAGGTCCACTCATGAGCCGCCACGGATCACTGATCCTCCACGTCGGCAACGCCGCCGTCTTCCCGCTCGCGCTGGTCTTCTCGGTGTTCCTGCTGTTCGCGGGGCACAACGCGCCCGGCGGCGGGTTCGTCGGCGGTCTCGTCGCCGGCGCCGCCGTCACCCTCCGCTACGCCGACGGTGGTGCCGACGCGGTGCGGCGCACCGTGCGGGTCCCGCCCGAGGTGCTGCTCGGCGTCGGCCTCGCCATCGCCGGGACCGTCGGCGCCGCCGGCCTGCTCGGCGGTGAGTTGTTCGAGAGCGGCAAGCTCGAGGTCGACGTCGCGGTGCTCGGCACGGTCAAGGCGACCTCGGCGCTGCCGTTCGACATCGGCGTGTTCCTCACCGTCGTCGGGGTGGTCGTCGCCGCCCTCGAGACGCTCGGCGCCTCCGCCGACCGCGACGCCCACACCGACCCCCACGCCCCCGACCCCTTCAACGACACCCCCGGTGCCGACCCCGAATCGAGTGACCCCGAGGTGACCGACCCCCAGATGACGACTGCCGACGCAACCGACGAGACGAGCGGGCGGGCCGAGGACGACGAGCACGGCACGACACCCGTGCACGCCGGCCACCACCCGAACGGGCCGGCCCCGCACGGACCGACGCCGAACGGGGAGCACCGGTCATGATCCCCGTCCTCGCCATCACCGTCGGTGCGCTCTTCGCGGTCGGCACCTACCTGCTCCTCCAGCGGGTGCTCAGCCGCATCCTCCTCGGCTTCGCGCTGATGTCCCACGGGGCCAACCTGCTGCTCCTCGCGGCCGGTGGCCGCGCCGGTGAACCGCCGTTCACCGACGGGTCGCAGACCGAGGGCTTCGCCGACCCGCTGCCCCAGGCCATGGCGCTCACCGCCATCGTCATCGGGTTCGGCGTGTTCGGCTTCCTCGCCGCGCTCGCCTACCGGAGCTGGCTGCTCACCCGGGACGACGAGGTCGAGGACGACCTCGAGGACCGCCGCATCGCCAGCCTGGCCGACGACGACCCGGACAACGACATCCTCGACCCCGAGGTCGACATCGACCCCGACGCCGAGCTCGCGGGCAGGTCTGGCCGATGAGCCTCCTCCTCCCCCTCCCGGCCGTCCTGCCCCTGATCGCCGCCGGCCTGTCGCTCGCGCTCAGCCGTCTGCCCAACGTCCAGCGCACACTCGGCGTCGTCTCGCTGTCGGCTGCGACGGCCTCGGCCATCGCGGTGCTCGTCCACGTCCAGGACAACGGCCCGGTGGCGATCGACGTCGGCGCCTGGCCCGCCGGCATCGGCATCACGCTCGTCGCCGACGTGTTCGCCGCGCTCCTGCTGGTGATCTCGTCGATCGTGCTGCTGGTGGTGCTCGTCTACGCCATCGGCCAGCCCGGCACCGACGACGGCGTCCGCTTCTTCCACCCCGTCTACCTCGTGCTCGCCGCCGGCGTGTCGCTCGCCTACCTGACCGGCGACCTGTTCAACCTGTTCGTGGCCGTCGAGGTCATGTTGATGGCGAGCTACGTGCTGATCACGCTCGGCGGCAACGCCCGCCAGGTGCGCTCGGGGATGACGTACGTGGTGATCAACCTGTTGGCGTCGACCGCGCTGGTCGCCACGATCGGCATCGTCTACGCCGCGACCGGCACCGTGAACCTGGCCGACCTGGCGTCACGCCTCGACGAGATCCCGGGGCCGGTGCAGCTGGCGCTCGGGGCGATGCTGTTCGTCGTCTTCGGGATCAAGGCCGGCATCTTCCCGCTGTTCTTCTGGCTGCCCGATGCCTATCCGACGGCTCCGACCGCGGTCACCGCGATCTTCGCCGGGCTGCTCACCAAGGTCGGCGTGTACGCCATCATCCGCACCCAGACGTTGCTGTTCCCCTCGGACGGCCCGTCGACCGTGCTGCTGGTGGTGGCCGCGCTGACCATGGTCATCGGGGTGCTCGGCGCCATCGCCCAGGACGACGTGAAGCGCATCCTGAGCTTCCACATCATCAGCCAGATCGGCTACATGATCATGGGCCTCGCGCTGTTCAGCGTGGCCGGCCTCGCCGGCGCCGTGTTCTACATCGTCCACCACATCCCGGTGAAGACCGGCCTGTTCCTCATCACCGGGCTGATCGAGCAGACGACGGGCACCGGCGCCCTCCGCCGACTCGGAGGCATGGTGCGCAGTGCACCGGTCATCGCCGCGCTGTTCGCCATCCCCGGCCTCAGCCTGGCCGGCATCCCGCCGTTCTCCGGGTTCATCGCCAAGCTCGCGCTGGTCGACGCCGGCCTCGCCGACGACCAGTCG
The DNA here is from genome assembly GCA_034211175.1 of Actinomycetota bacterium. Classification (GTDB taxonomy): domain Bacteria; phylum Actinomycetota; class Acidimicrobiia; order Acidimicrobiales; family CAIXPF01; genus JAXHUH01. The sequence continues at coordinate 7,668 of JAXHUH010000025.1, forward strand.
GTGATCGTGGCGATCAGCCTCGCGGTGTCCCTGCTCACGCTGTTCTCGATGGCCAAGGTGTGGGCCGGCGTGTTCTGGGGCCAGCCCGACGAACCACCGCCCCTCGCCGCCGCGACCAACGGGAACGGCGACGGCTCGTCGACGCTGTCGCTGCCCCACACGATGGTCGGCGCCACCGCCGCGATCGGCGCCGTGGTGCTGGCGGTCAGCTTCGGCGCCGGGATCGTCTGGGACCTGTCGATGGACGCCGCGGTCGGGCTCACCGACACGAGCGGCTACCGGATCGCCGTCCTGGGGGTGGCACCGTGAGCACATTCGCACTCCTGCGCTCCCGCCTCCCGATGCTGATCGTGATGGTCCTCGCGTGGATCGCCCTGTGGGGCGACCTGAGCGTGGCCAACCTGTTGAGCGGCACGCTCCTCGCGGTCGCCATCGTCGTGGCGTTCTCCGATCGTCAGGCCCGGCCCCGCCGGGGCACGATCCGGCCCGTCGCCACCGTGCGGTTCGGGCTCTGGTTCCTCGGCGCCCTGATCCGGTCGAGCGTGCTGCTCGCCTGGGAGGTCCTCACCCCCCGCAACCGCATCGCCGAGGGCATCATCGCCGTGCCCGTCCGGGGCATCTCCGACGAGCTCACCGTGCTCGTCGCCAACGTCGTGTCGCTCATCCCCGGCACCGTCACGCTCGAGGCCCGCAGCGGCGAGCGGCTCATCTACGTGCACGTGCTCCACCTCCACGACGTCGGAGAGGTCCACGAGGAGGTGCTCCACATCGAGGAGCTGGCAACCCGGGCGTTCGGGTCGAGCACCAGCGTCGAGCAACTGGACGACCCCGCCACGTCCGACAAGATCGGCGAGCCCCAGGAGGTCCGATGAGCGTCGTGTCCACCATCGCCTACGGGGGCCTGGCCGTCGCCGGCCTCCTCGCGCTCGCCCGCGTCCTGCGCGGCGGAACGCTGGCCGACCGGGTCGTCGGGCTCGACACCGCGGCCCTGGCCGTCGTCGCCGGCCTGGCGGTCAACGCCGCGGCGTCGGGTGACGGCATCTTCCTCGACGTGCTCGTCGTGATGGCCCTGCTCGGGTTCGTCGGCACGATGTTCGTGGCCCGCTTCATCGAGGAGCGCGGCGGATGAGCATCACCGACGTCCTCGCCTCCGTCGCGATCCTCACCGGTGTCGCCCTCTTCGTCATCGCCAGCATCGGGCTCCATCGCTTCGACGACGTCTACGCCCGCATGCACGTCGCCACCAAGCCGTCGACACTCGGCCTGCTCCTCGTCCTGCTCGGCGCCGGCCTGCGGGTCCAGTCCGGCGGCGACATCGCCAAGCTGGCGCTCGTCGCTGCGCTCCAGCTGATCACCGCGCCGATGGCGGCCCACATCATCGGCCGGGCGGCCCACCGGGCGAAGGTGCCGATGAGCCACACGATGGTCACCGACGACCTCGCGGCGGCCGGCGACTGGCCCGAAGCCGCCGGCGCATACGGCCCCGGCACCGACGACGTCGAACCGGGCGCGTCCGGGCCGAACACCGACGACGGGACCGACGATCCCGATGAGAAGAACGGTCTCAGGTCGGGCTCAGCGGGCTCTCAGGAATGAGCCCTAGCCTCCGCGCCCGATCCGCCGCCCGGGAAGGGAGATGAGGGCGATGCGCGCCGCCACCCGCCTCACCGCCGCCATCGGGGCGATCGCCGCCGTCGCCGCGATCGTGTGCATCCGCCTGCTCGATCTCACGCTACCGGGGTCGGCCGGCGCCACCACCGGGACCCGGGCCGACGGGCTCGCCGACGCCGAACGCGCACCCACCGGCGCGCTCGCGCCCGCCGAGCAGGTGGGCGCCGAGGTCGCCGAGGCCGATCGTCTGGCCTCCCACCCGCTGGCGTTGCTGCTGTTCCTCGGCCTGTGGGCCGTGCCCGGCGTCGTCGCCGCCATGGTGATGTGGTGGACGGGCCACGACCTGCGGCTCTGGCTCGTCCTCGGTGTCGGGTTCGGCCCGATCGCCGCGATCTGCGCGTTCTCGTCGCGCACCCAGCTCGGCACGCCGGCGACATCGACACTGCGCGACGGCGCCCCGCGGAGCGGCCCGGTGGACGTGCTCGTCGACGCCGACGGCCACGACGCGACCGACCTCGCGGAGCCGGTGCTCGAGCTCACCACGTCACTCGGTGACCACCTGGGCCGACTCACCCTCGCACGGGCCGTGCCCCAGCGGAGCCACGAACGTCCCGACCGGCTCTGCGACGAGGAGGTCGTCGCGATGCTCGAGCTGGAGGCGCTGGTCGCCCGACTGGAGCCCCTCGAGCCGCAGGTCGTGCTCGTGCACGGCACCGACGGGGCGCTCGCCCGCCTCGCCGACGGCGACGAGTACACGACGATCGCCAGTGCCCGGCCGTGGGCCCACGAGGGCCCCGTGCCCGTCGTCGAGCTCGCGCTCGGAGCCTCCGAGACGACGAACTGATCCCGCGGTCCTGATCCGACCGGCCGGGTCGACCCGGCCGGTGGGGTCGACCGGGAGCGTCCGCCACGACCGGCCGCGATCGGCGTCGGGGACTTGGCCACCCGCGGGGCGCGGCCGTACCGTCGGCTGCGGGTCGGCCCGCGGGATGCGCCGGGACCGGCCTGGCCACGTCGAACGAGCGGAGGGGACCGTCGACCATGGACATGGATCTGCCGCCCGACGACGATCCGCGCCGACTGGCCGTGCGGGCGTGGTTGGACGACCACCCGGACCCGTCGGGCCGTGAGCTCGCCGAGGCCGGCTACGTGGTGCCCCACTGGCCGGCGCCGTGGGGGCTCGACGCCGACCCGATGGGCCAGCTGATCATCGACGAGGAGCTGAGCCGGGCCGGGGTGTCCCGGCCGCAGAACGCGATCGGCATCGGCTGGGCCGCGCCGACGATCCTGATGGCCGGCTCCGACGCCCAGAAGCAGCGCTACCTGCCGACGATCTTCAGCGGCGAGGAGTTCTGGTGCCAGCTCTTCAGTGAGCCCGACGCCGGCTCGGACCTGGCCAACCTGGCGACCCGGGCCGAGCGCGACGGCGACACCTACGTGGTGAACGGCTCGAAGATCTGGACGAGCGGCGGCCACCACGCGCAGTTCGGCATCCTCATCGCCCGGACGAACCCCGAGGCGCCGAAGCACAAGGGCATCTCCTACTTCATCTGCCCGATGGACCTGCCCGGCATCTCGATGAGCCCGATCATCGACATGACCACGGCGCACTCGTTCAACCAGGTGTTCTTCGACGACGTGCGCATCCCGGCCGACCTGCTCGTCGGCGAGGAGGGCGACGGCTGGCGCCTGGCCAAGGTGACCCTGTCCAACGAGCGGGTCCAGCTGTCCTCCGCCGGGTCGCTGTGGGGCATGGGCCCGTCGGCCGCCGACCTGTTGGACCTCGTGCGGGCGAACGGGGAGGTCACCGACCCGGTGCGTCGCCAGCGGCTCGCCGGCCTCCACATCGAGGCCGAGGTGCTGCGCCTCACCCGCCTGCGCACGTTGTCGGCCCAGCTCGCCGGCAAGGAGCCGGGGCCGGAGGCGTCGATCCAGAAGATCATGGCCGACGAGCACGGCCAGCACGTGATGGCCGCGGCCAAGGAGCTGGCGGGGACGGCCGGGATGCTCACCGGGTCGGGCCCGACCGGCAAGCTCGAGGCGTCGCGCTCGCTCGGGCCGACCGAGGTGAACACGCCGGGCGACCAGTTCCCCGACGTCGCCCCGATCTGGGACTACGGCTACCTGTTCTCCCCGGCGCTGACGCTCGGCGGCGGCACGTTCGCCGTGCAGCGCAACATCGTCGGCGAGATCGTCCTCGGCCTCCCCCGCGAGCCCGACCCCGACCGCGGCCGCCCCTGGTCGGACACCCGCCGGGGCTGAACCCGGCTCGACCGGCGTCAGCCGGCGTCCTCGCCCGGGCGACCCGGTGCCGCGTGGCACCGGCGGCCGGCGATCGAGCAGCCGCTCGACCGGGAGCAGCTGGTACGAGAACGAGCGCGGCCGGGTCGCCCGGAACTGGCCGTTCCGCCTGGTCGACGACGGGGGCCCGCACCTGCGAGGTCGACCTGGACGACGACGAGATCGTGACCTGATCAGGCACCGGGCGCGCCCGCGCCGACGGAGAGCGGGCGCGTCCGGGTCCCGATCGCCCGAGCTCAGCCGACGGAGAGCACCGTGACCGCGAGCGGACCGGACGGTGCGGCGACATCGACGACGTCGCCCGCGGAGGCGCCGAAGAGCGCACGGCCGAGGGGCGAGTCGATCGACACGGTGTCGTCGGCGTCGTGCTGCCCGGAGTCGACGAGACGGAAGGTCTCGGCGCCGGGATCGTTCGCGAACCGCAGGGTGATGGCGGAACCGGGGTGGGCGGTGTGCGGGATGTCCATGACCGGAGTTGCTCCTCTGGAAGGGCGTCCGGTCGGCGCAACGGCCTGACGCCGGGTTGCGCTAGACGATCGCCAACGGTGGCGCGAGCACGCTGCACCACTGGGCTCGATGGACGATCACGCCTCCATCCTGTCGCGTTCCGAGGGCCCGACGACAGGCGGGACGTGAGATCTCCGTCACCTCCGGCACGTGGCGACGGACGGGCCGCACCTGTCCGGCGCCGTCGTTCACCGAGTTCGCCGGCCCGTCGACGTACGGGTCGAGCCGGAGGTTCGACGGCGCCGGGCTCCTCGAGGATCCGACAGGCGCGCTCCATCCCCTCGGCGCTCAGCTGGGCGAGCGGGTGGGGAACGGTGGTCGCGGTCGTCGGCTCGTCGATGGTCCGGGCCGTGGCGCCTCCTCCTCGCCACGCGGTCGGGCCGGGCGGGCGGCTGGCTGTGTCGTGCTCAGATGGTCGTGCTCAGTTGGCCAGCAGCTCGTCCAGCAAGCGGGTGAGCGGCCACGCCCCCGAGGACGTGTTGGCCACCACCGTGTGGGTGATCCGGCGGCGGGGGTCGACCACCGACCGGAACGAGACCCCGGCGTCGCAGCCCACGAGGAGCACGACGTCCTCGGTCACGTGGAGCCACAGGCCCAGCCCGTACCGGCTGCCCTGCAACGGGGCGTCGCTGCGGGGCCGGACCATCTCGGCGACCGTGCCCGGTGTGACGATCCGCCCGGCGAGCAGCGCCTCCCAGAAGGCGGCCATGTCGGCGACGGTCGTGTGGGCGCCGCCGTCGCCGCTGCCCCGCAGGGGCAGGTGGTGGGCGTTCGTGCGTTCGCCGTCCTGCAGGTAGCCGACGGCGAGCCCGCCGGGTTGCACGTCCGAGCGGCCGTACGCCGTGTCCACCATGCCGGCCGGCGCACACACCCGCTGGTCGACGAGGTCACAGAACGCCGTGCCCGAGGCCCGCTCCGCGAGGAGCGCCAGGACCACGAAGCCACCGTTGTTGTAGGCGAACCGCTCCCCCGGCGGGAACACCTGCGGATGCCCGTCGAGGACGGCGAGGTAGTCATCGGAGGTCACGAGCTCGTGGGGAGCCACGGTGAGCACGTGGTCGTCGATGTCGTGGCCGGCGTCCTCGTCGAGGTAGTCGCCGATCCCGGAGCGGTGGGCGAGGAGGTGCTCGACGGTGACACGGTCGTCGATCAACGGCAGGTCCTCGCCGAGGAGGTCGCGCGCCGGGGTCGAGAGCGCGAGGACGCCGTCCTCGACCAGGCCCATCACCGCCAGCGCCGTGAACCCCTTCGAGCCGCTGGCCATGGCGAAGCGGTGCTCCGGCCGGTTGGCGATGGCCCACCCGCGGTGGGCGTGGCCGTGTGCGGCGACGAGCGACTCGCGGCCGGGGCGGTCGACCCGCACGACGCCGGAGAAGCCGGTCGCCTCCGCCACCCGGTCGATCGCCTCGGCGAGCTCGTCCACGCCCGGACGGTACCGCTCGACCGGCGCCAGCGCCCGTGGCGACGGCGGCTACGACCTCACCGGCGAGCTGACCATCGTCGGCACGACCCGCACCGTCCAGCTCGACCTCACCTACAGCGGCACGGTCACCGTTCCGTGGGGCAACTCCCGCATCGTGTTCAGCGCCGAGACCGAGATCGACCGCGACGAGTTCGGGCTCACCTGGAACCAGGCGCTCGAGAGCGGCGGCGTGCTCGTCGGGCGCACCGTGAAGATCGAGATCGAGGTCGAGGCCGTCAGGGCCGCCGCCTGACGGCAGGCGCCGGACACGGTCCCGGTCGGGACCGAACGAGGTGGTGACGACCGGCGGGCCCGCCGAGCTGCGGCCCGCCGGTCGCCGCGCCCGGGCTCAGCGGGCGCCGGCCGTGCTGCTCACGAGACGGCCGGTCGCCGTCCAGTAGTACTCGAGCTCGGTGACCGCGACCTCCGTGCACACACCCGCGAGCGCGGCGCGCACCTCCGCCGGGTCCGGGAAGTTCTTGAGCACGTCCCACTCGGTCCCGTCGTCGAGGCGCCGGCGCTGGTACGTGTCGCCGCTGTCGTCCCGACGGGTGATCGGGTGGTTGCTGCCCTCGACGTAGCGGTTGTCCACGATGACCAGCCGGGCACCGGGCGCCGCCGCCACGACCCCGTCGAGGAAGCGGGCCAGGTCGGCCCGCGGCACGTGGGACCAGAAGAACCCGGCGAACACCGCGTCGAACGGCTCGCCGTCGGCCGCGACGACGTCGCGTCCGGGCGCGTACGCGTCGGCGACGTCGAAGGTGACCCGGTCCGACCACGCACCTCGTGCCTGGGCCACCGCCAGGGTCTCGGGGTTGACGTCGGTGGCACGCACCGAGGCCGCCACCGGGGCGTAGCGCTCGGTCCAGAAGCCGGTGCCGGCCGCCAGCTCCAGCACCCGGGCGCCAGCCAGCTCGTCGCGCAGCCACGACGCCAACCGGGCGATGTCGGCCTGCCGCTCGGGCTTGGCGTAGACCCGGTCGTACTCGCCGGCCCGTTCCCGGTAGTAGGCCCGCAGCTCGTTTTCGGTCGTTCCGTCGTCGGTCGTCGTGCGATCGCTCACCGGCCGGTAAGTCTCGCAGGCACCGGTGCCGCCGGCATCGGTACCGCAACGGTCGACACGACCGCCGTCAATACCGAAGCTCGAGGGCGAAGCGGCGCACGACGCCACCGTCGAGGTCGGCCCGATCGGTGACCCGCAGGGTCCAGGTCCCGGCGAGCGCGCCCGCGGTGACGACCTCACCGAGCGCCGGCGTGGTCGCGGTGGTGAACAGCTGGCGGATCGAGCCGCCCGACTGCCACGGATCGGTCCGCCACAGCTCGATCGGCTCGGCCCCACCCGGGACCACGAGCTCGAGCACGAGGTCGCCGATCCACGAGTGGTCGATCTCGACGTGGACCCTCACGTCGACGACCCCGTCGCGGGCGTCGACCGCGACCGGCACATCGACCGAGCCCTGCACCGGTATGACGACGCCGCCGGGGGCCTCGAAGACGGCGGTCTCGCCCTGGCCTCCCCCGGCCGCGCCACGGGCCGCCGACACGGCACGCACGGCGTTGACCCGCCCGTAGCCGTAGAGCGGGCTGTGGCCCCGCTCGTCGTAGTTCCCGCCGTCGGGGTCGATCTTGTCGCACGACTGCGCGAGCAGGGCCTTCACCTCGGTGTGGGTGAGGTCACCGTTGGCCTCGAGCATCAGCGCCACGACGCCGGCGGCGCCGGGGCACGCGCTCGACGTGCCGCCGAAGTCGTCGGTGTACGCGCCGGACGGGTCGGCCGGGTTGGCGCCGCTGTTGTAGCCCGCGGCACCGAGTCGATCGGTGGTCCAGATGCCGTTGGTGAGCGACGGCTCCCCGTGGCTCGACGGGAACGTGCACCAGATGGCCTCGCCCATGTCGCTGTACGCGGCCCGCTCGCTGCGGTCGTTGCACGCGGCGACCGCGATGATCGGCTCGTAGCTGGCGTAGCCGTCGTTGTCGACGGACTCGTTGCCGTTGCCTGCGGCCCATGTGATCACGCAGCCCCGGCCCTGGCGCCCGGTGGTCAGCGCGTGGTCGATGGCGACCCTCGTGCTGTCGGGGAGCGGCACGACCGCGTCGTGGGTCGGGTCGTTCGGGTCCCACCAGGCGCCGTCGACCGGCCCCCAGCTGCACGAGATCACGTCGGCGCCGTGGTCGGCGGCCCAGGCGAACGCATCGGCCTCGTCCTGGGTGCCGAGGCCCGACGCCAGGCGGATCGGCATGAGCGTGGCCGCCGGCGCGGTCCCCCATGCCCGGTCCTCACCGGCCGCACAGGCCACGCCGGCGCACGCCGTGCCGTGGTGGTCGCGCAGGCCGGGTACCGGGGACGCGTTGTCCCGGGTGACGTCACGGGGGCTCACGACCTTCCCGGGACCCGACAGCTCCGGGTGGTCGAGGTCGAAGCCGTCGTCGATCACCGCGATGGTGATCCCGGCACCGCGGGCGACCTGCCAGGCGGCCACGACGTCGGCGTCGGCCTCGACCCAGGTCCCGTCGATCGTGGTCGGCTGCAGGTGCCACTGACGGGGCTCGACCTTGAGGGCGCGGGCCCGGGCCAGCTCGGGATGGCACAGCAGCACCGTCGAATCGTCGAGCAGGTCCGACGCCCGCTCGAACACGGCCCGACCCGTGCCGGCGGGCGCGGCGACGAAGTAGGCGTTCGGGGCGTAGGAGATCGGGCGCTTGATGGCCAGCTCGTAGCGCTCGAGGGTCGCCAGGACCGTCGCCCGGCTGACGTCGGGCCGGAACTGCACGAAGACGTTCTCCGTGTACACCACGGGCTCGCGGGTGCCGGGGTCGCGCAGGCCGCGGCCGGCGAACTCGATGGCCGGGGCCTCGGCGAGCTGGGCCCGCACCTCGGCCGCGCTGGCCCCCACGGTGTCGAACGTCTCCACGCCCGCCTCGGTGAACGCCACCGACGAGCGCAGGGACGCGACCGCGGACCGTTGGCCGCGGCTGAGCGGCGCGTTGGCCAGCCACCCCCGCCGGGCCGTGCGCACGACGACCAGGTCGTCGTCGTCGACCAGCTCGAAGGTCGGGCCGTCCTCGCCCCGGAGCCGATACGTGACCGCCATGGGTGACCTCCAGATCGCTGCCTGCATACGCTAGGTGGATCGACGACGAACCCGCCGCCGCTTCCGAGCGTGCCGCTCCCCACCGGCCCGGCGACCAGCGCCCGGCACCGGCCTGGCCCGCCGTGGTCGTCGATCCGTCCGGCGCCGAGCTGGCCCGTCGCGACGATCTGACGGTGGTCGCGCCCGGCGGTGACGATGACGACATCGGCCGGCGCTCCGCTGTCACCGGCGAGATCGTCGCCGACCTGGGTGGACTGGTGGTGTGCCGCACCGGCGAGCGCGATCTCGGCGTGCCCGGCTCGCCCGACGGGCAGGTGCGTGATGCCTCGCCCGGCGAGCACGCGGCCTACGAGGCCGGCGACGGGTCGCTGGTGGTCGCGACGTGCCGGGCCCACGTGCGCACCCGCGAAGGCTCGCCGGTTGCTGCGCTCGAGGACGAGCTGGCCGCGCTCGGGCTCACGATCGACCACGTGCCGACCTACGCGCCGCACACCGCGTGGGTCAGCGGCGGGCCCGGCGTCGCCGTCCGCAACCTCGACGAGCTCCGATCGCTGCCGACCGTCGTGTCGGTCGAGCCCGAGCTGGTCCGAGCCCGAGCGACGCGCGCCGTGCCGCCGACGCCGCGCGGCCGGGCACCCTTGGGCCGTCGCCCTCCCACGGCGCCGGGCCGGGGGTCGAGCCGATGACGGCCCGCCCATGACCACGACACCCGCCCGCCGCTCGGTCGTCGCACCGCTGTGGCTCGATCGCCCACCGGCGGAGAACGTCGACGTCGCCGTGACCGCGGACCGGCTCGGCTACGACGAGCTGTGGGTCGGCGAGATGACGACGTTCGACGCCTTCGCCCTGGCCACCGCGATCGGTGCCCGCACCGACCGCCTCACCCTCACCGTCGGACCGCTTGCGGTCGCGGTGCGCACGCCGGTCACGCTGGCGATGGGCGTCGCCTCGGTCGCCGAGCTCACCGGTCGCCCGGTGCGCCTCGCCCTCGGCACGTCGAGCGACGTCATCGTCGAGCAGTGGCACGGGCGCGCCCAGCAGGGCCGCGCCCGACGGCTGGAGGAGACGGCCGTCGCGGTGCGGCCGATCCTCGACGGCGAGCGCTCCGACCACGCCGGTGACGTCGTCGCAACCAGGGGCTTCCAGCTGCGCCTCGAACCGCCCGGCGCACACCTCACCGTGGCCGCCAGCGGGCCCCGGGCGATCGGGGTCGCAGCCCGTCGCGCGGACCGCATGGTGCTCAACCTGGTGACACCCGACGCCGTCGCCGCCTCCCGGGCGGCGCTGGTCGACGCGGCGGCCGATGCCGGTCGCGCCGCGCCCGAGGTCGCCGTGTGGCTGCCCGCCGCCGTCGACCCGAGCCGGGCGACGCTCGCCCAGCTGCGTCGTGGCGTCGTCGCCTACCTCGCTGCGCCCGGCTACCGGGACATGTTCACCGCCGCCGGCTTCGGCGACCTCGTCGAGCAGGCCCGCGCCGGCGGCCACCCCCGCGACCTGTTCGCGGTTACCCCTGACGAGCTGGTCGAGGCGGTCGGCGTCGTCGGCCCGGCCGAGGTCGCCGAGGCGAGGATCGCCGCGTACGAGGCAGCCGGCGTCGACGAGATCTGCCTGGTCCCCGCGACCGCCGACGACCCCACCGGCGCCCGCACCCTCGACGCTCTCCGCCCCACCTGAACCGCCGGGTTGTCGGTCAGCTCGACTGCCGTCAGCTCGACTGGTTGAAGACCGGGCGCTCCTTGCGGCGGAAGGCGCGCACACCCTCGCGGGCGTCGGGGTGGTGGTCGGAGATGGCGGTCTTGGTGGCGATGTCGTCGAGCGCCTGGCCGAAGGTCAGCTCCGACGCGCTGTAGATCGACCGCTTGAGCAGGCGCATGGCGACCTGGGGGCCCTCGGCCAGCTCGTCGGCGAGCGCGGCCGCGGCCTCACCGAGCCGGTCGTCGTCGACGACCTCGTGGACCAGGCCGAGCGCCTCGGCCTCCTCCGCGTCGACGATCCGGCGACGCATCAGGAAGTCCATCGTGGCGGCGACGCCCAGGTGCTGGACGAGCAGCCACTGGCCGCCCTCGTCGGGCAGCAGGCCGAACCGCAGCGTGGCGCTGCCGAGACGGGCCGAGCGGGCCGCGACGCGGAAGTCGCAGGCCAGGGCGAACGAGAACCCGGTCTGGATGGCGTAGCCGTTCACCGCGGCGATCGTCAGCTTGTCGAGCGACCGCACCGCCAGGTTCACGGCCTGGGACACCGCCCGCAGCGCGGCGTAGGTGCCGATGGCGGAGTCGTGGCCGACCCCGATCGGCGGCATGTTGGCGTCGATGTCGAGGTCGCCGTAGCTGCGCAGGTCATCGCCGGCCCAGAACGACCGGCCGGTCCCGGTGAACACGAGCACCCGCACGTCGTTGTCGAGCTGGGCCTGGGTGAGCAGCTCGATCAGGTCGCGCTTCATCGGCAGCGTCGACGCGTTCATGGCGTCGGGCCGGTTGAACGTCACGGTCAGGACGCCGCGCTCGGACAGCGACGTCTCGAACCCGGCCCCTCGGTACTCGGCCCCTCGGTGATCGGCCCCTCGGTGATCGGCCACGGTCTGGTCCCCCTCGGTTCGGCCGCCGCTGGCCCGCCGACGGCCCACAGGTTCGCGGCCGCGGCGCCCACCGGGCCAGCCCGCCATCCCGCGGCCGTCGCTTGCCCTTCGCCCACCGGTGCGCCAGGCTCGAACGCGAGGCCGACGGCGCGGAGTGCGTCGTGATCCCGTTCACCGACCAACGCCGGAGACGACATGACACGACCCACCGAGCACGGTGGCGGTGAGGCCGCCCCGCCGATCGCGGGCGACCCGACCTCGTTCCCGACCGACGCCGAGATGGCCCGCACGCTGGTCGCGCCCGGCGGACGGGCGACGCTGTGCACGCTCACCGAGCGGGGCTACCCCTACGGCAGCGTGGTGTCGTTCGCAGCCGACGACACCGGCGCTCCGATCGTGCTGATCTCGGAGATGGCCGAGCACACGGTCAACGCCCGGCGCGACACCCGGGCCAGCATGCTCATCGCCGCGGAGAGCGCCAGCGACCGCGACCCGCTGAGCACGGCCCGGCTCACCCTCGTCGGGACGCTCCAGGTGCTCGACGACCCCGGCCCACGGCGCGAGGCCTACCTGGCCGTCCACCCGTACGCGTCGTACTACGCCGACTTCACCGACTTCGCGTTCTGGCGCCTCGCCATCGAGGAGCTGCGCTTCGTCGGCGGGTTCGGCCACATGAGCTGGGTGACCGCCGAGAAGTACGCGGCGGCGGAGGCCGACCCGCTCGCCGGCAGCGGGCGCGATGTCATCGAGCACATGAACGAGGACCACGGCGACGCCAACCTGCTGTACGTGCAGCGCCTCGCCGGCCTCGACGACGCCACCGAGGCGACGATGGTCGGCATCGACCGTTACGGCGTGACCCTCCAGGCCGCGACCCCGGCCGGCCCCCGTCAGGCCCGGGTCCCGTTCACCGAGCCGATCACCGACGCCGACCAGGCCCGCCCCGCCGTCATCGCCCTCCTCCAACGCGCCCGCGCCTCGGCATAGACGCGACACCCCGAACTGGCACCCACACCGACCACCACGTGGCACAGGCGGTCGCCAGAACCGGACACACACCCGAACTGGCGCCCACACCGACCACCACGTGGCACAGGCGGTCGCCAGAACCGGACACACACCCGAACTGGCGCCCACACCGACCACCACGTGGCACAGGCGGTCGC
>JAXHUH010000026.1:0-2092 GCA_034211175.1 Actinomycetota bacterium
GCCGGGCCATCGACGCGACCGACCCCGACGAGGGTGCGCCGAGCCACCGGAACGAGGCAACGACGAAGGCGGTGACGACGACCCCGATCGCCGCGCCGCCGAGCCGTGCCGCACGCCCGAGGCGCAACCGCGCCGCGATCTCGGCGCGCTGGTCAACGGTCGGCTCGACCGCGAAGCGGCGGGAGAAGCGACCGAGCTCGGCGGCATCGACCGGGCGAAGCCCGACCCACAGCAGCACCGCCACGACACCGACCACCGCCAGCACCAGGAGGGCCGAGAACACGATGACGAACGTCATGCGTCCATCCCTACCGGCCGTCGGCACAGGAGCCGACAGGGTCGGTCGGTCAGACCGAACCTGCGGCGCCACCCGGCGCTGGCGTCAGCGCAGGCCGAGGAGCCAGGGGCGGACGACCGCAACCGAGCGACGGGGGTCGTCGAAGTCGAGGAACACGGTCACCGCGCCGGGCTCGGTGCTCGACGGCGACCAGTGCTCGACGTCGGCGTCCTCCGGCGTGGGCTCGAACACCTCGCGCAGGCCGAGGGCCATGCCGACCGCGAGCGCACCCCCGGCACCGCGTCGGGCGAGGTGGCTCCCGGGGCGCCGGTGCGGCCGCTCGGGCGCGACGGTCGGGCCGGCCGAACCGCGCTCGATGGCGGCCAGCTCGTCCGGTCCGTAGATCTCGTCCAACTCGAACGTCTCGTGGGCGCCCGCCATGGGGACGACCCTACCGAGGCGGCCCGACCCCCGACCGGGACGGGTGCGCGACGGCCGAGCATGCGTAGGCTCGGGCCCCGACGCAGGCCGAGGGGGACCCATGTCGGAGGCAACGACCACCACGACCGAGCCGGGGCGGGCCGAGCCGCTGCGGTGGCGCATCGGCGACATCACCGTCACGAGCATCACCGAGATCGAGGGCCCGGCGCCGGCCAGGTTCCTCTACGACGGCGTGAGCGCCGACGACGTGCTCGCCGTCGACTGGCTGCGGCCCCACTTCGCCACCGACGAGGGGCGGCTGCTCACCAAGGTCCAGGCGCTCGCGGTCGAGACCCCGGACGCGCTCGTGATCGTCGACACCTGCGTCGGCAACGACAAGGAACGGCCGGTGCCCAACTGGGACCACCTCGACCTGCCGTTCCTCGACGACCTCGCCGCCGCAGGCATCGATCGCCACGCCGTCGACATCGTCGTGTGCACCCACCTCCACGTCGACCACGTCGGCTGGAACACGATGCTGGTCGACGGCTCGTGGGTGCCGACGTTCCCGAACGCCCGCTACGTGTTCGTCCGCACCGAGCTCGAGCACTGGCAGAAGGAGGACTCGGGCATGGGCCCCGTGTTCGAGGACTCGGTCCGACCGATCCTCGACGCCGGCCTCGCCGACCTCGTCGAGGCCGACCACGAGGTGTGCGCCGGGGTCACGCTCGAATCGACCCCGGGCCACACCCCCGGCCACGTCGCCGTGCGCATCACCGACCCCGCGACGACGGCCGAACCGGCAGCGACCGCCGTGATCACCGGTGACCTCGCCCACCACCCCATCCAGGTGGCCCGGCCCGAGCTGGCGAGCCGCTTCGACCACGACCCCGACCTCGGCCGGGCGACCCGTCGGGGCTTCATCGAGCGCTACGCCGACACCGGGACCCTGGTCATCGGCACCCACTTCGCCGGACCGACGGCGGGGTACCTGACGTCCCACGACGATGGGAACACGGCCCACGCCGGGTGGCGCTTCGGCCCCGAACGGTAGCGTGGCCCGGCCGAGCAGCGTGGCTCGGCGGAAGACGGAGGTGGCGATGAGCACGATCGAGCGTCCAGCGGGAACGCCACGCAACGAGGTGGCCATCGGCGGCCACGCCGAGCTCCGCAACAGCCTCGCGGAGCTCGCCGAGCGCCACGACCTGTCCGAGCCCGCCCGCCGCTTCGTGCTGTCGTACTACGACGACGTGCCCGTCGCCCAGATCGGCGACCGGGACACCATCGACCTCTACGGTGCCGCCCTGTCCCACTGGCAGCTGCTCGCCGAGCGCCCCGAGGGCACGACCCGGGTGCGGGTGTTCAACCCCGACTTCGAGGTCGACGGTTGGCAGT
>JAXHUH010000027.1:0-35948 GCA_034211175.1 Actinomycetota bacterium
GGCCCCTGCGGGCGCCGCCCCCCGGCGGGGGCCGGGGCGGGGTCGCCGGCGGGCCCGCCGGCGACGACGCGCAGGTCGGGCCCGCCCAGCTCCAGCGCGACCTGGAGGCACGCACCACATGGCCAGGTGCGGCCGCCCGCGGTCGGTGGCGCGGCCACCGCGAGCTCCGCCGGCGTCCCGCCCGCGGCGACCGTGGCGAAGAGCGCCACCCGCTCGGCGCACATGGCGAGGCCGAGCGAGATGTTCTCGACGATCACACCGGTGTGGAGCACTCCGTCGACCGACCGCACCGCGGCCCCGGCGTCGAAGCGGGAGTACGGCGCATAGGCGTGGCGCCGTGCGGTCATCGCCGCCCGCCACACGTCGTCGGGCGCTGCCCCGTCGTCGGTCGACGTGTCGTCGCCCGGCCCCTTCGTCGTGCTCGCGGTCCCTGTCACGTGCTCGCCTCCTCGACTGCTCCGGCGGCCCCCGCTTACCGCGGATCGGCCCGGCTCAACCGCCGACCTGACCACCGGCGCGGCCGATGCCGGGATTGGCCGCCCACCGCCACGGGTAGGAGCCGGCTCCCGTGCCCCCACCCGTACCAACCCGCGCCCCGGCGCCCGAGCGGCCAGCAGGCGGCAACCCCCGTCGAAGCGGCCGAGCCCCCGGGGAGCAACCGTCGACGTGAGGGGCGCGATCCGCGATCGCCTCGCCACGGCCACCTGGCCCGAGCTGGTCGGCCTCGGCTGGCCGGTGTCGCTCACCCTGCTGGTGCGGGTGACGATGCGCACGATCGACATCCTCGTCGTCGGCATGGTCGTCGGCTCGGCCGGGGTCGCCGCTCTGGGCATCGGCGACGCCGCCATGCGGGTCGTGCTGATGACGGGCCTCGGCCTCGGCGCCGGCACGATCACGACCGTCTCCCAGCGGGTCGGTGCCGGTCGCGTCCACGAGGCGAAGGTCGCCACCACGCAGAGCGCGTTGATCGCGGTTGCGGTTGGGGTGCCGTGCACCGTCGCCGGGCTCGCCCTCGCCGAGTGGTACTTCCGGGTCCTCGGTGCCGAGGACGACGTCGTCGCTATCGGTGCGCCCTACCTGCGCATCGTCGTCGCCACCGCCGTCGCCCGGCTGCTGGCCGTGATGTTGACCCGGGCGTTCCAGGGCGCCGGCGACACCCGCACCCCGCTGGTCGTCCGCACGATCGGCACCGGGCTCAACATCGGCCTGACCGTGGCCCTCGTCGGCGGCCCGGGCCCGTTCCCCGAGCTCGGGGTGCAGGGCGCCGCGGTCGGCACGGCCGTCGGCAACGTCGTCTCGGCCGGGATGCTCATCGTGCTGCTCGCCCGCAACCACCGCTCGGTCGGCTTCGTCCGCGACGGCTGGTGGGCACCGTCGACCGCCAAGCGGATCCTCGGCCTGGCCTGGCCCCAGATCATCGAGCGCAACATCTTCACCGTCGGCGCCATCCCGCTGAACGCCATCGTCCTCACGTTCGGCACCGTGGCCAACGCCGGCTTCCAGATCGCCCGGCGGGTCCAGCTCTACGCCCTGCTCCCGAGCCGGGGTGTCGCCACCGCGACGTCGACCCTGATGGGCCAGCACGTCGGCCGGGGTGAGGCGGCCGAGGGCGAGCGCCGCGCGCACGGCGGTCTGTCGCTGGCGTTCGTCGTGAGCCTGGTCGTCGGGCTGCCGATGGTGGTCCTGGCCCGGCCGATCGCCGGGGTGTTCGTCGACGAGCCCGACGCGGTCGCCGCCGCCACCGACTGGCTGCGGGTCTACGCCGTCGTCGTCGTGTTCCGGGCCGTCTACGGCGTGTACCGCGAGGCGCTCCAGGGTGCGGGCGACACCCGCTCCCCGGTCGTGTCGACCGCGGTCGGCATCGTCGTGTTCGCCCTCGGCGCATCGTGGCTGTTCGGCATCGCCCTCGGGCTCGGCGTCGGTGCGGTCATGGCCGGTGTCGTGCTCGACCCGATCGCCCGGGTCGCACTTCTCGGCCGGTGGTTCTCCAGCGGCCGCTGGCACCGCTTCGTCCGCGACGACCCCGACCTCGCCCCGGACCACCGGCCAGCGGGCGACGACGAACCCGTCGCGGCCCGCTCGCCACGCTGACCACCCCCGACACACCGCCCGGACCGCCGAACTGGCGTGGGTTTCTGCTCTGTGCGCCGTCGCTTTCCCGCCAGTTCGGGGTGGGCTCGGTGTGGGGGCGGCGGTTCGCCGAACTGGCGTGGGTTTCTGCTCTGTGGGCCGCCGTTCTTTCCTGCCAGTTCGGTCAGGGGGAGGTGGCGAGGCGGGCGATCTGCGCGAGCTCGGCGTTGGCGCCCGAGCACACGACGACGACCGGACTGCGGTCGTCGGCCGAGACCTTCTCGGCCAGGATCGCCGCGAGCCCGACGGCGCCGGCGCCCTCGAGCACGAGGCGGTGATCGACGAGCGCGCTGCGCATGCCCGCGGCGATCTCGTCCTCGGTGACGAGCACGACCTCGTCGACCAGCGCGGCGACGATCGGGAACGTCACGTCGTTGTCGAGTCCGATGCCGCCCTGGAGGCTGTCGGCGAGCGAGTCGTCGACCTCCGCGACCTCGACCGGGTGGCCGGCGGCGAGCGAGGCGTGCATCGCCGCGCCCCGATCCATCGACACGCCGACGATCCGGGCCGTGGGGCGCAACGAGCGCACGGCGACGGCGACGCCGGCGGCGAGCCCGCCGCCGGAGAGCGGGACCAGCACGGTGCCGACCTCGGGGACCTGCTCGGCCAGCTCGAGACCGCACGTGCCCTGGCCGGCCACGACGACCGGGTCGAGGAACGGGTGGACCAGCGTCGGGCCGCCGTCGGCCGACGCCGCGGCCCGGGCGCGGACCAGTGCCTCGTCCTGCGACGCGCCGCCGACGTCGACCCGACAGCCGAGCCGGCGCAGCGCCTCGACCTTGCCGGCCGGCACGTTCTCGGACAGGCACACGGTGGCCGGGATGCCCAGCCGGCGCGCCACGTGCGCGACGGCCCGCCCGTGGTTGCCGGTCGACGCGGTGATCACACCCCGGGCGCGGGCCTCGCCATCGAGGGATCCGATGCGGGCCGCGGCGCCACGGACCTTGAAGCTCCCGGTCGGTTGGAGGTTGTCCAGCTTCAACAGCACGTGGGCGTCGGCGACGGCCGAGAACCCGTCGCACGGCCGCACCGGCGTCGCCTCGGCGAAGCGCTCGACGGTCGGCCGGACAGCACAGATGTCGCGGACTGTGACGGCGAGATCAACCACGGATTAAATCGTATACAGACCGCGTGCGACGTGAGCACAGCCTGGACTATCGTCCCGATCACTCGTCAAAGGCGTGGCACCCCGGGGCGCCATGGGAGTCGAAGGCGCGGTGCTGCGCGACGTGATCCACGATGAACACCACGGTTCCGGCGTCGCTCTTGCGGCCGCGCACGCCATGGGTCGCCCGTCGGGAATCACGTGCACGATCGACCTCGACGCACCGGGAACATCGGTGGGCCACCTCGTCGCACCGTGGTCCCGCGACGAATCGGGGTGGGGCAACCTCCTGACGCCGATCGCGGTGATCGCCCGGGGCGACGGCCCGACGGTCCTGCTCACAGCCGGGAACCACGGCGACGAGTTCGAGGGCCCGGTGGCGCTGCGCCGTCTCGTCGCCGAGCTCGATGCGTCCGACGTGTCCGGTCGGGTGATCGTCGTGCCCGCGCTGAACCAGGCCGCGCTCAAGGTCGGTCGCCGCCACTCACCGATCGACAACGCAAATATGAACCGTTCGTTTCCCGGGAACCCGACCGGGTCGATCACCGAGCGACTCGCGCATTTCGTGTGCGTCGAGCTCGTTCGTCGGGCCGACATCGTGGTCGATCTCCACTCGGGCGGCACGTCGATGACGTTCGAGCCGTTCGTCGCGACCCACGATCTGACCGACCGGCACCGCTTCGAGGAGACCTACGACTACCTGACGTCGTTCGGTGCCCCGCTCGCGGTCATCATGCGCGAGCCCGACCCGATCGGGATGTTGGACACGGTCGTCGAGGAACTGGGCAAGGTCTTCCTGACGACCGAGATCGGCGGTGGGCGCACGGTCAGCTCCCGGACGGTCGAGATCGCCCATCGGGGCGTGGTCAACACCCTGCGCCACGCCGGGGTTCTCGACGGCGAGCCCGACGTTCCCGCGCCGCCCCGGCTCGTGCGCATGACCGACGACGGCACGTGCATGGCCCCCGTCGCCGGGCTGTTCGAACCGCTGGTCGACGGCGGCGAGGAGGTGACGGCCGGGACGGTCGTCGGCCGCATCCACGACCTCGACGACCTGGCCCGGCCGCCCCACGAGCTGCGGGCGGAGATCTCCGGCCTGGTCATCATGCGCCACGCCCCCGGCCTCATCGCCGCGGGCGACCCGGCGGCGTCCGTCGCCGTCGACGACACGCCCCCGCCGACCAACGCCGCCGGTGCGGCGGCCGGCCCGCCGCCACCGACCGGCTGAGCGGCGTCGTCGCCCCCCGGCCGTCGGCGCACCCAGGACCACTCGACCCAGCACCCGCAAACCGGAGGGACGAACCCATGAAGCACCCGAGCCGACGGCGACGCGCCACCCTCGGATGGCGCCTGCTCCTCGCCCTGATGGCGCTGGTCCTCGTGGCCGGCGCCTGTGGCGGCGACGATGACGATGACGACGCGGCCGATGCGTCCTCCGACACCACGTCGGGCGACGAGAGCGGTGACGGCGGCGACGAGGCCCCGACCGGCGACGGTCTCCTCGGTGAGCTCCAGGAGGCGGGCACGATCACGGTCGGCATCGCCAACGAGGTGCCCTACGGCTACGAGGACGAGGAGGGCAACGTCACCGGCGAGGCCCCCGAGGTCGCCAAGGCGGTGCTCGCCGAGCTCGGCATCGACGAGATGGACGCCGAGGTCGTCGACTTCGGCAGCCTCATCCCCGGCCTCCAGGCCGGGCAGTTCGACATGATCGCCGCGGGCATGTACATCACGCCCGAGCGGGCCGAGCAGATCATCTTCTCCGACCCCGACTACTGCATCTCCGAGGCGTTCCTGGTGCCCGAGGGCAACCCCAGGGCATCGTCGACTACCCGTCGGTCATCGACAGCGGCGCCACCATCGCCGTGCTGTCCGGCGCGGTCGAGGAGGACTACGCAGCCTGGGCCGGCGTCCCCGACGACCAGATCGAGCTGTTCACCGACGTCAACGCCCAGTACGACGCCCTCTCCGCGGGCCGGGTCGACGCCGTCACCGGGACCTTCCTCACGGTCAAGACCCAGGCCGATTCCATGGACGGCTTCGAGGCGACCGAGGGCTTCTTCCCGCTCGACGAGGACGGCGAAGAGGTCTTCGGCTGCGGTGCCTACGGCTTCACCGACCAGGGCTTCCGTGACGCCTTCAACGAGGTGCTGAACGAGCTGCAGGACGACGGCACGGTCGAGGAGATCGTGACCGGGTTCGGCTTCGCTCCCGCCGACGTCGAGAAGGCCGCGGGGCTGACCGTGGAGGACCTCGCCGGCTGAGTCGCCGCGGTCTCGCGTGGTGGGGTCCCGGCGCGGGCCCCACCAAGCGGCCGCAGGCGACCGTCGGTGCGGAAGGTGCCATGGGCGATCTGTTCCTCAACTCGAACCAGTACGAGCGCCTGGCCGAGGGCGCCGTCATCACCATCCAGGTGCTGGTGTACTCGTTCCTGCTCGGCGTGGTCCTGTCGCTCGTGTTCGGCGTGGCCCGGTTGTCGTCGCGCCGGATCGTCCGCGGTCTGGCGCTCGGCTACGTCGAGCTGTTCCGGGGCGTGTCGTCCATCGTCCTGCTGTTCTGGATGGCGTTCGCGCTGCCGATCCTGCTGGGCGTCGATCAGGAGTCGAAGTTGTCGCTCGGCTCGATCGCCCTCGGGCTGAACATGGGTGGCTACGGCGCGGAGATCGTCCGCGGCGCCATCCAGTCGGTGCCGAAGGGCCAGGAGGAGGCGTCGATCGCGCTCAACCTCACGCCGACCCAGCGGCTCCGGCACGTGGTGTTGCCCCAGGCGATGCCGGTGATCCTGCCGCCGATGGGCAACCTGACCATCGAGATCCTCAAGGGCACCGCACTGGTCTCGCTCATCGGTCTCGCCGACCTCACCTTCGAGGCACAGAAGATCCGTGTGGGCGGGGTCGTCTCGAGCGACCGGGTCGAGGTGCCGATCCTCTACCTGAACGTCCTGGTCATCTACTTCGTGCTGTCCCAGATCGTGAGCCTGCTCTACCGGTTGGCGGAGCGCCGTGTGAACAAGCGCTACGGCCAGCGGACCGGACGGGCTGCGGCCACGATCCTCCAGCCCGGGGCAGCGGCTGCGCCGGGGGTATCCGGCTGATGACCCCCATGACACCCGAGCGGCTCGACGCCGACCCCGAGGACATCGACGACGAGGAGGATCTCCACGAGCAGCTCGTCGGCGAAGCCTCCGCGGAGTGGGGTCGGCTCAACGCACGCACGATCGGGACGCTGGCGATCGTCCTCGGCTCGCTCGTGATCGTGGTCCTCTTCGGCGGCGGCGGTCGCAGCTTCCGGATCGACGCCACCGGTGACCCGGACCTCACGTTCGACTGGTCGTTCTTCTGGGCGCTCGTGCCCTCGTTCCTCGAGGCGCTGTGGGTGACCGCCCAGGCCACGATCGCGGGCTTCCTGGTCGCTGTGGTGGTAGGGCTCGCGCTCGCCCTCGGGCGTCGGTCCACACGTCGCTGGATCAGCTGGCCGACCGCGTCGGCGATCGAGTTCGTCCGCAGCACCCCGCTGCTGGTCCAGCTCTACTTCATCTACTTCGCGCTCCCCGAACTGGGAATCGTGCTCGGGTCGATGACGGCGCTCATCCTCGGGCTCGGCGTCCACTACGGCACGTACTGCTCGGAGGCGTACCGCGCCGGCATCGACAGCGTGCCGAAGGGCCAGTGGGAGGCGGCCACCGCCATGAACCTGGGCCCGGCAACGACATGGGGCCGGGTGATCCTGCCCCAGGCCATCCCGAACGTGCTCCCCGCGCTCGGCAACTTCTTCGTCGCCGCGTTCAAGGACGCCCCGTTGGGCTCGGCGATCCAGGTGACCGGGGTGCTGTTCTGGGCACGGACCGTGTCCGGACGGACCTTCCGCTACGTCGAGACCTACACGCTCGTCGGTATCGGGTTCCTGCTCGTGAGCATCTCCGCCGCGTGGCTGATCAGAAGGATGGAGCGCCGCATTGGCTACGACCGACTCGACTGACCACGATGCCGTGAGCGCTCCCGGCCAGCCCGCGGTGCGCATGCGGAACGTGCACAAGGCGTTCGGCGACCACGTCGTCCTGCGCGACCTCGACCTCGACGTCAGCCCGGGGGAGCGGGTCGTGATCATCGGCCCGAGCGGCTCGGGCAAGACCACGATCCTGCGGGTGATCATGACGCTGGAGCGGATCGACTCCGGCACGATCGAGGTCGGGGGCCGCCACCTGTACCACGTGCCCAAGGGTGATGGTCTGGCCCCCGCCGGCGAGCGCCACATCCGGGAGGTGCGTTCCCAGGTCGGCATGGTGTTCCAGCACTTCAACCTGTTCCCGCACATGAGCGCGCTGGAGAACATCGCCCTCGCGCCGATCAAGGTGCAGAAGAAGTCGAAGGACGAGGCCTACGAGACGGCGTTGGCGCTGCTCGAGAAGGTCGGCCTGCGGGACAAGGCCAACCACACGCCCGGTCAGCTGTCGGGCGGGCAGAAGCAGCGTGTGGCCATCGCCCGCTCGCTGGCGACCGAGCCGGCGGTGATGCTGTTCGACGAGGTCACGTCCGCGCTCGACCCGGAGCTGGTCGGTGACGTGCTGGAGGTCCTCCGCGAGATCGCCGAGGAGGGGAGCACGACCATGATGCTGGTGACCCACGAGATGGGCTTCGCCAGCGAGGTCGCCGATCGGATCCTCATGTTCGACGGTGGCCAGATCCTCGAGGAGGGCCCGCCGTCGCAGGTGCTGCGCGACCCGCAGGAGGAGCGGACGCGGTCGTTCCTCGGCGCGGTCTTCTCCCACTGACCGTGCCCGACTCACGGGCTCGCCCCCCGGGGCGACGTGCCGGCTCCCGACCGCGGGCGGACGGGAGCCGGCCACGGTCGCCCGCGGCGATCACCGATCGACGCGACGGCGAGGAGACCGACTCAGTCGATGACGAACAGCTCGCGGGGAAGGTCGGCCAGGGTCTCGGCCGGGCCGTCGGGCGTGATGACGATGCTCTCGGTGATCTCGAGGCCCCAGTCGTCCATCCAGATGCCGGGCATGAAGTGGAACGTCATGTTCGGCTCGAGGACCGTCTCGTCGGTCTCGCGGAAGCTGATCGTGCGCTCGCCCCAGTCGGGCGGGTAGCTGAGGCCGATCGGGTAGCCGCAGCGGGCGTTGCGCTCGATGCCGGCCTTGCGCAGTGCGCCGTGGAGGGCGTTGGCGACGTCGCACGCCCGGTTGCCGGCGCGGGCGGCGTCGATGCCCGCCTCCAGCCCCTCGACCAGCGCGTCGACCGCGGCGGTGAGACGAGCCGGTGGCGGCCCGAGGTGGATCGTCCGGCACAGCGGCGCGTGGTAGC
Organism: Actinomycetota bacterium; assembly: GCA_034211175.1. GTDB lineage: Bacteria > Actinomycetota > Acidimicrobiia > Acidimicrobiales > CAIXPF01 > JAXHUH01. Next base: position 8,548 of record JAXHUH010000027.1, read on the forward strand.
GGTGGTAGCAGCCGGCGATCTCGAGGAACGTCGCCGCGCCCGGTTGGAGCGGTCGGTCGTCCCAGGTGAGGTGGGCGGCCGAGGCGTCCTCGCCCGTCGGCACCAGCGGCACGATGGCCGGGTAGTCACCGCCGTGCTCGGGCGTGCCGGTGATGCCGGCGTGGGTGATCTCGGCGACCAGGTCGTTCTTGCGCATCCCGGGACGGACCACCTGGAGCGCCCGGCGGTGCATGGTCTCGACGATCGACGCCGCGATCCGCAGGTACTCCAGCTCCTGGGGCGACTTCACCGCCCGCTGCCAGTTGACCAGCGCGGTGGCGTCGATCAGCTCACTGCCGGTGAGCCCCGCGTCGAGGGTCAGGTGGGCGGCCGCCGAGTAGTAGTAGTTGTCGAGCTCGACGCCGACCCGGCCGCGGGACGCGAACCGTTCCGTGATCGTGGCCGCCAGGTGCTGCATCGGGTGGCGCTCGGTCGTCTGCACGTAATGATCGGCGTACGCGACGATCGACTCGTCCGCGATCCACGCGGTGCGGCGGGCGCCGTTGGCGTCCTGGCTGCGGCCCCACCAGACGGGCTCGCCCTCGTGGCCGACCACGACCGCCTGGTGCACGTAGAACGACCAGCCGTCGTAGCCGGTCAGCCAGGCCATGTTCGACGGATCGGACACGACCATCAGGTCGAGCCCGCGCTCGGCCATGGCCGAGCGCACCTTGGCCAGACGGGCGGCGTACTCGTCCCTGGTGAAGCGGAGGCTGACGTCGGTGGGCACGATCCTGGCCTTCGTCTCGGGGCCGGCGCCGGTGCTGGTCCCGGGCCGCGTCGGCGGGAGCATAGGTCAGGCGCCGGCTTTGTCGACAAGCTGAGCACAGCACGTATACAGTCCGGATGCACTCGGCCCCGAACGGCATGCCGATCGCGCACCAGCGTTCGGGGGGCCGGCAGAATCGAGCCCGTGAGCCCCCGCGACGAACAGCCGAACGGACAACACGGCGACGGCCGTCTCGACATCGACGGTGCCTACCGCGTCCTGCGCGCCCGCATCGTGAACCTCGAGCTGGCGCCCGGGGCCCGCCTCCGGGAGGAGGCCCTGGCCGCCGAGTTCGGGGTCAGCCGGACGCCGATCCGCCGGGTGCTCGACTGGCTCAGCCACGAGGGCCTCGTCACGATCACCCACGGTGCCGGGGCGACGGTCGCCCCGATCGACTACCGGGAGCTGCGCGAGGTGTGGGCGCTGCGGCTCAAGGTGGTGGAGCTCATCGGTGACTTCGTGCGGCTGCCGGCGTCGCCCGAGATCGGTGAGCGACTGCGCTCGGTCCTGGCGGCGCTCGACGAGGTCGACATCGCCGAGCCCCGGTCGCTCGGGCCGATCTACGACAGCTACCACGCCGTGATGCTCGACATCATGGACAACGGGCCGTTGCGGCGCATCTACGACCAGCTCTACGCCCAGACCGCCCGCATGTTCGTCCAGCTCCTGCCCAACCTCGACCTCGCCGCGGAGGTCGCGGCCGTGCGCGACGAGGTCGAGCGCTCGCTCGCCGCCTGCACCGCCGGTTCACCGAAGGCGCTGGCCGAGGTGCGCGCCGAGCACATGCACGGCGTCCTCCAGCGGCTCAACGCCTCGTTCCTGGCACCGATGCCGGCTGCGCCCGACCCCCCGCTCCCACCACAGACCGCAGACCCGGAGGCATCGTGACCGACTCAGCCCGGCCCGACCCGGCCACGACCGCCGTGTGGGGCGGCGAGGACCGCTACCTCGTCGACCGCGCCACCCAGGTGCCCGTCGTGCACAGCGTGTCGTTCGGCTACGACGACCTCGACGAGTGGGTCGACGTCGCCACCGGTGTCGCCGAGGGCCACATCTACGGCCGCAACACCAACCCGACGGTGGCGGTGTTCGAGGAGAAGCTCCGGCTGCTCGAGGGCGCCGAGGACGCCACCTCCGCGTCGACGGGGATGGCCGCGATCTCGGCCACGCTCCACGCGCTGCTGCGCCCCGGCCGTCGGGTCGTGTCGGTCAAGGACACCTACGGCGGCACCTCGAAGATCTTCACCGACTTCCTCCCCGCCTACGGGGTCGACGTCGAGCTGTGCGAGACCAACGACGACGACGCCATCGAGGCGGCGATCGGTCGGGGCTGCGACCCGCTCTACCTGGAGACGCCGACCAACCCGACGCTGAAGGTGATCGACCTGCACCGCCTCATCGCCGCCGGGCACGAGGCCGACGCCACCGTCGTGGTCGACAACACGTTCGCCACCCCGATCAACCAGCAGCCGCTCGGGCTCGGCGCCGATCTCGTGGTCCACAGCGCGACCAAGTTCCTCGGCGGCCACGCCGACGCGCTCGGCGGCGTCGTCGCCGGCCGGGACGACCTGATCGCCGAGATCTACCACTACCGCGAGATCAACGGCGCCACCCTCGACCCGATGGCGGCCTACCTGCTGCTGCGGGGGATGAAGACGCTCCACCTGCGGGTCGAGCGCCAGGCCGCCAACGCCATGGCCGTCGCCCGCCACCTCGAGCATCACCCCAAGGTGGGCGCGGTCAACTACCCGGGCCTGGCCAGCCATCCCCGCCACGACGTCGCGGCCCGCCAGATGAGCGGTTTCGGTGGGATGTTGAGCTTCGCGCTCGACGGTGAGCTGGAGGCGGTGGCCAAGTTCCTGCCCCGCCTGCGCTTCGCCCACCGCGCCGCCAACCTCGGCTCGGTCGAGACGATCGTCGGCCCGCCCGCCACGACCAGCCACGTCGAGTGCAGTCCCACCGAGCGGGCCCGGCTCGGCATCCCCGAGGGCCTGGTCCGCTACTCGGCCGGGATCGAGGCGATCGACGACTTGATCGACGACCTCGACCAGGCGCTCGACGCCATCTGAGCGGGCGGGGGCCGTCGGGAGCAGGAGGCAGCCGGTGGGGGACGTGACCGTCCTGGTCGAGGCCGACCTGCGCGACCTCATCGGGCTCGGCGCCGACGAGCTGGCCGCCATCGACGCCGTGTACCCCATCGTCAGTCGCGGCGAGGGGTCGATGCCGCCGATCATGAGCCTCGACGTGGCGGCGCACCACGGCGAGGTCGACGTGAAGGCGGCGTACCTGCCCGGCTACGACGGCATCGCGGTCAAGGTCTCCGCCGGGTTCTTCGACAACCCGTCCCGGGGGCTGCCGTCACTCGGCGGGCTCATGATCGTGCTCGATGCGACCACCGGTGTCCCGGCGGCCGCCCTGTTCGACAACGGCTACCTGACCGACCTGCGCACGGCGCTGGCGGGCGCCGTCGCCGCGCGCCACCTGGCCCGTCCGGACGCGTCGGTCGTCGGCGTTGTCGGTGCCGGGCTCCAGGCCCGGCTCCAGCTCGAGGCGCTGCGTCTCGTGCGGCCGGTGACGTCGGTCCGGGTGTGGGCCCGTCGACCGGACGCCGCGGCCGGCTACGCCGCCTGGGCGGCCGAGGACCTCGGAGTCGACGCCGTCGCCGTGTCGACGCCGGCCGACGTGGTCACCGCGGGTGGGATCGTGGTGACGACGACCCCGGCGACCGAACCGCTCCTGGACGAGACCAGCCTCCGGCCCGGGGTGCACGTGACCGCCATCGGCGCGGACGCCCCCGGGAAGCGGGAGCTGTCCACCGGGTTGCTGCGGGCCGCGGACCGGGTCGTCGTCGACCGCCGGAACCAGAGCCTGACGCTGGGCGAGCTGCGGGCCGCCGTCGCCGACGGGTTCGACGTGGCCGCCGCGATCGAGCTCGGTGAGGTGATCGCCGGCACCGCCCCGGGACGCACCGGCCCGGACGACGTCACCGTGTGCGATCTCACCGGCACCGGCGCCCAGGACACCGCCATCGCCGCACTCGCCGTCTCCCGCGCCCGCCAGGTCGGCCGGGGTACGGTCATCGCCACCTGAGCCACGGGTGCCGGACCCGGGAGCCGCGATGGAGGAGCGTGAGGCCACGACCTCCGACCGCGGCGTCGGCGCCGTTCACCATCGCCCATGAGGCCAACCGTCGGCTGATGGCGGAGTACGTCGACGACGAGGCGGTGGCCGACGAGGCCGCACGGTGCCCTGTCCCGGCGTTGTTCCTCCACGGCTCGGAGGACCCCCGGCCCGCCGACGGCGCCCGATCGCTCGCCGGGATCGTGCCGCACGCCCGGTTCACGAGCGTGGCGGGAGCCGGGCACCTCCCGTGGGTCGAGCACCCCGACGTCGTCCACCGCGAGATCGTCGACTTCCTGTCGGCGAAGCCGTGAACGAGCTCGCAGTCCCGGGCGCAGGGTCGGCCGGTGCACGGTCGTTGGGCGACCGGAGGGGTTCGACGACCGGACCGGCACGATTGACGAGTGCTTCTGCCGGGGGCGACCTCTGATCGTGCGCTCGGCTCGGTGCGTATCAACCCGGGTGGACGGACCGTCAGGGAGTGGTGACCCGCCGTTGCGGGCCACGGAGCAGGGGGTGCGTCGTGCGGGAAGGGATGCGAGCGGTCGTGAGGGACACGGGACTCGACAGCCACCTGCCGCCGGAGGCCGCTCAGTGCACGAGTCCGTGGGTGGTGCTGTGCGACGAGCGTGAACACGCGGAGAACGGGGCTCCGCCCGGGCCGGTGTTCAGGGTCGAACCGAGCTCCACCCCGCCCGACGAGCGACGACCCGACGTCGTGCAGCTGAACCAGGTCACCGCAGACACCTTCGTGGTCCCGACACCGTTCGTCTACGACGATCCCGAGGCCTTCACCATTCTGTGTGATTGGATCGACCGCACGTTCGAGCCCGACGAGCGGCCGACGCTCGCCGAGATCGCCCGCGCGTTCTTCTGGTGCGGCCATCTGGCGATCTCGGGCGGTGCTGCGGCACCACCGGAGCCGGAGACCGGCGGGAACGCGCCGTCGACGGCCGCGCAGCAACGTGAGGCCACGCGCATGGCGGTCGAGGTGGCAGCGGCCAGTGGTCGTGCCGACGTTGACGCCGACCCCGGTGCCGCCGAGACCGACCTCGCCTCGGTGCCCAGGTTCCTGCGGTGGTTCGAGGGCCCGTACGGCAGGCACACCCTCGCCGCGATCCTCCACGATCAGCTCATCGGTGACGACGCCAACACCGGCTGGCTGCGCAGCGACCGCATGGCGGACTGGCTGTTCCATCGGATGCTGCGTCGCAGTGGGGTCGAGCCGCTCAAGGCCCTGGCGATGTACACCGCAGTCGTCGCGCGGACGCGGTTCGAGGCCGGCGGCTACCGGCAAGTGTTGCTCCTGGTCTGGGGTGGGCTCGGTGTCGTCGCCATCCCCGCCGCCGTCATCGCGGCCTGGGCGATAGCAACCGGGCGCGCCGACGTCGAGGTCGCAGGGGTCGGGACGACGCCGTCCGTGCTGGCGGGCGTCGCCACCATCTCGGCGATCCTCGGAGCGCCGTGTTGGGGCACACAGTGGAAGTTGTCGTTCGTGGCCGAAGCCGCAGGCCTCCTCCTGTTGCCCGCCGGACTCCTCGCGGTCACCGCCAACGGGCTCTACCGGGGGTTGGCGGCGGTGCGACGCCACGTGGCCGGCTGAGGCCGAGCCGGCGGGCGTCAAGAGACGGCGATGGGACCGTCGATGCCCGTGACGGCCCAGTCGCCGTCGGAGGCGGTGAGCTCGTAGGTGAGCCAGGTGCCGCACAGGCCGCCGCACCACAGCGACACGGGGACGAGGCCCCGATCGCCGTCGATGGTGGGTTCGCCGACGCCGACGATGACGGCGCCCTCGATCGTGGGGCGCAGGTCCTCGGTACGCCACTCGGCGGGGTCGTCGATCCAGCGGAACGGCCCGAACGGCGCGACGACCTCCTCGATCGCCGCCTGCTCCGCGTCGGTCAGCGGCCGGGGCGCCACGTCGGGCGCGTCGGCCTCGGTGTGGTCGAGCAGGAGGTACTCCGTGAACGGTGGTGGGCCCTCGCCGAACGTGTGGTCCACGGTCAGCAGCTGGTGCACCGCAGCGGCCATCATCGCAGGCGTCGGTGCCGCGTCGCCCGGGTCGTCGTCGGGCGGCGCGGAGGTGGGGCCGGTCGGCGCGCAGGCGGCGAGGGCCACCAGCGATCCGATGAGGAACGTGGCGGCAACGATGGCGGCGCGGTGCCTCATGGGACTGGGACGTCCGCCGCCCGGCCGCGGTTCCCGGCCGCCTGCGTTCACACCCAGCCGCCGGCGTAGTTGACGACCTGGCCGGTGGTGAAGCGGCTGGTGCCGTCGACGAACGGCAGGCAGAACGCGGCGCACTCCTCGACGGTGCCGAGGCGCCGCAACGGCACCGCGGCCTCGAGGCGGGCGCGGACCTCCGGGTCGTCGGCGCCGGAGGCCCGGCGGAACTCGGGGAAGTCCATGAAGTTGGTGCCGACCGCGTTGACCTGCACGCCGCGGGAGGCGACCTCGGCCGCGACGTTGCGGACCAGCATGTTCGCCGCGGCCCGCACCGACGAGTAGAGCGGCGCGTTCGGCGTGGGTCGGGAGCCGGTGGCGCTGGTCAGCAGCAGGATCTGGCCGTCGCCCCGCTCGGCCATGACCTCGGCGGTGGCCTGCAGGAAGTGGAACGGCTCGTGGAGGCAACCGGCGACGAGCTTGTCGAGGTCACCGGGATCGGCGTCGAGGAACGGGCCGGTGACCACCCGGCCGGTGAACGCGGCCGCGGCGTCGAGGCGGCCGAACCGATCGATGGCCCGCTGCACGAGCGCTCCCGACGAGCGGGCGTCGAGCGCCCGGACGTCGTCGACCACCTCGACCGTGGCCCCGAGCCCCTCGAGCTCGGGTACCAGACCGTCGGCCGGCATGCCGATGACCAGGTCGTGGCCCCGTTCGGCGAGCAATCGGGCGAGCGGCGGCCCGATGTAGAAGGCGGTGTTGGCCACGATGGCGACTCTGCGGGGTTCGGCGCTCACGTCGCGGACCGTAGGTCATTCGGTGGCGGTGGCGCCGATCCGCCGGTGGCGAGGGGGCCGCCGTGCCCGCTACGCCGGACGCGATCCGCGTGTCATCCGGACCGGGGGCGCGCGATTCGCCGACGTGCGCGAACGAGCGGCGGGTGGAGGTGCACGACGTTCGACGCCTGCGCCCCGGACCCGGTCGCGCCGTGGTCCTGGGCCGCGTGCCACGGAAGGCCCGTGCGCCGGGCGAGGCCGACGACGGTCTCGGACTCCTGGAGGCGGTTGGCCGCATGGCGGGCCGTCCTGGAGGCGACCGTCCCGAGCGTCTCGAGTGCGGCCTCGGCCCGGCGGAGCCGCTGCGCACCCCGGGACGACTCGATCTCGACGACGACGCCGACCAGCGCGGAGGCCGGTACCGGGGCGTCGTGTGCGGGGCCGGCCGTGCCGCCGATCGCCAGCGCTCGGCACTCGGACCGTCCCAGGCGGTGGACCAGGATCTCACCGTCCGGTGTCGCGCACGCCCAGACGTCACCGATCGTCGGGTGGTCGCGCAACTCGACGCGCACGCGGGCGCCGCGGGGGATCGTGCAGCCCGGCGACGTCCTGTCGACCCGGAGCCACAGCGGTCCCCCGTCGAGACCACGGCGGATCAGCCGGACGCGCGCACTCGCCTCCGCACCACTCGAGACCAACGGTTGTTCCTCCCCGATTCGTGGACGGGGCGCGTCGACTCGACACCTCGCACCGGCGGCACCTGCTCGACGCGCAGGCCTGGTGCGACCGTGAATCGTCGCGTCGCGCCGATCACGTCGGCCGCCTCCGCCCGGGATGCGTGCGGGTCAACCTTGACGACGCACACCCGGGACGGCACAGCGACCTGCGTGGTCGCGCGCACGTTCCGTCCTTTCCTCCCCCCGTCGACCGCCGGAGACGCCGGAGCGTGCGACGTGCACGCTCAGCACCGCCCACCTACGCCCGACCTCGACGGGCGACGGCGGCGGCATCGCCGCCGGGCGACGTGAGCCGCCCGCCCGGAAAGACGTCGCACACATCGGCACGACCTCCCCGAACGGAGTGAAATCTAACGCCGTCCGGGCATTGATCACACATTGGTAACGGCGCAGTGTGATGACAGTTCGGTGACGTATCGCGCGCAACGCCGAGATCGGCGTGCTCCGAGCGCCGCAACGGCAAACGCTCTTGTCGCAGCGAGTGACGTGAGTGACGCGGAGCGCTACGTTGACGCGCGGTCGGCACGACCGGGCGCCGGATGCACGAGGCGATCAGAGGCGGGGACGCAAGGGTGGGAGCACGAGGGTGGGAGCAGTGACGGCGACGGCGGATCGGCGGGCGCATCGCACGGGATGGCCGGGTGCCCGGCGGCGGCGGGAGGCCTTGATCGCCGCGGTGCGCGAGGACCTCGACGCCGGGGACCGTTGCGCTGCGCTCGTCGCCGGATCCGACCGTGCCCGCGACCTCCTGGCCCTGGCCGCGGCACACGACGTCCGGGCGTGGATGATCGAAGCGCTGCGCGCCTGTCCCGAGTTCGGCGGCGTTCCCGATGATCATCTCGTCGAACACGCGCGGGCGGTTGCGGCACAGGTGCACATCAGGTCGACGCTGGCGCGGCTCGCGCCCCGGTTGGTTCGTTCCGGGGTCCGCTGGGCCGTGATCGGGGGCCCGGTGCTGGCCGAGCGCATCCACGGCCATCCGTCGATGCGCACGTACACCGATCTCGAGATCCTGGTCGATCGTCGCGATCTCGCCACCGCGCTCGAGGTGCTCGGCGACCACGGCTTCACCGAGCCCGACGACCGGTGGGCGGAGCTCGACCGGATCGGTGCCGGCGCCATCCCCCTCGGGCCCGGGCCGTGCCCGGCGGTGCTCCGTTGGAGCCTGCTCGCGACCCCGGCCGAGCGCCGATCGTTCGCGATCGACACCGACGTGGTCCTCGATCGGGCCCGCATCGTCGACGTCGACGGATGCCGGGTCCCGACGCCCGACCCCGTCGACACGTTGCTCGTCCTCGTGCTGCGCGCCGGCCTCGGCGGGGCCAACAAGCTCATCTGGCTCAAGGACATCGACCAGGCGGTGCGCAACCAGCCGTTCGACCGCGCCGAGGTCGACCGACGTGCCTCCGAGCTCCACGTGCGGGCGATGACCGACGTCGTGCTCGCCCGCGTCGGCGCGGTGCTCGGCGCGCCGGTCGGCGGCACGTCGCGGCTGGCGGCGACGACGTCCGTCGTCGATCAGCTGCCCCGTCCGCAGATCGCGTTGACCGAGGGGCTCTACAGCGGGCTGTGGGTGTCGAGCGTGCGCGTCAGCGCACGCGACACCATCCGCAGCGGTGCCGACCAGCTCCGCGCCGCGGGCGCCCGGCTGTGGTCCGCCGTGCCGGGGTCGGGCGTGCCCGGCGGTCACGGGGTCGGGGACGAGCGCCTGGCCCGCAGCCGCTACCTGGCGAACGTCGCCGCCGGCCGCCACGGCTGAGCGGCCCGAGCGCGTCGAGCGGCCGGGGGCGGCAACGGCGTGACGGGGCGACGGCGCGGGCCTTGGTCGGCCGCGTCCCGCGCCGATACTGTCGCCGCCGGGTGGCCGGCGCCGGTGGCGCCCCGGCGCCACCCGGGCTCACGATCGGACGAGGGGGAACCGATGGCCGACACGGTGTCGATGCCGACGATCGACCTGCTGGACCCGGCGACGTTCGCCCACGGGCAGCCGCACGAGCACTTCCGCCGGTTGCGTGACCACGACCCCGTGCACCACCACCCCGAGCCCGACGGGCCCGGGTTCTGGGCGGTGACCCGCCACGCCGACGTGCGGGCCGTGGGTCGGGACGCGGCGACGTTCTCGTCGGAGCCGACGATCATGATCCCCGACGGGGAGATCGCCGACATCGCCGGCCACAAGATGATGCTGATGATGGACCCGCCCGACCACAGCCGGTACCGCCGGCTGGTCAACCGCGGGTTCACGCCCCGGGGCGCGGCCGAGCTGCGGCCCCGGGTCGAGCAACTGGCCCGCCGCATCGTCGACGCCGTCGCCCCGAAGGGGGAGTGCGACCTCGTCGAGGACGTCGCCGGCGAGCTGCCGAGCTTCGTCGTCGCCGACCTGCTCGGGCTCCCGCTCGACGACGGCCGCCGCCTCTACCAGCTGACCGAGACCATCCACTCGGCGCCCGGTGCGGTGCCCGAGGGTGCCCAGGCCGCGGCGATCGGCGAGATGTTCGCCTACGCCACCCAGGTCATCGCCGACAAGCGGGCCAACCCCGGTGACGACCTCTCGTCGCAGCTCCTCGCCGCGGAGATCGACGGGCACCGGCTCGACGAGATCGACTTCTGCCTGTTCTTCATGCTCCTCGTCGACGCAGGCGGCGACACGACCCGCAACCTAGTCGCCGGGGGGATGGCGGCCCTGTTCGACCATCCCGACGAGCGGGCGAGGTTGGAAGCCGATCTCGACGGCCTGCTGCCGAGCGCCATCGAGGAGATGCTGCGCTGGGTGAGCCCGGTGATCTACATGCGGCGCCGGGCGACGAAGGACACCGAGCTCGGCGGCCGGGCCATCGCCGAGGGCGACAAGGTCGTCATGTACTACGGCTCCGCCAACCGCGACGAGCGGGTGTTCGCCGATCCCGACCGGTTCGACATCGGCCGCACGCCCAACGACCACGTGGCATTCGGTGGGGGAGGTCCCCACTTCTGCCTCGGTTCCCATCTCGCCCGCATCGAGATCGACGCCATGTTCCGTGAGCTGCTCACCCGCCTGCCCGACCTGGCACCGGCCGGGCCGGTCGAGTACCAGCCGTCGACGTTCATCTCCGGGCCCCGGCACCTCCCGGTGCGGTTCACGCCGGAGCGCTGAGCGCGGGCTCGCCCCGGCCGGTGGTTGCCGCCCCGGCGCGGCTGCGGTGGGTCGAGGTCGCGGCGAGCGTCGCCCCGGCGACGAGGAGCACGCCGATCCACGCGAAGCCGACGCGGGGTGTCGCCAGGTCGCTGAGCGCGCCGACGAGCGACGGCGACGTGACCAGCGCGATGCTCACGGCCGCCGTCGAGTAGCTGCTGATCATCGCGGCCCGAGCCGGGTCGAGCCCGAGCGTCACCACGATGGCCAGCGGGTACTGGGCCGCGATGCCGGCCCCGACGAGCGCCACCAGCACGAGCCGCCACGGGGTGGCGAGCAGGAGCAGCGGCGCGAACGCCGCCGCGACCGCTGCGAACGTCAGGAGCAGCGCCCGCGTCGGGTCGGCCGGTGGGCGCACGGTCGAGACGATCCGACCGACGACCTGGCCGCCGAACAGCAGGAACGGCGCAGCCAGCGCGACGCCGGGCGGGACGCCGGTGTCGTCGAGGAACGGGGCGAGATGCGCGGCCAGTGTCGACTCGATGGCGGCGATCGTGCTGATCAGCGCGAGCGCGGCGACGAGCGGCCGATCGATCCGGTGTTGGCGGCCGGCGGTGCCGGCGCCGGTCCCGGGGCGGTGCGGCATCGGCTCGACCAGCGCCACCAGCGCGACGCCGCACACGACGGGCGGCACGAGGACGAGCGCCACCGGGCCGCCGGCGAGCGCGGCGATGAGGGCGGCGCTGGCCGCTGCGGTGAGGGCGGCGAGCACGTTCGACCACAGGAGCAGGCGGGTCCCCCGGTCGCCGCCCCCGCCGAGGCGGGCTTGCGCGGACGCCAGGGTCGGGCTGCCCGCGAGCCCCATCAGCAGGGCGGCGGCCAGGGACACCGACGCGGAGGGGGCGAGTGCGAGCAGGGTCATCGCCGTGGCGAACACGACCGGCGCCGGGCGGTCGACATCGGCGCGCAGCCGTGGTCGGAGCACGCCGGCGGTGCCGAGCCCGACGGCGAACGCGAGGAGGTGGGCGCCGACGATGGTGGCGGGGAGGTCGAGCTGGTCGGCGAGGCGGGCGACGCCGGCGCTGAGGACGCCGTTGCCCCACCCGAAGAGCCCGATGCCGGCCACGGCCGCCGTCTCCGCCCGGGTCGGGGGTTGCGGCCGGGTCGGGGGGTGCGGCCGGGCGTGGTCGGGGCCGGGCTCGTCGGTCCGGGGCCGGCTCTCTTGACCGGTAAAGTCACGCACGTCCCGAACAGTACCGGTCAGGTACGCTCCGCTCCAGATGCCGCGCGTCACGCTGCAGACGATCGCCGACGAGGTCGGCGTCTCGCGCCAGACGGTGTCGAACGCCTTCAGTCGGCCCGATCAGCTGTCAGGGACGTTGCGCGCGCGGATCCTCGACGTCGCGGACGCGCTCGGTTACCGCGGTCCCGACCCGACCGCCAGGGCGCTCGCCGTCGGGCGCACCGGCGTCGTCGGCGTCGTGCTCACGGAGCGGACCCGCACCGCCCTGGTCGATGCATCGATGCCGTTGTTCCTCTCCGGGGTGGCAGCCGAGCTCGGTCGGCACGACCAGGACATGCTGGTCATCTCGGGTGCGCCCGACGAGCCCGACTCGCCGTCCGACGGGAACCGCATCCGCCGGTGTGCGGTGGACGGCCTGATCGCCTTCTCCCTCAGCAACGCCGACCCGCTGTGGCACGCCATGACCGAGCGAGGCGTTCCGCTCGTCGTGGTCGACCAGCCCCGGACGGTGGGCATCGGGTGGGCGGGCATCGACGACCGCCTCGCCGCCCGGCTCGCGGTCGCCCACCTCGTGGGGCTCGGGCACGAGCGGATCGGCATCCTCGTCATGCGGGTGCGGCGCGGCGGGGTCACCGGGATGCTCACCGCAGAGCGGCGACGCCTGGGCGAGTTCCCGGTCACCGAGGAGCGCCTGCTCGGGGCGGAGGACGCCCTCGGGGCGCGCGAGCTGGCCCCGGTCGGGGTGTGGGAGTGCGCCACGGTCGACGACGTGCCCGCCGGTGTCGCTGCGCTGGTCGAGCTCGGTGTGACCGCCATCTTCGCCCATGCCGACACCCTCGCCCTCGCAGCCCTCGCCGCACTGCGTTCTCGCGGGGTGCACGTGCCCGGCGCCATGTCGGTGGTCGGCTTGGACGACGCGCCGGCCGCGGCTGCAGCGGGGCTGACCACGGTCCATCAGCCCCACGAGCACAAGGGTGCCGCGGCGGTCCGCCTGCTGGCCGAGCCGTCTCCCGGCGAGGTCCTCCTGCCGGTCGACCTGCGCGTCCGGGCCTCGACCGGCCCGCCCTGCTGAGGCGGGCCCGCGATCGACGGACCGGCCCGGGGCGCTTGCCGGGGCCCGGCCGCCGTGTGAGCATCGCCAACCATGTGGTTCATCTCGACCGACGAGATCGACGGCGTCGACGAACAGCTGCGCATCACCGACCGGCCGGCGCTCGAGGGCTCGCTCGCCGCCGCCGGGCTCGACCCGGCCCAGATCTCGGCGATCGCGGCCGACGACATCACCATCGAGCGGTTCACCGCGCTGTGCGAGCTCGAGGTCGCGGAGCTGCGCCGGCACGGCTACTGGACCGATGGGCCCGAGCTGGCCCGAGCCGAGTTCGGCCGACAGCGACCGAGCTACGTGTGGGCGGCACCGCCCGAGTGGGCCCACTCCCGGGCCTCCCGGTTCCAGATCGAGGTCCAGAACCGGTTCACCGGGGCGTTCGCCAGCTTCTACGACGCGCGCACGCTTCCCCCGCCCGACGAGCAGCTGCGCCGGACCATCGAGGCGGCGAACGAGTTCATCGACTGCGCCCGGCGGAAGGGCCTCGAACCGCCGCAGCTCGAGGTCGCCAGCGCCGACGACCTCGACGACTTCTACCGGTGGTACGGCCGACCCGAGTGGGACATCGACTGCGCGTTCCTGCCCTGACCGCTCCGACCGCTCGGCGCGGCACGGACAACAGCCCGTCGTTCAGCGCAGGACCAGCAGGGTCTCGTCGATCTGGGCGCGGCGCCCGGGGGCGTAGGCGGTCTCCACCCGGGCGACCTCGAAGCCGCAGCGCTCCAGGACCCGCAACGAGCCGAGGTTGTCCGACGCGGTGCGGGCGTGGAGCGGGCGCGCGGTGATGATCTCGAGGAACGACCGCAAGGTCTCGGTCGCCAGGCCCTTGCCCCAGTGGTCCCGGTCGATCCAGTAGGTCACCTCCCGACCGACGTCGCTCACGTAGCTGGCGACGTGGCCGACGACCTCGCCGTCGTGGACCACGGTCCGGCTGGTGACCGTGTCGTCGGAGAGCAGGCGCTCCCAGCGGGCGTCGAAGGCGCCGCGATCAGCGGGGTCGTCGGCCACGAACGCGGCGACGTGGTTGGCGACCGGGTCGAGCTGGTGGGCGAAGAACACGGGCAGGTCGTCGCGACGCACCGGCCGCAGCTCCAGCTCGATCGTCGACGACATGGTCAGCCTCCACCCCGGTGACGGAACCCGCCCGGCGCGGCCCCTCCGCGCACCGGACCGCACCATCTCACCCCACGACACCGGCCCGACACAACGTGTGCCCCCACCCGAGTGGAAACCACCCCGGAGCCTCACGTGGCCGGCGCGGTGGCCGAATCCGGAGCTCTCCACCGATCCGGGGGGCACCGCCGACCCACCACGCGGCAGATCGGTTCCCCGGAACGGTCAGGTGGTGGCGGCCGGGGAGGTGAGGAGGTGGCGGTAGAGGGTGGCGTGGCGGGCGGCGGCCGCGGCCCAGGTGTGGCGGGCGGCGAGGGAACGGCCGGCGTCGGCGAACCGGCCCCGGTCGTCGTCCAGCGCGTCGACCAGCGCGGCCGCCAGCTCGCCCGGGGTGGCACCGAAGCGGGCGGCCCCGTCGAACACCTCGCGCAGCACCGGCAGGTCGCGGCACACGACCGGGACGCCGGCGGCCAGCGCCTCCATCGCCGCGAGACCGAAGCCCTCCTTCGTCGACGGGAACGCGAACGCGTCGGAGGCGGCGACCAGCGCCGGGAGCTCCTCGTGGTCGACGGGCCCGAGCACCAGGGGCTCGACCCCGAGCTCGGCGCAGCGGGCGTCGACCTCCGCCCGGTAGTCGCGGTAGTCGAACAGCGTCTCGCCGCCGGCCACGACCAACCGCGTGCCGGGCCGGGCGGTCTGGACCGTGGCCATCGCCTCGACCAGGTCGAGCGTGCCCTTGCGGGGCTCGATCCCGCCGACCGAGAGCACCCACGGCCCGCCGATCCGCTCCCGCCATCGGGCTCGGGCCGCGACCGCCGCCGGATCGTCGCCCGCCGCAGCGCTGAACCGGTCGGCTTCCACGCCGTTGGGGATCACCTCGGCCGAGATGCCCCAACCGTCGGCCAGCTCCGACGCCACCGCCGCCGAGACGCACACGTGGGCGAAGGGCCGGACGATGGCCCGCTCGTGGCAGGCCACCAGCTCGGGCGTCGAGAACCGGTCGAGATGGTGCACCGTGCGCACGCAGCGGCCGAACGCGTTGGCCGAGATGCAGTCCTGGGCGTGGACCAGGTCGACCGTCGCCGGGTCGAAGCCGCCGGCCAGCGCGTCGATCGAGCGCAGGACCCGCTCGCCGACCGACTCGCCGTCGCGGTCGGGGAACGGCACGAGGTGGACGTCGACCGACGGGTCGACCGGGCGGAAGAACCCGGTGTCGCCGCCCCGGGCGAGGGACACGACCGTCACCTCGACGTCGCCGCGCGCCGCCAGCGCCTCGGCCAGCGCCAGGGTGTGGACCACACCGCCCCGCGGGCGGGTCGAGTAGGTGAGGAGCGCGACGCGCACGGGTCCGTTCGCCGGGGTCGTCGCCCGGTACAGGTCGGGTCGCAGCTCGCCGAGGTGGTGGAACCGCCGGCGGGCCCGCCCGACGACGCCGTCCACGTCGACCGGGGCGGACGCCACGCCGGAGCGGTCGCCGACGGCGGCGACGATCTCGCCGTCGGGCAGCACCACCTTCGAGCGGCCGAAGAACCGGAGCGCCCCGTGGCGGCCGACCTGGTTGGCCGACACCACGACGACCTGGTTCTCCGCTGCGCGGGCCTGGTCGTAGGTGTCGAACATGCGCCGCTGGCGGTCGCGGGCCAGCGTGTCGGCCCGGTTGGTGCGGCTCGCCGGCCACGCGGACGGGATGGCGAGGATGTCGGCGCCGTCGAGGGCCAGGGTGCGGGCGGTCTCGGGGAACGTCTTGTCGTAGTCGACCAGCATGCCGAGGCGACCAACCGGCGTGTCGAACGCGCCGAGCCGGTCGCCCGGGATGTAGAGGCCGACCTCGCCGGCCGGCAGGTGGACCTTGCGATGCACGCCGAGGACGGCGCCATCGTGGAGGCACACCGCGGTGTTGGCCCGGCCGCCGTCGGCGGTCGCCTCGGTCACGCCGAGGCACACGACCATCCGCCCGGCCTCGGACGCGAGCTGGGCCAGCTCCGGGCCGTCGAGGGCCACGGTCGGGGGCAGCTCGGGCGGCGTCGGCTCGCCGTCGAGGTGGTCGTGGTAGCCGCCGAGCACGCCGTGGGGCAGGACCAGCAGGTCGGTGCCGTCGCGGTGGGCGTCGTCGATGATGCCCGACACCCGCCGCAGCCCGAACGCGATCTCCCGCCGGAAGTGGGCGGCGACGGCGGCGACGCGGACCGTGTCGCCCGTGCTCACGCGGCGCGACCGACCCGACCCGCGGCGTCGACCAGCCCGGCGAGCTCGTCGTGGGTCGGCGCCGACATCGCGGGCAGGCCGAGCCCGTCGGCCTGCACCTGCCGCACCCGGGCGATGGTGTCGGCGTCGCCGAGGACGTCCGCTGGTCGGGCGAGCAGCTGCTGGAGGCGGGTGAAGCGCTGCCACACGACCGGGTCGTGGTGGGCGGCGACGTAGGCCTCGCCGTTGGTCAGCCAACCCTGCGGCGGCGGGGTGAACGGGGTCGGCTCCGGCGGCGCTGCGTCGGCCCGCCAGCGCGACAGCCGGGCCCGGTCCTGGGCGTCGGAGTCGGCGACCCAGACCGCGAGGTCGTCGACGGCGGCGTCAACCGCCCCGGCGAAGGCGTCCGGCTCACCGGCGTGGTCGACGACGGCGTCGGCGAGGCGGCGGGCATGGCCGAGGGCGAGGGCGCAGCCCCGGCTGTGGGCCGGGTTGGAGATCGCCGCGGCGTCGGCCACGAGTGCGTGGCCCAGCACGAGGGGGCGACCGTCGACCGTTGTGCGCCGCAGCCGGTTGCGCATCCCGGTCATCGACCGCGGCGGCGAGATCGGTGTCGAACGGGCCGGATCGACCCACTCCCCGACGAGGGGGAGCGCGGCGGCCGCGGCCGCGAACGCGTCGTCGTCGCGCAGGCCGCGCAGCGCCCGGTCCTCGGGCAGGGTCCCGAACGTCACCGAGAACGTCTCCCGATCCGCCGGGAACACGAGGCACGAGTACCGGTCGAACGACGACCCGCACGTGTAGCCCCGGTTGAGCGGGCCGGCGGTCGCGCCGAGCAGCAGCCGGTAGAAGCGGGTGTGGTAGGTGATGCCGCACTCGGTCGAGCGCTCGTCGACGGACACGCCGAGGTCGGTCAGCCAGTCGAGCGACCGGCCCCGCCGCCCCGACGCGTCGAGGACCACGTCGGCGTCGATGGTGGTGCCGTCGTCGAGGCGGACGCCCCGCACCACGGGCACTGGGCCGTGGTCGTCGGCGACGAGGCGGTCGACCTTCGCGCCGGTGCGCAGTGTGAGCCCGTCGGTCGTCGCCGCCACCGTGCGCAGCGCGGCCTCGAACGTGGTGCGGCGGGCGAGGACCACCGCCGGCTCGGTCGGGCCCGGCCTGGTGGTCGTCACCTCACCGGCGGCGAACCTGGTCGGCTCCGGCGGCGGCCGCAGGACCATCGTCGGCGCGCCCAGTTCGTCGAGCTCGTCGAGCACGCCGGGCGCCTCCGCGGCGAGGACCTCCCGGGCCCGGGCCAGGAACGCGTGGGACTGCGCAGCCTGGGGTGTGGCCCGGCGGGGGTCACGGGCCGCCGGCTCGTCGAACGGTCGGGGCGCCGCGTCGTCGTCACCCTCGATCACCGTCGTCGCCAGGCCGCGGCGGGCGCAGCACAGGCCCGCGGCGAGCCCGGCGACGCTGCCGCCGACGACCACCACCCTCGGGGTCATCGGACGAGGTCGGCCGGGCGCCACGGCCCCAGCCGGTAGGCGTCGGGGCGGCGGTCGCGCAGGTTGCACATGCCCCGGCGGTGGGCCTCGAGCTCGGCGTCGACATCGACCCGGGCGACGGCCATGCCCCCGTCGACCGGGGTGACGTCGAGGATGTCGCCGCCGGGGCCGACGACCTTGGCCCGCCCGACGAACTCGAGGGAGCCGAACGTGCCGGTCTGGTTCGACGCCGCCCACACGACCTGGTTGTCGAGCGCCCGGGCCCGGTCGAACAGGTCGAAGCGGTGGGTCCAGCGGTCGTCCTCGATGCGGGGCGCCCGGCTGGTCCGGCTCGCCGGCCACGCGGAGAGGCAGGCGATGATCTCGGCGCCGTCGAGGGCCAGGGTACGGGCCGCCTCGGCGAAGCCCTTGTCCCAGCAGATCAGCAGGCCCATGCGCCCGACCGGCGTGTCGAACGCGGCGAACGTGTCCCCGGCGCCGTACGTCGAGCCCTCGGCCAGCGGCTGGTGGACCTTGCGGTAGTTGGCCAGGATCTCGCCGCCGCCGACGCACACCGCGGCGTTGTAGCGGCGGCCGCCGTCGCGCTCGCAGTAGCCGGCGCAGACGACGAGATCGCCGGCCAGCTCGACGAGGCGGGCGATCTCCGGGCCCCCGAGCTCCAGTGCGGGCGGCGGGTCGACCTGGCCGCCGACGTGGAGGTCGGCGACGTAGCCGCCGATCGCGGCCTCGGGGAGCACGACGAGATCGACGCCCCGGGCCCGGGCCTCGTCGAGGATCTCCCCGATGCGGGCCAGGTCGGCGTCGATGTCGCGGTCGAACGGTGCCGCGACCGCAGCGATCCCGATCTCGGTCATGCGGGTTCCTCCGGGCCGTCGTGGCCGGGTCGTGATGATGGCGGGTGCGGCGCGGCGGGGCCGAGCCCGGTGACCGGTCCCGCGACCGCAGGTGTACACACCCCGTCGGACCAGCGCAGCTCGACGCCGCCACCCCCGACGAGGCGACCGCACGCCGCCGTGGTCGCGGGCGCGGCGGCGTCGGCCGGCAGCGGTGCCGCGTCGGTCGTGATCATGGCGAAACCGGGGAAGCACGCGAACCAGTCGCCGACACCGACGGCCTCGGGCCGGGGCACGTCGGCGACGTCGAGCACCGCGCCGCACCCGGACGCCTCGGCGAGCATGGCCAGGGTGCCGACGAGGCCGGCCATGCTGACGTCCTTCGCCGCGTGGGGCCGGTGGCGGGCGACGAGGTCGACCATCGAGCGCAGCTCGGCCGGTGAGCGGTGGGTGGTGGAGTCCCACTGGCGGCCCGCGTACCCGGGGCGCCAGCCGCCGGCGAGGTCGGCGCTGAGCGAGACCACGTCGCCGATCTCGCCGCCGCCCGCGGGGACCGGCCGCTCGGTGCGACCGAGCATCGTGACCGCGAGGGCCGCGGGTACGCCGATCTGGGTGTGGCCGCCGAGCACCGGCACGCCGTACGTGTCCGCCGCGGCGCGCAGGCCGGCGGCGACCCGTTGGGCGGCCGAGGTCGTGCCGGCGGCGAGGGCGTCGAGCAGCCCGACCGGCCGGGCGCCCATGGCGGCGACGTCGTTCACGTTGACCAGTACCGAGCACCAGCCGGCCCACCACGGGTCGCGCTCGACCATCGCCGGCACGATGGCGTCGCACGCGGCGACGAGGTCGGAGCCGTCGACGGGCACACCGTCGTCGCCGACCCAGCCGTCGCCGCCGGGGTGCTCCTCGCCGAGCACCTGCCCGATGACGGCCTTCGCCGCCGCCAGGCGGGCGAGCCGGTCGACCGGCCACGTCATCTCCACGTGAGGTGCGCCGTGGAGCTCGACGGTCCGGCGGCGCACCCAGCCGAGCCGGGTGAAGAACCGCTCCTTGTCGGCCTGGACGGTGGCGTCGAAGCGCAGCGCCCCGGCGTTCTCGGCCCGGGAGCACGCGGCCCGCACGAGTGCCGCCCCGACCCGGGGTGGCGCTCCGGGTGCGACGACGAGGCGGCTGCCCGCCCACCAGCCGAGGCCGGGGTCGGCGCAGGGCGCCAGCCGCACACCGCCGAGCACCGTGCCGTCGCCGGCCCGGGCGATCAACACGACGGTGTTCGGGTCGTCGTCGAGCTCGTCGCGGTCGTGGTCGGCGAACAGGCCCTGGCGCTCGACGAACACCTGCCGGCGCAGCTCGCGATGGGCGCGGAGTCCCTCGGCGTCGGCCTCGACGACGAGCGGTCGCCCGGTGTCGGCGATCGGCGGGCGGCGGGGCCCTCCGAGATCGGTGAGGATGCCCATGTCAGCCGCCTCCGTCGGCCAGCGCGCTGCACGCCCCGCACGCCGCGCAGCCCGCGCCCTGGTCGGCGCCCCGCATCCCGTGGCGTCGCAGCTCGGCGGCGACCTGCTCGGTGACCGCGGCGAGGTGCCCGGCGGTCGGTGCGGTGGCCCCGTCCCGGTCGGCGAGCGTGCCGGCGAGGGGGCGGAACGGCACCACGAACGGGTAGACACCCGCCTCGATCAGCGCGGCGGCCCCGGCGACGAGCTCGTCGGGGTCCTCGCCGAGGCCGACGAGCAGGTAGGTCGACACCCGGTTGGCGCCGAAGACCCGCACCGCCTCGTGCCACGCCGCCCAGTAGGCGTCGAGCGGCACGGTCGCCTTGCCCGGCATCCACCGCCGGCGCACGTCGTCGTCGAGCGACTCGACGTGGATGCCGATCGCGGTCGCCCCGGCGTCGCGCAGCTCGGTGAGCACCGCCAGGTCGGCCGGCGGCTCGCACTGCACCTGCACGGCCAGGCCCGGCACCGCTGCGGTGATGGCCGCGACGCACCGGGCCAGGTAGCGGGCGCCCCGGTCCGCCGCAGCCGACGTCCCCGTCGTGAGGACGACCTGGCGGATCCCGTCGAGGCGCACCGCGGCCTCGGTGACCTCGGCGAGCTGCGCCGGCGTCTTCACCCTGGTCGTCGCCCCGGAGCGGAGCGACTCCTCGATGGCGCAGAACCGGCAGCGGTCGGCCTCGTCGTAGCGGATGCACGTCTGGACGACCGTGGTGGCCAGCACGTCGCTGCCGTGGAGGCGGGCGAGCTGGTCGTAGCGGATGCCGTCGGCGGTCTCGAGGTCGTAGAACCTCGGCCGGCCCACCGTGCGCAGCGGGATCCGCCGGCGCGGGTCGCCGGTGTGGACGACCGCCTCGCCGTCGGGCGTCGCCACCCACGGGCTGTCCTCCACGAGGGGGAGGGCTGCGGCCCGCTCGCCGAGGAGCACGTGGCCGTCGTCGCTCGGGCCGGCGCCGCCCCGGCGGCGCACCGGGGCCGGCAATCGCACCCCGGCGGTCGCGAGCTCGGCACGCGTCGCGAGGTCGACCATGTCAGAAGAGATAGGTCGAGTTGATGATCGCACCCTTGCGCGCGTAGTGAATGACACAATCCTGCACGTCGAGCGGGTGCGCCGGGATCACGCCTTCGATGAGGTCCTCCTCGCGCAGTCCGTGCAACGACAGGCCGAAGCGGCAGCAGTACACCTTGCCGCCCTCGGAGATGAACGTCTTGATCTGGTCGTTGAGGTTCATCTCGCCGGGGAACGCGGTGTCACCGGTGAGGGGGAAGCCGCGGGTGTCCATGCAGTTCATCGAGCCCGGGCCGTAGAAGTAGACGACTGACTCGAAGCCCTTGCGCAGGGCCCGGGTGGCCTGGAGCATGGCGACGAAGGCGACCGACGATTCGTGGGCGATGCCGTGGATCAGGGTGAGGTACGACTCGCCGTCCTCGGCCTGGTAATCGGGGAAGAGCTTGGTCGAACCGTAGAGGTTCGCACCCTTGCCGAGTGACGGGTGGGGGATCTCGTCGAGGCTCTTCTGCTCTGCCTCGGTCAGTTCCATGCTCATGTCGACCTCCGGGTCCTGCTCGGTGGGGGCGGGTGGGTCGACATCGACCTTTGCAGAGTGATGTTTCCGGCTCGTTGAGCAGCGTGTCATGGGCGTTGCCGTTGCAACAACACACAGTTTCTCGTCACTTGACGCTGGGTGCCGTTCAGCTGAGCAGCACATGACACGACCCCGGCCGGTGCGTAGGCTCGCCGCCGTCCGGGGCGACACTGGAGGGGGAGTCATGGGTGACGCGCTGTGGGAGCGCTCGGCGCTCGAGCTGGCCGGATCGATCCGCAAGGGGGAGGTGTCGAGCCGCGAGGTCGTCGAGGCCCACCTGGCCCGCATCGAGGCGGTGAACCCGCGCCTCAACGCCGTGACCCTGGTCCTGGCGGACGAGGCGCTGGCCGCGGCGGACGACGTCGACGCCGGCCGTGGTGCGGAGGGCCCACTGCGGGGCGTGCCGGTCACGGTGAAGGAGAACATCGACTGCGCCGGGACCGCCACCACCAACGGTGTGCCCGCACTCGCCGAGGCCGTCGCCCCGCTCGACGCGCCGAGCGTCGAGCGCGTGCGGGCTGCCGGGGCGATCCCCATCGCCCGGACGAACCTGCCCGAGATGGCGCTGCGGATCTCGACCGACAACCCGCTGCGCGGCCTGACCCGCAACCCGTGGCACCTCGACCTGACCGCAGGCGGGTCGAGCGGTGGCGAGGGCTCGGCGATCGCGTCGGGGATGAGCCCGCTCGGCCTCGGCAACGACATCGGCGGCTCGGTGCGCAACCCCGCCTACTGCTGTGGCATCACGTCCCTGAAGCCCACGCCCGGCCGTATCCCGCAGGCCACCGTGATCCCGCCCGAGGACCCGGGCCTCGCGGTGCAGATGATGGCGGTGTGCGGGCCGATGGCCCGTCACGTCGACGATCTGCGGATCGCGTTCGAGCTCCTCGCCGGACACCACCCGCGCGACCCCTGGAGCGTGACCGCACCGCACGTGGGGCCGCCCGCGGCGAGGCGCGCTGCGCTGGTGACCGGGATCGACGGCGTCGATTCACCACCCGAGATCGCCGATGCGGTCCGCCGGGCCGGCGCCGCCCTGGCCGATGCGGGCTGGGAGGTCACCGAGGCCGAGCCGCCGGAGCTGGCGCGCACCCACGAGGTGTGGGCCCACGTGCTCGCGTTCGACCTCATGGCCATGCTCGACATGGTCCGGCCGATCATGACCGAGGGCGCGGTCGGGCTCCTCGAGGTCCTCATCGCCGGGTACCCGGTCGAGTCGATGCCGCCCCAGCTCGCCCACGTCGAGCGCCACCGCCTGGCGCGGGCGTGGACGGCGTTCTTCGCCGAGCACCCCGTCGTCGTCGGGCCGACGTGGACCCTGCCGCCGTTCGCCCATGGCGCCGACCTCGACCCCGACACCGGGGCGGAGGCCACGCTCGATCGCCTCCGGTTCATCACCCCGGCCAACGTCCTCGGCCTCCCGTCGGCGGCGCTGCCGATGGGAACGGCCGACGGGCACCCGACGGGGGTGCAGTTCTACGCCGACCGCTGGCGCGAGGACCTGTGCCTGGCCGCGGCCGAGACGGTCGAGTCCGCCGTGGGGCGCATCACCCCGATCGACCCGACCTGGGAGTGAGCGTGGCGTCAGGCGGCGCGGGAGCCGGGCTGGTCGACCGACCGGGGCTGCGCCGGACGGGAGCGCCGGCGGTCGTCGAGGCTCGTCACCGCAGGGCCGACCCGCTCCGGGTCGCGCTCGTCGCCGTTCTGTGCCGGGGTCGGGGCGTCGGCGACGTCGGGTGACGCGACGGCGCGCTGGCGCGTCGCCCAGTCGGTCATCGTCGCCACTGCGAGCGGGAGGGCGATCGCCGAAGGCAGCACGAACAGCACCAGGGGCGTCGCCGCGACCGCCGGTTGGTCGGCGTGGGCCGCCCCGACCCGCCAGGCGAACAACAACGCCCACGTCACCGTCCCGGCGGCGGTGACGACCGCTGCGTCGACCCGCCGGCGCAGCCGTGGCACCTGGCCGATCACCAGACCGGCCAGCGCGGCCACGGCTGCGGCGGCCACGATGCCGACCGGTGGTCCACCGGTCCGCTCGCCTCCGTCGGTCAGGTCCCACGGGACCGCCGCCATCCACGTCGCCAGCGCGCCCGCCGCGCCGACGACTCCCGCCATCACTCGTTCACGCCGCACGGGTGGTCACGCTAGCGACGGGCTCGCCAACCTGGACCGGGTGGTTCGTTTCCCCGTTCGACCAGGATGTCCGCCCGGTCGACGCGGGCGTGGGCCTCAGGGCTCGACGAGGTTGAGCCGGCCGGTGTCGACGTCGTAGACGAAGCCGGTCACCGACCGGTGGAGCAGGAACGGGCTGTGCTCGATCCGGGCCATCGACTGGCGTACGTCGGCCTCGGCGTCGGAGAACCCGTCGAAGGAGAACGCCGGCCGGACGCCGGTCTCGGCCTGGATCTCCTGCTTGACCCGCTCCTCGGGGAACGTGAGCATGCCGCAGTCGGTGTGGTGGACGAGCACGATCTCGGTCGTGTTGAGGAAGCGCTGCGACACCGTGATCGAGCGGATGGCGTCGTCGGTGACCGCGCCGCCGGCGTTGCGGATCACGTGGCACTCACCGAGGTCGAGGCCGAGCATGGCGAACACGTCGAGCCGGGCATCCATGCACGCGACCACGGCGACGTGGCGCGCCGGCTCCTTGGTCAACGCGCCGCTGTCGAACGACGCGGCGTACTCGGCGTTGGCGGCGAGGAGCTCCTCGGCGATGGTCATGTGCCTTCCTCTCTGTGGCGGTCGACACCGATCATGGCCGGTCGAGCTGCACAAAAACCGCCGCGGCCGCCCGATCGAGCCCGATCACGTCCACGTCGTCGGCGTCGACACCGGCCACCGACACCGCGACGTGGAGCCCGTCGTGGTCGAAGAGCACGGTCGAGCCGATGCCGGACCCGCCGGGGACGAGGCCGATCGCGTGGCGGACCGCCCCGGTCGGTCGGGGCAGCGGCTGCTGGCGGGTGCCGTCGGGGACGAGGGCCATGAACGGGTCGCCGCCGGCCGCCTGGGCCACCTGGACGGTCAGCCCGCCGGCCGGGTCGGTGATCGAGCCGTACGCACAGGCGGCCGCTCCGTCGGCGGGGGAGCCGGTCGCGGTCATCGGCGCCTCGGTCGACCCGAGGACCTCGGCCGCCGTGGTCGCGGCGAGGAGCGTGCACACGTCGTCGGGGAAGCCATCCGCGGGCGTCCCGGCGGTCGACGAGCCACCAGCCTGGTCGGCGGCACCCGAGTCGCCGCCGCACGCTCCGAGGACGACGGCCGCGACGGTGACGAGCAGGACGGGCAGGCGGAACGGCATCGATGGTCTCCACGGTCGATCGGGGGGTCGCGGCACCGGCGAACCCCGCGAGCCGCCGACGAGGTGAGGTGAGGCGCAGGGTAACGGCAGCTCGCGGCGTGCCCACCCGCCCACGCGCCGCGGCGCGCGGATCGTGACGGTCGTGCGAGGATGCACCCGGGACCGAGCCATCCGGAGGTCGGCGACGAGTGTCGGACACCGAGGACAGCACCGTGGCCGCCGCGCTCGAACAGGTGCGGCGGGCGGCGATGGCCCTTCCCGAGGTCACCGAGCGGTTGAGCCACGGCGCACCGACGTTCTTCGTGCGCGCCAAGAAGACCTTCGTGATGTTCATGGACGACCACCACGACGACGGTCGGCTCGCGCTGTGGGTCGCTGCCCCGCCCGGCGCGCAGGGTTCGCTCGTCGACGAGGAGCCGGACCGGTTCTTCGTCCCGCCCTACGTCGGGCACCGGGGCTGGCTCGGCGTCCGACTCGACCGGGACCCGGACTGGGACGAGATCGCCGGCATCGTCACCGACGCCTACCGCCAGGTCGCCCCCAAGAAGCTGCTCGCCACCCTCGACGAGCGCTGACGCGCCGCCGACGTTCCCCCGGCGAGTGGTTCTGGCCACCACGCGGGGCACGTCGTGGTCGTGGTGGTTGCCAGTTCGTGGTGGTTGGGGGTCAGTGGCGGGCCGCGGGTGTGTCCGGGCCGAGGCGGCGGTCGATCTCGTCGGCCATGACGGCGCACTCGGTCAGGGGGTGGTCGAAGCGGCACAGGAGCGCGAGCTGGAGCGCCCCGCGTGCGTGCTCCAGCGTGGCGATCTCCTCGTCGAGCGCCTCGAGGCGCGCCTGCGCCACGGCCTTCCACGCCTGGTTGTCGCCGGCCTCGAGGACGACGGCGATGTCGTCGAGCGACATGCCGGCGTCCTGCATCATGCGGATGAACACCAGGCGCCGCAGGGAGCCTTCCCGGTAGCGGCGCTGGCCGGAGCGGCGCTCGTCGGCCGGGAGCAGCCCCCGCCGCTCGTAGTACCGCACGGCGGAGACCGCGATCCCGACCCGATCCGCCAGCTCGCCGATGGTCAGCAACTCGTCCACGAACAACCAGTTGACCTGAACCCGGGTTCAGCCGTCAACGTGCCCGTTCATGAGCACCACACCGGCCAACGCGCCACTCCCGAACCCGACAGCACCGAACCACCACGCCGACCTGCCCGGCTTCTCCGGCATCGGCGGGCTGCTCGCCGGGCTGACGATGCTCCTCGGCGGTCGCGCCGACGCCCGGCTCGTCGCCGACGTGACATCGATCGGCGAGGGCGACCACGTCGTCGACATCGGGTGCGGGCCGGGCAACGCGGCGCGCGAGGCCGCCCGCCGGGGTGCAACGGTCACCGGGGTCGACCCGGCCGGCGTGATGCTCTCGATCGCCCGTCGGGTCGGTCGCGACCGCGCCCGGATCACCTGGCGGGAGGGGACGGCCGAGGCCCTGCCGCTCACCGACGAGGCCGCGACCGTCGTCTGGTCGCTCGGCGCGGTGCACCACTGGACCGAACTCGACGCCGGCCTCGCCGAGGTCCACCGGGTCCTCGCCCCGGGCGGCCGCTTCGTGGCCGGCGAACGCCGGACCGCCCCCGGGGCACGGGGCCTCGCCAGCCACGGCTGGACGCCGGCGCAGACCGAGGCGTTCGTCGAGCGGTGCCGTGCCTACGGGTTCACCGACGTCGCATCGGCCCACCACGGCGACCGCGTCCTCGTGACCGCCCACCGCCCCGCTGCCTGAGCGGTCGACACGGCGATGGCGACCACGCCCGGGATGCGCGCTCGTGGCCGGGTGTGGTCGCCCGCGGCGGGGCCGTGGCCTCGGCGAACCCAGCGGTAGCCTGGGCGCCGATGTCACGCGACGTAGCTGCAGCTCTCGGAGCCATCTTCAAGGCGTACGACGTTCGGGGCACCTACCCCGAGCAGATCGACGCCGACCTCGCCCGCCGGATCGGCACCGGGTTCGCCCGGTTCGTCGCCGAGGCCGAACCCGACACCACCCGGGTGGTGGTCGGCCACGACATGCGACCGTCCGGGCCGGAGCTCGTCGACGCCTTCTGCGAGGGCGTGAACGGCGAGGGGCTCGACGTCGTCGAGATCGGGCTGGCCTCGACCGACATGCTCTACTTCGCCTCCGGCAAGCTCGCGGCACCAGGTGCCATGTTCACCGCGTCGCACAACCCGGCGCAGTACAACGGCATCAAGATGTGCCTGTCGAGCGCCAAGCCGATCGGCTCCGACACCGGCCTGTCGACGATCCGCGACATCGCCGCCGTCGCCGACACCGTCGGCGACGGTAACGGGTCGCGGTCGAGCCAG